>NVVY01000019.1 GCA_002749135.1 Alphaproteobacteria bacterium | reverse complement strand
GGTGCGGTCCATTCAATACCAGATGCGAATAGCCCGCTTTCCCCATCATAAGGACTTCGCCACATTCGACTATAAGCTTTCCTCTGTAAAGCAGGCTGATATACAACAGCTGTGCACCGGACAGTTCACGAAAGATGCCCATAATCTGATCCTTGTTGGCGGCACCGGAACCGGTAAAACCCATATTGCCATTGCTCTGGGAACCTCACTTATCACACAGGGTAAGAAAGCCCGCTTCCACAATGCGGTTGACCTTATCAATGCCTTGATCAAGGAACAGGCCGAAGGCAATACCGGCAAGATTATACGCCAGCTTAGTCAGACGGATTGTGTCATCATTGATGAACTGGGGTACATTCCTTTCCCTAAATCCGGCGGAGCACTCCTCTTCCATCTGATCAGCAAACTATACGAGAAAACCAGTGTCATCATTACCACCAATCTGGAGTTCGGCGAATGGGTATCAGTTTTTGGCGATGCCAAAATGACGACGGCACTTCTCGACAGGGTCACCCATCATTGTTCAATCATTGAAACCGGAAACAACTCCTTCCGCTTCGCACAGAGCAAAAACAGGCAAGTAAAACAAGCCTGAATACACGCAAGGCCAACAGGACACCTCGCTATATAATGGCAGATATCATGTTGGCCTTGCTACTGAACAGGTGGGTCAATTTTAAACGCCAAAGGGGGGTCAATTTTAAATGCTTATTGACACTCTACCTCAACAAGACAATTTTTCCAGTCTTTAAGTGTTTTATTTTTCCCGCATTTAACCTTAATATGTTCTATAATTTTTTGATGATGAATTCGATGTTCCTTATTATCAAATCCTAAATCCGCCATTATTTGTTCTTCAGACGTAAAATGTCGCCGCAATGCCTGACCAAATAYTTGCCAGCTTTCTTTACAGCGGAGTATATCTTTTGACTTATACCCTTCAATTATATCATTCAGTATATTTACAAGCTCAGCATGTTCCGCGTCTATCACGTCATGCCTTATTAAAAATGCAGAAGATAATTCTAATTTATTCATAAAAAGCACTCACGCAAGCAAAACCGCCAAGTTCTACCTTAGCGGCTTTCAAATTATTTTTCTACAGCTTAAAAAAGCATTGTAGTACTTGGTGTGAGTATAAGAAAATACGAATATACTCCCTTCGTACTATTGATTTTATTCTCGCCTAATTAACCTTCAGTATAAAATTAATTCCGTATCGAAGTCTAATCAAAATACTTTCTAATTCATTTGACGTAAGTCAATTATCACATATTTTCTCTGCCGCAAGCTATCATCACTGTGTCTGCCGCAATATCGCAACCCCTAATGTTCGTTGTAGCCTATTCCAATTAAATGTTCCGCAAAATGTAAATCATGCCTTAGTATTTGAGATAGTATCTCATCCCGTATCTGGTAAAGACACCCCCGCCAATCCTCTAGCGTTTCGCAATCCCTCCCAACTGCCAGTGTTTGCCCCAATATCTTTTGATGGCAATTATTATGTTCCTCTTTAACATAATTAAAACTTGCCATTATTTTTTCTTCACTATCGAAATGCTGCTCCAGTTTTTCACAAAATAATTGCCAGCTTTCTTTGCAGTGGCCTATGTCTTTTGACCTATACCCTTCTGTCATATCATTCAGTATATTTACAAGCTCAGCATGTTCCGCGTCTATCACGTCATGCCTTATTAAAAACGCAGAAGATAATTCTAATTTATTCATAAAAANCACTCACACAAAAAAANGCCGCCAAGTTCTACCTTAGCGGCTTTTAAATTGTTTCGCTACCATACCAATCATATAAATAATTGGTTGTAGTACTTAGCGGGAATAGAATTCCACGATCAGGTTTGGTTCCATCTGAACCGGATAGGGGATCTCGTCCAGCAGTGGGACGCGCAGGAAGGTAACTTTYGTACCGTCATTTTCCAGGGCCAGATATTCCGGGATATCGCGCTCATTTGAGCCAATACCCTGAATTACCATGGGGATCTGGCGAGATTTTTCGCGAATCTCGACCACATCACCGGCTTTCACGCGGTAGCTGGGGATATTCACTTTCTTGCCGTTAACCGTCACATGACCGTGGTTGACAAACTGACGGGCAGAAAAGATGGTCGGGACAAATTTTGCGCGATAAACCAGYGCATCCAGACGGCATTCCARSAGACCCACCAGCTGGGCACCGGTATCACCGCGCATTTTGTCGGCATCTTTATAAATACGTTTGAACTGTTTTTCGGTAATATCGCCGTAATAGCCTTTCAGCTTCTGTTTGGCGCGGAGCTGAATACCATAGTCAGACAGCTTGCTGCGGCGGCCCTGACCATGCTGKCCCGGCCCATATTCGCGGGAATTTACCGGAGATTTCGGACGGCCCCAGATGTTTTCACCCATGCGGCGGTCAATTTTATACTTGGCTTGTGTACGTTTAGTCATTTTATAGAATCGCTTCTGTTAATATGTTGAAATCAGCGCCACAGAATGAGATATGCCCCACCCTGTGCAACTCGATATTTTCACCCGAGTCATTCACGATGGCCGGAATATAGGGGAGGGAAACAGAAAGTCAAACAAAACCTGTGGNAAAGSSSCGGTTATTTGCGCTTTTTAGCCTCAATTTCGGCCTTTTCCGAAATCCACCCCGGCCCGCCGCCGGTGGACAGGGCCTTGACCACCCCGCGCAGGGTGCTGACTTCCTCATGGGTGAGGGCGGACCGCTTAAAAATATTGCGCAGATTCCGCTTCATGGTGGCGCGCCGCTGATCATGGCGGAAATAACCGGCTTCGGTCAGCTCGCGCTCCATATGATCGAACAGTTTTTGCAGGTCTTCTGATGAGGCGGGCGTGGTGCCTAACTGCGGCGTATATTCGGCGGGTTGCTCCGCGCTGGTCTGGAACCATTCATAAGACAGCAATATCACAGCCTGCGCCAGATTGATGGAGGCAAAGGCCGGGTTCAGCGGAACCGACACGATGGCATCGCATAAGGCCACGTCATCATTGGTCAACCCGGCTTTTTCCGGCCCGAATAACAGGCCAAATTTCCGCCCCTCATCATAATGCGACYGCATGAGAGACGCACATTTATGGGGGGTGACGACGGCCTTGATCATATCGCGCCTGCGCGCGGTGGTGGCGTAAACAAAATTCAGGTCGGCTATGGCCTCTGCGGTGGTGGCATAGACCCGCGCCTGATCCAGCACAATATCCGCCCCCGCCGCCGCCGGCACGGCGTCCGGATTGGGCCAACCATCACGGGGCGCGACAAGGCGCAGGTCGGTGAGGCCAAAATTATACATGGCCCTGACTGCCTTGCCGATATTCTCCCCCAACTGCGCCCCCACCAGAATAATTGCCGGGCCGCCAGATGCGATAATTTCATTTTCCAAACTATTGGTCCCTGCCAATGCGATCTCCTTTTCGGCYAGTAAAATCTGCTTCGTGAAAATAGATAACCCTAGATAAAATCAGGGYGCAGTATTTACCTTTAACCGAGAGTGGTGGGCAAGGCAAGGGCGAGAACTGGATGGATAATATCTTCATATTAGGGTATGTGGATCATTATGGCCAAAGCCTGCGGACGATCCTCCCCCCGCCGCTGACAGCGAAAAGGCCTCTCGCCGCCAGCGRCCCTTTAATGTCATAAAGGGCCGGATTAATCATAAGACAAGCACAATCAGATTTTTAAGTTCACAGGGCACATAAAATTGTTTATAAGCTCTATGAATTGAAATTTTATATAAGAAATACTGTAATGCAGACGCATAGCACACCGTTGATTTTAACTGTAGCGGGCCGGAAAATGGCCCGTCTGTCGTTGTTTGCGTCATTTCTCCTTCTCTCCCTTCTACTCCTTGGTCGACTTAGTCGCCCCTGACGTCTCGGATTTTAAAGGCCAGAATACTGGCGGACGTTTAGGGGAGAGAGTTAATTTCGATCCCGATCAGATCTTATTCAGGTTTTTGGGCGGGGATATATCCATAAATTCAGACGATTAAGGCGAATAAAATGACCATAGATAAAAAACGGGTTATCATTTTTGATACCACATTGCGCGACGGCGAACAGTCACCGGGCTGTTCCATGACATTGGGCGAAAAATTACGGGTGGCAGAGGCCCTTGAAATATTGGGCGTTGATGTGATTGAGGCGGGCTTTGCCATTGCCTCCAATGGTGATTTYGAGGCCGTGTCACAGGTGGCGGGCCTGCTGAAAGAAACCACCGTATGCTCAYTGGCCCGGGCGTCCCTGAAAGATATTGACCGGGCGGCRGAGGCTCTGAARAARGCGGTGCGCCCCCGTATCCATACNTTTNATTTCCACCAGCCCGTTGCATATGGAGCATAAACTGCAAATGACCCCGGATGAGGTCATTGAACGRATTATCAGCAGTGTCAGCCATGCCCGCAACCTGTGCGATGATGTGGAATGGTCCTGTGAGGATGGCACCAGAACAGAGGAAGATTTCCTCTATCGGAGCATTGAAGTCGCCATCAAGGCCGGGGCCACCACCATTAATGTACCCGATACCGTGGGCTATACTACGCCAGAGGAATATCGGATCATCATGGAAAAGATCATTGCCAATGTGCCCAATTCGGACAAGGCTGTTTTCTCCACCCATTGCCATAATGATCTGGGGCTTGCGGTGGCAAATTCCATCGCGGCGGTACAGGGCGGCGCGCGGCARATTGAATGTACGGTCAATGGTATTGGCGAACGGGCCGGTAATGCGGCCCTGGAAGAAATTGTCATGGCTTTCCGCACCCGCCCGGATGTGATGCCTTATYACACGGGTATTGTGACGGAAAATATTATCAAGACCTCAAAACTGGTGTCGGCTGTYACCGGCCTTGATGTRCAGCATAACAAGGCCATTGTCGGGGCCAATGCCTTTGCCCATGAAAGCGGGATTCATCAGGACGGTATGCTGAAAAATGCCGAAACYTAYGAGATCATGACCCCGGAATCCGTGGGGCTGAATAARTCGGAACTGGTGATGGGTAAACATTCGGGCCGCCATGCTTTCCGGGTAAAGCTGGAGGAACTGGGCTATGCGCTTGGCGACAATGAATTTATGAGCGCCTTCACCCGCTTCAAGGATTTGGCGGATGTGAARAARACTCTCTATGATGATGACATCATTGCCATTGTGGATGAGAACATGCGTGACAATGAYCGTATGGCGCTCACCAGCTGGTCCTTTGTCTGTGACAGTGGCAAGGCCAGCAAGGCAACCTTCGGCCTTGAGGTGGACGGCGAACAGGTTACCGTATCAAGCGAAGGCAACGGCCCGGTGGATGCCTCTTTCAAGGCCCTGCGCAGCCTTGCCGGGGGCGCGCCCCAGTTGCAGCTCTATCAGGTTCATGCGGTGACGCGTGGCACAGATGCCCAGGCAGAGGTGACGGTACGGCTTGAGGAAGACGGTAAGACCATCAATGGTCATGGCGCCCATGTGGATACGCTGGTGGCCTCGGCCAAGGCCTATGTGAACGCCCTGAACAAGCTGATGGTCAAGCGGGAAAAAACCGCGCCGGCGGCCATGACCCGCTAAGGTTGTTCCGGCGGTTCCTATTTTAACCACAATTTAGGTCTTAAGTGAGGGAAATCATAGAAAGACGGCGGTTTTTCCATAAAGAAATTGCTTTCCCAATGGTATATTAATACAAACGATATATAAACAGGCAGAATCAGGGTTAATAGCCCGGAATCTGGCAGGTTAAGAATTTAGCGATAGGCAAYAATATATGTTAGAAAAGCTCTTGGGGATGTTCTCATCCGACATGGCGATTGATCTGGGCACGGCCAACACCCTCGTATATGTGAAGGGTCGGGGCATCGTTTTGAATGAGCCCTCTGTGGTGGCCATTAAAAATAACATGGGTGTCAAATCGGTTATCGCGGTCGGTGAAGCCGCCAAAATGATGCTGGGCCGCACGCCCGGYGATATTGAGGCCATTCGCCCGCTCCGTGACGGGGTGATTGCCGACTTTGAAGTGGCCGAGGAAATGATCAAGGACTTTATCCGTAAAGTCCATAACCGTAGCATGTTCGCCAGCCCCCATATTGTAATTTGCGTACCATCCGGTTCAACCCCCGTAGAGCGCAAGGCCATCCGTGACAGTGCGCTGGAGGCCGGGGCGCGGCGGGTATCGCTTATTGAGGAACCCATGGCGGCGGCCATCGGGGCGGGCCTGCCGGTGACGGAACCCACAGGCTCCATGATTGTTGACATTGGCGGCGGTACCAGCGAGGTGGCGGTTCTGTCCCTTGGCGGTATTGTCTATGCGGCCTCTGTGCGTGTGGGCGGCGATAAAATGGATGAGGCAATCATCGCCTACATCCGGCGCAATCATAACCTGCTGATCGGGGAAGCCAGCGCGGAACGGATCAAAAAAGAGGTTGGTACAGCCGCCCCGCCCGAAGACGGGGTTGGCAAGACCATGGAAATCAAGGGCCGGGATTTGATGAACGGCGTGCCTAAAGTGGTGGTGATTGACCAGCTTCAGATTTCCGAGGCTTTGACTGAGCCAATCAGTGCTATTGTGGAAGGGGTCAAGACCGCCCTTGAACACACCCCGCCGGAACTGGCGTCCGATATTGTGGAAAAGGGCATYGTATTGACGGGCGGCGGCGCATTGCTGCGCGACCTGGACAAGGTGATCCGCAAGGCAACGGGGCTTTCRGTGATCATTGCCGATGAGCCACTGACYTGCGTTGCCCTTGGCACCGGGCGGGCGTTGGAGGATGAAATCCTGCAACATGTGTTGCTGGATTCCTATTAAGAGTAAGATATATAGCGAGGGTAAAATATGAAGGAGTTAAGGCACAGGTTTTCCTCTGGCTTCTTCATCTTTCTGTCGCTTGCCYTGCTYATATTCGGACGCAGTAATTCAGTTTTGATAAACGATATGCGCACGGGTGTTACCGATTTTTTCGTGCCGGTGCTTGATGTGGCATCCCGCCCTTTTGCGGCGATGARTGATTTTGCCAAATGGACWCAGGAACTGGCCATCGTTTTTTCAGAGAACGAACGCTTGCGGCAGGAAAATAAGCAGTTGAAGCAAGCGCAGATCAAGGCGTCTCAGCTGGCCATTGATAACCAAAGGCTGAAAAAACTGCTCAATATMGGTGAGGCCCGGGTGACGACCATTGCCGCCGCGCGGGTGGTGTCGGACAGTGACAGTCCGTTTTTCAAAAGTGTTCTGATCAATCGCGGCACCCGTGACGGCGTTAAAAAAGGGCTGGCGATTATYAATGAGGATGGCATTATTGGCCGGACAATAACCGTGGGGGACACATCAGCCCGGGTTTTGCTGGCCACGGATATAAACAGCCGTATTCCGGTAAAGCTGGCCGYCAGCGGCATCAATATGGTGCTTGAAGGTGATAATTCGCCCTATCCGAAACTGTCCTTTTTGCCCCTTGGCGAAAAATTGTCTGTTGGCGACCTGATTTTGACTTCAGGATAYGGTATGGTTTTCCCCCATGATTTGCCAGTGGGGCAAGTGGTGGAGAAGGGGCCGGACGGGTTCAGGATTAAATTATCAGCCAAGCTGTATAACCTGAATTATGTCAGTATYGTTGGCTATGARATTACCCGTGGTCCGGCCACMTTGAAGGCTGAAAAATCTTCGAAGGACAGYAACTGATATGGTTGGTATGGAAGTCAAAACAGAAAGAGGCATMAGAGGGGCCCTGCCGTTCCTCAGTGTCCTYSTATTAATTYTGTTGATGCAACTTCAATATCGGTTGTTTTTTCTGGACAATCTATTTCCCTATTTATCGCTGGCGGCGGTTTATTACTGGTCTATTTTCAARCCACGGCTCTTGCCGGTGAGTGTCTTGTTTATATTGGGTCTTTTACAGGATATTTTGAGCGGTGGCCCGTTGGGCATGACGGCGTTACTGTTTATTCTGGTGCGGATATTCGTTATCCGGCAGGGCAGCCGTTTTCTGGAGCGGGAATTTTTATTCAACTGGTTGTTTTTTATTTTTGTCGCCCTGCTGTTCGGTTTTCTGACCTGGCTGATTGCCAGCATGTATCTGAAGGAAATTCAATTTTTCTGGAAYGCCTTTGGCCAAAGCATGTTGACCATTGCGGCCTTTCCAGTGATTTCCTGGGGCTTGAATGCTATTCGGTCTCTGCTGGTGGCGGAAAATTGGTGAGCCCATGGTAACATCACCCGATGATTTGAAATATAAATTATTCACCCGCCGGGCGGGGCTGATTTCCGCCGGCATGCTGGTGCTGACCTCAGGACTTGTGGGCCGATTGTATTTCCTTCAGGTTGTGGGCCAAAATCAATATAAATTGCTGGCCGAYAAAAACCGGATCAGTCTGCGGCTTCTGGCACCGGAAAGGGGTAAAATTCTGGACCGTAATGGTCACGGGATTGCCATCAACCGGACCGATTACCGGGTCAATATAATCCCTGAACAGACCGAGGACGTGGAGGCCACACTGGCGGCCCTGAAAAGTTTTCTGCCCATTTCGGAACGACGGAAAAGGCGTATATTACGCGCGGTCAAGCGGCAACGGGCTTTYCTGCCGGTAACGGTGGCGGAAAATCTGGACTGGGAAACTTTTGCCCGGGTGAATATCAATATCCCCGACCTGCCGGGAATCCAGCCGGATATGGGGATTACCCGCTATTACCCGGAAAAAGACCTGATGGCTCATGTGGTGGGCTATGTGAGTTCGGTGAATGCACGGGAAATCGGCGAGGACCCCTTGCTTGAGCTTCCGGGCTTTAAGATTGGCAAGAATGGCATGGAACGGGTGCTGGACCAGCGGCTTCGSGGCAAGGCGGGGAATAGCCGGGTTGAGGTCAATGTGATGGGCCGGGTGATCCGGGAATTGTCGCGCACAGACAGTATTTCCGGTGATACGCTGAATCTGACCATTGACCGGGATATTCAGAAATTTACCGCTGACCGGGTGCGCGATGAAAGTGCCGCCGTGGTGGTGATGGATGTGCATTCGGGTGAGATATTGGCCCTGACCTCCACCCCGGCCTATGACCCCAATGATTTTAATCTGGGAATTAGTCAGAAGAAATATGATATTTTGCTTCATGATGCGCGCAAGCCCCTGATCAATAAGACGGTTCAGGGGGAATATCCGCCGGGATCAACCTTTAAAATGATCGTGGCGCTGGCCGCCCTTGAGGCCGGGGTTGTGGATGAGCATGAAAAAATATTCTGCAACAGTAAATTTAAAATCGGCAACACCACCAAACATTGCTGGAAACGACAAGGACATGGCCTTGTCAATATGGTGCAGGCCATTGCCGGGTCCTGTGATGTATATTTCTATACAATTGCCGTCCGGGTCGGCATCGACCGGATACATGATATGGCGGCACGTTTTGGGCTGGGGGAGAAATTTAACATTGACATTCCTGGTGAGAAAAAAGGCCTTAATCCCTCAAAAGGATGGAAGATGGCCAATCGCGGAAGTCGTTGGCAGGGCGGCGATACGGCCAATGTGGGTATCGGGCAGGGCGATGTTYTGGTCACACCTTTGCAATTATGCGTCATGATATCACGTCTGGTCAACGGGGGCATGGCGGTCAATCCTGAAATTCTATTTCCGGAGGAAGGGGAGAGCATTGAAACGCCGGCGGTTATTCCGTTAAGCCGGAAGAATTTAGAAATCGTTCTTAGGGGCATGGCGGCAGTGATTAATAAACCTTACGGTGTCGCCTATGCCCAGCGTATGAAAAAACCCGGTATGTCTTATGGCGGCAAGACCGGTTCGGCCCAGGTCAGGCGCATTACGAAAGAGGAACGTGATGTGAGGATCCGCAAGAATGAAGAAAAGCCCTGGCGTGAGCGGGATCATGCCCTGTTTGTGGGGTATGGCCCCCTTGAAAACCCGCGCTATGCCATCAGCGTGATTGTGGAACATGGCGGCGGCGGGTCAAAGAAGGCCGCCCCCATTGCCAAGGATGTAYTGGAATTYATGTTCACCCGGGATAAGCTTCCTGCCCACAGTCAAACGCACAAAGAGGATAATGYGTGATGGCCATGGGATTGCAAGGGCGGCGGCGGTCAAAATCTTTGTTGCAAAAAATATTGGAACTTAATCCGGTGATCATTGTGACGGTGATCATGATTGCCGGAGTTGGTTTTGCGTTGCTTTATTCAGTTGCAGGCGGGTCGGTGGACCCCTGGGCCAAAAAACAGGTGATCCGGTTCGTCATTGGTATGGTTGGYATGGTGGTGATCGCGCTTGTYGATATTCGGGTCTGGATGTTTCTGGCCTATCCCCTGTATTTTTTATCGCTCATCATGCTGATCATTGTCAGTGTYATGGGRCATACGGGCATGGGGGCGACCCGGTGGATTAATMTGGGTTTTATGAATTTTCAGCCGTCGGAGCTGGTGAAGATCACATTGGTTYTGGCCTTGGCGCGCTATTTTCATTGTCTGGCCAAGGAAGAAACCGGTAAATATTCMCGSCTGATCATGCCATTGTTCTTGATAGGGGCCCCTGTGATAYTGGTGCTGTTRCARCCGGAYCTTGGAACYGCTTTGCTGATTATCATCGGCGGCTTGTCCATATTATTTTGCGGCGGAGTCAGGGTGTGGATTTTTGTGGTTGGTCTTCTGGCCATGGTMCCYACGGCCTTTGGTGCGTGGAAGTTTATGAARCCCTATCAACAGAACAGGGTTCTTACCTTTTTGAACCCGGAAAGGGACCCTCTGGGGGCGGGCTATCACAGTATCCAGGCCAAAATTGCGGTGGGGTCCGGTGGCCTGTATGGCAAAGGATTTATACAGGGCAGCCAGAGCCAGCTTAATTTCCTGCCAGAGAAACATACGGATTTTATTTTTACAGTTCTGGCGGAAGAATTCGGCCTTATGGGCGGCCTTGGGTTGCTGGGGCTGTATATTATCCTTCTGGCCTATGCCCTGTTCACCAGCATGACTGTCAGAAGCCAGTTTGGACGGCTGCTATGCCTTGGCGTATCTGTTACATTTTTTCTCTATATGTTCATCAATATGGCGATGAATTTGGGTATGTTACCGGTGGTTGGGGTGCCGTTGCCGCTTGTCTCTTACGGGGGGTCGGCGATGCTGACCCTTCTTGTGGGTATTGGTTTTATACTTTGCGCGGCGATTCACAGAGATACCTCAATCTCACGCGGCGGGGCTTTTGCKTGAAGGTTTTTTTCTGTTAAAAAGGGCAAAAAAACAGGCAAACTAGTCCATCTGTGTGATTGTTTTTTTTGACCCTTTATATTAAAATACACTAATCAATGAGGTTGATTCGGAAGTGCTGGGTATATGCCGTATCAACTGCAAATAAAAGGTTCAGAATGAGCCTGTAATAACCCTGGTACGGGGTATGGAGAGAGAAAATGCAATACCGGATTGCACGTAACGATGTTCATAGACAATTTCTTAAAGCAGTTGTTTTTGGTATCTTGACCAGCAGCTTCTTTTTGTTTTTGGTTGGCTAGAAAACAGTTTTTTATTTTAATTCAGCGTGTCTGAAACAACGGATGTCATGGTCATTGACGATGCCTACAGCCTGCATGAAGGCGTAGCATATGGTGGGGCCGCAGAATTTAAATCCCTTCTTTTTCAAGGCCTTGCTCATGGCTTTTGATTCTATGGTTTCTGCGGGAAGCTGGCCAATGCCCTGCCATTCGTTTTGAATGATTTTGCCATCGGTGAAGCTCCAGATGAAGTCAGAAAAACTGCCCGTTTTTTCCTGTTCCATATCCAGATATATCCGGGCATTTTTTATGGTTGAGAGGACTTTCAGCCGGTTGCGGATAATGCCCTTGTCATTCATCAACCGTTCTATGTCATCCTCATCATAGCGGGCGATCTTTTCCGGATCAAAATTGTCAAAGGCCTTGAGGAAACCCGGTTTACGCCGCAGGATGGTGATCCATGACAGACCGGCCTGAAAACCATCCAGAATGAGCTTCTCAAAAAGCTGTTGTGACTGATAAACCGGCACGCCCCATTCTTCATCGTGATAGGCCACATAAAGCGGGTCATCGCCGGGCCACCTGCATCGCGTTTTGTCGGTCATATTTATTCCTCTTTTAACCAGTCAGGTCGCCATGGTGTGAGGGTTGCCGCGCCGCAGTGATAGGTCTTGCCAAATGTCATATAAGCCAGCCGGAAATAGCCTATTGCCCGGTCCTGGAAACCGGACCGGATGTCCCCTACTTTTTTGCCATTTTCATCCGTGATTTCGGTGCCCCGGGCGGGTAAGTCGCCCTCTAACGTGACGGGAAGCAGACGTTTTTTCAGGGAAGTACGGTGTTTCATACGGGCGGTGACTTCCTGCCCCACATAGCAACCCTTGTCAAAATCGACGCCGTGGAGTTCTTCCATATTTCCTTCGAGGATCAGGGTTTTATCCACRTCAAAATCCCGTGACCCGTCCGGCAGACCCAGCGACAGGCGCAACTGATCATAGAGGGCGGCATCGTGTTTTTCTTTAGATGCGGGCATGATAAGACGATGCCCCATGTCCGGGTGGCGCGGATCGGCGGYGAAAATTATGTTACCTTCAGGCTGTGATCCGGCAGAAAACACGGTGTATTTTTCGCTACAATCGGCAATGTCAACTTCTGCCCGCAACCGATACATCATCAACCGCCTGAAAARATCGGCCAACCKGTCTCTTTCACAATCCAGATAGAGAATGTCATCTCGTTCCATGATAAAGAAATCATGMAGGTATTTTCCCTGCGGGGTCAGGAGGGCGGCATAAAGWCMRTTRTYYGCTGAKAGTTTATYAATATYATTGGTGATCAAYCCCTGCAGCAAAGAYTTYCTGTCCGGCCCGGACAAGGTGATRATRGCACGGCTGGGGAGGGGAATGGGGTCAGTCAACATTGAATAGCGGGTCACTTTCCAGAATATTTTTCAGATGCGCCGTWATACGGGGCGCGGCKAAACCGTCGCCAAAGGGGTTCGGGGCGTCTTGCATTCTTTTATAATGGGTTTTGTCATCTATCAGCAAGTTTAATTCCTTTATAATGGTGTCTCCACTGGTTCCGGCAAGCCTCAGGCAACCGTTGGTGACACCCTCCGCCCTTTCTGTTTTGTCACGTACAACAATAACGGGTGTATTCAGGGTCGGGGCCTCTTCCTGAATACCGCCTGAATCGGTGATTATGGCAAAGGCATCGGCCATAAGGTGAATAAAATCTGGATAGGGTTGGGGCGCAATCAGATAAATATTCTGCTGATCAGTCATTTTTTCACGGATCATMCGGGAGGTGGCGGGGTTTGGATGCAGGGGGATGATAAAATTAAATTCCGGTCTGCCTTTTGCAAACGCCAGCAAGCAATTGACTATTCTGGTGAGYGGTGCGCCCTGACTTTCACGCCGATGARGGGTGATGAGGAAATAGGGTTTGTTTATTGCCTGTTCGAGCGAGAGGTTGTAGCCGTTTTTTTCTGATTTTATATGCATCTTCAAGGCCATATCAACGGATGTATTTCCGGTGACAAAAATATTTTCTTCGKGGATRCCTTCCCGYAGAAGATTCTGYTGCGCCGTATCGGTTGGGCAAAAATGCCATTTGGCCAGCGTTGAGATGCTCTGACGGTATATTTCCTCTGGAAAGGGACAGGCCCTGTCATGGGTGCGCAGTCCGGCYTCAATATGGGCGATGGGCAGGCCTTTCCCATGGGCMACCATRGCGGCGGCAAGGGCGCTGGCCGTGTCRCCCTGCAAAATAACCATATGGGGGCAACAATGATCATATATGGCGGGTAATTGATGGGTCAACTGCGCCAAAAGCCTGTCCAGGCTTTGCCCTTTCCGCATGACATCAAGCTGAAAGTCAGGCTCTATCCCGAAATGGGCCAGATGGGGACTTAGTAAATCCTTCTGCTGGCCCGTATTACACAGAAGGGGTGAAATGTTCATAGCTGATTTCAGTTGGTGGTAAATGGGTGATAATTTTATAATTTCRGGCCGTGAACCACAGCAGAACAGGATTTTATAGACATTTGACATATATGCTTTTCAACGCCCCCTCCATTCGCTTGTTTTGCAAGGAATTTCTTGTTGATTTATCAAAGTAAGGCTATCTTAAGGATGATAACTGAAAAAAGGAAATGATTCTAGTGGCTATAGATATTCTGATTAAAAATGYAATTTGCGTGTCACATAACGGGATTGAGGCCACGGATGTGGCGATCAAGGATGATATTATCGTTGCCATCGGCCATATTGACGATGTGGAAGCCGGGGAGGTCATTGATGCCACGGGCTTGCACCTCTTGCCGGGGGTGATWGATACCCAGGTCCATTTCCGTGAGCCGGGGGCCGAGGCCAAGGAAGACCTTGAAAGCGGCAGYCGCGCCGCCGTACAGGGCGGGGTGACAGCCGTCTTTGAAATGCCAAACACAAACCCGCTGACCAGCACGGCAAAGGCCCTGAATGACAAGGTGAAAAGAGGCACCAACCGCATGTGGTGCGATTTCGCCTTTTATGTGGGGGCGACAAGTAAAAATGTCAGCCGGCTGGCCAAGCTGGAAAGACTGCCCGGATGTTGCGGGATCAAGATTTTCATGGGCTCCTCTACGGGTGAYCTGTTGGTGGCGGATGATCAGACTCTGGCGGATATTCTGGCCAATGGCACCCGCCGGATTGCGATYCATGCGGAGGATGAGGAYCGGCTTATTGAGCGYAAGCATCTGTCAGAGGAAGGCGGGGTYAGCCARCATCCGGTATGGCGYGATGCGACCACCGCTTACCGGGCGACSGAGCGYATTCTGGATATTGCSCGGCGCACGGGACGGCGTGTTCATGTGCTTCATATCACCACGGAAAATGAGATGGCTTTGCTGGCGGCCTATAAGGATGTGGCCTCGGTTGAGGTCACGCCCCAGCATTTGATCCTGTCAGCCCCGAATTGTTAYGAGGAGCTTGGCACCTATGCCCAGATGAAYCCRCCWATCCGGGGTGAGGCGGAACGTATCGGCCTGTGGAAGGCCCTGAGTGTGGGCATTGTGGATGTGCTGGGGTCTGATCACGCGCCCCATGAGAAAGAGATGAAGGCATTGCCCTATCCCAAAAGCCCGTCSGGSATGCCGGGGGTGCAAACCMTGTTGCCGCTCATGCTGGATCAGGTGAACAAGGGGGTGTTGTCATTGGAACGACTGATGGACCTGACCAGTGCCGGACCCGCGCGGCTGTTTAACATCGCGGGCAAGGGACGGCTTGCGGTGGGCTATGATGCGGACCTGACYCTTGTGGATTTGAAAAAGAAATGGACGATCGAGGARGATTGGCTGGAAAGCAAATGCGGCTGGAGCCCCTTTACCGGGCGTCAGATTACGGGCAAACCCGTGGGAACTTTCGTTCGTGGCCGCAAAGTCATGTGGATGGGTGAGCTTGCCGAAGAAGCCACCGGCCAACCTATTCGTTTTCAGGATACCCTGAACGGCTAGTTTATTTTCAAAATATATGTGCGTTCCAAATGGGCCTCTATGTCATTTTCATAGAGCCATGTGCGTTTCTTTTGCAGATTCTGATACATCAGATATTGATCGTCAAAATGTTTGGCCTTTTCACCTTTGGGGTTGATAAAGCCGCTTTGACCGGGGGGAACCACTTCATAACCCGTGGGGCCATTTGCTGTGAAGACGGTCATATTATTCTGGGTGCCCCGGTTCATGGCGGGCATATCATCGCGGATAGAGGCGGGCAGGGCYTGCGGAATGCCAAGGAAATTCACATGCCGGAACCGCASGGCGGGTACGGGGAGATGCCAGCCTGATATATCCGGGCCATATTGGGCGGTTAAGTTGCGGATTGTCCGGTCAAGTGAGGAAACCCATAGATCATTGGCGGCCTTGCCATTGAGAAAATCATAATCCCCGCGCGCTTGCAGGATTTCATAGAGCATTTTCAGCCCGACGGAAATATTCAGGCCGCTGGCGGTGGGCTTTTCCGGTGTGCCGTAACCGGTGGCATGGGCAATGATGCCGCCAATMTGTCCYGACAGATCATCGGACAATACCGCCGTCATCATCTCCCCGAGCCAGCTGCGGAAAATGGCATTTCCRGGGTGGCGATAGCTGTTGCCATYKGAATTGGCRCTRCCCTTTCCRGTCATGGCTGAATAGCTGCCGTYCCAGTCYGTRAKYTGCTTTTYAATGGYATYATATTKGGMTTTTCCCGCGATGGCCGACAGCATGAGCGGTTTGAAAWAGGCCGCATTGGGRTCTGTGAARGARGCGGTCATCATCAGGTTCCARGCCTCRTCCGGGGTCATYTTTCCGGCCTTTTTCACCGCATCATCCARAACYYTGATCCGGTCTGCTTCCGACCATGACGCCCACCATTCATCGGGGTTTTTGACGCCTGCGCCCGGCTTGTTGTTCCAGTTGGCCACATAATGGCTGGACGGATTCAGCTTTTGCGGGTTGCGGGCGGCGGGCTGAATGGCGATCCAGTCCATATCCCCTTCGCCGCTGACGGGCAGGCGGTTGTCATGACCTTTTGCCCGCACGGGATAGGCCCCCATGGAGCCATAGCCGATGTTCCCCAGCCGGTCGGCAAAATACCAGTTCACATTGAGGGCCGATTTACCCACCGCTTTTAGCCATTGGGCATGATTTTTGGCGCGGGTGGCTTCGATCCATCCGGTGAGCGTTTCAAGCTCGCGCCCTGTCCAGCCCCGCCGTTTGGCATAGGCATAGGACTTGTCCTTGTGAACAATGGGACCGTGAAGACTGTTCAGGGCGGTGAAGGTGACATTCGTACCGCCCTTGACCTTTATGATTTCTTTACGGGCGCGAAGGTCTTTCCATATGCCGTTATRTTTATATTGCCGGGGATTGTCCGGGTTCAGGGTTTCGCGGAAGATGTCCACATTATCCATGACCCCCCATGTGCTGCCCCAGGTGATATATTTGTTATAGCCAAACATGGGCAGGGGATAGCCAAGGGGCGCATTGCCCACCGCGTCCCAGTCCGCTGTATGGAACCCGATGGAATATGTATAGGCCGGGGCGTACCAGCCAAATTGCGGCCCATTGACCAGAACGGATTTGGCCCCTTTAAGCCGCTCCGGCCCCAGAACAAGGGCGTTGCTGAAGCTATGGCCCCGTTCCGATGCGCTATAGCTAGCCATATCAAAGGCCTCGCCTTGGGGCGGCAAGGGGGTGCGTTCGGCCATTTTCTGCCAGTCGCCTTTCGGGATGGTTGTCGGGGCATGGTCATTGGTCAGGGGAATGACAGCGTTAAAAATTCTCCACGCATCCTCTTTGCCGTGGGCCTTGATCAGATCCGCCAGAAAGGCCTGATTTTCCAGCTCGGTGTTGAAATCCCCAAAGCGCAACAACATGGAGCCGACAAACATCATCACCACATCATAATCYGTCCAGCGTTCGGGCTTGAASCCRTTGGCGTTGAACTCATAGGGCATCAGATTTTCAGAATCATTCAGGGTGGCCGTAATCCGGGCATTTATCCCGGCGGCAAAGCCTTTGAATATGCCCTGCATATTATCATCAAGATGAGCTATTTGAGCATGAATATCGGCGGGCCAGAACAGGCTGCGCTGTTTTTTATCAAATGCAATGAATTTACCCCCCAGAACTTCCGCCACCTTGCCTTGCGTAGACCGTTTGAGCATTTCTAACTGATACAGCCGATCCTCGGCCAATACATAGCCATAGCCGTAAAAAAGACCATAATCATTTTGGGCATAGATGTGGGGTGTGCCGAAGCTGTCCCGTTTAATGGTAACTCTGTCGTCGGAAATGGAATCGGCCTGAAAGCTGTTGCTTATCATAACAACAATGAACAGCAGGATTATGGGGTAAATTTTTCCAGATTTCATTTCAAACCTCTTATTTTTTCACAGTATGTCCGCCAAATTGATTGCGCAGGGCCGAGACAACCTGTCCCGTGTAGCTGGGATTGCCCGTGGAATCGATCCTAAATTGCAGGGAGGCCTCAATGACCGGGACCGGAATCTCTTTGCTTTCTGTGTCACTGATGCGGCAGTTTTTGGCTTCTTCCACGGTCCATTGACCTTCGCCGCTATGGGAAACTTCCCCTGAAATAGCCGATAAATCAACCCCTTCTTCCCTGTAAGCATTCTGGAGCCARCCAACGAGGCGGGATTCAATGACACTGCCRTTATTATATATGCGGGTGACTTCGTTCAGATCCAGTTTAAAGGCGCTTTCTTTGAGGATTTCAAAGCCCTCGCCAATGGCCTGCATCATGCCATATTCTATGCCGTTATGGATCATCTTGACAAAATGCCCGGCGCCCGTTTCCCCCATATAGGCATAGCCATCCTTCACGCTCAAATCCCGGAAAAGCGTTTCATATTTGTCAAATTTATCACGGGCGCCGCCGATCATCATACAGGCYCCGTTGCGTGCGCCGCTTGGCCCGCCGCTKACCCCKACATCCATGAAAACAAGGCCTTTTTCTTTCAGTTCGGCCCCTCTGCGCATGGTTTCCTTATAGTTGGAATTGCCCCCGTCCATGATCACATCGCCGGGGTTCAGGATCGCCTCAAGGTCGGCCAGAACATTATCCACGATTTGATGGGGAACCATGATCCAGATGAATTTTTCACCGGCCAATCGGTCCTTGAAKYCCTCTATGGTTGGGACGACCTCCGCCCCGGCGGCGGCGGCTTCTCTGCGGGCGTTTTCATCGGGGTCTGTGGCGATGACCTCATGGCCTTTTTCAAGTAAAAGCCTGACCATCCCCATCCCCATTTTCCCCAGACCCACATATCCAATTTTCATATTTTTTTATCCCGGTTTTTTAGCAACATATGCAATATGGTTTTTACCATGTTTTTTTTGTGAATTATAGAAAAACCCTGAATTACATTCCGGTTGGGTAATTTGTTATTGAAGGCGGACGTTGACGGTCAGGCCAAATTCCTTGCCCAGTTTTGATAAGCGTTCCATGACCACTTCATTGACCAGGGCCGCGTCTTTTTCTTTGACATTCAGCAAAATATTATCGCCGTCCATCTGTAAGGCCGCTGATTTAAGGCCCTTTGCRGTRCCGCCGGAAATACGTTGGGCCAGMCGCAGGGCGAGGCCCACCTGATTGGCGTAGAGAATATCGGTATYTTTCAGCAGGGTTTCGACCTTTGCCGTCTCTTTTTCGCCGGTCCTGCCGCCGTAACAGATGTAGAGCGTCAGGCCGATGAAGGCCGCCCCCCGGTGATTAACCCCAAGCAGGCGTCCATGAAGCACCTCATAGAGGGCTTTTTCCGCCCGATATTCCGGATGACCGCGCCAGCCCACATCGCTGAGGATGGAGGCCGCCAGCCTGAGCCGGTTTGGTTCAATATCCTCATCAGGAAACAGGGGATCAATCCATTTTTGCACGCGCTTGCCATGTTCGGAAAACCGGCCCGTATTGGCGGCAATATCATGGCAGGCGGCAATCAGGGGGTCTTGCGCGCGCATATCCGGCGCCATGCTTTCATACAGCAAACCCTCCCGCAGGCCATAGCCTGATACGATAAGGCGCTTGGATTTCAGCTTTTTAATCAGACGGTTGAGGATATAGGCCGACAGAGACAATACTTTAAGCCGCCGGGCTGATATATGAACCCGGTAGCGGATAAGTTCCGCATAGTTCATTTTGGACAGYTTTTCGGTCAGTGTCAGGGCTTCTTCCCGGCTCATGGTATAATGGTGGACATTATTCAGGACATAGCCCCGTTCCATAATATGAATTTTTGCCAATGCCCGCCATGAACCGCCCACCGCATAGAAATTTTCCTGAATGTGGTTGCCTTTCCAGTCGAGGGAATTTATGGCCTTGTCAATATCTGCCTTGGGCGAAGAGATGGTTTCACCGTCCAGAGACTGATATTTCAGGGGCCCAATGGCAAAGCTGACTTTTTCCGCGATCCCCCCGTTGCCCGACAGGCGGGCCAGTTCCAGACTGCCGCCGCCAAGGTCACCCATGATGCCTTGGGCCCGGGGCAGGGCGCASAGRATACCRAGGCCTGATAGTCTTGCTTCCTCAATGCCCGGAATAACCGAAACRTCCAGATCGCATTCTGCTCTGATTCTGTCGGCAAAGACCGGGCCATTTTCCGCCTCCCGCACCGCAGAGGTGGCTACAACCCGGTAGTTTGCCACATCCATCTTGTTCAGCATGAATCGAAAGCGTTTCAGGCTTTTTAAGGCCTGCTCCATGGCACCATCCTGCATAYGTCCGGTTKCGGACAGGCCGCGCCCMAGACCACAAAGRATTTTTTCATTGAAAATGACATAGGGTGCGCGCTTCAGGCTCTCGTAAACCACAAGGCGGACAGAGTTTGAACCAATGTCTACTACGGCGAATTTATCCAAAATATTTACTCTTTTAGCAACAACGGGAATTCTTTACCCTTAATTGCTTTTCCCATGCCTGACAAGCTGGGATTTTTTAAAAAGTAATCATGGGCGGAGAATTTTACCTTGCCGGGCTGTGCCCGCACATAAGAATGATCCGGTTGCAGGTGCCAGCTTTGCATATTATCCTTCAGRTTTGCCACCATGACCTGGCCCAGAACCTGTGAYTTTACRGTGGAATTCTCAATGGGAATCAAGGATTCCACCCGGCGTTCAAAATTGCGCGGCATCCAGTCGGAAGAGGAAATATAAACCTTCGCGTGATCAGATGGCATCGGATGGCCATTGCCAAAACAGGTAATGCGCGCATGTTCCAGAAAACGGCCTACAATGCTTTTAACCCGGATATTCTCTGACATATCCGGCACACCGGGCCGCAGGCAGCATATGCCGCGCACGATCAGATCAATTGAGACCCCGGCGCAGGAGGCCTCATACAGCTTGTCAATGATAATAGGGTCCACAAGAGCATTCATCTTGGCCCACAGGCTGGCCGGTTTGCCTTTTTTGGCAAAGTCCATTTCCCGCTCAATCAATTCTATCAACTTGTTGCGTATGCCAAAGGGTGAAATTACGACCTTTTCCAASGCCTTTGGCCGGGCATATCCGGTCAGATAGTTGAAAATATGAATGGCGTCCCGGCCCAGAGCCTCATCATCGGTGAAAAAGGACAGGTCCGTATATATCTTAGCGGTGACCGAGTGATAATTCCCGGTGCCGTAATGGATATAGGTCCGCAGATGCTCATTCTCCCGCCGGACAATGACCGAAATCTTGGCATGGGTTTTCAGTTCCAGAAAGCCGTAAACCACCTGCACCCCGGCCCGTTCCATATCGCGGGCCCATTTGATGTTCCGGGCTTCGTCAAAGCGGGCTTTGAGTTCCACCAGCGCGGTCACTGNTTTCCCGGATTCGGCGGCATCAATAAGGGCCCGGACAATGGGCGAATCCTCACTTGTCCGGTAAAGGGTCTGTTTGATAGCYACCACATCCGGGTCGAGGGCCGCCTGACGCAGGAAGCTGACCACCACATCAAAACTTTCAAAAGGATGATGGACGATAAAGTCTTTTTCGCGGATGGCGGAAAAGCAATTACCGCCCTTTTCTTTGACACGTTGGGGAAAACGGGGGTCCAGAGATTTGAACTTAAGCTTTGGAAAGCCGTCAACGATCAACTGATCAACCTCGGCCAGCCCCAAAACGCCGCTGACACTGATAATCTCTGTATCGGTAATCCGCAATTCACGTTTAACCATTTTCAACAGTTTTTCGGGGATATTGGTATTCACTTCGAGCCGGATAACGTGCCCGCGCCGCCGCCTTTTCAGGGCGCTCTCAAACACGCGAACCAGATCTTCGGCTTCCTCATCCACCTCCATCTCRCTATCCCGGATCAGACGGAAAATRCCCTCKCCCTTAATRGAATAATTRGGRAACAGCAGATTTAAAAACAGCCGAATACAGTTTTCAACGGATATGAACCGCACGTCAGCGCCGGGCAGGCGAACAAACCGCTTGGTTTGGCGCGGTACGGGCAACAGGGCCAGAAGCGGACTGCCGTCTTCGTTATTTTCCAGTTCCAGAACAATGGAAAACCCAAGGTTAGGAATGAAGGGGAAAGGATGCGCCGGRTCAACGGCCAGCGGCGTTAARATAGGGAAAACGCTTTCCAGAAAATATTCTTCCAGCCAATCCATATCCTTTGCCGTAATATCACCGGATTCGATCAGGCTGATACCTTCGCTACGYAACTCTTTGACCAGAGCTGCCCAGCGAACCTGCTGTACATTAATCAGGTCTTCGGCGAGGTCATTGATTTTCTTGAGCTGTTCTAGCGGCGTCAGGCCGTCATTGCTGATCTTTTCCACGCCCGCCGTTATCTGGCCGCGAATACCCGCGACCCGAACCATATAAAATTCATCAAGATTGCTGCCGGAAATGGACAGGAACCGCAGCCGTTCCAACAAGGGGTGTGCCAGATTATCGGATTCTTCCATCACCCGCATGTTAAAACGCAACCATGACAACTCCCGGTTAATCAATCTTTCAGGGACCGGAATGTCATGGAACGGCAGGTTATGCTTTTTTTTCTTGGGCACGAGGGGGTTAAACTCCATTTCAGAGGATATGATTAACTTTAAAATATTTCAATTTTATGAATTGTGCAACGTTGGAATAATCTATTCCAGAAGTTCCCGGATCAGGGGAACGGTAATTTTTCGTTTGCGCACCAGTGCCAGAATGTCAATTTTGCTTACGATGTCCCTTGCGGCCTCAAAGGAGCGTTCGATTCGCGGGATCAGATATTGAACCACTTCGATCGGGACATTGATCTGACGGTCCATAAATTGTTTCACGATAACAGCMGTTAAAAGCTCATCATCGGGGGGGCCGATTTCAAGGATCATGCTGGCCARCATCCGCGAGCTTAARTCGGGCAGGGACAGGGGCCAGTCATTGGGATGGGACCGAGCCGTCAGCATAAGCATCCCACCTTTTTCCTTTTGCCAGTTATACAGATGAAACAGCTTTTCCTGAAATGGCGGGCTCTGAATATCCCGGTCAATATCTTCAACGATCAGATTGTCATGRCTTTCRYTAAAGGTTATCTGGTCMAGSCGGRYGCGYACCGCCCCGGATTTTTGTTGCCACACATGGGACAGATGGGTTTTSCCGCATCCTGCGGTGCCATGCAGGATGACGCAATGGCTATCCCCCCAATCCGGCCAGCGGTCGATCCAGCCCACCGCCGCCGCATTGCTCACCGTCACCAGATAATCCTCGGCCTCAAAGGCTTCGCGCAGRGGRATRTCAAARGGTATYTGTTCRGCGCTCATAGGGAATGTTTCTTTAAGGTTARAACCCAGCTTTCAGATTCCGGKGTATCYGCTGGTTCGCTATGYAAAATCAGGTCTTCCTGTTCCAGGGTCAGGGTGATTTGCGCCACATCGCCGGAATGTTCKATTTCCACCTCTGCGGAATTKGTTTTGAATTTTCTRTAGGTTACTTTRCGGATCAGGGAWATGGATTCCAGCCGCYTTTTGATTGTAAACCAGTCTTCGCTCTGGTCAAAYCGRATATYCATGATCAGGTGAGACGAGGTTCCAAAATGGATCATCACCTTTTCTTTCCACTGGTTATCCAGCCAATAAGTCGCCTGTTTTATGGCCTCATCATAAAGGGGTTTTAAATCCTCAGTATTCGCGTCCRCCGTGACCATCGTTTCATAGGCGAGYGTATCATCACCCGCCTTGAATATTTTTAACGTCAAACCCCTGCCACCWGCCCCATAGTTATTTTCAACATGGGCGCTCATGATATAGAGCGTRCGCAGRCCTGTCAGGCGGGCAAATTTATYGAGTGCTTCAGGGTCGCCCTGTTGTGCCTGCCAGGCCGTCATGGACATGCGCCCTGTGCGTGACGGGGTGATAATCTTAATGGGAACAAGGTTGTTGATGGTGTCATAGTCCATCCATGCTATGCGCCAGTCATTGCTCTTTTCCCATAAGATGGAGGCRCCGTCTTTCTCCAGAACGGTCAGGATATTGACCGGATTGGATAACGTTTCTGCGAAAGGCAGTTGCATGGCAGAYAGRAAATTATAAATCTTGTCCCGGCTGAAATGAACGGTAAAATCAGCGATATAGCGCACAGACGAGCTTTTTTCATTGGCAATTTCTATGCCGCTGACCAGTTCTGTGATCTGCCCATCGGTCAGGGGGGGGAGRTGYTTATGATCTTCCTCGCGGATGATTTTGCGGAACAGTTTTTCCAGAGCGATGCGCTGGGCCTTTTTCAAGGCYGTYCGGCTGGCTTTCCTTGAGCTGGTCGCYGTCTCATCCATTAAAATATTATAGATGGTATATATTTTGGGYGCGTTATTTACGAAAGCAAGATCAGACCCRTCCTCATTGGCCCAGGACGGGGCAATATACAGGCCTAGAAAGATACTGTAAAATACTGTTAATGCTATGTTTTTTATCAAAACAATATACCCGGTCAGATCATTTTTTCATGTAATGGCATAATAGTGCATCTTGTCATCACTATGGCAAGTATTTTATATTTTCTTATTTGATAAAAATCAGGTGGCAATTTTTAATTTGGCCCCTTATATCTTGGCGGGTAATAATTATTGCTCAGGTGGACCATGGCGAACGACAAAAAATCCTATAGCTATAAAGAGGCTGGCGTTGATATAGAGGCCGGAAATGACCTTGTTGAGGCCATTAARCCAGCCGCYGMYTCARCCAAAAGACCGGGATGTACGGCRGGCCTTGGCGGGTTCGGGGCGTTATTCGATCTGAAGGCGGCGGGATATATTGATCCAATTCTGGTGTCGGGCACGGATGGGGTCGGGACCAAGCTGAAGGTCGCCATTGAGGCGGGCAAACATGACACGGTGGGGATCGACCTTGTGGCCATGTGCGTCAATGATTTGATCGTACAGGGGGCAGAGCCTTTATTCTTTCTGGATTATTTYGCCACCGGGCATTTGAGCGTTGAGGCAGGCCGGGCCATCATCGARGGCATTGCCGAGGGCTGCCGYCAGTCCGGGGCGGCCCTGATTGGCGGGGAAACCGCCGAAATGCCGGGCATGTATAAGGACGGCGATTATGATCTGGCCGGCTTTTGTGTCGGGGCGGTGGAGCGCGATAATATCCTGACCGGGGAGGGTGTGTCTGCGGGGGATATTCTGCTCGGTCTGGCTTCCAGCGGCGTTCATTCCAACGGTTTTTCCCTTGTCCGCCGTTTGGTGACGGATTCCGGACTGGATTACAGGGACCAATGTCCTTTTGACGAGAGCAAGGATTTTGGCACGGCCCTGCTGACGCCGACAAAAATTTACGTAAAAAGTACGCTTGCGGCCCTGAAAAGCGGACATATCAGGGCAATTTCCCATATTACCGGCGGCGGTTTTGTGGAAAATATCCCGCGTATCCTGCCGCAAAATGTCAGCGCCCATGTGGATGCCAGCGGTTGGGCTTTGCCGCCGGTTTTTGGCTGGCTCCGGGAAGCGGGTAATCTTGCCCCGCTGGAAATGGCACGGACGTTTAATTGTGGCATTGGCCTTGTGCTGGTTGTTTCAGCGGACGGCGCAGAGGACGTGCGAAAAATATTCGAACAGATGGGGGAAACGGTCTATAGTCTTGGCCGGGTGGTTGAACGGTCAGGAAATGAACCGGCAACCATTGTTACGGGCGATGCCGGAAGCTGGGGCTATACGGACCCTTGGCAGGCCCTTTCCGCCAATTGATGACAGGATTATCCTATGCTTGACGTTGCCGTATTGATCTCAGGACGGGGCAGTAACCTGCAAGCGCTTATTGACGCCTGCGCCCAGCCGGATTTCCCGGCCCGTATTGTGGCGGTTATCTCAAATAATCCGGGGGCAGGGGGGTTAGAGCGGGCGAAGGCGGCCAATATTCCCACGGCTGTGGTCAATCACCGGGATTTTGAGGACAGGGAATCCTTTGAAAATGCCGTTGATGAGGAACTAAAGAATTTTAAGGCCAAATTTATCTGCCTTGCCGGATTTATGCGTATTCTTGACGGGCGTTTTGTTAACCGCTGGAAAGACCGGATMCTYAATATYCATCCGTCTTTATTGCCCTCTTTCAAGGGATTRCAYACGCAGGARCGCGCTCTGGAGGCYGGGGTGCGCTTTACCGGATGCACGGTTCATATYGTGCGGCCTGAAATGGATGACGGGCCGATTATYTTGCAGGCCGCTCTCGCCGTTGATCCGGAGGRTGATGCGGATAACYTGTCGGCAAAGGTTCTGGAGCTGGAACATATTATCTATCCCGAGGCCCTGAAACTGATCGCCCTTGGCCGGGTGTCCATCAGCGGCAACAAGGCCATCATTGATAAAGCAACTTATTCTGACAAGGGGCTGATCAGTCCTGATCCTGTTTGATCAGGATAATCTCGCCGTCTTTCATGGCAAAGGCCAGTTCGCCGTGCTTTACCGCCAACGCCTGCTTGCCAAAAAGATCATAACGCCAACCYGAYAAGGCRGSRATWTCCGCRTCATCACTTTCCGCCAGCTTTTCAAGATCATCTACGGAGGCGATCAGCTTGGGGGCCACATTTTCATTCTGGCAAATAAGCTTGACCAATACTTTCAACAGCTCCATCACCGGGTCCGTATTCTGGCTTGGTGGGCGGCGGCGGGATATTTCCGGCAGGCTGTCCTCAGGCAGGGCCAGAATATCTTTGATGATAGCAAGGACTTTCTGGCCGCTTTTGCTTTGGCTGAATTGGGGCGACAGGCCCCGGATGCTRCCCAATGCATTGGCATGTTCGGGCCGGACGGCGGATACTTCCAGYAAGACTTCGTCGCGCATCACCCGGTTACGGGGCAGGTTACGTCTCTGGGCCTCTTCTTCGCGCCATTCCGCCAAGGCACGGGCGAGGGCATTGAACCGGCGGTTACTGCTGCGGATTTTCAAACGCTTCCATGCATTCTCCGGCAGAATGAYAAAGGTGTTCGGATTGGTCAGGTCGGCCATTTCTTCATCAAGCCAYTGGCTGCGGCCTGTTTTCTGTAGCTGGGCATCCAGTTTGCGGTATATGGTCCGCAGGTGGGTCACATCGCCAAGGGCATAATCAATCTGACGCTGGGTCAGGGGCCGCCTTGACCAGTCGGTAATGCGGGTGCTTTTATCCAAAGTCGCCCCGGCCATGCTCATCACCAGCTTTTCATAGCCGATACTGTCACCATAGCCGCAAACCATAGCCGCGACCTGAGAATCAAACAGGGGCTTTGGCACAACGCCCTTTTCATTGACGAAAATTTCAATATCCTGCCGGGAGGCATGGAARATTTTCAATATATCTTCATTGGTCATCAGGTCGTAAAAGGGGGAAAGATCAATGCCGGGGGCGAGGGGGTCAATGGCGTGATATTCTTCTTCATTGGCCACCTGTATCARGCAGAGCTTGGAATAATAGGTCTTGGTGCGCAGAAATTCGGTATCAACGGTGATATATTCTGATTTGGAAAGACGTGCGCACAGGGCAACTAACGCGTCATTGGTGGTAATTACGCTCATTATTTTTCTTTTCTGTTGTTTACGATCTGGCGCATAGTTTCCAGCCCCCGTAAAGAATAACTTGACAAGTGGGCAATAAAGCACAAAAACACCATGATTTACATATTAAAATTAGAAGATTGATTATGCACGAATATAGAACACATACTTGCGAAGCTTTACGCGCGGAAAACGTGGGGGAGATTGTTCTCCTGTCCGGCTGGGTTCACCGGAAACGAGATCACGGCGGATTGCTGTTTATTGACCTGCGCGACCATTATGGTTTGACCCAATGTGTGATTGACACGGATAATCCCAATTTTAATATGGCCGAAGAMCTGCGGGCTGAATCCGTAATCCGGGTTAAGGGCAAGGTGGTATCGCGGACAGAAGACACCATCAATGAAAATCTGCCCACYGGMCATGTGGAAWTGATCATTGAGGAGCTTGACCTGCTGTCCGCCGCCGCWGARYTGCCRTTRCCGGTATTTGGCGARCAGGATTATCCGGAGGATATTCGGCTGACTTACCGCTTTCTTGATCYGCGCCGGGAAAGGCTCCACAGRAATATCGTTCTGCGCTCTGAYGTGATTTCCAGTATCCGCCGCCGTATGGTTGAGTTGAATTTCAGGGAATATCAAACCCCAATTCTGACCGCGAGTTCCCCGGAAGGCGCGCGGGATTTCCTGGTGCCAAGCCGCCTGCACCCCGGAAAATTTTATGCTCTGCCCCAAGCACCGCAGCAGTTTAAACARYTGKYKATGRTSGCTGGYTTTGATCGTTATTTYCARATYGCACCYTGTTTCCGKGATGARGATKYSCGSGCWGACCGCKCRYYNNNAGAATTYTATCAGCTYGAYRTKGAAATGWNCTTTNGTSACYCARGAAGATRTSTTCSMMRCCSTTGAGCCTKTRWTGMWWGGYWTKTTTGARGAATTTRCYRMYRRSAAANTCASYCASYMRNMCSTTCCCGCGCATTSCKTWYRMSGAMWSTATGCTKAAATATGGCAMMGACAARCCRGACCTKCGYAWYCCGRTSGAAATYRKYGATGTGACGGAAGTTTTCCGGGGGTCTGGTTTCGGTATTTTTGCCGGAGCCGTTGAAAAGGGCGCCGTTGTACGCGCTATCCCGGCACCGGGGGCTGGCGGCGCGAAGGCACGTAGTTTCTTTGACAAGATGAATGACTGGGCGCGGGGCGAGGGCCACGCCGGACTTGGTTACATTCGTTTCAAGGCGGGCGAGGCTCTTGGCCCTATTGCGAAAAACCTTGATGATGATCGTCTGGCACAATTAAGAGAAATTGTGGGCCTTGGTGATGAGGACGGGGTTTTCTTTGCTTGCGGCAAGGAAATGGAAGCCGCGAAGCTGGCCGGATTTGCCCGGACCAAGGTTGGTGAAGACCTTGAATTGATCAATGGTGATGAATTTAAATTCTGCTGGATTGTTGATTTCCCCATGTATGAATATGACGAGGTGGAAAAGAAACTGGATTTCAGCCATAACCCTTTTTCCATGCCGCAAGGTGAGATGGAAGCATTGGAAACCATGAATCCGGAGGATATTCTGGGCTATCAATATGACATTGTCTGTAACGGCATCGAATTGTCATCCGGGGCCATCCGGAACCATAAACCGGAAATCATGTATAAGGCCTTTGAATTGGCCGGATATGACAAGTCCGTGGTTGAGGAACGCTTTTCCGGCATGTTGAAYGCCYTGAAATTCGGCGCACCGCCCCATGGTGGTATCGCGCCGGGGGTTGACCGTATTGTCATGCTGATTGCTGACGAGCCAAATATCCGCGAAGTGATTATTTTCCCCATGAATCAGAAGGCTGAAGACCTGATGATGAAAGCCCCGAGCGAGGTTTCTGCGAAACAGCTGCGGGAGCTGCATCTGCGGACGATCCCGGTTGACTAGGGTCGGAATCYATTAATTTCATCCATTCTGCGCCTGGCAAATTTTACCTGTCTTTTGGGAAAGAACTGCAGAGCATAGCGGGGCTATGGTCAAGGTGGTTTCCCAAAAGACAGGTAAAATATGTCGCGCCCGAGAGGGTCCTCGTATATAATAAAACATGTGCAAATAACAAGCTTGCCAATGGAATGACCATTGCCTGCGCTTATTTTCTACCTGTTTTATTATATGCGAGGACAGAATTGTATGAAATTAATAGATTCCGACCCTAGCGAACGGGAAAAAATGGACGCCGGGGACTGGTATCACTGCGTCAATCCGGAGCTTGAGATCTTGCGGGTTCAGGCCCGAAAAGCGGTTCATGCCCATAACACCCTTCCCCCGGATGAGCGCGGCAATATAGCCCCGGCTTTGGCAGAATTAATGGCGCAGGCCCCKGATAATGTGGTTATAGAGGCTCCGTTTCATTGTATTTACGGCATTAATATACATTTGGGCGACCGGGTTTTTATAAATTCGGGYTGCGTTATACTTGATTCGGCCCYGGTTCACATCGGGGATGCGACCCTGATCGGGCCGGGGGTACAGATATATTGCGCAGAACATCACCGGGATCCGGAAAARCGAAAAGCCGGACTGGAAATTGCCAGRCCGATTAATATCGGCGCWAATGTCTGGATTGGCGGCGGGGCAATCRTTCTGGCGGGGGTGACAATCGGGGWTGGWGCCWTTATCGGYGCGGGATCTGTTGTGACCAGAGATGTGGCCAGTGATGTCACCGTTGTCGGYAACCCGGCACGGATCGTCGCCGAAAAATWATAGTATATTACAAATAGATAAAGGCGCAGACCAAGGCCTGCACCCATCAATTTAATCGCTGAAATTTTATTTYAGGCGCGGATGTCTACCTTTTGGCCAACATTGGGGCCAGGACTTGATTCAACCTCATTCCGYTGYGYRGMAGAACTTTCCGTAGATTCAACTTCCTTACGTTCCGTGGAAGAATCCKCAGCTGTTTTTGTCAGCAAYTGCCTTACAGWTGCGGTGTTTTCCTGRCTGGAACCCCGGTCAACCTGTACTTGACTGGAAACGTTACTCGTAGACGCAATATCAACCATTTATCAATCCTCATTGGCTTTCGATACAGTGAAGCTATAACATAGTTTTTAAGATTTCTTTAACTTTTACTGAAAATTTTATGCAATGATAAGCTGGTTATGGTTAACGGTTCGCTGTATGCTGTTATCTTAATATTAATAGATATTCCATCGGGGCTTTGATGATCCAAAAAGTTATAAAGACGTTTGTTATTTTTTCCGTTTCTGTACTGCTGGTTTCCTGCGGRGGGGAGCGGMGGGTTGATGGTGAGTTGGCGTTTGATTCAGAATCCTTGATGAATATGGCAAACAGTTTTTTAACGGCGGGTGATTACGGTAATGCCATGCGGTTRTTTCAGCGGGCGGCCAATGAAAACCCCAAYCATATCCCGTCCCGCCTCGGGATGGCAAAAACCTATCAGTCAATGGGGGCGTTGGATGCGGCGCTCAATTTCTATGGGCAGGTATTGCGGCTTGACCCGGATAATATAGAMGCCAAGGTTGGTACGGGTCAGATGCTGATCACCCGCAATCGGCCCGCAGATGCCATTCCCTATCTGGTTGAATTATCAAAACAGGACCCRAAAAATTACAAAATTTATAACATGCTTGGCCTTGCCCATGACCTGTTGGGGGAACAGGARGARGCCCAGATGAATTATGGCCGGGGKYTGACCCTTGCGGTGGATAATATTTCATTGTTGAATAATCTGGCCTTGTCCTTTGCTTTTGAAGGRCAATAYGCACCGGCCATTAAATTGCTCAGCAAGGCAATCGGGCTGGATTATACGGTGACCAAGGCCCAGCAGAATCTGGTGCTGGCTTACGTGATGTCCGGGGAAGAGGCGGCGGGCCGAAAAATYGGGGCCTCTATMATGACGGCAGAGGAAATGGAAAATAATATCCGTTTTTACAAGTGGGTGAAAAGCCTGAAACCGGGGCAGAGGGCRCAGGCCGTWTTTCTCGGGATYAAGGATTTTCCCGARGATAAGAAGAAAAACCCYGTGGCGGGTGTTCCAGATAAGGCACCGCAACCCATGAAAAGAATACCCAATGAYCCCAAGAAACGTGAAYTAAAAAGGATTCTGGATCARGAATCGAAAGACCGTAAAAKAACATCCGAGCCTGTGGTAAAAACGGCCCCTGTGGTTAAGCAAGCTCCGGCAAAGCCTGTTGCGGAACAGGGCTATGTAGCTCCTCAGAAAGTTTACCGGGTTCAATTGGCCTCATACCCYAATACGGCCTTGGCAGCGGTGGGYTGGAAGAAAATTAAACGACGYAGTAAGGGRYTATTGGAGCCATTCAAYCCATTGATTAAACTTGTGACCTTGGCMAATGGAAAAAATCTGTTCCGTCTTTTTGTTRGGGAYATTGAGGACMGRGCCGCCGCGCGCAGCTTGTGTGAAGGACTTCGGGATGTGAAAATTGATTGYCTGGTTCTGAAAACCCTTAAATAATAGAYTTCCGGTATATTTCTTCTTTCATATGATGGGTAACTGAAATATGTATGTGCTTTCAGTCTGATCGGGATATATATGAGCGACTATAGCGAAAAAAGAAARMSKRTAGAATACCCAGTTGTGCAATGTGACAATATGGATGATCTGCGTGTAGAAATAGATCAGCTCGACCGGGTAATTGTTGATCTGCTAAGTGTTCGTCAAGGGTTCATGGAGCAGGCCGCCCGTATYAAGCAGGACAGAAATCTGGTTCGTGATGAAARRCGGATTGAGGATGTGGTTRCRAAGGCCCTTGATCATGCRCAACAGGTKGGSGCTCATCCAGAACTSGTGGARAATYTRTATCGGCARATGATYGAATGGTGCATCAATTACGAAATGGRCGTTTTTGAGTCCCTTGATTAGGCGGAAAGCCTGTATAAGTCCTGAAATCCCAAAACCAGAATATAAATCATAATCGGTATGAAGGCCAGTCCGGCCATATGCAGTAAAATATCCATATTTTCTYTCCTTGTWCCTTYTATGTTCTAATGCGCAACAAAGGCTTAGTCAAGAACAAAAAAGAACAAATAGGGAATATTTTGCTATTTTCCTTTAAATTCAGGSGRYCTTTTTTGTAAGAAGGCGGTTATGCCCTCCATAAAATCCCGGGAATGTCCGGCGGTYTGTTGGGCAATGGCCTCGGCTTCAAGCTGCTTGGCAAGTGGATTATTCTCGGAACTATCCAGTAGTTTCCGTATGGAGAACAGCGCCTGTGTTGGCATGGCGGCCAGTTTCCCGGCGATGATCTTTGCTCTGGGAATCAAGTCATCGGGTTCGGTTATTTCTGAAATAATACCAAATTCCAGAGCCTGCTCGGCGGTTACTGGCTCACCCGTCATCATCATGGCGGCGGCCCGTGCGCGGCCAACCATGCGGGGCAGAAAATATGTGCTGCCGGCATCAGGCACCAGTGCAATATTAATGAAAGCCTGCAGGAAATAGGCATCACGGGCGGCAATGGMGATGTCAAAGGCGCAGGCAAGGCTCATCCCCGCGCCGGCAACCGCGCCGTTAATGGCAACGATTGTTGGCATGGGCAAATCTTTAAGCCCGGTGATTAACGGATGATAATTCTGGCGCAACATATCGCCAAGGTTTGGCGGCATTTCACCGGTTTGATCYTTCARGTCKGCCCCGGCGCAAAATCCTTTGCCTTCTGCCAGAAGAAGAAGGGCGCGCGCCGTGTTATTATCATCGGATAATGACGTTAAAATGCTTTGAAAATCTTCAAAGAATTGACGATTCATTGCATTTCTTGCCTCGGGACGACATAGGGTGACAACGGCAATATCACCTTCATAGTCAAGTTTCATGGTTTCAAATGACTTGCCAGAACTGGTCATGGRCTTCTCCAGATTTTCAGAAAAGCCCATTTTAATTTAAAACGATCGTTTGTAAAGAGGAAACGCTAKGCGATATTCACTACYTTTGGGGAGGTATCATCTTCCAATGTTACTCTGTTTCGGCCATTTCTTTTTGACCGATATAARGCGGCATCCGCCCGTTCCAGAAAATCATTGCGATGTTCACYTTGACGATATTGTGCCAGACCAAAGGAACAGGTAATTTTGCCAATGCTTTCACCTGTACTTTTGCGTTTCATGCTACGCGATGCAATGGCTTTGCGAATTGTTTCTGACAGGTCATGTGCTGCCTCTATATCAGCCCCTGGCAGGAGTATGACAAATTCTTCCCCGCCGTAACGGGCGGCGGACCCCATATCCCCTACGCGGGTTTTGAGGGTATGCGCGACGGCTTTGAGAACCTGATCCCCCACATGATGGCCCCATGTGTCATTGAATTTTTTGAAATGATCAATGTCACCGATGACCATGCATAATTCGCTTCCTTCTTCATTGGCTTTATTCATTGTCGTTTTGAGGGTTTCYTCAAAAAACTTGCGATTGCCAATATTGGTCAGCATATCMGTCAGACCTTCCTGACGGACTATTTCAAGTGTGGCTTGCAGTTTTTGCACGGTTTTGGCGGATTCTTTTARYTGCTCCTGCGCTTGGCTATTGCTATCGGCCTGTTCTTTGGTTTCCTTCATAATACCTGAAATGATTGTCTTTATGGCTGCCCCGCCCGGTATGCTGTCTATGTTCAGCATGCTTTCGTTRAGGGARACRCCRTATTTAGCGGTACCTTTGTTAACGTCACTTACGGTTTTTGCGATTTTAGCCAGTTCATSCTGAAGACCTTGTCCAGTCGTTTCAACAGCATGCTGTTCCTGGTTATTTGAATAAAATTTCTCGTGAAGGTTCTTACAGGCAATAGCTGTGAATGATTTGCGGTTGCGAATCATATCATCAATGGCTTTGTTCAGAGACATATTATCTTCGCTGGCATAGTCATACCAGACTTCATAGTTGGCGGGTGAGGGAACCACATTATATTGGGACATAAGGTCAAGTGCCTTGTCAGAAATATCCCGAATATAGGCGATGTCTTTTTTCACGTTGAGGAAAGTCATGTGTTCTTCTGCCTATCATCTTTTATTATTTATGCCCATATACGACATCTTTTATGGCGTGAGGATTAGCAGAAATTTACTAAGGAATAGCTAATAGGGGTGGTTAAAAATAGGTAAAAATTAAATTATTGTCCACACCCCCTAGCGTCCATTACTTTTCTTTTTTTGGGTCATTCCGTAACAGGAAAGCTGGCACCTGATCGCTCTGGCCAAAAGCGACCTGTTTTTGCCCGTGAGGATTGCGGGGAGGTGTCTTGTCCGGTGTGCTTTTTTTGCGGGGCTCCCGGTCTTTTTGATCCACTTTAGGCTGGGGTTGGTCTTTTTTAGGCTGGGCCCGGTTTTTATTTTCTTTTGGGGGTGYTTCTTTATTAGGCTGGGGCAGGTTTTTATTCTCTTGTGCAGGAATTTCTTTTTTTCGTGCCTCTTGGCCCGGCACCTCATGAAGCTCAATTTCCTTGCCCAGAAATTTAATCAGAAAGCCCAGATATTTCTTTTCTGACGGGCTGGTCAGGGTAAAGGATTTGCCCTCACGTCCCGCRCGCCCTGTACGTCCGATGCGGTGGACATAATCTTCCGGGTTATTGGGGATTTCAAAATTGAATACATGGCTTACATCGGGAATGTCGAGGCCACGGGCAGCCACATCACTGGCGACCAGAAGCTGAATTTCGTCGTTTTTAAATTTTCCAAGGGTTTCGGTCCGTATGGACTGGGCCATATCRCCRTGCAAYTCGCCAACACTGTAGCCATGKACYTTCAGGGATTTRGCCAAAACTTTGACCACCGATTTRCGGTTACAGAAAATAATGGCGTTTTTAATGTCTTCAGTATTGAGAAGCTGACGCAGGGCGATGCGTTTTTCTTTTTCACCGCCGTTGACTTTGCACAGTCTCTGAGTAATGGTCTGGGCCGTTGAGGCCGGGGCGGCAACCTCAATTTCCTTAGGGTCTTTCAGGAATTTATCGGTTAACCGCTTAATTTCCCGGGGCATGGTGGCCGAGAAAAACAATGACTGAATTTTCTGAGGCATGGCTTTGCAGATTTTTTCCACATCGGGAATGAAACCCATGTCCAGCATCCGGTCGGCCTCATCCACCACAAGGATTTCAACACCGTTCAGCATGACCTTGCCGCGCTGCATATGATCCATCAGGCGGCCTGGCGTGGCGATTAGAACATCAACCCCCCGGTCCAGCTTCATCTCCTGATCTTTGAAAGCGACGCCGCCAATGAGCAAAGCCATGGTCAGTTTCGAYTTTTCRCCGTAGGTTTCAAAGCTCTCGGAYACYTGGGTCGCCAATTCGCGGGTAGGCTCCAGTATGAGCGAGCGCGGCATCCGKGCSCGGGCCCGGCCCTGAGACAGAATGTCAATCATGGGCAGGGTRAARGACGCRGTYTTGCCGGTTCCGGTCTGGGCAATRCCCAGAATATCGCGTCCCTGCAAAATGCTGGGGATGGCTTTCGCCTGAATAGGTGTGGGGGTCGTGTAGCCGGAYTTTTTGACKACRTCCAGCAGGTCATCACTTAACCCTAAAAAATCAAAACCCATATGGTAWAATTTCTCTTCTCAATAAATAATTACAGAATATCTTTGCGCACAATAAGGAAAACGATAAAGATGTCAATCTTTGACAGGCTTTGCTATGGTGCCKTYAGATGTAATTTTAGGGGAAAGGACGCCTTATGAGCAAGGATATTATTCTGATACCGGGATTATTATGYAGCCATGACYTGTGGCTGGATCAGATTGATGCCTTYGAGGCCGACTATGACCTGGCTTTGTTCGATCATACCCGTCATGATAATTTACCGGATATGGTGGGCGCTTTTTTGGCAGATGCCCCGGACAGTTTCACCCTGGCGGGCCTGTCCATGGGCGGCTATATCGCCTTTGAGGTTATGAGACAGGCCGGGGAGAGAGTTGAAAAGCTCATTCTTCTGGATACCAACGCCCGGGCCGACCGCYCGCCACAGATTGATATGCGGGAGGATCTGATCCGGCGGGCAGGGGCAGAGGATATACGAGATATTGCCAGAGAGCTTACCCCGTATCTTATCCATCCGGACCGTCTGAATAATGCGGATTTATGCGACAGAATTATTGATATGGCGACAGAAGTGGGGGCGGAGGCCTTTCAACGTCAGCAACTTTCTCTGATCGCACGCCCGGATTCGCGGGAATTTTTGCCAGATATATCATGCCCGACTCTGATTATCTGTGGTATGCAGGATGCGTTAACCCCGCCCAAAGTGCATCAGGAAATGGCGGACCTGATTCCCGGTGCCATCTTTCATCAGATCGAAAATTGCGGCCATCTCAGCACGATGGAATGCGGGGATGTGGTCAATAAATTAATGGCCGATTTTTTGGCCGATTAACCTTAGGAGAAAAAATATGATCACTGTACATCACCTGAATAAATCCCGGTCCAAGCGGGTGTTATGGCTATTGGAAGAATTGGATATGCCCTATGAGGTTGTGGTTCATGACCGGGATGCCGCCACCAATCTGGCGCCGGACAGCCTGCGCGCGGTTCACCCTCTGGGAAAATCACCGATCATTGTTGATGGCGATACCATCCTGTGCGAATCCGGGGTGATCATGGAATATATTCTGGATCAGGCCGGCCAAAGTGGGTTGCGGCCAGACAAGGACAGCCCGGATTATTACCGTTATCTGGAATGGCTCCATTTTGCCGAGGGCTCCCTTGCTCTGCCGGTGATTGCGCGCATGATCATGAATATGGAACAGCGCGCGGGTGATCAACCGCTGGATGGCTATATCACCAAGGAAATTGCCGTTGATTTCGCTTATATAGAAGACACCTTGTCCCGACATGCTTATTTCGCCGGTCAGAATTTCACGGCGGCGGACATCATGATGACCATCATGCTCGAAGTGGCGTCCAGCATAGRCTTGCTGGTGGGCAAGGCGAAAACGCTRGCCTATCTGGAAAGCATGCAGGGCCGCGCCGCCTATCAAAAAGCCGCCAGTTTTGGTTAGGAGGACCGCCCCGGCGTCCATCGTAAATACCGTTTGCTGATAAGCTGTTGCAGCGGCCCAGGATGGGATATCTTTTTGCTGTTAACTGTAATCGGTAAAAATATATACTATCTCTAATATAGAGATTTGGGGTGCCGGCATAGTGAAAATTATCCCCCATAGTGTGCAGAGTTAAAACCTTCATATCCGCTCAAGAAAATATGTAAGTATAATATGTGGTTAGGTAGGGAAATGGAGGAGAGGAAGGGATTCGAACCCTCGATACTGTTGCCAGTATACACGCTTTCCAAGCGTGCGCCTTAAACCACTCGGCCACCTCTCCATATTCACGATGTGAAGGCCGCAATATACCCATCTTGCGGGAGGATGCAAGCCATCTTGGGTATAATATTATGAAATAGCCTTTTTTTTCGGGAATTTGCAAGAATCGGACTTTTGCGCTATAATTGCCCTTAAGAAATACACAGGTGAAGCCATGAATATTGTGCGATACGCGGGGTATGCCTTTTTATTTTTTGCCGTGATTATGTCAGGGTTTGAGGCCGCATGGTATCTTGATGCGCGTTATCTGCWYATGATGACGGTGGAACAGGCATGGCAATCCTATAATGCCACAGGTCTGGAGCATATGCAGGAAGCCGTTGCGGAAAGTCATTTTTCCGGGATGTTGGGGGATGTTTTTAATTTTCTGGTTGGCCTGCCTTTGCTTTTGGTTCTGCTGTTGACAGGGGCTTTTTTGATGTTTATCAGCCGCCATAGYGATGCGGCAGGTTGATTGCTTATTTTAAGTCAGGAAGTGCTTGACATTRGCCCTTCATTTAACGATAACACACTGTTTTTGAGATTCAGGGTCAGGAATGGCACCGGATAATACGGTTTCATCTCTGGTTCACAGATAAGGTTAGGATAAGAACAATGGCTGTTCCTAAAAGGAAAATATCGCCGCACCGTCGCGGTAATCGTCGCTCTCACGATAGCTTGAGCGTTGATGCATATGTAGAAGATAACGAAAGCGGTGAACTGCGCCGTCGTCATCATATTGACCTGAGCACCGGCAAATATCGCGGGCGCCAGATTCTGGAGCCTAATGATAACTATTAGGCCTCGGCTTTATTGATTACAAAAACCGGCAGGATGCTCCTTGCCGGTTTTTTTGCATTCAGGAGCGTTTTATATGGCGATAATACATCTTATATGCGGGCCGGTAGGGGCAGGAAAGACTACATTTTCGGTAAAATTGGCGGGAGAAATTGGGGCTATCCATTTTGCCATTGACGAATGGATGACAARCCTTTTTACCCCTGACCTTGACGGCGATATAGAATATGACTGGGCCATGATGCGCATTGGYCGTATRGAARGCCTGATCTGGTCACATGTGCGGCAGCTGATGARGATYAATGTAGAYGCGGTKCTGGACCTCGGGCTGCTGCAACTGGCGCAYCGACAGAARTTTTAYGACCTTGCCCGGSAAGACGGCTTTGACATTTGCCTGCATCTTGTGGATGCAGATTGTGAAATTCGTTGGCAAAGGGTAGAGAGCCGCAACCGSAACAAGGGCGCTACCTATAGYATGGAGGTGGATCGGGGCATGTTYGATTTTTGCGAAAACCTGTTTGAACGCCCCGAAGGCGATGAGCTGAAAATCACCGTGATTCATCAATCCTGAGCCGGAAAATTAATTCTGCTATTGCTGAATGGGTTTTGCCGCATTACATATAAGACAGGCGGGTTCTGTCCTGTGCGTTGTTTATTTTATCCCTGGGGCGATAATCTTTCCGAAGGGAGCTGTCCCTGTCCGGATCGTGGTCCGGTTATTACGGCGCCCACCTGTTTAAACAGGTTCCGGAGGATACAACTGAATGACGGCAGATACGGTCCCCGCCACCTAATTAACAAAGGCCTTGAATGATACAGGAAAAAGCCACATTACGCCGGGAGATGAAAGCAATCCGCACCAGACTTCATGATGCGGATAACGGTAATGCGGCGCGTCTGATCGCGTCTCATCTGTTGATGTTGCCGGAACTGGCGGGAGAGATTCAGCGCGGGATCAAGGCCGAACGGACCGAGCCCCATATTGTGGCTGGCTATTATCCTATGCAGACGGAGCTGGACGGGCTGTTTCTCCTGAAAGCTCTGAGCGCATTCCAATGTCGATGTGCYTTGCCGGTSATGAACGGTAAGCACCAACATCTGGCCTTTCGGGAATGGGATCTGGTTGAGGARTTGAAAGACGGTCCTTACGGCACGCGGGAGCCWARGTCTGACCTGCTCTATGTGATGCCGGATATAATGCTGGTGCCTTTGCTGGCCTTTGACGAGCGGGGTATGCGGCTGGGTTACGGCGGCGGTTATTATGACCGCACGTTGCAGGCTTACCGGGACAAGGACCACCCCTTTACCGCCATCGGCGTGGCTTATGAGGGCCAGAAATGCGCCAAGTTGCCCACGGCGAAATATGACCAACCGTTGGATATTATTGTTACAGAACAAGGAATTTACAGGCCGTGAGATTATTATATTTAGGCGATATTGTAGGCCGGACCGGGCGGGCGCTGGCTCTGGAGAAAATTCCTGAATTACGTAAAGACCTGAAACTGGATTTTGTGGTCATCAACGGCGAGAATGCCGCCGCCGGTTTCGGGATTACCTCTAAAATATGCGCAGAATTTTTTAAGGCCGGTGTGGATGTGATCAGCACGGGCAATCATATCTGGGACCAAAAGGAAACCAAAAGCCATATTGCGGGGGAACCACGCCTGATCAGGCCTATAAATTTCCCTGCTGGCACACCAGGGCGGGGCAGTGTGCTGGTAGAGGACGCACGGGGCCGAAAATTGCTGGTTATTAATGTTATGGGCCAGATATTCATGAATGCGCTGGATGATCCCTTCGCGGCGGTGGACCGGGAATTGAAGAAATATGCGCTGGGCAGCGGGGCCAAATTCATTCTGGTGGATATTCATGCGGAGGCCACTTCGGAGAAGATGGCCATGGGGCATTTTTGTGATGGCCGAACATCCTTTGTGGTGGGCACCCACAGTCATGTGCCAACCGCCGATGCGCAAATTCTGGATGGCGGCACGGCTTATCAGACCGATGCGGGCATGTGCGGGGATTATAACAGCGTTATAGGCATGGACAAGGCCGAGCCTTTGCAACGCTTCACCCGCAAGATTTCCACAGGCCGCTTCACCCCGGCCCTGGGCGCGGCCACATTATGCGGCGTATTTGTGGAAACCGACGATCAGACCGGCCTTGCCAAACGCATTGAACCCTTGCGGTTGGGGGCAAGGTTGCATGGTCACATGCCAACTCTGTAAGTTGTGAAAAAAAGGACCGCGTCTTCTGACACGGTCCTTTTGGTTTGTGCGGGAAATATCGTCAGGATCAAACCTGACAGAGGAACACAAATTTCTAGAATGGAAACAGAATGTCAAATAGTTGCGAGCCGTAACGGGCTTGCTGGACATCGGTTAACTGGCCACGTCCGCCATATGAAATGCGGGCTTCGGCAATTTGAGTATGCTGAATCGTATTGATGGAGCTTATATCTTCGGGCCGGATAACGCCCATAACGGTCAGCTCACGGACCTCGAAATTAACCCGGACCTCCTGGCGCCCCTGAATGACCATATTGCCATTGGGCAGGACCTGTGTCACAACCGCCGCCAAGGTCAAATTTACACTTTCACTGCGATCAACCTTTCCGGTCCCTACATTGGATGTGGTGCTGCCCATATCAATAAGGGATGAGGGGTCAACGGCATTGGGCAGGATTTTACCTAATTTAGTCTCAAGGCCCAAAAAATTTGTTGTATTGGCCGTGTCTGTATTTGACCGGGTGCGGGTCGTCCTGTTATCAATGCTGGCCTTGTCATCAATGGTGATGTTGATGGTCAGAATATCACCCACTTTACTGGCCCGCTGGTCCTTGAAGAAATTTTTGGACCCCACTTGCCACAGGGAATTTTTATTGTGATTTACAATAGCGGTTTGTGAGGGGCGCAGCGGGATAGCCCTTTGGTCTGGACTGTTTTGCTGGGGAACCACCCGCGCAGATTCAATGGGGGCCAGATCAGGGGCCTTGCCTATATTGGAAAGCCGGCCAACCGCACTGCATCCGGGTAATATAAGAAGCAACGAAACCATCAGGAATTTGGTGGATTTAWATGAAGTRTAAAACATGTTTCTTATCCTTGGCATTATAGGTTAAGGCGTCTTTGGTTAAGGTTGRGCAATTAATTGCGCGAGGTTGCTTTGGRCGGTAATRACCTGAACCTGACCGGGGCCRGTGACCACGGCTTCTATGGTTTTATGGGATTTGCTGTTCATCACCCGGATCACATCGCCCTTACCACCGCTTTGGATGGCTTTGCCCAAGGCAGACAGTCTGATTTTGCCAGACTGGAAGATGATGCGGATCATTTTACCGCGCAGAACAATCTTGGGCCGTTCCAGATCGCTCAACCTCAGCGGCGTGACACTGCGTAACCCACGCCTTGGGGTCATGCCGATGAGCTGGCTTTTATCGCGGACGATATTACGGCCTATGCTGAGGGTTGGCATGGACACCCAGGTTATATCCTGCGCCGTAATATGCTGGCCCGGCGTGATGACTTTATTCAGGGCAGGGACATAGCTGATGGCATGGGTCCGCCCGCGAACGGTCGCTGTGGTGAAGCTGCCATCCCCCACCGGCACCGATAACAGGGCGATGAATTTCCCTGTGCGCCGGGTGAAGGTAAATTTTTTCAGGCTGATGTCTTCAAGGCTGCTGTCTTCCGGCAGATAGATCACAGTATTTTTGCTGTCAAAACTGATCCCGGTTTTATTGCCGGGCATCTCCATGTCATTGAGCTTTTGCATGATCAAGGGTTCAAAATCCGCGTGCCTAAAGCTTTGGCCTTTACGGATAATAGTGATCTGGCGCACGCCCCGGCTGTTCTGCCAATAGACATTATGCTCACGGGTGAGGCTGGCCAGATAACGTGTGGACAGGGTTGTTTTATGTCCGGGCGCAGGGGCATTCATGACCCATATGTCCCGGCCCTGATCCAGATTATCCAGAACATCCCCCAGCGTTACCGTTGATTTATCGACAATGGCGTTTGCTTTGACATCGGCCAGCGCAAAGACCATTTGCGGGGTCAGTATCCAGAACAGGATTATATATAATATATGTYTCATGGGATCATCTTTATCTCAGGTTAGAGGTCACGCTCATCATTTCATCGGCGGTACTGATAACCTTGCTGTTCATTTCATAGGCTCTCTGAGCGGTAATCAGGGCGGTAATCTCGGAAACCGAATTCACATTGGAATTTTCCAGAAAACCCTGAAGCAATGCGCCAAACCCCGGTGTGTTGGGGACCCCTATGTTGGCGGCGCCCGATGCAGGCGTTTCCAGAAACTGATTGTTGCCCGTGGCTTCTAGGCCCGCTGGATTGGGGAAGGTGACAAGCTCCAGCCGTCCTACATTGCTTGGGGTGATCTGACCTTGTAGGGTAACAAGCAATTCACCTTCGGGGTTGATGGCTATATCCACGGCACCCTGTGGAATGGTCAGRCCCGGCCCGACAATATAGCCCTCTAATGTGACAATTTGTCCTGTGGGGCCTAATTGAAAGGCCCCGGCCCGAGTATAGGCATYGTCGCCGGTGGGCAGGGTGATCCGGAAATATCCGTTGCCGTTGATGGCCACATCCAGATCATTCTCGGTGCCAACCACGCTGCCCTGTTCCGTAATCCGGTAAACCCCSCCGGTTTTTACCCCGACACCAACCTGAATGCCGGACGGTGTGATGGTTCCGGTATCCGAGGAATTGGACCCGATCCGTTCGATATTCTGATAGAGAAGATCCTGAAATTCTGCCCGCTGGCGTTTAAAGCCGGTGGTATTCATATTGGCAATATTATTGGCGATGACCTCTACATTTAATTGCTGGGCGATCATGCCTGTTGCGGCGATGCTAAGTGCTTTCATTCTTGTTATCCTTAACTTTTACGGTGTTACTATCCGACCTTGGCCAGTTGGTTCAGGGCCCGGCTCTGGGATTGGTCAAGTCTGTCCATCAGCTTGGCGGTCATCATATAGGCCCGGCTCACTGCAATCATTCGGGTGATTTCGACGATCGGTTGAATATTTGAAGATTCGATGACCCCCTGCATGAGGCGAAAGTCCGTGGACTGTGTCGTGGGGGTATCGGCAATGAACATGTTATTACCAATTTTTTTTAGTTTTGTTATATCCTCAAAGGTGACAACGCCCAATTTGGCGATTTGTCCCGTTGAGGGCGATGAAATAGTCCCGTCAGAGGCAAATTTAAGATCGGTTATGGTTGGTGGAATTTTGATGGCTTTTCCGGCATCATCCAGTATTTCCTGACCCGTTGACGTGACTAGAGTTGAATCGGCAGAAAAGGCCAGATGGCCGTTTCGGGTAAAGGCAATGTCGCCATTTTCCCGCTTAACCTGGAACATCCCATTGCCGCTAAGGGCAACGTCAAGAATGTTGCCACTATGCTCAAGCCGCCCATCGGCCATATTCCGGGAGATGCCAAAATCCTGAACATAGGAGATCTGGCGCAGGTTTTTTGATGCCCCCCCGCTGGCCTCTTTGATATATTCGCCAAACATGACATTTTCCCGCTTGAAAGCGGTGGTGCTCATATTGGCGATATTATTGGCAATTACATCCATCTGGCGCCGCCGGGCAACCTGATGTGAAAGTCCGATTGATAATAATGTGTCCATCTTGGGTCCTTTCTGGCCGTTCGATATTTCCCGCTATCCACTATGCATATGCCGTGCCAGAAAAATAATTAATTGAAAACAAAKAGTTATATGATTAGGAGAAAATTATTGGCCTGTAAGCGGCAGACTTTGCCCGGTAATTTCTGACTTCTTATATTTTATTTGACTGGCTTGCCTGTTATAGTATGTGATATTAACCATAAAGATGGTGTCCTGATCATTGATCAGTACCCGGGAAAGAAATAATTCCTAATAACTTGTTAATATTAACGATTTACATTTGGTTTATAAATGTGGCTTTCATATATTCCCGAATAACAGGGTGGGTGGTAAGTAAATGAGCGATGAAAAAACTTCTGATGACGGCGACGAAGACGGCGCAGAGGGGCTGGAACAGAAAAAAACCAGTGGTAAAAAGATAATTATCATTGCCGTGGCGGCCATACTTGTGCTTGGTCTTGGCGGCGGAGCGGCCTTCTTTTTCATGTCTGGCGGCGACGAAACAGAAGAACATGCAACGGATACGAAACATGGCGGACAGGAAGCGGATGTAGCCGATCAGGAGCCAACGGAGCTTCTGTTTCTGGAACTTGATCCCATGCTGGTTAATCTTGATACGGCGGGGGGCAAGCCTAAGTATCTGAAACTGACCATCGCGTTGGAGGTGGACAAACAGACGGCACTGGATGAACTCAATCAGAAATTACCGCGTATCATAGACCAGTTTCAGACCTATCTTCGCCAGCTCAGGATAGAGGATTTAAACGGGTCTGCGGGTATGTTCCGGCTTAAGGAAGAATTATTAATCAAGGTTAATGATGCGGTTTACCCGACCCGGGTGAATGATGTATTATTCAAGGAAATGCTGGTTAACGGATAAATCAGATTATGTCAGACGAAGAAGAAATTGATGATGATGCCGTTGCCGCCGAATGGGCGGCYATGGCCGAAGRYGAYGRGGCWGAAGGCGRWGAYCTGATAGAGGACGGCGATGATGACATGGCCGCCGCCATGGGGGGCACGGACCGGGTTCTGGATCAGACGGAAATTGACAGYCTGCTTGGCTTTGACGGKGAAGAGGATGAKGAAGGGGCAAAATCYGGCATTCAGGCCCTGATCAGCAGTGGMCTTGTGGCKTATGAACGYCTGCCCATGCTGGATATTATCTTTGATCGYTAYGTGCGGATGATGTCCACGTCATTGCGGAATTTYACCTCTGATAAYTTYGAAGTATCCATCGACAATATGACCTCRATCAGGTTCGGCGATTATCTKAATTCCATTCCACTGCCGGCCATGCTGGCGGTTTTCCATGTGGAGGAATGGGATAATTACGGCCTGATYACCATTGACAGTAACTTGATTTATTCCATCGTCGATGCCTTGCTGGGTGGACGGCGGGGCACAGCCCCCATGCGTATTGAGGGCCGTCCCTATACCACCATCGAACATACGCTGGTCGAGGAAATGCTGGCCGTGATGCTGAAGGATCTTTGTGATGCGTTTGAACCGCTCAGTGCGGTGACCTTCAAGCTGGAYCGCCTTGAAACCAACCCGCGTTTTGCCACGATTGCCCAACCGACAAATGCCGCGTTGTTAATCAAGATGCGCGCGGATATGGAAGACCGGGGCGGACGTATGGAGCTTGTCCTGCCCTATGCTACCATTGAGCCGGTGCGGGAATTGCTGTTGCAACGCTTTATGGGTGAGAAATTTGGMCGTGATTCCATTTGGGAAACCCATCTTGTGCGGGAGCTTTACAATACGGAAGTGCCGCTAGAGGTCATTCTGGATGAATATAACATGACATTGGGTGAGGTATTGGGCCTTGAAGTGGGTCAAACYATYATGCTCAATGCCCAGGCCGACAGTGAGGTAGAGGTACGTTGTAGCGGCGTTCCCATGATGACGGGYCGGGTGGGAAAGCTTGGGCGTCATGTGGCGATCAAGATTGAAAAAGTATATAACAAGCACAAGGAAGCGGTCTGATATGGAATTGGCCCTTGATATAGTGATCATCATTATGATTGCGGTTATGATTTCCTTTGCGGTTATATTGAATGCCAAGCTAAAAAACTTTCGCAATGCCCAAAATGAAATGGCRGCTCTGGTCGCCCAGTTGAAYGGGGCCATATCCAAAGCGCARTCAAGTGTTGAAACCCTGAAAAGRACCGCACAGACGGAAGAAGGACGGCTCAAGGATTTGGTGATCAAATCGCGGCATCTGGCAGATGAACTGGCAATCATTACTGAAAGCGGCTCTCATCTTGCAGACCGTATTGAACGGGGCCTTGTGCCGGTAGAGCGGCTTGATGACGAAATAGACGCTGAAACAGAATATGAAGAAGAAAGTGAAATGCTGGAAACCTTGAAAAAGGTTCGCTGACATATGTTACGGTATATTTCAAAGGAAATATAATAATGAAAAGATTAAAGCTACTGCCCCTGTCCATTGTTATTATGTCGATGGTTCTTGGCGTTAAAATCGTTGATTTCTCTTTTGGAATGGGAGAGGCCCTTGCGGCCTCATCAGAACCGGCGAAGGAAGAAGCGTCAGCAGAATCGGSAACCCAGCATGAGGAAAGCGCAAAGGCTKCTGATGAARMAGAGGCGGCAAAAGCCCCGTCCCGGCAATTAAGCAGTAACCCGTCCCGCAAGGAAATTGAATATTTACAAAAGTTGTCTGACCGCCGGGCAGAGCTTGATCGCCGTTCGCGGGAAATGGATGACCGGGAAAAATTACTRAAGGCCGTGGAACTGCGCATCATAGAGCGGACAAACTCTCTTAAAAAAATTGAACAGACTATTGAAGCCGCCCTGAAAAAACGTGATGAGCGGGAAAAAGTCCAGCTACAGAGCCTCGTTAAAATGTATACGGCAATGAAACCAAAAGAGGCTGCCCGTATTTTTGATGATCTGGAAGATGATATTCTTCTTTCAATTGTTGAAAATATGAAAGAAAAAAAGATGGGGGCCATTTTGGCAAAAATGAATCTTAAAAAGGCCATGAAGTTGACTAACAGCCTTGCCACCAGAGAAAAACTACCGGAAATWGAGGGSTRATTTCTGATRRYTAATATCWTCGTTTAGACYTTTYYTYNCATAAKTAAAAGACTTTACCAGCTATTAACCCCTGATAGTTATACTATGCCKTGAATATTATAATATGCCAAAAAWTGTGGGTAAGATAAAAGAGGTGAGCATGAATTTGAACAGGGTTTCACTGGAAGACAGAATTGAGCGTATTCGGGAAAAACTTGGGGACACTATTGAGGTCTCCGAGGTTACGTCGATTGTWGGCGAGGTGATGGGGTCTMTTGAGGGKGATMTTGATYTTGGKGAATTGCAYTTTAAAGATGAACTGCGAAGTCTYCTGGGCTATATTGAACAGACAAAAATCGATCTCTTTGATATTCAGCCCAAGGATTTAAGCGAGAATAAAATCCCCGAGGCCAGYAAYCAGCTGGATCAGGTGGTGGCAACCACAGAGGTGGCGGCCTCTAAAATCATGGACGCTGCCGAAGAAATCTCGGAACTTGCRGAGACCGTTGACGGGGAGCTAGCCGAGCGGCTAATGGCGATYTCGACCCATATTTTTGARACATCCAGYTTTCAGGAYATTACCGGMCAGCGYGTGACCAAGGTGGTRACAACGCTTAARTATCTGGAAGAAAARCTYAAGTTACTTGCCGACGCCATTGGCGATACGGATTCCCATCTGAAGGCGGAAGAGGACAGTAACYCTGACAACAGTGCGGAAGATTTATTGCAGGGGCCACAATGTGCGGCCACAGGAAATGATCAGGATGCCATTGATGCTCTGTTTGACAGCTTTGATTGATTGTCCGGAGAATATTGTATAGGCTTGGGAAAAATATGGTTAACGGTTATCCCGGAAAAGCTTTAAGAAGATGAACAAGTTTATTGGCAGTATAGGGTCAAGTGATTCCTTTGATGGGGGTAAACCGTTAAAAGACGAAACGACAGGTCTTTTCGTGTCTTTATACCTGATCGTTCTGGCGTTTTTCGTTGTGATGAATTCAATTTCAAATCAGGATCAGAATAAAGTCTCCGCCGCCACGGAAAGCGTGACCAGGGCTTTTAAAAACCCTTTTGAGCCGGAGGCTGATTTTGTCGACGTTTCGGCAAATCARGAYGCGCTGACCCCCAATGATGAATTTTATGATCAGATATTGGGGGTTTTTGCCTCGCTGGTGGGTTTTGATGGTAAATTCCCCACCAAGGGCGGTAATATAGTCAAAATTAATTTTGAGCCCAGCAAAATATTTGAAAAAGACTCCAACGTTTTTCGGGCTAATCAGCAGGCCTTCCTGCAACAATTGGCTGGCTTTCTGAAGGCGGGTCGGGACAGTGAAAAAAGGGAAATTGATATTGTGATTTCTTCGGGGAAAGACCTTCCCAAAGGGCCTGAATACTGGAAGGACATCACCATATTGCGCGCCGGAGCCTTYGTTTATGAACTCAAGAAGATGGGTGTYGCGGAAGACAAGCTGGCCATTGGGGTGGTGCAGGGCAGGGAAGATMAGATGGTTCTGACCTTTTACAATCGGGAAAGAAAGAATATCAGGCAACGTCTGAGCGGTCATGAGACAAAGAAACTGCCCGCGACCAAAAATCAGAAGAAACTGAAATCAGAGCGCCCCGAAGGAACAGGCTTATGATGGCGATGGAAGAAATATCGGTATCGGAACCTGTGSMGCAAAGCTGGTTGATAATCTTTGCTGATCTGTTGGCCCTGTTGTTGACATTTTTCGTGCTGATGTTTTCCATGAATTCGGTTCAAGTGTCCAAATGGGAGGCCATCGTTGAATCCCTCAGTGAGAATCTGAATCCGAACCGGGCGCAAATTCAGGATGTGGACTGGCAAAATATCGAAGCCGCTAAAACGCCGCAGGTTGARGCCCTCAACCTGAACTATCTGAAAAAAATATTTGATGACAAGCTGCAATATGACCCTATTTTACGGCGCAGCAGTGTTACCCTGCTGGATGATCGATTGGCCATCACCCTGCCGGCGGACCTTATTTTTGAAAAAGGCCAGTCAGAATTTTCGCGGGATGCCTATCAATCCCTGCAGGAGCTTGGCGCATCCCTGCAATCTATCCAGAATAAGATTACCGTTGTGGGCCATACGGATCTGGAACCCACMAGCGGGCGTTTTTATCCGACCAACTGGGAATTATCTCTGGTCCGGGCCATTTCGGTTGCCCGCCTGATCGCCGATGCGGGCTATACCTATAATATTGARACCTTTGGTTATGGGCCCTCACGTTTTAAGGAACTTGACGAGACCATACCGCTTGATGATCGTTATTTGCTGGCGCGGCGGGTGGATATTTTCATTCATCGGGAGGCCAAGGATCAACCACCAACGCAGACAGGRTTTTCCCAATGAGCATTGGGTTAAAAATATTAAGGATCACAGGTTTGCTGTGCATTCTGCTKCTGGTTAATTTCAGCCCTGTATTGGCACAGGATGTTGTGGATGTGCGCAACGGGGAGCATCCAACCTTYAGCCGGATAGTCTTTGACTGGCAGGAAAGGGTGTCTTACACGGCAAATATTTCCAATGGCCAGTTGGAAATAATTTTTGACAAGGCAAGYGTTCCCAACTGGCATAAACTGCGCAATGAACCGCTGGCCTATATGGCGGACCCTGAATATCACATARAGGGCGGTAAGCTGGTGGTCACGTTAAAGGTGGCAAAATCTGCGATCTTAAAGGACGTTCGTTATGGAACCAAAATAGCCTTTGATGTTATCGGTGATGATAGGGTTGTTGAGAAACCCCGGGCGCGCATAGCTGKGCMAGAAGCTACGGATGTTGATACANTNNCCCCCCTGATTCCCCCCCTGATCCCAGGACAGTTGAAGGTTATGGTAAASCGGACGCGCGAYAGCATTCGAATGCGCTACCCGTGGACGGAAGACACAAGGGCCGCCGTATTCATTCGCAATGATTATCTGTGGGTGGTATTTGATGCTAAAACGACTATAGATCAACGTAATCTGGATCGTTTTCTGGGCCAGAGGGTGYTRTCGGCACATCAGATTGATCACCCGACCCTGACAATTCTGACCTATGCGCTGGCGGCAGGSCAGAATGTCAAGGTTAATAGAAAGGGCCAGAGCTGGCAAATTGATCTGAGAAATGCCGCCCTTGGCCCGATACACCCCATACCTGGAAGTCAACAACGCATGGCAGGGCACACCGGGGGAATTTTCTTCTTCTCTGTGGTCAATGCGGCTTCTCCTYTTTTGGTTATRGACCCGGTGATCGGGGATCAACTGGCCATTGTGCCGACGGCAGAACCTTCTCAGGGTGTCTTGACAATGCGTAAATTTACCGAGTTCCAGATACTGCCMACAGCACAAGGCATMGCAGTYGTATTGATTGCGGACGGTTTGAATGTTTTAAAATATCAGGGGGGAATCGGTATAACCTCCAAGATAGGGCTTGCCCTGTCCCGTAGCCAAYTATCCGACGCGCTCGATCTGGCTCCGGATGACGGGCAGACCACGGGCGGGAATAAAACGCTGGTGGATTTCGCCGCGTGGAAAAGCGGCCCGGTTCCGGACGGGGATTACCATGAGAAYAAGCATGAGCTACTTTTTCTGTTGTCCAATTCAACGGATGCGGACCGGAGTGGCATGCGCTGGAATCTGGCGCGTTTTTATCTGGCCAATGGTCATGTAAGGGAGGCTTACGGCGTATTGAGTGTGATGATGGACGATGACCCAAAGATGATGGAAAGTCCGGAATTCAGRACCGTTATGGGGGTGGCGAGTATTCTGATGCGTCATTTTTCCGAAGGATTAAAAATATTAAGCCACAAATCACTGCTTGCCGAACGGGATGTTCTGTTATGGCGCACGGTAGCCGAAAGTGAATTGGGTAGCTATGAGCAGGCCTTTGAGGATTACARGAAGGGGGCTGACGTTTTGTTTCTTCAGGACCCGGAAAATCAAAAACGGTTCCTGTTTGCTGCTATTCGGGCCGCCTATGAGCTAAAGAATGAGGATTTTGTCAAATTTGGCCTGTCATATTTGCAGAAATTATCCCTGACCGGTGCAGAACTGACCGAGGTAGATTACTGGCAGGCGTTACTGGATCGGGATGCGGGCGATTTGCTGAAGGCTGAAGAAAACCTGAAAGGAATTGTCAAAGCCGGGGTGCGACAAACGGCGGCATGGGCAAAATTTGACCTGATAAATATGGATTATCAGAATAAGAAAATAGACGAGACAGAGGCCATTGACCAGCTTGAAAAATTACGTTTTGCCTGGCGGGGCGATGATTTTGAGCTGGAGCTTCTCGCGCGTCTTGGTGACTTATATGTTCGACAGGAAGACTTTAACACCGGTTTGCAAACCCTGCGTTTGGCCGTGACTTTTTTCAAGGAATCGGACAAGACCCTGGCCATGACCCGGCAAATGAGCAAGATATACAGCGACCTGTTCCTGCACGGCGGGGCCGAAGTTCTGGAACCGATAAAGGCGGTGTCGCTATATTCCGAATTCCGGGAGCTTATTCCATTGGGTTCGGACGGGGACAAAATGACCCGGCGGCTGGTGGACAGGTTGGTTTCCCTTGATCTGTTGGAAGAGGCGGCTGAGCTGTTAACGCATCAGGTTAAATTCCGCCTGAAAGGGACGGCCCAATCAGTGGTGGCGGGAAGGCTGGCCATGATTTATCTGCTGGATTCAAAACCACAGTCRGCACTGGATATTCTTCAGGCGACCCGGGATTCGCAAATCCCCGAGGATATTATGACCCAACGTATGATGATTGAGGCCCGCGCCCTCATTGAGCTTGATCGTTATGAAGAAGCGGAGGTCATGTTGGAGGATTACAAGGGCAAGGAGGCCGATGATCTGCGGTCCGATATATATTGGCGGTCGGAAAACTGGGATAAATATATTGCTCATGGAAACCGGATGCTGGGCAAGCGGTATGARGATGAGACTGCCCTTAGCACCGAGGAACGGCTTGCCGTATTGCGTCTGTCCGTAGCTTACGTGATCAATGGTGACAAGGCCGGAGTAAAGATCCTGCGCGATAAATACAGGAGCTATATGGAGGGCGGTCTGTACGGCGATACTTTTGAGGTCATCACTGCTGAGCGGCAACTGACAGACCAGAACGTCCGCCGCCTGACCCGCTCCATTGCCAGCGTCAGCAAGCTTGAAACCTTTATGACATCCTATCGGTCCGAATTTRCCAATAATACAGATCGGGATTTTTAATAGCGTATCTTGACGTAACTGCCCGGGGCATCCTCCATGACTTTRACWGGGCCTTCGCCGGGGATGCGGGCCGTGACCTTCGGGCCTGATTTCTTGSCAAGCCATTTATGCCAGTCATYCCACCATGAGCCGGGRACGCTTTTGGCCCCCGCMARCCACTCTTCCGCATCATGAGGCAGGGCGTCATTCTGCCARTGGTTATATTTTTTGGCGGAYGGCGGGTTGACAACCCCGGCWATATGACCGGAACCGGCSAGCATGAACTTTTTGGGYCCRGCAAAATTCCATGTATYCTTATARACTGACTTCCACGGACAGATATGGTCCGTATGGGCCGCCTGAATATAGGTGGGAATGGTGATTTTGGTCAGGTCCAGTGGTGTATCATTGAGGGTAATGGCCCCCGGYTTGACCAGATTATTATTCAGATACATCTCTTTCAAATACTGGCTATGACAGGCCCGGGTCAGGCGGGTATTATCGCCGTTCCAATAGAGCAGATCAAAGGGGAAGGGGTCTTTGCCCCTCATATAATTATTGATCACAAAGGACCAGATCAGGTCATTGGCGCGCAGCATATTAAAGGTATTGGACATGGTTTTGCCATCCAGAAAACCCTGTTTCGCCATGGTCTCCTCCATATCAACCATCTGCTTTTCATCGACAAAGATGGTCAGTTCTCCGGCTTCGCTGAAATCAACCTGTGTCACCAGAAAGGTTGAACAGCCGATTTGGCCCAACGTGTCTTTTGCTGCCAGATGGGCCAGCGTACAGGACAGCATGGTGCCGCCAATGCAATAGCCAACGGTGTTGATAACCTTCTCGCCGGTGGCCTCGCGGACCGTATCAATGGCCGACAGGGTGCCAAGGCGCATATAATCCGCCAGCCCCAAATCAGCCATGCTCTCATCCGGATTGCGCCATGAGATGATAAAAACGCTATAGCCTTTATCGGTCAGCCATTTAACCAGAGAATTTTCCGGGCGCAGGTCCAGAATATAAAATTTATTGATCCATGGCGGCACGATCAGCAGAGGCTTTTTATATTGCTTTTCCGTGACAGGGTTATATTGGATCAGCTCAATCAGTTCGTTGCGATAGATAACCTTGCCGGGGGTGCTGGCCACATTACGGCCCGGCTCGAATTTTTCGTTATCGGTCATGCTGATGGTGAATTTCCCCGTTTCCGGGTTATAGTCCCGAATGACATTTTCCAGTCCCTTGACCAGATTCTGTCCCTTGCTCTCAATGGTTTCGCGGATAACTTCCGGGTTGGTGAGGGCGAAATTCGTCGGTGACATGGCCTCGATGAATTGGCGGGTAAAGAAATTCATCTTGTCTTTTTCATGGCCCTTCTCCGGGTGGGTTTCATCGGCGGCCTCGGCCAGACTGCGGGCGGTCAACAAGTATGATTGTTTGATAAAATCAAAAATTTTATTTTCCTGCCACTCCTTATCCTTAAATCTTTTGTCACCGGGGGCTGGTTCAATGATTGGCTCAACCGTATCATCGCCCATCATCTTGCGGGATGCATTTTGCCACAGGGTCATATAATCCTGCCAGAATGTCATCTGTTTYTCGATCAGCCTGTCCGGATGACTGCTGTAATATTTGGTTAATTCAACGAGAGTTTCACCGATATGCATGGGGTCCGTCTCAATATCGGAAACCTGTGCATTTCGGGATTCCATAAAATCATGGGCCATCTTCTGAAATTCAGCGGTCATTTTTAGAATATTCTCCGGTATTTTCTCAATATCGGTTTCATTGTCACTCACAAATACTCTCCTTGTATAGGGCCATTATATAGGGCCGTTTTCCATTATGTCATGTATGGACGATAATTATGAGCGTTTTTTTACGAGAACAGCGTAAAAGGCATTTTCCTTTATATTCGTTTACTGTTACATAATGAATTCTGCCTATTACAGAGTTGCGCGTTTAAAAAGAGGAAAAAATGGAACAGGATTTCTACCGCATCAAAAGATTGCCGCCTTATGTTTTTGCTGAAGTGAATGCCATGAAAGCGAAAGAACGGGCGGCGGGTGCGGATATTATTGATTTCGGCATGGGAAATCCTGACCTGACCCCGCCCCAGCATGTGATAGACAAGCTCACAGAGACCCTGAAAAACCCGAAAGTGCATCGCTATTCCGCCTCGCGCGGGATTCCGGGTCTGCGCAAGGCCCTGTGCGCCTATTACGACAGGCGGTTCGGCGTGGATATTGACCCGGAAACGGAAAGCATCGTGACGCTGGGCTCCAAAGAAGGGCTGGCCAATCTGGCGCAGGCGATCACCGCGCCGGGGGACGTTATACTGGTGCCAAACCCCAGCTATCCGATCCATCATTTTGGCTTTATCATTGCCGGGGCCACTATCCGTCACATTCCGGTTGGCAGGGCTGATAATTTTATGGAGGGGCTTGCCAATGCGGTTAAGCATTCAATCCCCAAACCGCTGGCCATTGTGATTAATTTCCCGTCCAATCCGACCGCAGAGGTGGTTGATCTGGATTTTTATAAAGAGATCGTTGCCTTCGCCCGCAAGCATGAGATTTATATCCTGTCCGACCTGGCCTATGCGGAGATTTATTTTGACGATAATCCGCCGCCGTCTATCCTGCAGGTGCCAGGGGCCAAGGATGTGGCCATAGAGTTCACATCCCTCAGCAAGACCTATTCCATGGCCGGCTGGCGCATGGGCTTTGCGGTGGGCAACAAGGATCTGGTCGCGGCCCTGACCCGCATGAAGTCTTATGTGGATTACGGCGCTTTTACCCCCATTCAGGTGGCGGCGACGGCGGCACTTAATGGCCCGCAGGATTATATTGATTATGCCCGCGCCACCTATAAATCCCGCCGGGATGTGCTGATCAAGGGGCTGGCCGATGCGGGGTGGGATGTGCCAAGTCCGGCGGCAACCATGTTTGCCTGGACGAAAATCCCTGAGATATGGGCTGATCTGGGGTCCATGGAATTTACCAAGCAACTGCTGAAACACGCCCATGTGGCCGTATCACCCGGCGAAGGGTTCGGCGAATATGGCGAGGGTTATGTACGCATCGCGCTGGTGGAAAATGAACAGCGCATTCGTCAGGCCATCCGCAATATCAAAAAATTCATAGCCGACAGCCCAAAGATAATTGAAGACTTGAAACAGGGAGATGACGCGTGACAAAACCGCTGAAAATAGCCATCGCAGGCCTTGGCACCGTCGGGGTTGGTGTGGTCAAAATTCTGGAAAATAATAAACAGATGATTGCCGACCGCACGGGCCGGACCATCGAAATTGTCGCCGTATCGGCCAGCAACCGGGACCGGGACCGGGGCATTGATATTTCCGGCTATGACTGGTCCGATAATGCGCTGGATTTTGCCGGGCGCGATGATGTGGAAATTGTGGTTGAGTTAATTGGCGGCTCTGACGGCGTGGCGGCGGCCTTGGCGCAACAGTCCCTGTCAAACGGGAAATCCTTTGTCACCGCCAATAAGGCTCTGATCGCCCATCACGGGACTGCCTTGGCCGCCTGCGCCGAAGAAAATGACGTGGCCCTCAGGTTTGAGGCCTCGGTCGCGGGCGGAATTCCGATCATCAARTCCATTGGTGAGGGGCTGGCCGCTAACCGCATCAACAAGGTGTATGGCATCCTGAACGGYACGACGAATTACATGCTGACCCAGATGGAGGCCACGGGCAAGGATTACGGCGAGATATTGGAGGAAACCAAATTGCTGGGTTATCTTGAGGCCGATCCAGCCCTTGATCTGGACGGTATTGATGCCGCCCATAAGCTCGCCATTTTAAGCAGTGTCGCCTTTGGGGTCAAAACCAGTTTTTACAATGTCTATATGGAAGGTATCCGCCGGATCAAGCTGGTGGATATTGAATATGCCCGGGAACTGGGCTACCGGATTAAGCTGCTGGGGATTTCCAGCCTGTCGAAGGCGGGTCTGGAACAACGGGTTCATCCCTGCCTTGTGCCAAAATCGGCCCCCATAGCCATTGTGGATAATGGCTTTAATGCGGTGGTGGTTGACGGCGATCCGCTGGAACGGACCTTCTATGAGGGGCGCGGCGCGGGCGAAGGGCCTACCGCATCGGCGGTAGTGGCTGATATTATTGATATCGCGCGTGGCCATAGGGGGCCGGCTTTCTTTGTGCCAGTGGCCGCCATGACGGACGCACAGCCCATCAGCATTTCGGACCGTTTCGGACCCTATTACATCCGGCTTCATGTGGAGGAACAACCGGGGGTGATTGCGGATATTACGGCGGCCCTGCGAGATGAGGATGTATCGCTTCATGTGATGCTGCAAAAGGGTAGCGAGCAGGACGGCACGGTTTATGTGGTCATGGTGACCCATGAAACACAGGAGCTGCGGGTCATGAATGCTCTTGACCGGATTGACGCTTTATCGTCGGTAATTGATAAACCGCTGGCAATCCGTATAGAGAAYTTGTAAAAGAAGTAATGCTTCAATTTTTTGAACTTTTAATGTGGGAAAAAACATATGTCCTTTGACTCAAATCTGGATCGTCTTTTGGTGCTTGATCTTGTCCGTGTGACGGAGGCCGCAGCGGTCTCCGCAGCGAAACTGGTGGGCCGGGGCGATGAGAAAGCAGCGGATGCGGCGGCGGTTGATGMCATGCGCACAGCCCTGAACAATATGGATATTCAGGGACGGGTCGTGATCGGCGAGGGTGAGCGGGACGAAGCCCCCATGCTGTTCATCGGCGAAGAAGTGGGCACCGGCAAGGGACCACGGGTTGATATTGCCCTTGATCCGCTGGAAGGCACCACCATCGCGGCCAAGGCCATGCAGAATTCACTGGCGGTTATCGCCCTGTCCGAAGAAGGCGAAATGCTCAATGCCCCCGATGTCTATATGGACAAGGTTGCCGTTGGTCCCGGTTATCCGGACGGCATTGTTGACCTTGATAAAACACCCACCGAAAATATCAAGGCCGTGGCTGATGCCAAGGGCTGTTCGGTGAGTGACATTCTGGYTTGTGTTCTTGATCGTCCCCGTCATGGCGCGATTATAGATGAGGTTCGGGCCTGCGGCGCCCGGGTGAAATTGATCGGTGATGGTGATGTGGCCGGGATTATTGATACCACCAATCCTGAAACCAGCGTGGATATCTATATGGGCTCCGGCGGCGCACCGGAAGGCGTTCTAGCGGCGGCGGCTCYGCGCTGTATCGGCGGTCAGATGCAGGGTCGGCTGACCTTCCGCAATGATGATGAACGGGGCCGGGCGGAAAAATGGGGCATTACCGACCTGAACCGGAAATATTCCACCAGCGATCTGGCCAGCGGTGATGTGATTTTTGCCGCTACCGGCGTCACGGATGGTTACCTGTTGCGCGGCGTGCATCAGACCCCGGACGGCACCGGCTATTCAACGGAATCTGTGGTCATGCGCTCCAAAACCGGCACTATCCGCTGGGTCCGCGCCGAACATAACCGCCACAGCAATGACGGGTAACGAACAGCAGGAAGAATTTCTTCTTGGCGTTGAACAGTCTGTCACTGGACGGGCATGGGTGCGCCGTCCTGCCGAATATCGTATCATTCAAGCCATCGCCCAGCAACATGATCTGCCGGAAATCGTCGCCCGGGTTGTGGCCGGGCGCGGCATTGATCTGGAGCATGCGGCAACTTTCCTGACCCCTACATTGCGCGAGGCCCTGCCGAACCCGTCCCGGTTCAAGGATATGGACAAGGCCTGCGCCCGGGTGGCGGAGGCCATTGAACAGGGGCAGAAAATTGCGGTTTTTGGCGACTATGATGTGGACGGCGCCACATCCTCGGCCCTGTTAAAACGCTTTTTTGCCGCCCTGTCCCAAGAGCTGATTATCTATATCCCCGACCGGATCAAGGAAGGGTACGGCCCCAGTGCAAAGGCTCTGTTAGAGCTGAAATCACGGGGCGTTGATCTGGTGATCACTGTGGATTGCGGCATCGTGTCCTTTGCGCCTTTACAGGCGGCACAGGAAGCCGGGCTTGATGTGATCGTCATAGACCATCATCAGGCGGAACCCCGCCTGCCCGATGCGGTCGCCGTGGTCAATCCCAACCGCATTGATGAAGATGAGGGCTATGGCCAGTTGGCGGCGGTGGGGGTGACTTTTATCTTTGCGGTGGGCATCAATCGGCTGTTGCGCCAGAAAAACTGGTATGCGGATCAGAATATGGACCCGCCGGACCTGATGAAATTGCTGGATCTGGTGGCCCTTGGCACCATCTGTGATGTTGTCCCGCTGGTGGGGGTTAACCGGGCTTTGGTGGCACAGGGGTTGAAAGTCATGGCGAACCGGGGCAATGCGGGCATCC
>NVVY01000018.1 GCA_002749135.1 Alphaproteobacteria bacterium | reverse complement strand
GTGCAGCACCTGGCAAAACAATCACAGGCGTTGCCCGCTTTACCGATCATAGCGTGCAACAAAAACTTGCCGATTGGGATATCTGGAAAGAGAATATCAGTGAGACATGATCAAATATGACATTTCCAAAGCGGCCAAGCCTTCCCGTCCAAAGGGCACGATCGTTATATTACCTCCGATCCACGAGCGGATATCATCGGTAAAGGAATATAGGGCATTACTACGCCGTATATTGAGGGAAATGGCGAAAGAGGTCAGGGAAAGTGTGCTCCCGGCTTACAAAGCGGATCGACAATATAAGAAGCTGGTCGGAGATAATAAATGGTGGTTTGTCGCCCTCACAGGCCAGGTTCAGCAATTACAGGACATTTCATCCGTAATGGCTGCATCAAGTTGTTCTGGAGTGATTTTGGCGATCAAGGGAATAGAGAAAGTTGGTTTTTTATTTCCCAATATCAATAGGTTATAATGCAATACATCTAGAAAGAATATCAAATGACTCTGACCCATTGATCTGCAGTAATTCATGCCTTCGTGTGAACAAAAGCGGCCTGCAAATTAGCAATTACGCATATAGCAAAAGTGTAAAATAGCCCTAAAAACTGTCGGGATTTTTTACAGTATAGAATTGTTCTAATATTATAATTTCTAAAAAATATTGAATTTCAGCCATTTTTAAGCTTGGCATGATAATTGCTTGTTATTTTATTATTACTAAAATAAGCAATACTTTTATAAGGCACTTTATTATTGAGCACTTTAATTAGGGCAAGGAACATATTATTTCGACATTAAAAATATTTAATACTCAGCTGAAAGCAAATAAAATGAAAATTATTAAAGCAATATTATTAACCATTTTGGTCTCATTGCCAAATTATGCAGTGGCTGGATTAGTTACAGTCCAATTCAATAACGGGGATTCTTTGAGTAACTGGCATGCAGACCGTCGCGCACCTGCCGGTTTTTCAATTATTAACAATGAATTGCAAATGAATATCAATGGCGCCGATAAGAATGCGACCAATGACTTTGTAAATACGCAAGGCATGCAAATGGATATCGGACACTCTACTTATTTGTCTGTTGATATGTATATAGACAGCAACTGGCCAAACAGCCTTAGAAATGCTGGCTTATGGGCAATCGGGTTCACCGATTTTCTTCTTCCAAGCGTTGCCCCCGGTGGAAAGACTTATCCAATACTTGAGTATAAGAATACAGGCCCGGGAACATTTGGCGTAAGCCCGTTTATTAGCACATATGGATGGTTTGACCAATATGCTGCTGTTGCTAATCTGGATGCGTGGAATACTTTTAAATTTATTATCGGCGCTCCGGGAACACAATATCCCGGCGTACAATATTATGTTAATGACAACTTCTTTTTCTGGGATAATGCAACACAAACACAATATTTTACCGGTGTGATCCTGAATGCCAAGAATGAAGGCAACAGCTACACTGTACGTTATGACAATTTAACTTATGGCAATGTGCCTGAGCCCGCCCCATTGGCTTTACTTGGCCTTGGGCTACTCGGATTGGGTATAGCCCGCAAACGGCGTGCCTGATTAATATTTGGAAATTTCCTAAATGGTGGACTCTATTTTATAGATAGGGTTCGCCATTTATTTTTATACAGATACTATACAGTAAAATTTTAACTATACTTAGTCGTCCCTAAAAAACCATTGAAAGTCTTATAGATTAAGGATTCTCAATGCTTTAGGTATGCTGTGAACTGCAACGAATTGAAATTCCCCCTTTAAAAGGTTGCAGTTTATGCTCAAGAAGAACCCGCGCCAAGAGTACAAATCAATGGGTCAGTGTCCTTGTATCTACATATCTGAGGCAGACAAGGTGTGGAATGCGGAAATCGCGGTGGCCCGCAGTTGCCAGAATTTTAGGAATGCAACCTGCTCTATGGCTTGCCGGAACCGGCCACCACGGGATAGCTGCGCCTGAAATACAGGAATACCCCGCCCGGCGGGACATAAAGACTGGCCTGTAAGCCCGTTATATGAAATTATAAAATAAATCAGGCCTTACGCAGAGGTCTCTTATATCAATTAACTTTTTTGTCATATTTTCACCTTAAAGTAGAAATCAGAAAACCTATGTGACAATACCGGGAAAGTAAGTATTTTATGGTATCTGATGATGGCATTCTAATTGGTAATTTTTCTATTGACGACCTTCCCAATGACATTTTGAAGGGCGTATATCAATATTGGCTGGACATTAAGGGGGACCATGCCATGCCGAGCCGAGCTGATTTGCATCCTGCTGACATCGTCAGTCTCTTGCCCTATGTTAGTCTCATAGACGTAGAGCATGACACCCAAAGATATAAAATGAGACTGATTGGCACAGAAACCGTGAAAGCTTTGGGTAAAGAGATAACCGGAAAATACCTTGATGAACTGGGTGATATAGAAGGCCACCTGAAACCCCGCTATGATTGGATCGTCCACGAAAGACGCCCTTACCTGATTTCAGACAGATTACTCTGGGCCGAAAAATCATATATGAATTTTTGTTCTATCGGRCTACCTCTATCGCAGGACGGGCAAAATGTTGACATCATCTTGTATGGCTCCTGCTTTGAATTCCCTGATGAGATATGATCCTACGGCRGCTATTTTTACAMYGCMCCCAYCACAATACCAACYCTGTYTTCATASAGYACGCCTATCCCGRATTTGACGTTTATACTGWTGCCACCAGCTATATTGGCCRATRSMGGACATGATTAAAAARGTGATATAGAGCAGCGATGTRGGGTAAAGKCCCTTTTGAAAATAAATGACGATCGCCACAATATCMACCGCAATCCAGAAGGTCCAGTTCAGCAGATGACGGCGGGTCAACAGCAATTGRGCCACAAGGCTTGTGCTGGTGGTGAAGGCATCACCGTAAGCAAATGACGCATCCGTATATCGGTCCATCAGRAAYCCGATGRCCAYGGCYGARATCAGRCTGACAGCAGTCCAGATGCCTAAATCCCTCAGGCTGGTGGCTTCGATGACAAGTTCGGCTTTACCATCCTTGTGATGACGCCAGTTCCACCAGCCATAAAACTGAAAAMCCACGTAAAAAATATGCAKAACCGTATCGGAATAAAGCTTGTTTTGATAAAAAATCCAGACATARAGCGTGACCTGTAACAGGCCAAACCCCCATGACCAGATRTTYCGCCGGATCAGCAGGAAYACACARATAAACCCGGAAAGCGAYGCAATCATTTCAACAGGRCTCGCCCCCAGAAATCCCGCGACGAACGCGTTGATTGTCATAAATCTTTACTTTCACTATACGCAAATGCAGAAGAGTACACAGTCCTATCGACTTTTGTCAATTTTAACTGTAGAAACAATTCCATGATTGAAATTGGTAAAACCCAYACTTTAAAAGTMRCAAAGCACGTAGAYTTCGGTGTCTATCTTGAAGGCGATGACCTTGAGGAAATYCTCCTCCCCGAACGCTATCTGCCCGAAGACGAAAGCGCCTGGGATATTGGRCAGTTKCTGACCGTGTTCCTCTATCTGGATTCCGAGGACCGGCCCATCGCCACCACGGAAACACCGCTGGCCGAGGTCGGGGGCTGTGCCTGTCTCACCGTTGTTGGYAAAAGCGAATTTGGCGCCTTTCTGGATTGGGGCCTTATGAAAGACCTGCTGGTGCCCTTCAAGGAACAACGTGTTCCCATGGAGGTTGGCCGTTCCTATGTTGTTTATCTCTATCTGGATGTGACCGGGCGGATCGCCGCCAGCTCCCTGCTCAGCCGCCATTTGTCAGAGGTAAATGACGGGATGTTCAGTGCCGGGCAGGAGGTTGACCTGATGATTGGCAGCCGYAGYGACCTTGGCTATAAGGCGATCATAAACGGCAGCCACCTTGGCCTGATCCATAATAACGAGATTGTCCGTCCCATCACCATCGGGGATGAGTTCAAGGGCTATATCGGTGACGCGCGGGAAGATGGCCGCCTTAACATCACCCTGCAAAAACCATCTCTGRAAATGCGCGGCGAACTGGCKGATATAATYCTTGCCTATCTGAAAGACAATGGCGGTCAAAGCCRCCTGACCGACAAAAGCCCGCCGGAAGATATTTACGCCACCTTTCATGTGAGCAAATCCAATTTTAAAAAAGCCCTTGGCAAACTATACAAGGCGCGTAAAATAAYGYTGGAAGATGGCCAGATTATCCTGATCCAAAAATAACTGAGAGAAAAATGTCCCTGAGTATCAAACAATTTCACAAAACCGAAACCCACCGCGAGGTGGTGCTGAAATTTTTGCTTCTTCTGGGCGTTTTGATTTTATATTTCGGTTATCTCTCCTATGAATATGGCTTGCTTACAGGGGGAATTGTCGCCGCCCTGACCTGGAGCTTCTTTGTTTTATGCACGCCGGTCGCAGATGCCGGTTTTCTACTGGATTTCCCCATTCGCCTGATTTTCGGAATTAGAATGCTGTATAGTGAGGTTCTTGTATGGACGATTGCCATAAGCCTTAATCTATACGCCCTTGCCTATAATTCAGCCGCCTATGACAAGACTATTCTGACGGTACTTTTTAAAAMGATACTCACCACCCCTTACCCCTATTGGAGCATTATTATTTTAAGCGGGATTGGCACCTTTCTCTCCATCCATTTCGGCGATGAAATGATGGACGTTTTCCGCCATCGGGACCGGGTGAAATACCACCGTCATGGCTTCAAATTGAAATTGATCGGTATCGTCAGCTTGTTTACCCTTATTTTCCTCGCTTATTATTTCCTGCTGGAATCCCTGAATATTCAGCTGGATAATATTTCCTGACTCTATCTGGAATATAAGAAATCGCTTTTGCTCTCAGGCTCTTCCTCACGGCAATARCGTTCAAAAGCGGGCAGCCATATATCATCAAAAACCAATAWTGGGCGCGGATCATTTTCCTGTTGYCTGCGCTTTTCATAACGCGATTTTGCTAAATCCGGCGATACAGGYAGGAAAATTTTAATGTCCAGCAGGGGGCTTAGGCCTTCCTTAAACAGGAAAACGCCCTCTATGAGGGTGACATCATATTGCTGACGGGATGCGCTTATTGCCTCTGCCRCAGCCTTRTAATGGATGCTGTTCTGATAATAAAAGTCTGCCAGTTCATCTGTAAAAACACCTTCCTTATAAGCCGTATAAACCCTGTCCTGAACATCCCTGTTATTATAGTCATCAATATGAAGTAGCCTRCTGTTGATATTCCGACTGACAAGTTTTTCATACAAAGCCTGCGCAACGGTGGTTTTGCCGGAACAATCCAGCCCGTTAAGACCAACGGTGATTGGCGGTTTCTTAATCCGGCGCTCTATTTCAGCTAATATGGTATYGATCTCATCCACCTCACATTATTGTGACAGGGCATAATACTGGACTATAATGAAGTATAGGACTATATTTTCTTATAGGAAGTCTCTCGTTTCACAATTTTCAGAAAAGGAAGAATAATGGATCAGAAATCACTTTATGACCGTTTGGGCGGCTATGACGGTATTACCGCATTTGCCAACGACCTGTTGCCGCGCGTGCAAGGCGACCCTCAATTGGGCCGTTTCTGGCAAAACCGGGGGGATGATGGCATCGCACGCGAAAAGCAGTTGCTCATTGATTATCTRTCGGCCAATGCCGGCGGGCCGGTTTATTATACAGGCCGGGATATGCTRCTCTCCCACAAGGGTATGAAAATCAGTGAAAGTGACTGGTCCATATTTCTGGGCCATGCCGGTGCCACSATGGAGGCCCTGTCGGTTCCCCCGCAGGAATGTGATGATGTGGTTGCCTTTGTCCTCAGCCTGAAAGACGATATCGTCGAAGCCTAAGGAAAAATATGTACCAACATCTCGCCCACGGAATTTCACTTTATTCCGGCAAGACGCGTGCCTATCTGCGTTATAAGAAAATCCCCTTTGAGGAAAGRCTTTCCTCAGAGGATTACGGCCAGATTCAGGCGCATATCGGGCGCAAGATCATTCCGGTGATTATCACGCCCGAGGGCGAATATATTCAGGACACCACCGTCATCATTGACYACTTGGAGGMAAAATTCCCCGCGCCGTCCATTTACCCGGATGGCCCRATGCAAAAGCTTGTCGCCCTGTTGATGGAGACTTACGGTGATGAATGGCTGTTGCTGCCCGCCATGCATTACCGCTGGCACTTCAAACGTCAAAACCTGTGGTTTGTCCTTAACCAGTTCGGCGATGTGATGAAGCCCCACTGGCCAGCCTTCGCCAAACCATTGGTTGCCATTCCGGYGGCACTGTATTTTGGCCGGATGTATAAGCCGCTTATGGGCCTTGATGARAATACRGAGCCGGARCTGGAAAAAATAACCGGGGCTTTCCTGAAAGACTTTRACCGTCATCTKGAAGACCATGAYTTTCTGCTCGGTAGTCGCCCGTCCATTGGTGATTTCGGCCTTGTGGCCCCGCTATATGCCCATATGGCGCAAGACCCCTATCCCAAACAATGGATGCAGGACATCGCCCCCCGGGTGTTCGACTGGACAAGGCGCATGCAAAACCCCGGCGGGGACGACGGTAGTTTTCTGCCAAATGATGAGATACCGGAGACCCTCYATCCCCTGCTGGCCCGCATGTTCCGTGATCAGTTGCCATTGCTTGTGGATACGGTGCGCGCGGTCGCAGACTGGACCGCTGAACRCCCGGATRTTGATCATTTTCCCCGGACCATAGGCCGCCATGACTTTACGCTGGGCAATGCCCGTGGCAATCGCGCCATACTTCCCTATCAACAATGGATGTTCCAGCGGCCCCTGCGCCATTATCAGGGCCTGACCGACGCTGAAAAGCAACGGATAGACCCTTTATTGAAAGAGCTGGGCGGTTATGACGGCCTGCAAACGGAAATTCCGGTCCCGCTGGATTACATCAATCACAAGCTGGTCGTTGCCCCGTCATAAGTCCGGTCAGTCCACAGCACTTACGGTGACAGCAATCAAGACATCTTTTGCGCTCACGCCCGCTTATTCAAAATATTAATATATAACCACCAGCGGCGATCAGAATTAAACCGCCGACATATCCCATTACATGGCCGTGGGGAACCAGCTTTTCAAACAATATAAAAAGCGCAAGCCCCGCGATCCAGTAGAGATTCATAATGCCGCCGAAAAACAATAACGCCATCAGGAACCAGCAGCAACCGAGACAAAAAAAACCATGTTCGGCCCCCATCAAAAAAGCCCCGGACCTGCCCGTGCGTCTTCTTTCCGTCAAGAAACGAATTGGATCACGGCAATGGGTCAGGCAGGCCTGCTTGAGGGGTGTAAACTGATAAAGTCCCGCCGCCAGCAAAATGCCCGCCCCAAGATAATGGCTGGTTACCATCATAGCCACCGGCGAGGCGAGGCTTTGGCGTTCCAACTGCCATTGCAACAGGGTGGCCCCAAAGCTGAACCCCCCCCATACGGCGAGATAACCAAGCAGGAAAAGCATCATCTTGAGAAATATAAATCTTCCCTCACCCATGCGTCGGTCAAGAGCGGTGAACAGAAGAATGGTCGGTGAGGCACTCGGGATCATCATCGCAACCATCATGACCCACCACATCAGAAATATGATGATAAAATAGGCCGCCGTCCATGTGGCGGGGCCATAAATGACCCGCCCATGCTACCTGACATATCAGTCATCTCAACTGCCGACATCGGTAACCCGACCCCAAGCAACATGAATAAAATCGCGGCCAAAGTGACCGCAATCAGGACGACAATCACAATCAAACGGTCACGTCTGAGAAGTAATTCAAGCGAACTTGGTATAAAATCCTGCACTGTTTGGTCCCGGCGTTTATGCCGCTTTTCTAACCGGGCCATTATTATTCATATGAAACTTGTTAAACTGAGCGTAACTCTTCTTCAGGCTTAGTTTTATTGCGCCTGTTGCCTCGGTGCTGGCACTCCCTATTTCGGCAATGTCATATTCAAAGCCATAGGGCAGATCAATTCTTGCACGGTGGATAGCGCCCGTTATAGGGTTGCGAATAGGCTCCCCACTCGTGACAAAAACATCCGGCACGGAAATCTTGCCAATGCGTTCCTCAATATCAATTTCCAGTTCAATGGGTTTTGACAGCGTTTCGAGTTTAGTCGGACACATAGTGGAATAAACCGACCAAACAGTGGACATGGGGTCCGTTTCTTCACCGTGAATGATGCTAACAATAGCATCACGCTGTTCATCATTTGCCTTTTCATCAACAATGATTTGCATTTTGCCGTTGCCTTCATGAACCGGGCCGGGCCACCAGACAACCATCGCGGCGCGCAGCCCGTCCAGACTTACGTCGCCAAAATGCCCCTCATTGATTTGATAGCCAACCGCTGCTTCACAGCTGCCATGGGTTGGCAGTGCGTTGAACTGACAGGGACAACCATAATCACAATTGCAATTACCAAGTGCCTCGCCCTTAATTTCCCAGGATATCATTATTATTTTCCCCTTGTGAATTTTATCATCCCCCTGACCAGAGTATAGCATATATTATGCATATTAACAAATATGGAACTACAGATCATACCAGTAACGGGGGATAAACAACACCAGAACGGTGAGGAATTCCAGCCGCCCGACGATCATGCCAAAGCTCATCAGCCATTTAGCGCTGGTCGGTATGGTCGCAAAATTTCCGCTAGGGCCAATGGCCTCTCCCATGCCCGGCCCTACATTAGCGATGGCCGTTGCCGCCGCACTCAAGGCTTCCAGCGGGTATAAGCCCGCAAACCCGAGGGCTATGGCTAAAAAGGTCATGAAAAATATAAAAACACAAAAGAATATAAGAACGGAAACCACAATATCATTGCTCAATATCCGGCCATTATAACGGCTGGTATAGACACTGTGCGGATAAACCATTTTATGGAAAACACTCTGCAAGGCCTGCCATAATACTGCAAAGCGAAAGACCTTGATGCCCCCCGCCGTCGAGCCTGTGCACCCCCCCACCACTGTAAGGATCAGGAAAATCGTCCCGGCCTCTGCGCCAAAATTGGTATAGTCTATGGTAATAAATCCTGTTGTTGTAACGATTGACATCACAGAAAATACCGACCCCCGAAAAGAGGTTAAGAAGTCCAGATCGGGATGCTGCCACAAGGGAAATATTATAATGACGGAGGTAATCAAAAGGAACAGTACCAGCGCCCGTATCTGGGCATCGGTAACAAGAGGTTTCAAAGACCCTTTCAGGCACCGCATATAGGCCACAAACGGCACCGCGCCCGCAAACATGAATAAGATAACAGCCCATTCAATTCCGGGGCTGTTGAAATATTTAATGGACTGGTCATGGGTGGAGAATCCCCCCGTTGAAACGGTCGTTAAGGCATGGGATATGGCATCAAACATACCCATGCCCATGGTAAAATAAACCAATATGCAGGCCACGGTAATAAAGCTGTAAATGACCAGAATACTTCTGACCAATTCAATGGTGCGCGGGTAAATTTTTTCAGATTGATCCGAAGATTCTGTCTGAAAAAGAGCCATCCCGCCAACCTGAAGCACCGGTAAAATCCAGATACCCAGAACAATTATGCCAACCCCGCCAATCCACTGCAATATGGCCCGCCAGAGTAAAATGCCCATTGGCATCTGGTCCAATCCCGTAAAGACGGTTGATCCGGTTGTGGTTAATCCTGACACAGCCTCAAATACCGCATCGGCAAAACTGGCTTCTGGAATTGCCATATAAATTGGTAAAGAAGCTGCGAGCGGCATGGCAACCCAGGCAACGGTTGTGATCAGATATATCATCTTCCGGCTGGGCAAATGATTCTCATAGCCCCTGAAACTGAAATATAACAATCCCCCCAATGTACCGGTCAGGAAAGCGGAACTCAAAAAAACACGATATTCCAGGGACCCCGCGATATAATCAACAAGGGCGGGAATTAATTCCAGAAAACATACAAAAAAAAGTATATTGCCGATTACGGAAGCAATAATATTTCTATTTATCATCGAACAATACCCATAACCTCTTTTCGCTCTCGGCCCACCTTGCGACTTATATCAATAATGACAGATCAACACGGTATTTAAAAACAAAAAAACCGGATGACATTCACCCGGTTCTTATAAATTCTTCATATGCTCATATCTTACAAACGCCCCTCGTCCACATAGACGATGGCTTTGCCAAAGGCGGTGGGGTCGTCAACGTCAAGCCACAGCTTGCCTTCTATATCAAAGGTATGGGCCCTGTCCTGACTACCCAGAATATTCATGGCCCCGCTAATGCTTTCATCTCCCTCACGCGCACTCTGTTCCAAAGCGTCAAACAAAACGTCATGGCAATAGAATATACCCGTATCAAAGGCATTATAATCCCGGATCACCTTGCCGATATTCTCAATATGATTGCGGGTACAATTGACCCGCGTCACATCATCAAGGTCAACCACAGGATTTTCAATATTGTAATCCACACAGAGGGTCACCGTACCTGGCTCATGATCATGGGCCAAAAGGGATTTGATAATATCCGGATCAAACAGATGATCACACATGGTCAGGATAAAGGGGCCTTCGATGGCCCCTTTGGCTTTCAGGACCGAAATCCCGTTGGGCCGCTCCCAATCCTCATTGATCACATGGGTGATTGCGATATTTTCCCGCTCCGCCAGAACATCAAGGAAAGACCGTACTTTGGTGCCCCGATAGCCGGTGATGACAAAAAATTCATCAACACCGCCCGCCCGCAGGTTTTTAATCACCCGCTCAATTATTGGCACCCCGTTCAGCTCGATCAGAGGCTTAACTTCGCCCTTTTCGCGCATTCTGGTTCCCTGACCAGCGGCAGCTATCAAACATTTCATCGGATATAATCCCTGTTGGCTTATTCGGCTACTTTCAGCGCACTGACCCGGCTGGCGATAAATTCTTCGGTCATTTCATAGGCCCGATCATCGGTAAACTGCTGGGGCGGATGCTTGCAGAAATAAGCGGATGCCCCGTGAATAATGCCGCCCTCACCGTTAAGCAGGGCCAGCTTGCAACAGCGGATCATGTCAATGGCAACACCGGCAGAGTTGGGGCTGTCTTCCACACTGAGGCGCAGTTCAATATTCATCGGCACGCCGCCAAACAGGTCGCCTTCCATACGCAGGAAACAAAGCTTGTTGTCATTCTGCCATGGAATATAGTCTGATGGGCCAATATGAATATTATCATCGGCCAGACGCGTTCCGGCAACAGATTGCACGGCTTCGGTCTTGGAAATTTTCTTGGATTCCAGCCGATCCTGATTTTTCATATTCAGAAAGTCGGTATTACCGCCCGTATTCAGCTGATAGGTACGTTCCAGAACCACACCGCGCTTGGCAAACAAGTCGGTCAATGTCCGGTGGGTAATGGTTGCGCCCAATTGCGCCTTGATGTCGTCCCCGATGAGCGGCAGGTTACGGGCTTTAAATCTTTCCGCCCATTCCGGGTTGGAGGCAATGAAAACCGGCATGTTATTGATGAAAGCAATTCCGGCTTCCAATGCACATTCCGCATAAAACTTTGCGGCTTCTTCGGAACCAACCGGCATATAGTTGGTCAGGATTTCAGCACCGCTGTCTTTTAATTCCTGAATAATTTCCGCTTTGGTCGCGGATGGGGCATCCTTCACAAGGAAAGTGCGGTCATCATCATAATCCGCCATATGCTCGGACACACCGTCAAGGACATTGCCCATTTTAACGATTGTGCCGCTTTTTGGCAGGTCACCGTGAAATACAGTTGTACAGTTTGGTTTTTCAAAGATCGCGTCATTGACATCCTTGCCAACCTTGCGCTTATCCACATCAAAAGCGGCAACCACATCAATATCACAGGGACGATAGCCCCCCACTTCCCAATGCATCAGGCCGGGAACCCGCTTGGCATTACCAACCCGTTCCGGTGTGTAATAGTAAATACCCTGAATCAGGGAACTGGCACAGTTACCGATACCGGCGATGGCTATTTTGATTCTTGACATATCTTCAAAACCTTGTTTTTGTTCATCAAATTAAAAATATTAAGCACGCTAAAGGCGAGGGAAAACCTGTTCCCCGCCCATATGTTTCAAAATTATGACACAGATATATCATAAAAATGTAACGCGACAAGCATTTAACAGTTACATGAGATGTAACATCTCAAGTGCGGCGGCACCATTATCCTGAAATATGGCTTTTTTGAGCCCCAATATTTACCTTGGAAAATAAAATTCTTTGGGTTATAGCTCTTGCCCATAACCGATAATAATGGAGCGTTTCGGCATGACTGCCCAAATTACTAAAATAGCCCGGCCAGTTTTATCAGCCCTTCTGGCAGCAGCACTGACCCTGTTCATTGCCGCCTGTTCGGACAAGGACGACAAAACCAAGGAACAACAAACAGAAAAACAAAAAGTTAAGGAACAAGACGTGTCCACATCCCACAAAATACACACCACAGACAGTGGCCTGAAATATGAAATTCTGACCAAAGGTACCGGCGCAAGCCCCACTGCCGAGGACACTGTAACGGTTCATTATGAGGGCAGCCTCATGGATGGCACCATATTCGACAGCTCCTACAAGCGGGGAGAAACCATCAGCTTTCCGCTCAACCGGGTTATCAAAGGCTGGACCGAGGGTCTGCAACTGATGAATGTGGGCAGTAAATATAAATTTACCATCCCCTCAGAGCTTGCCTACGGCGAAGCCGGCGGCGGACCGATTCCGCCCAATGCCGACCTGATCTTCACCGTTGAACTTTTCGCCGTTGAATCTGCCAAAGACGCCGCCAAAAAAGAAGCCGCCCTGCAAGCAGAGGCGGAACAGGCAAGCAAGACCGCAAAAGCCGAGGGCGAAAAATTCCTTGCCGACAACAAAAGCAAATCCGGCGTTCACACCACCGCAAGCGGCCTGCAATATAAAGTCCTGCTGGAAGGCACCGGCAAAAGCCCGCGCGCCACGGACCGGGTGAGCGTTCATTACGAAGGAACCCTCATTGACGGCACCAAGTTCGACAGCTCATATGACCGGGGCGAACCCATTGATTTCGGCCTTAATCAGGTTATCCCCGGCTGGACCGAGGGCGTACAGCTTATGAAAGAAGGCGCGAAGTATAAATTCTTCATCCCGTCCGATCTGGCTTACGGTCCCCAAGGCTCCCCCGGTGCCATTCCGCCCAATGCGGCCCTGATTTTCACGGTTGAACTGATCCGGGTAAATTAACAAATCTTGCTTTTCCCGTATCTATGGTGTCTAATTTTAACATCATAGATACGAGGAATGTCCCATGAAAATACTATTGATCATCGCCGCTATCAGCGGTTTTCTGGCCGTTGCCATTGGCGCGTCCGGCTCCCACGCGCTAGCCCCCTATATGGATGAGACAGGCAAAGACCTGTTTAACCGGGCCAGCCTATATCACCATCTGCTCAGTCTGGCTCTGTTGGGCTGCGCCATTCTCTGGCCGGTTGTCGAGGCGAATGCATCGGACCCGGTCAAGGCCCTGAAACGCCTGAAAATTTCCGCTGGCCTGTTCCTTGCGGGTATTTTCCTGTTCAGCGGTCTGCTTTACCTGATGGCCATTTTCCCGGACCATCCGGTTAAATTCCTGATCCCTTTTGGCGGCTTGTCCAGCATGCTGGCCTGGCTCAACCTGATCCGCGTGGCCATGACCCTGAAAAAAACATAAAAAGGCCGCAACGGGCGAAGGCCGGTTATATCTTATAGCTGACCGAGCATATGCTCCGCGCTGGAAACGTGAAATTCGCCGGGGCCTTCGATATTCAAGGCCGTTACCACTCCATCATCCACCACCATAGAAAAACGCTTTCCACGCATGCCCATGCTAAAGGCTCGCCCATCCATTTCAAGGCCGAGGGCCTTGACAAAATCGCCGTTGCCATCGCTGAGCATTGTAACCTTGCCGTCCGCACCCTGGGCCTTGCCCCATGCGCCCATGACAAAGGCATCATTGACCGCCATGCAGATAATCTCGTCAATTCCAGCCGACTTGAATTTATCCGCCGCGCCAATGAAGCCCGGCAGGTGTTTCGCTGAACAGGTTGGGGTGAAGGCACCAGGCACGGAGAAAACAGCGACCTTGCGGCCCCCGAAAATATCGCCCGTGGTGCGCGGAACAGGACCATCGCCAGTCATTTCAATGAGGGTGGATTCAGGCAGTTTGTCGCCAACAGCTATGGTCATAAGTTATCCTTTTTTTGATTGGTATTTCGAGTTGCAAATAACAGTATAAAAGAAATCAGAAACGGCACAAGCCTTTCCAGAATATCGCCCACAGAATTTGGCCGTAAATAAAAGAATATGGTCAGCCCCAGCCCCGTCACCATGGCCGGCAAGATGAATTTCGGATCAAGCCTCACCCCGGCAAGGCGCAGAATCACCACCGGGCCAAAGGCCGCTCCCAATGCGCCCCAGGCGAATAACACCCGCGAAAAAATATCTGACGGCAGGAAAATCGCCACCAAAACCGATGTGCCACATAACAAACTGATCACCAGCCGGGTCACCCATAGCCTGCTTTCACCCTCGTCCGGTTCACCCATTATATCATGGGCAATGGCCGAGGCACTGACCAGCAACTGGCTGTCCGCCGTTGACATGATCGCGCTCAGCACTGCCGCCAGAAAAATAGCTCCCAGCACGGTCGGCATTAAATTGTCGGTCATGATAAAGAATAATCGCTCCGGGTCCGCCAGCGGGCCAGAGATCAGGATTTTACCGCACAGACCAAGAACAATCATATTACCAAAGACAATAAGAAACCAGAACATGGCCATTTTCTGCGCGGTCTTGACCGACGCCGCATCCCGAATTGACATAAAGCGGGTCAGCAAATGAGGCTGACCGAACGTCCCTAGTCCCATGGCAAGCGTCCCCATAATGAACCCCCCGGCCATCAAACCCGCGTTGGCTCCGGTGAGGGACATCTGGTCTGCCGTGGACACATTTTTCAACCCCTGCCAGAAAGCCGACAGGCCACCCACTTCCGCCATCGCCATGGCCGGGAGGATGATCGCCGCCAGCAACATTAACATTCCCTGCAATGTATCCGTAAGGCTGACCGCCCAGAAACCGCCCAATAATGTATATATCAAGACAATTCCGCCGCCGATAATTATGCTGGATGATATGGACATATCAAATGTGGTGGCAAAGGCCTTGCCCGCGCCCATAAACTGCGTCGCCACGTAAAGGACAAAACAAAATATCACAACGGTAGCAGCAAAAAAGCGGATATTTCTTCTGGTCTTATCCGTCCCCTCCAGTGCCAGCAGGTCCGTCACGGTGACCAGCTTTTTCTCCGCCGATATTTTTTGCAGGCGCGGCGCAAGCCAGAACCATGACACCCCATGCCCCCACATGAGGCCCAAAAATATCCAGATCACCGATATGCCCATGGTAAAAGCCGCTGCGCTCAGACTTAAGATCGTCCAGGCCGATGCCGAACTGGCCGCATAGCTGATAGAGGCGACAAACGGCCCGAGGGTACGCCCGCCAATAAAAAAATCTGCATTGCTATGCGTTCTTTTCTGTGCCCAGAAACCAATCGAAATCAATGTTATTTTATAGATGACCAAGACGATCAACACGGTGATTTCTTTTGACATTAATTCCCTGTTCCGACTTTTATATCGTCTTTATGATGTATGTTCTTCTGTGATTGCTTATATTCAATCAAGACCATATGGCTCAGACTTTAGGCGTATTTTTCATGACATTCAATAATGTCACGAAAAATAACTTGAATATAAGGCTGTTTCGGGATTAACATGCATTCTGTCTTTTTAATATAAACGTTAGTTTTAATAAATAATAATACGGGAGAAATACATGAGAAAATTCATCACAGTTTCGTCCGTCATTGCGCTTTCCGCCGCAATGACCGCGACAACCGGCTTTACAGCATCCGCCGACGAGGACTTTATCATTGAAGATATCGTTGTGACGGCGACAAAAAGATCAGAGCGCATGAAAGATGTTCCGATCTCCATGTCAGCCCTTGGCGCAGAGGAAATCAACCAGACAGGTGTTCGCGATTTAAAATCAATCGCCGAATATATCCCGAACCTGCAAATCAGCGAATCCAACGACTTTCGCTCTACCGTGACTATTCGCGGTGTGGGCGCACAGAGCCGCAACATTGGTTTTGATGCCCGCGTGGGAGTTTATGTGGACGGGGTCTATATGGGACAGTCCCCTGCCCTTAATCAGGAATTGCTTGATCTGGAACGGGTTGAAATTCTGCGCGGGCCGCAGGGTACCCTGTTCGGTAAAAACACCGTGGCCGGCGCCATTAATCTGGTCACCAAAAAACCATCCGATGAACTTTCCGGTCAGGTAAGTGCCGATGTCGGCAACCTTGGCTATACAGAATTCAAGGGCATGATAAATCTGCCTCTGTCCGATAAAGTATTTACCAAATTCACAATTTCAAAAGTCAACCGCGACGGTTATGTACTCAATACCGTTACCAACAATAAACTGATGCAGGTTGATTCGCTGGCTTACCGGGCGCAAATACGCATTCAGGCCAGTGAAAAACTTGAAATTAACGCCTCCTTTGACGGACTGAACAGTGACGCCCTGATATTGGTTGGGGAGCCCCTGACCGACACTTTCGCTTTCGCCCCGGTACAGGTTGCCCCGGAAGAGCGTGTTGTTGCTTTTAACAAAGACCCCAATGACAAGCGGGATGTTTACGGCGGCCATCTGGACCTCAATTACGAAATGGATAGCGGCTTTACCCTTAAATCAATTACCGGTTATCGCAAAACCGATGCGGTTTATACCAACGAAACCGATTATTCCACATTGGATATTGTTAAAATCCGCTTTGCCGATAAATACAAGCAGTTCACCGAAGAACTTCAGTTTATTTCGCCGGATGATGAGAATTTGACCTACATGGTTGGTCTGTATTATTATGATCAAAATGCGGAAACACAGCGTGATGCAACCATTGGTTCTGACCTCTTCACCGGATATTTCGATGTATTTGGCGTACCGGGACCCTTTCAGGAAATCGTTCGGCAAACTTTGAACTTTGGCGTTCCGGGTGCCTCGGCAACAACCAATTTTGGTCTGGTGGGCACCAACAGCTATGCTGCCTATATCAACGGAACCTATAAAGTCACCGATAAATTTAAAATCGGTTTCGGCATGCGCTATTCTATCGAAAATAAAGACGTAAGCTGGACATTGGATGGCCGGGCTTCCGGACGTCCGCTGGCAATTCCCGCCCCGTTTGTCAATCTGCCTGGCACCGATGGCAATCCTATCGGGTCAACATTGAACCTGGATTCTGTGACAGATGTGGGCCTTTATTCACCAGCCGCTGCTGGCCAGCTTGCCCCGTTCATTGCACTAAATGCATTGGCCTTTAACATTGGCTCCACGGGTCCGGACCCCTTAAACCCCTCTCCTCTGATTAATAAAAGGCAGGATAAATTCTTTGCGCCGTCTATTAACTTCATGTATGCGGTAACCGAAGATATAAACATATATGCCAAATATTCATCGGGCTATAAAAGTGGTGGTTTCAACCTTGATTTTATCAACGCTGATGAGCTAGCGTCCAATTCAGGCCTTGAGTTTGGCAAGGAAACGGTGGACAGCTATGAAATCGGTTTCAAGGGCAGCTTCCTTGACAACCGGATCAAGTTGAATATGGCTGGATTTATTTCCAACTATGATAATTATCAGGTGAACCAGTTTGTGGACCTTGGCGGCGGGCGGACCTCTATCCGTATTACCAATGCGGCGAAAGTCTCTACCAAAGGTATCGAAGTCGAAGCAACATGGCATGCCACTCAAGATCTCACCTTCACGGGCTCCTTTGGTATTCTTGATGCCATATTCGATGAGTTTCTAGAAGGCGGCGCGGGCGGCACGGATGTATCCGGCAATCGCCTGCCAAATGCCACGACTTTCAATGCGGCCTTCAGCGCGCAATATTATCATGAGCTTGAGGGGTTGAACTCAACCTTGCTGATGCGCGTTGACCTGACCCACAGAAGTGGTTATTTCACCACCGTTAACAATGACAGAGTAGCCAACCTTCGTTTTGGCGGCACGGTTCCCTTTGATTATATTGATTCTCTGACCATGGTGAATGCCCGCATCGGACTGATCTCTGATGAAGAAAGCTGGGAGATATATCTCTGGGGCAAAAACCTGACCGATCAGCGGAAATATGTGGATGATCTACGGGACTTCTTCGGAACAATTGCCCGCTTCCCGAATTTGCCGCGTACTTACGGCATAGAAGCAGTCTTTAACTTCTAGGACAAACACTGCTGAAACCATTATAAAAGGGAAGCTCGCGGGCTTCCCTTTTACTTTTTAGAAGACTCTTACCTTTACATATCCTGAATATGCAAAACCATCTTTCCCCTTGTCTGCCCGCTTTCTGAACGGCGGTGGGCTTCTGCGGCATCCTGCATTTCCATAGTTTCGATATAGGGGATTCGCACCTTACCCGCCCCGTATAACGCCATTAAATCCTGCAACATTTGACCATCCGGGCGATTATGCAAAAAATCTGTCTTGATATTTTTTCGGCGTATCTCATCCATATCCGGCGGCGGATTATTCATATAAGGAACGGCCCCGCCCGGTTTAACAAGATGAATTGCTGATGTAATTGCCTCATCATTTGTCAGGGATTCCAAAACCACATCCAGACCATCCGGCTCCCGCGCCTTGATCAGATCAACATAGCTGGACGCCGTGTAATCAATGGCAAAATCTGCGCCCCGCGATTTGACATAATCGAAATTATGTTCCCGCGCCGTTGTATAAACATAGGCCCCTTTATATTTTGCGATTGAAATTGCCGCACTGCCAAGACCGCCCGCCCCGGCCTGTATAAGCACCCTCTGCCCGGATTTTAAGTCTGAAAATTCCACCAGAGCCTGCCAGGCCGTCAAACTGACCAGCGGCAGGGCAGCACCCTCAATAAAGGAAATATTATCTGGCTTCATGGCAATGGCAGAGGCATCGACGGCAATATATTCCGCGTAGGTCCCGCCATGCAGGAACCAACTGAACGCGAGGCCAACAACGTCCTGACCTACTTGCCAGCCGGTAACGCCGTCACCCGTTTCAACGATACGGCCCGAGAAATCAAAACCAGGGATTATGGGCCATTCTCTTTGAAAGAATTCCTGCAACTCTCCGGCACGAAGMCGGCGGTCAATGGGATTAACCGCCGCCGCCGCTATGTGAACCAGAACCTGCCCCGGCTTTATATCCGGCTTTGGCAAATCACCAATTTTCAAAACATCGGCAGAACCAAATTTCTCATAATATATGGCACGCATGACAAGCTATTACTCAATAGTTGACTTTTACATTAAACCCGAACCAGCGCGGCGCCCGGTAAGCAACCTCATTACAGCCGCATAAWGTGGCCAGRTCAAACCCYTGRGTTCCCGCGCGTGCATCGGTCAGATTTCGGGCCTGCAAGGCCACTTCCAGCGTTTCATCTTCATTGGTCCAGCCCAAACGGGCATTGACCAGAAAATAACTGCCAAACTTATCTGCATCGAAATTTCTTAAGTTATAGAAGAAAGAGTCTGACCATGAGCCATCCCCTAAAATTGACATCATSCCGCCGAACGCTTCCCATTCATAGCGCAGTAATCCGGAAAACTGGAATTTTGGCGTATAGGTYGGTTSCARATCACGCCGAACCGGRCCGCCAATACGYAARGGAACATTGCTAAGCTTTGCGTCAATCCATGATCCWGAGAATTGTGCCAACAGCCCCTGAACCGGCATTATCTGCACTTCGAAATCGGCCCCGACATAACGGGCATCAGCATTAACGACAAGCCCGGACACGCCCGTAAACAGAAAGGCCTGATAATCATTATAATCATAATAGAAGAAGTTACCGTTAAAACGGCCGCGGCCATCKGCAAATGTCTTTTTRAATCCCAATTCATAACTATAGAGGACTTCTGCCTTATAGGGAATGGCATTGACCAGATCCGGGACCGGCGCGCCGCCAGCCAGTTGCGCGTTGAAACTGCCGGCTTTTACCCCGCGTTTAAGGGAGGCAAAAACCAGAAGRTCATCGTTCGGGCGGTAATCCAGTTGAATATTTCCGGCCCAGAGCGTATTGCTGGTTTTAGAAAGAAATGACGAGGGAGACCCGCCCGGTCCGTTAAACAAAGGGCCGATCTGGAAAGGTGTTCCCTGATCAATTTCCAAAGAACTCTGGGTGAAAAATATACCCTGAAGGAAATCGTAATCTTTTTCTTCCTGTATCAGCCGGATACCGGTAATGAAGGTCAGCTTATCGCTCAGATCATATTCTATCTGACCAAAAGCGGAATAGGAATTCGTCTTTAACTTGGCAACAGATGACAGGTCAAACGGCGCACCGGGGACCACACTGCCCACGGGAAATTTCAACCCRTTATGTGATTCATTRTTRATATTCAGGTAAAATARCCCGGCGACCCAGCGGGTTCTTTCGCCTTCACCGTTAAGGCGTATTTCCTGRGTAAAGCTGGTCGCATCAACCGCAGCATAATTGGCAGAYTGATTAACCGGYGCCGCATCCACATCAATGAACAACAGTTTTTTATAGTCTTTAAAGTCTGTAATAGCCGTTAATGTCGTATTTTCGTTAATATCCCAACCGATATTCAAGTTAACCCCRTAAGTRTCAAYRYTRCCCTGATTTTTAAAGGCAAAGTCACTGGACGTTGTGAAGTCTGCGCCGTCGGGATCAAGATAGCCGAAAAAATCCGTGCCAGACCCAAAGCGGGAGGTCAGGAAAGCATCGGCAGGATCATTCAATCCAAAGACACCATTATTATCCAGATCAGAGCCGAAATCAGAGCCATCGGGCGCAATTGACGCCCGTGTTTCTCCGGCAACCACATCAATAACATTGGTAAGCTCCGGCGCGCCATTTACATTTTCAAAAACGGCAATGGTTGGCTTGGACTGATAGGGGCCTGTGGCCAGATTACTGGTCGAATAATTGCCGGAAAGACGGATGGACAGATCTTCATTGGGCTGAAACAGGAAAGTACTGCGGGCGGAAAAAGTATCATCATCGCCYAAATTAGCCCCGGCCCCGGCYCCGGGAGAACCGCCGAAYTGGCCCGCCGGGTAATTATTTTTYAAATAGCCTTCATGATTGCGGTATTTTACCGCGAACCGCGCCGCCGCCTTGTCTGACATGGGGATATTCAAGGCCCCGGTAAYCTCATARCTTTGTGCATTGGCCGGTGTGTCATAAATACCGACAGTCGCATCAACATATCCCTTCACCTCGTCAAAGGTTGGCTGACGGCTGATATAATGCACAAGGCCGCCYGTSGCGTTGCGGCCAAAGAGCGTGCCCTGCGGKCCTTTAAGAATTTCAACCCGGTCAATATCRAATGTGGCGAAGGAYTGTGCCTGCGCGATGGCGATATAKCCYTCATCCAGATAAACCGCATTRGGCGATTCYACGATRTCATTAAAGTCATTCTGGGTCACGCCGCGAATGGTAAACTGGGTATTCTGACCGGCAAGATTACCGCTGATATGAACGCCWGGYGTCARGTCMGCCACTTCATAGCTYTGGGTYACGCCCATCCTRTCCAGCATGGCRCCGGTAAAGGCCGAAATTGCGATGCCSACATCCTGTAAATTCTGTTGACGTTTTTGGGCGGTTACGGTGATTTCTTCCARAACCGTGCCATCGGGCTTTGCGTCCTCTGCATCACTTTGCGCAACAGATGTCTGTGCGGTTGCCAACATCATGCCMGCCAGTGCGGTAAACCCGAGYAGGTTGTTCAAAAATTTAKTCGTTCTTTTTGGAGTGTTTTGAGTCACAATATTCTTCCCTGTTTTATGATAACGAGCCATTTTGACGCAATTACATRACATAATACGAATTTATCGTTTTTTTTATTGGTATTTTCATTATTACTTTAATGTTAAAATAAATTTACTCTATTTGTCAACCATATTTCCCATATTCGCAAAAAATAAAAAAGCCGACTGACACAACGATATCAATCGGCTTTCTGATAAATTTGTTATGAAGTCCGCTTATCTCTTGAAGATATCTGCCGGACTTAAGATAGGRTCCAGCACCCCGGCTTTAAAGATYAACAGCCTGAAAAGAYARAAACCGATCAGCACACAGACGCCTGAAACCAATGTGGTAATGRTGTTTTGCGATGCGAGCAGGCCAATCAACAGGGGAATGARGACCCCGATTCCCACAACGCYATACAGAAAAGGCCGCGCCAGAAAGTCACTGGTCAGCAGGACGTAAGATTGTTGCGCCCCCTTGGACCCGTTTTTCGCCCCATGGAGCAAACTGATGAGCGTCACCAACACGCCAACCAGTAAAATATTTTGCACCGTGATAACCATATCCATATGGGCCGCAGAAAAACCAAAAACACTCAGGATCGTAATCAGNGRWGKTCCCGNCMAGCAAACCATAGAGCATACTGGATACAGGCATTAATCCTGTACTCCACAGGGATATGGCCGTGGAATGGGACATGGCGAAACCCTGATAGACAATGACCACCATCGCCCCGGCAAGGGCTAGATAATAAACGGGCTGTGCCAAAGCCTCTGGCATAACCCCKAATATYTGGCCCAGAATATGAAGACTGCCAAAGCCCACRAARAAKATAATCCCCCACAGSCCCCGGCTGATCCAYGAGCGATCCGGGCGCAAGATAGCCCGCCATGCCTTTGACGGCACCCCCATATGGGTCAGATGGAAAAAGGTCTTGCCCACGCCCGTGATCAACAGGCCGAGRATAATCCCCGGCATGAAATCCAGCAGCATGGAAATGATGAATAGCCCGGCCCCGGTCTCCCCGCAAAAGAAAGCGGTCGCCATGGGCGTGTCCCAGTATTTTTGAAATCGGTAGCCGGATTTAAAGGTCCGTCCGGCARATCCGGGGCGAAGGGTGTTTTTCAAACTTATGTTAAACATGGTCTTTCTCCTCGGATCAATCAATATAGAATACTTTGGGCCGGGTATTCTTCTCCGGCAGGGGCTGACGGCCCAGACGRTCCCGGATCAGGCGGCTTACCTTGCTGTCCGGATCATCAAGATCACCAAAGATGCGCGCGTCCGTGGGRCAGGTCGCGACACAGGCCGGGTCCTTGCCCGCATCCACCCGCTCTGAACAGAAATCGCATTTGGTAAAGGTGCCGCATTCAAACCGGGAATAGCCCTGTTCCTCAAAGGGGGTCAGATTACCGTCGCCGAACAGGCCGGCTTTAATCTGGGTCTCGTCAATCTGGGTGCGCATATCRTAGGGGCAGGCCACCGCGCAGGAGCCACAGCCAATGCATTTATCCGCATCCACCATGACAATGCCGTCATCACGGGTCCARGTGGCCCCGCTGGGGCAGACTTTCTCGCAGGGCGCATCCTCGCAATGATTGCAGATGGTCGGCAGATAAGTGCGCGACACATTGGGAAATTCGCCTGTTTCCGAGCTCAGCGTCCGGGTGAAAAACACCCCGTCCGGCAGGGAGTTTTCCTGCTTGCAAGCGACCGTACAGGCATTACACCCGATACAGCGTTTGACGTCAAATACCATTCCGTAACTGGTCATTGCATGGCCTTTCCGTCGCTATAGCTATAGACGCTGTCTTTTCCTTTCAATTCATCAGGGATATGGTCAAGCTTGGTCAGCTTCACCCGGCAGACAGATTCACACTGGGCACTGCAGGCATCGGTATTTTCCAGATCCGCCGGCAGCATGTCATTGAAATGCCCGCCGCCATATGGCACACCCGCATTCTGCGACATCATGCGCGACAGGGAATTGGACACGCCGATGGTTTCCGGATGRATRCCCTCGGTCAGGCCAAGRCGGCCATAAATCTTGCCATATTGGGATTCCACCAGCACCAGATCGCCGTCAGCAAGCCCCTTGGCTTTGGCCGTTTTGGTGTTGAGCTGTAATGCGGTATGCACCGGATCGCGGTAAACAATATCCTTGATCCACGGATTRYYCAGGCTYTCRCCGAARTTCAGCTGAATATCCTTGAAGGTGATGGCATAGAGATCATAGTCGCCRTTATCCYGMAGSACSGGCTCCAGWACCGGSGTYGGCAGRGGCTGATAATCATCCCARTGCCATTCATCGCGGATCGGCACCTGGGCCTCATCCATGGCTTTTTTCAGGCCRTCSCGYTCRCGGATAATATCCTCAATATAGAACAACAGCCGCATGCCGTCCCACGGCTTATACCATTTGTCGGTCCGGCGCGGKGTTACCGAATGGCCATGCTCAATATACCAGTCCAGATCCTTGCCGTTCCAGTTCAGGCCTTTGCGGCGGGCAATTTCCTTCTCGCCGTGTTTCTGATCCAGYTCMARTTTYAGGTTGGGGCTTTCCTCAAAACCATTGACAATATTCAGCACACTGTTCCAGACTTCCAACACRCCCAGCCCCTCGGATATATCATTGAATATATCTTCCTCGCTGCGGGTATCATAGAGCGGCTTGGTCATGGGCTGACGCAGGCACATGCCTTCCGTATGRGGCGGCTCAATCATGGTCATGTTCCAGCTTTCCAGAGAATCATGACCGGGCAGKATAATATCTGCAAAACAGTTGGTGTCATTGGGCACAATGTCAATGGCGACAATAAAGCGCATGGAGCGCATAATATCGAACCAGTCTTCCCTGTTTCCCGGCAGGCTCCAGATCGGATTGGAGTGACAGATCAGCATCACATCCGGCTTGAAATCCAGATTGAATTTCTCCGGATTTTTCCAGACCTCCACATTYAAATGGCCCGGATGAACCCCAAGGGGGAAATAGCTCATCAAATCCATATTGTCCGGYGGAAAGGAAAAGCCCGGATGRGGGCCAAGCTGATGGGGTGTGCCCAGCAATTGCCCGCTGTCGCCYTCRGCCACATGGCCGTTATCYACCTTTTGATCATCCARCGTCGCCCCCACATGACCGCCCGGCACATCAATACTGCCCACCAGCATATTGACCAGCTTGAARGCATGGTTGGACTGGCTGGAATAYTTATGGGCGTGCGCCCCCCGGTAATAATTATAGCCTGCCGGACGCAGCGGCAGGGTCCGGCCATCAATGGTAATGGTATTGCCTATATCGGCGGCCTYRGAAAATTCGCGGGCAATACGCCGAATGGTATCRGCGGGCACGGTGGTAATCTCGGACATTTTCTCCGGCGTACATTCCTCCAGAATATCCTTGAATCGCTGAAAAGAGGGTTTRCAGGGCTTGCCCTCCACCTCATATGATCCCTCAAGGGAAAATTCGCCTATGGACTTGTCATCATAAGGTTTGGCCTTGTTATCCTTGCCGTCCCAGACATAAATCTTATTCTCGGCATTGCGGATRAAATAACCATCCTCCCCCACCAGATAGGGGGCRTTGGTGTCATTCTTCAGGGTCTCATAATCGCACAGTTCTTCCTTGATCAGAACATGGCAHAGACCAAGGGCAAAATGACGRTCMGACGCCGGTTTWATSGGCACCCATTCCTCGGCCTTGGCCCCGCCWATGGACAGRCGCGGCTCTACGCARACCACCCGCATATTGCGCTCGACCCGCGCATTGGCCACATGATAGGCCTGGGCGGCGGTATGCAAATGAGAGGAAAAACCATCCCCGCTACCGTTATTGATCCAGTAATTGCAATAATTCACATCATTGGCCGCCGCAAAGGTGGAATGGATAAAGCCATTCATGGGGTGATAGCCSCCGCCGCARAARCTGCCCGCCGTTGAGAAATAATTGCTGTTATTCACCACCAGAGGCCAGGCCCAGAGATAAAGCTTCTGAAAATCGGCAATAGAAGGCAGGAGCTTGCGCGGGTCTTCATCAATAGAGGTTTTCAGCTCACGGATAGTGATTTCCATGGCCTCGTCCCAGCTGATCGGCTCCCACATGGGATCAATACCCGGTCCCTTTTCGGGATTGGTGCGTTTCAGCGGTGTTTTGAACCGGCTAGGGTCATAATGACGCATGATCGCCGCATTGCCCTTGGGACAAAGACGCCCCATATTGGCCGGGCTGTCCGGATCGCCCTCAATCTTGTTAATGACCCCAGCATCGGTCACATGRACAACAGTATTGCAGGAATGTATGCACATCTTGCATGAGGATTTTTTCCATGTGCCGGATTTCATGGAATTCTGGACAGGCGTTTGATCGGTCATTCGGATCTCCCAAATATTTTACACTATATTCTTCAGRCCCCTGYGCCCGMATTGATGTCWTTCTRCTCTTTAATTRTTTTTAACAGTGTTTTTATYATTAAATTAYATATATGARTAACATCAACGGGCCTTTWAGGGAAGAAGAATCTAWTWATYTGCRTCTTCCAGAGCTTTCAGWATTTTCTCCGGKGTRATMGGGGCTTCCAATATCTGGATTCCGATGGCATTAAARATGGCGTTGGCCGTRGCCCCCACCGGCGGCACCAGMCCGGCYTCGCCCACWCCCTTGGCCCCGAAYGGCCCGGTAGGGTCCGGATTTTCCACCAGAATATTGGTCATTTTCGGCATATCAGACGGGCCGAACATCTTGTAATCGGTGAAGCTGTTATTCAGACAAATTCCCTTGTCGTCATAATAGGTTTCCTCGGTCAAAGCCATGCCGAGGCCCTGCTGTGCGCCGCCGTCTAGCTGTCCTTCCACCACACCCGGATGAATGGCGCGCCCCACATCATGGGCGTTGATCAGTTCCAGAACCTTGACCTCGCCGGTTTCCATATCCACTTCCACCTCGGCAATTGTCGTCCCGAACGGCRGGGCGTTATGGGGCGGGAAAAAGCTGGCATAGCCCTGAATCTGGCCTGGCTGACCAATCCGCTCACCGGTTTCCGGATTCAWGAAATTATTGACCCCCTGGTCGGCAATAGTCTGAACGGAGATGGATTTATTGGATGAGCCCTTCACATGGATGATCTTGTCTTCCATATAGAGRTTATCCACATCCTCCTCCAATTCCAGTGCCGCACGGTCAAACAATTGCCGCCGCACATCTTCGCAGGCCTGCTTCACCGCGCCGCCGCCCACATAGAGGGTCCGGCTGGCATGAGCGCCGATATCGAACCCCGCCGCATCCGTATCACCGGTAGCAATATGAATATCCTCATAAGCRAAATCCAGCGTTTCCGCCGCCACCTGCCGCAGGGTCGTATGRGACCCCTGCCCCATATCAGAGCAGGCCAGATTGAGGGTCACCGTGGCATCCTGATGAAGCAAAGCATCACAGACCGTATGTTCCAGCAGCATGGGCATGGCCCCGCTGGTATGGTTCATCACTGCGACACCAATGCCGCGCCGCTTTGTCCCSGTCTGRTTCTTGTATTTTTCCCGCTTTTCGGTCCAGTTCGCCATCTCTGCCGCCCGGTCCAGACATTCATCCAGGGCRCAGCTGTTATAGGGCACSCCGATGCACCAGCCGTCATCCCCCACACCCTTGTGCCATTTCTTRCGCCATTCGAGGGGRTCAACCCCAAGTTCGGCGCAGCCCCGGTCAATCATCTGTTCCATMACAAAATTGGTYTGGGGATTGCCGTARCCGCGAAAGGCCCCGCAAATGCTCTGATTGGTATAATAGGATTCGCCCCGGTAGCGCAGGCTGTCGAATTTATACATACCGCCCAGCCACGCGCCGGTGGTAAAGGCGGTCCCCGACGCATCCACATAATAGGCCCCCTTGTAATTTTCAAATTTGGCATCACAGGCCACCGGCGTGCCGTCTTTCTTAAAGCCCATCTTCATCCAGTATTTACCCGGATGGCGGGACGGGGAGGTTACCCAGTCTTCTTCGCGGGTGGACAGAACCTTGACCGGACGGCCCGGCACCGCCATGGCCAAGGCGCAGGTTTCCGGTTCCAGAACCATGCCCAGCCGCGCCCCAAAACYACCGCCAATAACGGTGGCATTGATCCGGACCCGGGTCATGGGCAATTCAAACAGGTTAGCCAGTTTTTTCTGCACCAGTYTCGGCATCTGGGTAGAGGTCCAGCAATTTAGCCGCCTCTGATCATCATAAAGCGCGATGTAACTGCCCGGTTCCATCTGACATTGCTTTTGTTTGGGCACATARAAAGTATCCTCAACAATAATGTCAGCCTCTGCGAAACTCTTGTCCACCTCGCCCCAGGCATAAGCATTATCGGGGAACGCCATTTCCGGCAGCTGAAAAGCCAGATTACCCGGTTTTTCAGGCCGGAATTGCAGGGCATCCGCTTGTTTGGCGGCCTCCGCCRTCATATAAACCGGCAGCTCCTCATAAGTAACTTTGATTTTCTCGGCGGCCCGTTCTGCGGCTTCTTCCGAGATGGCAATAACRGCGGCAATCGCATCACCGTAATGTTTCACATGATCGGTAAAAATGCTCTGGTCATCTATATCGCCCAGCACGGCGCGCATATCSSYSGACACCATCATATCCAGCACAGARGCATTATATTCCTTYTGGGTTACGTCCTTTGGACCCAGAACCTTGATCACGCCCTTGCATTTTGCGGCCTCCGAAAGGTCAAGGCCCGTCACCCGCGCATGGGCATAATCATAACAGCGCACGATCTTGCCATATAACATGCCCGCAAGCTGTACATCAGCAGCATAGAGCGCGCCGCCCGTGACCTTGGCCCGCACGTCCACCCGYTCCACCCTTTTTCCAACTACTTTAAGCTCAGTCATAATTATTCTCCCACTTTGGCCATGCGATTACTGGCGTCCTGTACGGCMTCGACAATTTTTGTATATCCGGTACAGCGACAGATACTGCCTTCCAGACCATGGCGAATTTCATTTTCGGTCGGAGTCGGATTTTCATCCAGCAGGCTCACAACTTTCAGCACCATGCCCGGCGTGCAATAGCCGCATTGTATGGCATCATTATCAATGAAAGCCTGTTGCACCGGATGCAGATTTCCGTCCTGCGCCAGCCCCGCCGCCGTGGTGATTGACGCGCCGTCCATGGTCGCCGCCAATGTCAGGCAGCCATTGATGCTGGTGGTCCCATTCACCAGAACCGTACAGGCCCCGCATTCCCCGGTGCCGCAGCCATATTTGGTGTCCGTATAGCCCAAATCTTCCCTGAGCGCGTCCAGCAACGTCCGGTTGGAAGGGACAATCAAATCCCGTTCCTCGCCGTTCACAGTCAATGTTATGGCATGTTTTTTCATTGGTTATTTCCTTCCATGAGCGCCAGATTGATAACCCGCCTGACCAGAACCCCGGCCACCTTCCGGCGGTAATCTGCCGAGGATCTTATGTCATCTATGGGGGTAATTTCAGTGGCCACCATATCCGAGACTTGCCCCAACAGGTCTTCTGTGATCTCAGCTCCCCCAAGCATGGCCTCAACCTTGGGCAAGCGAATTAATGTGGGGCCAACGCATCCCATGGCAACCCGTGCGCTCTGACAAACACCATCAGCCATVGCCAAAGAAACAGCCGCGTTAATCTTTGACAGATCCTCTGTGGTGCGGGTCATGCGTTGAAAAGCGCTTTTCTGCCCCGCTGTCGGCGGCGGTACCCGCAGGGAAATGGCCAGCTCAYCGCTCTGCCGGGCGGTAACGCCGTAGGAAAGCCAGAAGTCATCCAGACTGACATCCCGCATGCCCGATGCGCTTTTCAGCCGCAAATCTCCGCCCAATGCATAGAGGGCCAAACTGCARTCCCCTGCCGGAGAGGCCCGCAGGATATTGCCCAGAACCGTGGCCGTATTGCGCAGCTGAGGCGTGGCAAAAACCTTTNNNGCCNGCCACAGCGCCGGATAGTATGTCTTCACATCCTGTGATTTCACAATATCGGCGATGGTCACCTTGGCCCCGATACTGAGCCCCTGATCAGGATCAAARGTCAGATCATCCAACCCGGGCACAAGTGCCAATGAGACAACATTATCAACGGCGTAATCAAATTTCAGAGCCACCAGCAAATCGGTCCCCCCGGACAATATGGCACAATTATCTTTATGGTCGGCCAATAATTCCAGAACCTCCGGAACGGACTCCGGCAACAGCAAATCAAAATCCCGCATCACACGACTGGTCATAATAATATCCTCCTGACTATATTATGCCACAGTGAAGATTTTAGCTTTGTCAGTCTATTCATATGATGCGGAGGCTATCTAGATTCTGCATCTGAATATTTTGAGGGCTGGCTCGGCGCGCAGRCGAGAAAAGCCGAAAARCGCATAAACTAAATAGTGACTGCATTATCTGAATAGCCACCCCTGTGCATTCAGAATTACTACTATAAAGATATTATAAAAATRCTCATTAAAGAGTAGATAAAATTCATACTATTTAACATGTTTAATAAGAAAGAAGAATATAATAACAACCCTTTTTGAGGAGGCCATAATGCAAAGGAAGTCTAAGTCTTTTAAGGAAARCYATCTCACCGAAAAATTATTATWCGGCACAATCCTGTCGTCCATAATACTGATAAATCCACTTCCCACCTATGCCGAGGATGATGCGGCGGGCAGTACTGGCTGGCTTTTGGAGGAAATCATCGTCACCGCCCGAAAGCGGGAAGAAAGCCTGCAAAGCACCCCCATTGCCATTTCTGCCTTTTCCGGSGACAGCCTTGAATATCGCGGCGTGACCAATGTGGGGGAAATTGCCCAATTCACCCCGAATCTGTCCTTTCAAAACAACCCGAGCTTTGGCGGGGCCGGTAATTCCGCCGCTATTTATATTCGCGGCATTGGTCAAAAAGAATTCCTGCCCACCGTTGATCCGGGGGTTGGCCTTTATGTGGACGGCGTCTATATCGCCCGCTCCGTTGGCGGCATATTGGACCTGATTGATGTGGAACGGGTGGAAGTTCTGAAAGGCCCGCAGGGCACGCTTTTTGGCCGGAACACCATTGGCGGCGCTATCAGCATCACCACCAAAAAGCCCTCGGAAGAATTGGGCGGCAAGGTTTCCGCAACTTACGGCACCGACAACCGCATTGACCTCAAAGCTACYGTTGACCTGCCRATTTCCGAGACTTTCTTAAGCAAATTCTCCGTGGCCTATTTGAAACAAGATGGCTATGTCAAGCGGGATGATGGTATCAATCTTGGCGACAAGGATGTCCTGTCGGGCCGGGCGTCTTTCCTGCTCACCCCCAATGAGGACCTTGAAATCAATTTTGCCTTTGAAGGCAGCCGCAGCCGGGAAAACGGCCCKGCCCTGACCCTGATTGGCATTAACCTTGGCAACCCCATTGATCCGGACACGCCGCCCATGGCAGTGATCCATAATGTGGGGGCCAATCTGGCCGCTGGCGGCGGGCCAATCCCTTGCGCCATCCCCCCGGCCCCGCTTAATCTGGCCGTTCCGGGCTGTTATGAYAATCGYTATGTYTATGATGGSGCGGAAMGSACATCGGGGACGGCYCCGGCYTTYTCAAATACCGATTTCTGGGCGGCAAACCTGAGTATCGACTGGGATATAAATGAAAATATCTCCYTKCGCTCWATCACYGCCTACCGCAATCTGGATGCCCATTTTGCCCGGGACGGCGACCATTCCCCCTTCCGGATTTCCCAGTTTGAGGATTTCCTGACCCAGAAGCAATTCACSCAGGAATTYCAGMTTCTCGGCACTGCTCTGGATGAAAAACTCAACTGGATTACCGGGCTTTATTATTTCAAAGARAMCGGCGATAATGACAATGARCTGGATTTYACCGTATCCCGYTTYCGAAGYGGCGGSGCCTATGACAACCGCAGYCTTGCCGCCTTTGCGCAGGCAACATATGATGCCACAGACCGCTTTCATATAACCGCCGGGRTSCGCTATACGGACGAGAARAAGAAATTCAAGCCCGATCAAATCATTCATCAAAATTATTTTGCCGGGTCCGGCCACCCCCAACTGGATGCCCCCTTCATGCAGGCCGGGCAACGCGTTCTRCCCTTTTTGCAGAAAGAGCTGAGCTATAATAATTTTGACCCTTATCTAAATCTGTCTTTTGATATGACAGACGACCTGATGGTCTATGCCAGCTATTCAGAAGGCTTTAAATCCGGCGGCTTTTCCCAGCGGGTCTTCCCGCCCATCGTGGCCCCCTTCACTGCCCCGCCCGGCACCCCGGATATTGACTTGATTCCTACATTCCTGCCCGAATTTGTSCAGGTTTACGAGCTTGGCTTTAAATATTCCGGCCTGGAGGGCAAGCTCCGCCTGAACGGRGCTGCCTTCTATACGGATTATTCCGACATGCAGGTGCAGGTTTTCACCAGTGTCGCCCCGATCACCAAAAATGCCGGGGCCGCCACCATCAAAGGCTTTGAGCTGGAAATGCAGGCCACACCCGCCGATGGCTGGTTCGTGGARGCSGGTATCGGTTATCTGGACGCTGGCTATGACGCCATTGATTTCGCCACGACCTTTGTTGATATTAACAACCGTTTAGACCGGGTATCAGACTGGACGCTTAGTGCCGCCATTTCCAAGGAGATTGTTYTGGGAAATAGCGGGACRCTCATCCCACGGGTGGATTGGTCCTATCGTTCTGCATTTGAAAATGATAGCTTCAACACACCGCAAATTCATCAAAACGGCTATAATATGCTTAACGCCAATATTACCTGGGAGAATGCCGACGAGAATATGTCTCTGGTCGCAGGCGTGAAAAACCTGACGGACGAGAAATATCTCATCACTGGTATCATAGGCGATGCTTTTCAGTCCTATGAAGGCCTGTTTGACAGAGGACGGCAATGGTATGTAACGGCCCGTTTCAATTTTTARGCCATATCRGATTCGCGRAAAGTAAAATTTTATGCTACAATTCTGTAAACATTGATTGTGAGTCATAAAATATGACSATGCCGCTTAAAAAATATGGCCTGTTTCAAACCACCGATGCCGATGARGCGCGGGAGATTGTCAGCAAGGTATATTGCGATCATACCTTGAAGCCAAGCCACTCGGGATTGCTTGATGCCTGTCATAACCGGGCCAGGCTGTCATCGGTGTCGGTCAATTACATGCAATATGGTACRGACATACAGGTKGARCCGGGYTATCTGAGCCGGTTCTTCCTGTTCCAGCTTCCCATCGAAGGGGCSGCCCGTATCAGCGCGGATGATAAGGAATTCACCACAACAGTGGGTATGGCWTCSGCCATCAACCCCACYGAYTATACCAAGATGCACTGGAATGAGGACTGCAARAARCTRATGGTTCAGGTTCGCGCGGAAGCCATGGAAACGCGCCTGTCCCGCCTGCTGATGCGGCCCATCGACARGCCGATCCTGTTTGACCCCTGCATTACCGCCGATAATAGTCTGGCCCATAACTGGTGGCGGCAGRTCAGGCATCTGATTGATGACCTTGACAATGGCCTTGACCCGTGGCGGTCSCGGAATATTCTGGAGGATATGGARCGCAACCTGYTGACCAGCCTGCTCTATTCCTTCCGGCATAACTATATGGATGCCCTGCAGGCGCAAGAGGTTCAGGCCGCGCCGAAACATGTCAAACTGGCCGAGGATTATATCCACGCCCATTTAAAAGACCCCCTGTCCATYGACGACCTTGTGACGGTCACAGGCGTCAGCCAGCGGTCAGTGTTTGAAGGGTTCAAAAGCTTTCGCGGCACCACGCCCATGAAATATGTGCTTCAATTACGTCTTGAGAAAGTYCGRGGGGARTTGCTCACCTCAGGCCCAAACCGGACGGTTACGGAYATTGCCCTCAAATGGGGTTTTAACCARTTRGGCCGWTTTTCCGTATGCTATAAAAAAGTTTACGGCGAGTCCCCGTCAGAAACACTCAAGAAATAAACCTCGCAAACTATTCAGATAATGCAGTTCCTGCTTATTTCATGCATCTTTTCAGGGCCTGTCAAGGGTTCTGCGCTTTTCCTGTTTGACTATCTTCCCCGATTTACCATTATAAAATACGGGCGTAATTGTGCCTGTCGCCAATCTCCGCCGAATCTTTTGCTTGGCAAATGGCATAGAAATATTTATAGTGTACTTTTATAAGTAATTTACAATATAAAACATATTATACTTTCAGAATATTATACCAGAGGTTTCAAAGATGACACATGCAACATTAACCAGCCTTGTGAGCGACATGGCCAGTGGCRCCATACGGGTTGTGGACCTTACCATACCGCTGWGCGARGAWACGCCGGTCATTGGCCTGCCGCCGGAATTTGAACAATCTCCGGCCTTCAAGCTGGAGCAGATATCGCATTTTGATGACAAAGGCCCCGCWTGGTACTGGAACAGYTTTTCCTGCGGYGAGCATACGGGCACCCATTTTGACGCGCCGGGCCACTGGGTCACGGGKCAGGATTACCCCGATGGCTGCACYGACACCATYCCCCCCGYCAAGCTGGTCGCCCCGGCCAATGTRATYGAYGTGAGCGCGGAATCYGCCGCTGATCCCGATTTTTTGCTGACCTCTGAAAAGCTGAAAGAATGGGAAGCAGAACATGGCAAGATTGAGCCGGGCACWTGGGTGCTGATGCGCACCGACTGGAGCAAACGCTCWCCTGAAGATTTCCTCAATTATGCCGAAGACGGCCCCCATACCCCCGGCCCCTCRGTGGAATGCATGGAGTTCCTCGCCCATGAGCGCGATATATTGGGCTTTGGCGTTGAAACCGTTGGCACCGATGCGGGTCAGGCTTTTGCCTTTGATCCAGCCTTTCCGGCTCATAGCCTAATGCATGGCAATAATAAATTCGGGCTGGCGTCCCTGACCAATCTGGACCAGCTACCGCCCAAGGGCGCTGTGGTAATCGCCGCCCCCCTTAAAATCGTTCATGGCTCTGGCAGCCCTCTGCGCGTTATYGCCCTGACCGCGTAAYCATGGCCGAACGTTCTTTCGCCAAAGAAGTAAAAAAGCTGCGCCTCGGCGCGGGGGAGATATTCCACGGGGAGGGCATTCTGGCCGTCACCAAGGGATTGCTYCAGTCCGGTGTCGCTTAYGTKGGCGGCTATCAAGGCTCGCCYGTGTCCCACCTGATGGATGTTCTGGCCGACGGTCAGGAAATCCTCGCCGAGCTTGGCGTGCATTTTGAGGCCAAYGGCAGTGAGGCCTCGGCGGCGGCCATGTTATCRGCCTCCATCAGCTATCCCCTGCGTGCGGCGGTCACATGGAAATCCACGGTCGGCACCAATGTAGCGTCCGATGCCCTGTCCAATCTGGCCTCCGCCGGGGTTATTGGCGGCACGGTGATCATCATTGGYGAGGATTACGGCGAGGGSGCCAGCATCATGCAGGAACGCTCCCAYGCYTTTGCCATGAAATCCCAAATATGGCTGATCAATCCGCGCCCTAACCTCACGAAGATGGTTGATATGCTGGAAATGAGCTTTCAACTGTCAGAGGTCAGCAACACGCCGGTATTTTATCAAATGCGCATCCGGGCCTGTCATCTGCATGGCCAGTTTACGGCCAAGGATAATATCCGGCCCCGCTTTACGGTGGCCGATGCCTTGGCAAATCCCAATCGGGAAGCGGACAAGATTATCCTGCCGCCCTTTACTTTCCTCCACGAAAAGCAGAAGCTGGAACAACGTTGGCCCGCCGCCGTTAAGTTCATCACCGATAATGGCCTGAATGAAGTCTTTGACGGACAAGAAAAAGACATCGGCATTATCCTTGAGGGCGGGTTATACAATGTGGTGATCCGCGCCCTGCAAGCCCTTGATCTCGCCGATAGTTACGGCGAAACCCGAATTCCGCTCTATGTGATGAATGTGACCTATCCGCTCATTGATACGGAACTAACGGACTTTGCCCGCACGAAAAAAGCYGTCCTGATGGTTGAGGAAGGCCAGCCCGAYTATATCGARCAGGCYYTGAACAAGATTTTCAACAARGCCGACCTRACCTGTAAAATTTCCGGMAAGGACCATCTGCCGCCCGCCGGGGAATATAGCGGACAGGTGGTCAAGGAGGGTATTGCCGCCTTCCTGACAGYCCAAAARCCCGGCCTYCTSACARAAGCCMCGCAAACTGGCGTAAATATTTCTCTGCCGGACTTAGACAAGGCCATCCCGCCGCGCCCGCCGGGATTATGTACCGGMTGCCCGGAACGCCCGTTTTTCGCCGCCATGAAAATGCTGGAGAAAGACTATGGCGAGATACATATYTCRGCAGAYATWGGSTGYAATTCATTCGGCACCCTGCCGCCGTTTCAGATYGGCAATACTATTATGGGCTACGGCCTTGGCGGGGCCAGTTCCTCTGCCTTCAGCTCCGTACGCGGCAAGCGGGCTATTTCGATCATGGGCGACGGCGGTTTCTGGCATAACGGYCTGACCAGCGGCATTGTCAGCGCGGTTTAYAACAACAGCGACAATGTCTTTATCATYGTCGATAACGGCTATACGGCGGCCACCGGCGGTCAGTATATCCCCTCCTCTACCCGAACCCTGAAACAGGATGAACGCAAGGCCAGCATACAGGGCGCGGTGCAGGGGGTCGGGGTCAAATGGCTGCGGACCATGCGGTCTTACGATATTGCCGATGTGAAGGATTTGGTCYGTGAGGCCATGACGTCCCATTACATCGGCCCCAAGGTCATTGTGATTGARGGCGAATGTATGCTCAATCGCGAGCGGCGGGAAAAACCGATCAGGGCCCGCAATATAAAATCCGGSAAGCGCGAAGTGAARACCCGYTTTTATGTGGAGAGTGAGACCTGTACCGGCGATCACGCCTGTATCCGCCTGTCCGGCTGTCCGTCCCTGACCATAAAACCGCCTGAGGATATATTGCGCGAAGACCCGGTGGCTTACGTTGATAACAGCTGTGTGGGCTGCGGGGTTTGCGGCGAGAATGTCCATGCYGCCGTTCTCTGCCCATCCTTCTCCAAAGCGGACCTGATTTTCAACCCCACGGGATGGGACCGCTTTAAACATGGCCTGCGTCAGATGGTCATTGGCTTTCTGCAACGGCGCGCCGACCGGAAAAGAGCGAGGGTGACCCTATGACAACCATGGAGCGACCCATCACCATAGCCATTTCAGCCCTTGGCGGTCAGGGCGGCGGGGTATTGACCAACTGGCTGGTCAGTCTGGCGGAAAATTGTGATTATTTCGCCCAGTCCACCTCTATYCCCGGCGTGGCCCAGCGCACCGGTGCGACCATTTACTATCTGGAAATSTTCCCCAAAACCACCGATGACAGGCCGCCGGTGATGGCGCTGATGCCCATGACCGGGGATGTGGACCTTGTGGTTGCCGCGGAGTTGATGGAAGCAGGCCGCGCCATACAAAAGCACTATATCACCCCCGACAAGACCACCCTGATCACCTCCACCCACCGGGTCTATTCCATCTCCGAAAAAATGGCCCTGGGCGATGGCACCGGCAACAGTGACATGGTCATGGAGGCGGCGCGGGCATCTGCCAAAGAGTTTATCGCCTTTGACATGGAAAGCCTGGCCGCAGAGAAAGAATGCGTGATCAGCTCCATCCTGTTCGGGGCCATCGCCGGGTCAGGCCGCCTGCCGTTCAACCGGGGGAAATTCGAGGAGGCCATCCGGGCCGAGGGCAAGATGGTCGAGGCCAATCTGAACGGCTTTGACGCAGGTTACGCGGCGGCCCAAACGCCGGAAGTAAAAGAAACTGCCCCCGCCCCGGAAAGCCTGATCACCGGCGCGGCAAACACGGCGGCGGGCAAAGCCCTGATCGAACGGATCAACGCCTTGCCCAGAGCCGCGCGGCAATTCGCCTATGCGGGGGCCAGAAAACTGCTGGATTTTCAGGATATTGACTATGCGGCGGATTATATCACAACCCTTGAAAGTTTCGCGGCGCAGGACAGAGCCCCCTATGACCTGACCCGCGAACTGGCCCGCTATCTGGCCCTGTGGATGGCTTTTGATGATGTGATCAAGGTGGCGGATATTAAAACCCGGTCGATGCGGGTGAAAAAATACCGCGCCGAGGTTCGCGCCGAAGATGACCAGMYMGYSYWYMKSMSCKRRTRTAKKCAWNCCGCGYCKSRWMRWRMTCSWYGRYMCCRYRCYCRTRSSRSKMRSSRSACAGGTACAGAAATCTGCCTTCCTGACCCGTTTCTTTGAGAAATTCACCGGCCCCCGGCTGTCGGACACCACCAAGGTTTCATCTTTCCTGATGCTGTATTTTCTGGCGTCCCTCAAATCCATAAGGCGTAAAAGCCTGCGCTATGCCATGGAGCATAAGGAAATCACCGCTTGGCTGGATCGGATCCGGCGCACTGTGAATACAGATTATGATCTGGCGGTGGAGGTTATCCGCTGTCAACGGCTGATCAAGGGATACGGCGAAACCCACGCGCGCGGCATGGGSAATTTCAAYATGATCATGGCCCGSATAGATCAAGGAAAGCTNNYSSCGCCGNNGRTGTKRTTGAGATGCGCACAGCCGCCCTGGCCGATGAAGATGGYATYGCCTTCAARGMYATWATGGCCAAGGCGGGGTGATGCTCTCTMTTGATCTTTCATCACATATGCTATAGAGAATCTTACCTGATGGTTCCCTGATGTTAACGTCAGGGTGAAAAGGGAACATGGTGCGRTCCGCCCGTTTGGATCAAGGCCATGGCTATGTCCGTAACTGTATGTGGAGGCCATGCTCACAGACCACTGGGAAACCGGGAAGGCAGAGCAGGCAAAGACAAAATYCACAAGCCAGGAGACCTGCCATCTTATCGCCCATCTGACGGTCGGAACAACCGTACAGAGCGGTCTTYCCGTGCCGGCGATAACCTCGTGCGCTGGTTATCGAAANTMTYTTTCCGATTATCCTCCGTGTNTTTTTTANCCGCCCGTAACCGGGTTACCATTGGGTTSTTTATGGCGAAAGAAGATCRCATCAAAAAGATTTTWTGGTYAGCYGTGACCTTGATTCTYCTGCCCGKCRTTKTGARTGCCGCAGAGATGGATAAAGRGATGGCCAAGCCGAAAATAGTCTCGCTKGATTATTGCGCCGATCAATATGTGCTGGCCCTYGCCGACCGGGATCAGATCATRGCCCTGTCCATGGATGCGGATCARGGSCATTCCTTTTATCGGGACCGGGCCAAAGGCCTGCCCAAATTCCACAGCAGCATGGCAGAGATCGTGAACCTGAAGCCTGAYCTGGCCGTGCAAAGCTGGCGGGTTACMGCGCGTATGGAAAARATAATCAACCGGGTYGGAACAAAGCTGATCATCCCCAKATACGGCAGCGACCCGGAAATYGTCATCGGCAATGTGCGCCGCGCCGGAGARAGCTTTGATCAGGCAACGCGGGCCRAARCCCTTATCAAGGATTACCGAACCCGYCTTSAAGCCTTGCACARYATCCCCAAAAGCCCCCTTAAAGCGGCCTATATCACCCCCAGCGGGTTCACCGCCGGCACCGGAACTTTCGTCGATGARATCATTCGACTGGCTGGTCTGTCCTCYTATGCCGCCGCMCGRMATATCGTCGGCTGGCAGTCCCTGCCGCTGGAAGACCTGATCATCGAGCCGCCGGATATATTTATCGCCAGCTTYTTTGAYACCAATCTCAACAGTCAGTCAGAATGGAGCATCAGCCGCCATGGCCGCCTCTATAAAATGATGRAAGACATCCCGACCATATATCTGCCCGGACGCTATCTGTCGTGCAACGGGCTGTTTCTGGTCGATGCCGCAGAGCGCATCCATGGGGAGGCACCGAAGAATGACTAAAAGCACCCTCATGCAACTGCTTTGCCTGCTGGCTCTCCTGCTTACCGGACTATTCTCGCTCAGTTTCGGACGGGTGTCTTTGGGGCCGGCGGATCTGTGGGCCGCCCTGTCGGCCCCGGCCAATGACCCCCGCGCCATCATCCTGTTTGAATTGCGCCTGCCCCGGGTATTGCTGGGTATGCTGGTGGGCGCCACCCTCGGCCTGACCGGCGCGGCCCTGCAGGGGGTTTTACGTAACCCGCTGGCCGATCCGGGCGTGATCGGGGTTTCGTCCAGTTCTGCCCTCGGCGCGGTTATCGCCATTCATCTGGGGCTGGCCGGAGTCTGGTCACTGGCCGTACCCGCCTTTGCCATGACCGGGGCTTTGCTGGCAACATTGTTACTGCTTCTGGTTTCTGCCCGCGACAGCAGTGTTTTGATGCTGATCCTTGTGGGAATCGGGATCAGCTCTCTGGCTACCGCCCTTATTTCACTGGTGGTGAATCTGGCCGACAATCCCATGACATTGCRGGATATGATCATGTGGATGCTGGGGTCGCTGGAGAACCGCACCATGACCGACCTGCTRCTGGCCCTGCCCTTCATTCTGATCGGCTGGGCCATGATGATCGGGGTAGGGCAAGGRCTGAAYGCCATTAGYGTKGGCGAGGAYACSGCCCAGACCATGGGCATTAAYCTGATGTGGCTCAAACTGCGCATTGTCATTGGCACCGCCATCAGCGTGGGGGCCGCCGTATCTGTTTGCGGCAGCATCGGGTTTGTCGGGCTGGTGGTCCCCCATATCGCCCGCGCMYTGATCAGCCGGGAACCGGGGGCGATCCTGTTGCCCAGTGCCGTGATCGGAGCCTTGTTATTGACCCTTGCCGATGTGATCACCCGCACAYCGCTGGCWAGTTCGCCGCTTCAGCTYGGGGTGGTCACGGCCCTTATCGGTGCGCCCAGCTTCCTCTATATCATCTTCCACACCCGAAAGGATATGAGATGACCGGCCTGATCATYAAGAATATCAGCCTGAAACTGGAAGGCGCGCAGATCCTCCRTGACATATCCGGCACCCTTATGCCGGGGGAAGTTGTYGGCCTGATCGGGCCTAACGGSGCCGGGAAAAGCAGCCTKCTSAAATCCATATTGGGRCTGGTGRMCCCMGCATCRGGSWCCATTGAACTGAACGGTCATAACCTGATGGCCATRACATCCARAGAACGGGCCAGAATGATCGCYTATGCGGCGCAGGGCGCGCCCGTCCATTGGCCGTTAAGCGTGGAGCGTATCGTGGCGCTGGGCCGCATYCCCCATCTGACCCCGTGGCAGAGGCCCCGGCCAGAGGATGAAGCYGCCGTGGAAAATGCCCTGCATATTACCGACAGCGCCCACCTGAAAGGACGGCTGGTRACCACCCTGTCCGGCGGSGAGCGMGCGCGGGTGTTGCTGGCCCGRACCATTGCCACGGGCGCRCCCTATATTCTKGCCGATGAGCCGGTGGCCTCCCTTGACCCCTATCACCAGTTACAGGTGATGCATATCCTGAGGCAACAGGCCAAGGCGGGCGGCGCGGTGATGGTGGTTCTCCATGACCTGAGCCTCGCGGCACGCTATTGCGACCGGCTTATCCTGCTTCATGAAGGCCGTCTGATTGATCAGGGCGCGCCCGATGACATTTTGACGCCGCAGAATATGGCCCATGTTTTTTCCGTGGCCGCCAGCCGCTGGTCACAGGGGGAGGACCATTTTCTGGCCACTCACCCCCTGYCCGGCAAARCARATGTRCGGTGAAAGCTTTGTAGACCTATTTTGCAAAAACTTATTTTTTCTGGCCCAATGACATGCCTTGAGCCTATATGCCCGGAATGAAAGGCACCCCGCATGATGTCAGGGTCAATGCTATTATAACGATGGTGAATATTCTCATATACCTTTTCCTTTTTTTTGTGTTGCGCCACCCTAAGGGAGAAGGGCTTATGAAACKCTTAACTAATCATTAAATTTTATGGATATTATTATTTGCTAATGTTTGTTCATTTCCATGGGCATTTTCATGACCTTGGCCATGACGTTGATATCTCCGGCATGAAGAAACCTCAATCTTAACGGCARCAGGTCACCCACAGCCAGTTTCTTTTTTAGCCCAAAAAGCATCAGGTGATAACCRCCGGGCTTTACGCTCACCGTGCCATTTGCCGGAATATTGATATGGCCRRCCTGCGTCATTTTCATGAYYCCGCCTTCATTYGTGCTTAAATGAATCTCTACCCGGTCRGCGAGGGTAGAYGATACCTTGGCCAGAACRTCTGATTTATCCGACTTGTTCGTTACGGTGAAATAAGCGGCGGCGGGCCGGTTTAACAATATCACTGGCCGCGCCCAGACATTAGTGACCGATAGCCCGCCTTCATCGGCGAAAGCAATATGCCCTGAACTTAACAAAGCAATGAYGAGTATTAAGAATTTCACGATATTTTCCTTCCATTTCCATGTAAGACGCAGRGTAAAATTTTTTGGCCYGTCATGAAAGGCAAAAAATCAGAAAACTTGTCTTTAACCCTTGCAGTGCTAAAAAATGGCCTTATATAAGTTCCATGAACTGTAACTAAAATGAMGGGCCACGAACCCAGGCCATACTGGCTGGGAACGGGCTCTTGGAAAAGGACAAGAGGATAGTATGGGTAAAGTTATCGGAATTGACTTGGGTACGACGAATTCGTGTATCTCAATCATGGACGGCGCAAAGCCAAAAGTAATCGAAAATGCAGAAGGCGGCAGAACAACGCCGTCAATGGTTGCCTTCATCTCAGGCGGTGAAAAGCTGGTTGGACAACCGGCGAAACGTCAGGCAGTGACCAATGCGGAAAACACATTGTTTGCCATCAAACGGCTCATTGGCCGGACATTTGATGACAAGGCAACACAAAAAGACATCGAAATGGTGCCTTACAAGATCRTCAAAGCCGACAATGGCGATGCATGGGTTGAGGCACAGGGCGAAGAATACAGCCCCAGTCAGGTGTCTGCCTTTATTTTGCARAAAATGAAAGAAACCGCCGAAGATTATCTGGGCGAAAGTGTGGATCAGGCCGTCATCACGGTCCCGGCCTACTTTAACGATGCCCAGCGTCAGGCCACCAAGGATGCGGGCAAGATTGCCGGTCTTGAGGTTCTGCGGATCATCAATGAGCCAACCGCTGCCGCRCTGGCATACGGTATGGACAAGGAAGACGGCAAGACCATCGCCGTGTTTGACCTGGGCGGCGGCACATTCGATGTATCCATTCTTGAAATCGGCGACGGCGTTTTTGAAGTAAAATCCACCAACGGCGATACCTTCCTTGGCGGTGAAGACTTTGACATGCGTCTGGTGGAATATCTGGCCGATGAGTTCAAGAAAGACCAGGGCATTGACCTGAAGGCTGACAATATGGCCCTGCAACGGTTGAAAGAAGCCGCTGAAAAGGCCAAGATTGAGCTGTCCAGTGCCCAGCAGACTGAAATCAATCTGCCCTTCATTACCGCCGATGCCTCCGGACCAAAGCATTTGACCCTGAAACTGACCCGCGCCAAGTTCGAAGAACTGGTGAAGGATTTTGTTCAGCGGACCATTGCCCCCTGTAAGGCTGCTTTGAAAGATGCGGGCCTRAMRGCKKSYGARATYGAYGAWGTKRTCWTGGTTGGYGGTATGACCCGCATGCCTAAAATCACCGAAGTGGTCAAAGAGTTCTTTGGCCGCGAGCCCCATAAAGGCGTGAACCCGGACGAAGTGGTTGCCATGGGCGCCGCCATTCAGGCCGGTGTGCTTCAGGGTGATGTGAAAGATGTGTTATTGCTGGATGTGACCCCGCTGTCACTGGGTATCGAAACTCTGGGCGGTGTTTTCACCCGGCTCATTGATCGCAATACAACGATCCCCACCAAAAAGTCYCAGACTTTCTCCACAGCGGAGGACAGCCAGTCCGCCGTGACCATCCGGGTCTTTCAGGGTGAGCGCGAGATGGCGGCGGATAACAARATGCTCGGCCAGTTTGATCTGGTGGGTATTCCGGCGGCCCCGCGCGGTGTCCCGCAGGTAGAGGTTACCTTTGACATTGATGCCAACGGCATCGTCAATGTATCTGCCAAGGATAAAGGCACCGGCAAGGAACAGCAGATCCGYATTCAGGCTTCCGGTGGCCTCAGCGACGATGACATTGAGAAAATGGTCAAAGACGCCGAAGCCAATGCCGAAGAAGACAAGAAGCGCCGGGAACTGGTGGAAACCCGAAATCAGGCCGAAGGTGCGGCCCATTCAGCGGAAAGCCAGTTGAAAGAACATGGTGACAAGATCGATGCGGCAGATAAAACCGCCATCGAGGATGCGGTCAAGGCGGTCAAGACAKCCGCCGAGGCCGAAGATGTCGCCGCCATTAAGGCCGCCCTTGAAACCCTGCAACAGGCGTCCATGAAACTTGGCGAGGCAATCTATAAAGATCAGGCCGMRGRYGCCGGTGCGGAGGGGGCTGAAGAAGCCACCACAGCCGCCGCCGACGATGATGTGGTTGACGCTGACTTTGAAGAAGTTGATGACGATAAGAAATAATTTCATCTCATGATTAAATTATATTATCATCACACATACACATGACTTAATGCCGTTCTGCCCTATGCAGGACGGCATAGACATGTGGGGTAGAATACCGGAAGTATCATGGCAAAGATCTGTTATTACGAAATACTTGAAGTAGAACGCGGCGCATCCGAGGCGGATTTGAAGAAATCCTACCGCAAGAAGGCCATGCAATTTCACCCGGACCGCAATCCGGGCGATGGCGCCGCCGAGGCMAAATTCAAGGAAATCAGCGAAGCCTAYGATATTTTAAAGGACGGCCAGAAACGGGCGGCCTACGATCAATATGGCCATGCGGCCTTTGAAAATGGCGGCATGGGCGGCGGCGGTATGGGCGGCGGCTTTGACAATAGTTTTTCCGATATTTTYGAAGAYCTRTTCGGCATGAGCGGCGGGCGCAGCCAACGGCGCGGCGGCCCAAGCCGKGGCGCGGACCTGCGCTATAAYCTGACGATCACGCTGGAAGATGCCTTCACCGGCAAGGAAGAAAAAATTACCATCCCGACCACGATCACCTGCAGTTGTTGTRAGGGCTCCGGTKCCTGTGAAGGCTCCAAACCGGAAACCTGCGGCGGATGCGGCGGCRTCGGYAAGGTYCGGACCCAACAGGGTTTCTTCACCGTGGAACGCACCTGYCCCAGATGTCAGGGACAGGGACAGGTTATCTCCGACCCTTGCMARGACTGTCATGGCASCGGMCAAAMACAGAAGAATAAATCCCTGTCGGTCAAAATCCCTGCCGGGGTAGAGGACGGCACCCGCATMCGGCTTCAGGGCGAAGGCGAARGCGGCGCGAARAAYGGCCCCAGCGGCGATCTTTAYATYTTTATYTCYATCGAATATCACCCCATATTCCAGCGGGACGGCGCGACCATATTCTGTGAAGTCCCCATTGCGCTGACCACAGCGGCACTGGGCGGTGATATTAATGTGCCGACCGTGAACGGCAAGAAAGCCAAGGTTAAAATCAATGCGGGCAACCAGACCGGCAAGCAATACCGCCTGCGCGGCAAGGGTATGCCGAYCCTYCATTCCRCRCAATTYGGYGATATGGTYATCCAGACMACSGTCGAAACCCCGGTTAATATGACCAAGAAGCAAAAAGARCTGCTCAGAGCCTTTGCCAATGAATGCRGYGATAATGTCAGCCCGGAATCATCAGGCTTCTTTGACAAGGTCAAGGAACTGTGGGACGACCTTACWTARTTTWNAGGGCCTGGTTTTAGGGCCTGATTTACAGGGTTATAATTTTATAACGGCCATTTTATTCTGGGTCATATCATGCATTGTATAGCCAATGCCCCCGGTATTATATCCCGATTGACGGCGACCGGCAAAGGGCATCCAATCCACCCGAAAGGCCGTATGGTCATTGACCATCACCGCCGTGGCRTCAAGTTCCYGTATGGCTTTCATGGCCCGGTCCAGATTTTGGGTAAAGACCGATGCYTGAAATGCAAAAGGCAGGCCATTGGCCTTTTCAATAGCCTCATCCATGCTGTCATAGCCATAGACGCAAGCCACCGGGCCAAAGATTTCNNCGCGCGKSWSWCNNGGGCATTTTCCGCMGGATTRAGCAGAACCGTTGGCGCATAGGTCGCCTCCGACAGTTTTTTGCCGCCCGTGAGCAATTCCGCCCCGCCGAACACGGCCTCATCCACCCATTCAGCCACCCTGTCCACTTCGGCAGGGCGGATCAACGGTCCRCAATCAGTCTCTTCCAAAATAGCGTTGCCCACGACAAGCTTTGACGCCCCATCGGCAAGGGCCYGWGCGATGTCCTGAGCCTGATGCCGAGGGGCAAAAATACGCTGGACGGAAACGCAGACCTGCCCGGAATGGTAAAAGGCYCCCTTCAATAAACTGGGGATCATGGCGGTCAGGTCGGCGCTGTCATCGACAATCACCGGGGCCACGCYGCCATGCTCCARRGCGCAGCGCGTGCCYGGCRCCAGTTTKGARCGCAACATCCAGCCTACTTTGCCAGAGCCAATGAAACTGAAAAAGGCCGTYCTKGRRTCYGTRATCATACGYTCCGCCGTGGCAATATCACAGSCGGCAAAGCGGCACCATTCCTCCGGCAATCCGGCCTCATATAGAATATCGACAAAGGCCTTGCAGGACAGCGGCGTATCGCCCGCYGGYTTGACAAGMACCGGGCAGCCCACRGCCACCGCCGGCGCAACCTGATGAACGATCAGGTTCAGAGGATGGTTAAAGGCCGATATGGCCACCACGGGGCCAATAGGTTCCCGCATGGTGAAGGCCAGATGCCCGGCCCCGGCAGCGGTAAGGTCCATGGGGATTTCCTGACCGCCCATATGGGACAATTCCTTGATRCAGATRCCAACRCCRTCAATGGCSCGCGCGACCTCCACCCGRGCGTCTTTCAGGGGCTTGCCGCCTTCATTGGCAATCTGAAGCGCCAGCTCCTCAAARCGGCCCTCCATAATTTTGGCRGTTTTTTTCAGTATYTCAATRCGCTCATAAGCCGGGAGCCAATTTTGGCGGTTGCGGTATAAATTATGGGCATCCTCCAGATAACCATCTATTTCAGCCCAATCCCTGAGCGGCACGGTGCCAATCAGGCTGTGATCAAAGGGATTGAAGACGTCTAGTGTTTTTTGCCYTTGTGTCATATCAAACATACCTTTTTCGCYAAATCATCAATCAGGACTTTCTGATTTTCCGAATAATCAACCGGAATCTCAACCAGATGAACCCCGCCCGCCACGAACGCCGCCTCAAGGGTCGGGACCAAATCATCCGTGGCGGTAATCCGGTGCCCGGTYGCGCCGTAACTATCTGCATATTTCACAAAATCCGGATTGCCGAACTCAAGTCCCCAATCCGGGAAACCACCGCCCGCCTGTTTCCATCTTATCATACCGTACGCRTTGTCATTSARYACCATAACCACCAGATTAAGGCCCAGCCGYACCGCTGTTTCCATTTCCTGACTGTTCATCATAAAACCACCGTCGCCGCAGATGGCCATCACCCGCCGGTCCGGATAAAGCATMGCCGCCATCATGGCCGAGGACAARCCCGCCCCCATGGTCGCCAGCGCATTATCCAGCAAAACCGTGTTGGGCTGATAGGCCTTGTAATTGCGGGCAAACCAGATTTTATAGATGCCATTATCCAGCGCGATAATATCCTTGTCGCCCATGACTTTTCGCGTGTCGGCAACAAACCGCTGCGGGAAAACRGGRAAACGCGGGTCATCAATACCCTCTGTGGTATGGCTTTCCACTTCACCGCGTACTTTTTCAAAATAGCTTTTGTCAAATATCACAGCCCCGCCYAGCTTTTCCTGAAGGCACTCCATGGARCGGGCCAGATCACCGACAACTTCAATTTGAGGAAAATAAACCTGATCRACCYGCGCCGATTTATAATTGACATGAATGACCTTCTTACCGCCCTTCTCCATAAAGAAMGGCGGCTTTTCAACCACATCATGGCCGATATTGATRATCAGRTCCGCCCGGTCTATGGCACAATGCAGATAATCCCCCGATGACAARGCCGCCGTRCCAAGRAAGAGTTCAGAGCGCTCATCCACCACCCCTTTGCCCATYTGGGTATTGAAAAAAGGTATGCCGGTGGTATGAATAAAGTCACTGAGCTTKCCTCGGGCATCTTTGCGGTTRGCCCCGGCGCCAATCAAAATCAGCGGCAATTTGGCGGCCTTGATCAGATCCGCCGCCTGATCCAGAACCTTGTCTCCGGCCACCGCATAATAACGCGGATGAGGCGGCAGTACCGGCTCATCCGTCTTTTCCTCGGCAATATCCTCCGGCAGTTCAAGCAGGACTGCCCCCGGGCGTTCTTCCTCCGCCATGCGAAAGGCCTCCCGCACCAACGCAGGAATAGTATTGCCGTGAACGATCTGTTTCGACATTTTACAAATCGGATCAAAAAGGCTGACAATATCCACAATCTGAAACTGGCCCTGTTTGGATTTCAGGATCGGTTTTTGGCCTGTAATCATGATCAGGGGCATACCGCCCAACTGGGCATAGGCCGCWGGTGTRGCAAGATTGGTCGCCCCCGGCCCGAGGGTCGCCATACARACCCCGGCCTTRCCCGTCAGACGGCCATAAGTGGCGGCCATAAAGCCCGCCCCCTGCTCATGACGGGTCAAAATAAGCCTGATCGTTGAGGTGCGCAGGGACTCGACCATATCCAGATTTTCCTCMCCCGGAACCGCAAAAATAAAATCAACGCCCTCTGCTTCCAATGCGCGGACAAACAAGTCTGATGCTTTTGTTGCTTTGTTCATATGGTTTTCCTTATTTTCAGGCRCGATGCCCGYTATTTTCTTCTTCTGGCGGCATTTCTTTGGCGAATTCCTGATACTCSGGCAAAATGTCAGGGCGCGGGTACAACACGTCCATAGGCACGGACATRCCGGTTCCCTGTACAATACGCACATGCCTGCGCCCCAACAAACGGGGACGGCTCACGCCGCATGAGTGGGATATGGTCTGAACCTCATRGATCATATTTTTACAATAGCTGGCGGCTTTGACCGCCTTGTCTTCTGGGTTCAGGCCTTTTTGCAGGCGGGGGTTATGGGTGGTGATGCCTGTCGGGCAAGTGTTTTTATTRCATTTCAGGGCCTGAATACAGCCCAGCGAAAACATAAAGCCCCGCGCGGATGTCACAAAGTCAGCCCCCGCCGCCAGGGCCCAAGCCACCTCGGACGGTGTGATTAACTTACCGGAAGAAATCAGCCGAATGCGATCTCGCAAACCATATTTATGAAGCACGTCAGACACCATSGGCARRGATTCCTTGATCACCAGCCCCACATTATCCATTAGTGACATAGGCGCGGCCCCGCTACCGCCATCGCCGCTGTCGATGGTAATGAAATCCGGGGCCCGTTCAATGCCKCGCYTGTGTATTTCCGCGCACATTTCCGCAAKCCATYCGGGCCCGCCGATCACCGCCTTAAAGCCCACCGGCTTGCCCGTAACCCGCCGGATGTGTTCCATCATATCCAGCATATCCCCCACATYATTKATTTCCGGRTGRCGGTTYGGAGARATGGAATCCTGTCCTTCGGGAATGCCGCGAATTTTRGCAATTTGCGCCGTGACCTTAATGCCGGGCAGGATACCGCCCTTGCCGGGTTTTGCCCCYTGRCTCATTTTCAGCTCAAACATCCTGACCTGCGCGTGGGCCGCCACCTGTTTTAATTTCTCATCAGACAGATTTCCCTGATCATCCCGCAGCCCGTATTTGGCGGTGCCAACTTGCATCACAATGTCGCATCCGCCCTCCAGATGATARGGCGACAACCCGCCCTCGCCCGTATTCATCCAGCAACCCGCCCGCTTCGCCGCACGGGACAAGGCCCGGACAGCCGGTGTGGACAAGGCCCCATAGCTCATRCCGGAAATATTAAAAAATGACGGGGCATCATAGGGGGTCTYRCAATAGGGACCAATTTGCAGGGCYTGCATTCCCGCCGCATCTGCCTCCAATGTGGGAAAAGGGCAATTAACRAATATGATAGAACCCGCCGGGGTCAAATTTTTTGTAGAGCCAAAGGCAATGGTATTATCATGGCCCTTGGCGGCCCGCTCAACCCAYTCCCGCTCAGCCCGGTTGAAGGGCATTTCCTCCCGGTCCATGGCGAAAAAATACTGMCGGAAAAACTCSCCCAAGGTGGAGAAAAGATACCTGAACCGTCCTAACACCGGGTAATTCCGGCGCACCGCATCCCTGGTTTGCGTCACATCAATAATRAAAATTATGAAAATAMTYAAYACRRTCAACCCYGCRGCAATAATAAAGAAGGTYGATAAAACCTGAAGACTGGCACTTATTAATGTATGAGATGCGGCATCCATAAATATTCTCCCGGCCTTTTCAGCCTCAACTATAGTGTGATTCATTATACCCGACATTATTGGGCATCGCTTCGATATGTTGAAAATTTGGTTAGCMGRTTAAAGACTACCACAAAGCAAAAGGTTACGTAAATTAATCGTTTTCATCATTTCGTGTGGCAGCTAAAATAGCTTTAACCAAGTCTTCGGGAACTACGGGCAATTCTTCCTGCGCCAGCGCCTCTTTAGTTGCCGCCATTGAGAGCCTGTAGGCATCCAGATAATYACGGCATTCTTTACATGCCTTAAGATGAACCTTGAAAATAACGCGTTTATTCCAGGGKAGTTCATCCTCAAGATACTGAATGATGAAATCCTCAAAATCCCGGCATGAAATCATCAGCGGCATTTTCAGAAGCCATTTCTCTATTTGAGATTTCTGTCTGCGAATGATCATTGTTCCAATCCTTCCAAAAACACAGGTTCGAGAATTTTTTTTAAGGCCGAACGCGCCCGGTGAAGGCGGACTTTAATGGCCCCCCCGGTTAAAGAAAACATTTGCGCCACTTCCGCCGTGTTATAGCCCTCAATATCACGCAGATACAATATGTCCCGATAAGAATCCGGCAGGGAATGAATAGCGGCTAAAACCTGCCGCTTGGTATGATTGCGCCTCAAAATTTCCTCTGCGGAAGGGACAGAGGGCCAATTTGGTTCAATACGGCAATTATTATCATCAAAATCCGGTAATAATGATTCAATGGATGTGCTGTTATTCACTGCGCGCGCTTTCATCTTTTTCAAACAGGCATTGACCAATATTCTATACATCCAGCTATAAAGATTAGCCTCCCCCCGGAAAGACGAAATATTGCGATGAACCTGAAGATAACATTCCTGAACACATTCCTCTGCATCCGGGGTATTGCCCAGCATTTGTGTGGCTTTGAGCARAAGGCGCGCRCCRTATTGACGGATTATCCCCTCAAAGGCCCCTTTCTTTCCGGCAATTAAATCTGCCACTATATTTATCTGATCATCCACAGGCGATCCATATTTTACATACGYRTCTATCAGCTTAATCACCCCTATAAGATGACGCAAGGYCTTTTCTTTTTGTAACCTTTTGGTGCGTAACCGTATCTAATAAAATATCATGCAATATATAAAGGAAAGAAAATGTCTTTTAACCTCTCGCATATCATAAAGGCCATCGCGGCCGGCTTCGCGGCAACAATCGTATTAACCATACTCATGGTCATAAAAAAAATGATGGGTATCATGCCGGAACTGGACCCCGTACATATGATCGCCAATATGGTGGCACARAAGATGGGSATCGCCCCGACGATGGCYATCGGATGGGCAATGCATTTCATGATTGGGACCGTGGTCTGGGGCGGYGCCTTTTCGATCTTTAACGGGATTTTACCGGGAAGCAGTCAAGTCAAAAAAGGCATGAGCCTRGGCGTAGCCGCCTGGTTTCTTATGATGGTTGGCCCYATGCCCATGAGCGGGGCTGGCCTGTTCGCGCTKAATATCGGCCCGATGGCCCCGGTAATGACATTAATACTGCATATTATTTTCGGRCTGGCSCTKGGCATGTTTTTTGTAAAATTTGGCGGCAACAAATTATCTGCAAATACTGATATKTAATCATATGGATMTATATAGACATAAAAGCATAAAATACCCCCACCGGTTTTTTGTGCTTTTATTGTCTRTATTACTTCTTTCCGCCTGYAGCTCAGGCCACCCCCTTGTTCCCACACCGAATATATATTCCGGCGGCGGCTACCCTGCCGCGGATATTCCGCTTGAACAGCGCAGCCCCATATCTGATTTTATTTACATTACCGACCGGGTGGCAGAGCAGGATAAAAAGGGTAATCTTGTCTATAAGGCCAAACGATCAAGGTCCATGGTGGTTGGTAAAATYTCRGTAAAATATGGCAAGGRCRTCACATGGCMGGAACTCCTGACGGCCAGCCARACCATAAAACGRAAAAAGACAATCAAGCTGGAAATCACWAAGACGGTTGAGCTGATTAAATTYCCCAATACGCCAATGCCTTTTGGCATGCAAAAKGGCAAGTTTATCACGCTGGAACCGRGTGCATCCGACTATGCYGCCGCCRAACAGGATTTTCAGGCCTTGCTGAAAAAAGAACTGGCCCWTTYCCGMCRTAAGGAAGTGATYCTGTTTATTCACGGGTTTAAYAATAARTTTGCCGAGGCCGGGCTTGCCCTTGCCGACCTGTGGCATTTTAGCGGACGCMGCGCGGTGCCGCTGTTTTATACCTGGCCRGCGGCAAACGGCGGGATTTTTGGTTATTTTAAAGACCGGGAATCCGGCGACTTCACAATWTTCCACCTAAAAGAGCTATTGCGTATGTTAAGCCGGRCCAAGGGACTGGAAAGCATCCATATCATAGCCCACAGCAGAGGCACCGACATCATCACCACSGCCATGCGGGAATTGGTGATTGARNNACGCGCNCNGCTGGCCTTGACCCAAAAAAAATATTTAAAATTTCCAATCTTTTTCTAGCGGCACCAGATATGGAYTTTGGYATAGTTGAACAGCGTTTGATCGCGGAAARATTYGGCACCGCCTTTGGCCAGATCACCGTCTATATGAACAAAGGCGACAGCGCGCTCAGCCTGTCACAATTATTAATGTCCGGYACRCGGTTCGGRCGAATGGATGACGACAACCTAAGTGACGAAGATCGMAAGATTTTTGCCAATGTGAAGAATGTTAAYTTTATCAATGTYAAAGGCGTCAGCGGCTTTACCGGCCATAGCTATTACCGGACACACCSGGGGGTTCTATCKGACATCGCCRTTACCATTCGGAAGAAAGCTAAACCCGGYAGCCCGCAACGCCCGCTCATACATAATAAAGATAATTTCTGGACATTGCCCAAARRTTATTTGTTRAAATAGGCGGCGTTAACGCCCAAAGACCCCGGCCTCTTTRAATTTCTGCATYTSGTCYTCYGTATAGCCAAATTCWGTCATCARCAGGTCATTATGTTCRCCCAATGCACAGCCCTTGAATTTGGATTCCTGGGGGCTTTCTGACATCTTGATCGCGCATCCGACCTGTTTAATGCCGTCCACTTCAACCACCATATTACGGCTGAGAAGCTGTTCATGCTGGCAAGCCTCACTCAAGGTGAGAACAGGTTCAACACAGGCATCCGCCGCCTYGAATAACGCCAGACATTCTGCATAATTCATGCTTTTGAAACTTGCCGCGATCGCACTTTTAAACGCCTGTTGTTGCTCAGRGTCAGWWGAAAARGCCRTWTCCACAAGCTCCGGTCTTTCCAATGCCGCGCATAACGCCCGCTTGAATTTAGGCTCAAGCCCGCCRACGGARAAATAYCGCCCGTCACTGGTCTCATAATAATCATAGAACTGGCCGCCGTTTAACAATTCCTGCTCCGGRCCGGTTTCAACCCCGGCCCCMAGATARCTGGAYACCGGAATGGCATTCAGGGTAAAGGCGGCATCRGTCATGCTGATGTCAATATATTGGCCCCGCCCCGTATCCGTGCGCTGAATTACCGCCGCCAGCAAGCCCGCGACCAGATGCAGGGAACCACCCGCAAGGTCGGCAATCTGAATACCGGCCGGCACCGGGGCMTGCCCCCGCCTGCGGCTATGGTCCTGAAYACCGGCAAGRGCCAGATAATTATTGTCATGTCCGGCCCGGTCGCGGTAAGGSCCGGTCTGRCCATAACCGGTCAGGGAACAATATATCAGCCGGGGATTGACGGCTTTAAGGTCMTCATACCCCAGYCCRARTTTATCCATGACGCCGGGGCGGAATTGCTCCACCACGATGTCATAATCCATCACCAGCCGTTTTATGATCCGGGCCGCCTCYGGTTTTTTCAAATCCAGACCGAGAGATTTTTTMGAYCGGTTAAGATAACGGTGAAGATAGGCACTATCACCGTCCTTTGCCCCCATTTCCCGGGTAAGTTCCAYACGGCCCGGRGCCTCCRCCCGTAAAACCTGCGCCCCRAGGTCCGCCAGCATCAGSGTGCCGAACGGCCCCGGCAACAGGGTTGAAAAATCCAGTATTTTCAGGGAAGAAAGTGCGGCCATAACCAAACCTCTTAAACGGATTATTTAATCAGCTCACGGCTGATAATTTCCTTCATGATTTCCGACGTGCCGCCATAAATGCGCTGGGCACGGGCATCAGCATATTCACGGGCAATTCGATATTCAGTCATATAGCCATAGCCGCCRAATAATTGCAAACATTCATCAGCCACAACGCCCTGCAACTCCGTCGTATGRAGCTTGGCCATTGAGGCCGTCGCCGCATCCARYYTGCCCTCYGCCAAYAGAAGAATRCCTTGATCAACAAAGGCCTTCTGCACCCGGATTTTTGTCGCCAGTTCGGCCAGCTTGAAGCGGGTATTCTGAAAATCCGCTATGCGCTTGCCAAAAGCGTTGCGTTCCTTGACATACTCAAGCGTWATATCCAGCATCCCCTCACAGGCCGCCTGCGCRCCAACGGCCASWARCATTCTCTCCCGGGGSARTTCCTGCATCATGGCGATAAAACCACCGTTCAGCGGCCCCAGCARRGCSYCATCAGGCACGAACATATCCTCAAAAAACAATTCYGACGTATCCTGACAATGCATGCCGAGTTTTTCCAGCTTGCTTCCGCGAACGAACCCTTTTGTATCTGTCTCAACAAGGAATAATGACACRCCCCGCGCCCCTGCCGCCGGGTCTGTTTTRCAGGCCAGAATGATAATATCGCAATGTTGGCCGTTGGAGATGAAAATCTTGCTGCCATTAATCAGATAACCGCCATCGGTTTTTTTGGCCGACGTCTTGATGTTTTTCAGGTCACTGCCCGCGCCGGGTTCGGTCATGCCGATGGCCCCCACATATTCCCCGGTCGCCATTTTGGGCAGGTAAGACGCCTTTTGCGTCTCACGGCCCATATTAGAAATATAATGRGCCACAATACCCGAATGAACCCCCATACCGCCGCCCGCAACCGTGCCAACACCCCGGCGGTAAAAAATATCCGCWATCARGGCCGAAAATTCAAAACCAACACCGCAGCCGCCATAGTCCTCTGAAATATCCACGCAGAGCAGGCCCGCCGCGCCGAGCTTGTTCCAGACCTCACGCGGCATCCATTTRTCACGCTCCCATTCGACGTAATGGGGGTCGATTTCCTGATCAATGAATTTATGGACTGAGCTCGCGAAAATACGCAGGTCCTCAGTCATCCAGCTACAATAAAAGGGCAACATATATATTTTCCTGAATAGGTAGGTTTCCTAATTTTACATATTTCCCTGMAAAGCTCAATCTCGATATTTCTTCTTCAATTCTGAACACTGTTGAGACGTGCAACCTTGGCCCAATGTATGAAGCCGCTGACGGGGGAGGTGATGGTATTTACAGGTGAATTATCATACTAAATCAGCATCTCCTTAAATGCTATTKTTCAYATRGGAATCATTGTGAATTTCCCTTTTAAGCTGTAGGCTGACTTTGAATAATAACAAATTTAAAGGGGTATAAAATGAAAATAAGTTTACGTATAGTAATTTTTATCGCCATCCTGTTGCCATTATTTATTATCACACCGTCTTTTGCGCTGACCACCACAGGAAAAGATGAAATTCCCAATGACAACCCGGAAAAACCACAAGCCCCGCCTACGGGTCCGGCCTTTGAGGGAAGTATGACCCTTGAGCATATGGGCGTCATAATAAAACGGTTGGATGATAAGGCCAAACAGACCCGAAAGGGCTTCTGGGRATTCAMGATTATTGGCATTCCTGTGATTATCGTCACCGATGAAAAAAACGACCGGATGCGTATTCTGGTCGGCATAAAGAAAGTGGCAACCATGAGCAAGCAAGAATTGATGCGCCTGTCGCAGGCCAATTTTGATTCTGCTCTCGATGCCCGCTATGCCATTGCCAAGGGCGTTTTATGGGCCGCCTATATCCACCCCCTGCGCGCCCTCCATGACAAACAGTTCATCTCTGCCATTGGTCAGACGGTCAATATCGTCAGGGAATATGGTAAATCCTATTCTTCCGGTGCATTATTTTACGGCGGCGGGGACAGCGAACAGATTCTGAAAGAGCAATTGATCCAACAGCTTCAGAAAAAGGGTCTTGAGATTTAGAATTAAGTGTCCAGATGGCCTGTAAGCCGGGTTCTGTCCCCCGAAACGGCCAAAGCCGGTCGGATGGATGACCATTCATCTAGGGATACTGTTGCCAGCATCCTCATGCAATCTACCCGAACGACACTCCGGAAGAAGAGCTGCCCCCTTGCGGCGGCTGACGTTCCTATTCGATTTTGCACCCGGTGGGGTTTACCCTGCCCCCCCTGTTACCAGCGGGGCGGTGCGCTCTTACCGCACCCTTTCACCCTTACCTGACYWRARRTCAGGCGGTTTGCTTTCTGTGGCACTTTCCCTGAAGTCACCTTCGCCGGCCATTAACCGGCACCGTTCTTCCGTGGTGCCCGGACTTTCCTCTCCCGCATAAAGGCGGCAGCGGCCATCCAGCCATCTGAACAGTCCGTAAATAATGTATTTTTTAAGCAATAGACAGGAAAAAACAAAAACCCTGAGGAAAATCTCACTTAAGACCGGTGGATAAATCACCAAGGGCCTTGCGGACGGCTTCTATGGGGTCGCTGAATTTAAGGCCAATGAATTCCCCGGCACACCATACCACGGTGCTGTTCAAGGTAACCTGATTCTTTATTTTAACGGAGGCTTCCGTACCATTGGCCAAAGGCAAAGGCAATTTCAAGCGCACCCCGCCCAGAGAAATATCATAAAGCATAGCCCTGAATTCAAATTCCCCCACATATAATGTCGCGGGCCAGACCACGGTACGCCTGTGGTTGACCCGCAGGCATTTCAATGCGTCGCGAATATTTTCCAGATTTATAGCGTCTTTTTCCGTGTCTCTTTTTGCTGTCGAAACAGGCATAAATTGCTCCCTCACTCACAAAAGCGGCAAATTAATCTGTGTAGTATGAAACAGAGATATTGACAAAGTTTTAATAGCCGGGCTAATTTTTGATAAATTTAACCCTCTTCTTGCCTTTGAGGGTAAACTCGGGCACATTGCACGGTAAATACACATTAGCCCATTTATCTATCGGACATATAGAAATGATAAGAAGAACCATAACAACACTGCTCTTGAGCGGATTGATTGCCGGGCTTGTTGCCGGTTGCTCGGGCAATGATGAGTATATATTTGACCTTGGCCCCGCCGGGCCCAATACGGGGAAAACCCTGAAAGACCTACCCAAAGGCCTGCTGCCCGATAAAACCAAAGCCCGCCATTCCAGCGAAACCCTCGCCCCGGATCAATGAAGGCCGCGTAATTCTTCCAATATGGCCAGACATTCCTGATCAGGTTGGCCCATAATATCCGCAGGCCGGAAATGTTGCTGGAAAGCGCTTAACACAGCCCTTGCCTGAGAATCCAGCTTACCCGTAACCTTAATATCATAGCCAAAATCTGCCAGATTCTGTTGAACAAYGGAAATATCCCGCCAGTCCTGCCCAAGGGCTGGGTCATTCCGCTTTGGCCATAAGCCGATGCCTTCCGATGCAAGATAGCGCCAGTCGAACAGTTCCCCCGGATCACATTTACGCATCGGTGCCACATCGGAATGACCCAAAACATGCCGGGACAGAATGTTATGGCGGGACAGAATATCTTTGCACAAGTTCCCCAGCGCCGTCATCTGCACCTTTGGAAAGGGGCGATAATTACCCTTATATCCCGGCCCGTCATGGCCCGGATTGACCAGTTCAATTCCAATAGACAGGCCATTAATATCACGCTCGCCCGCCCATGCGGACACCCCCGCATGCCAGGCCCGCTTATGCTCCGCCACCAGAGAAAACACCCGCCCGTCTTCCTCAATCAGATAATGAGCGCTCACCTTTGCCGCCGGATCACATAATCTGTCCAACGCGGCCTGCCCTGTGGCCATGCCGGTATAATGCAGGATCAGATATTTGACCTTGGCCCCCGCTGACCGGCCATCAAAATTTGGTGAGGGGTGAGAAATCATGGTAAAAGCTCCCCAACTATCTGCCGCTTTTTCCACCAGTCGCGCAGGTGAATGACCGCCAGCCCCAACATGGTCAGGCTCGCCCCGGCCAGAAAACGCGGCGTTAACGCATCGCCGAATGCAATGATGGCGGCCACGGCGGCGAATACGGGCGTGCTGAGCAAGATCGGTGCGATCAAAGTCACCGGATGATGTTTAAGCAAGAAATTCATGCCGCCATACCCAACCACGGACGACAAGACCGCCGTATAGAAAATGGCCGCCCAGCCGGTAGAATTCATCGCCATCACCTGTGCCACCTGCCCGCTTTCGGTGGCAAGCGACAAGCTGAGCAAAATGGGCAGGCCGATCACAGCTGTCCAGGCCTGGGTGTTAAAAACCCCCACATCTTTGAGCTTGCGCATGAGAATAGCCCCCAGAGAATAGAGCAGGGTTGCCACAAAAATAATGATGAAAATTCCTTCCTTACGGCTAAACCGCAACACCCCAGTTTGGAGCTAAAATCATGGCACGTGTAAAACGCGGT
>NVVY01000055.1 GCA_002749135.1 Alphaproteobacteria bacterium | reverse complement strand
TCCCCATATCCTGTGAAGCAGAAACAGGCAGCATAAATGATAACAGGATACACCTTAACTTCGCTGCCAAACTGTTCAGACAATCAGGACCACCTCAGTCTGCAGAGTTTAGCAGTGAAGTTAAGATGTATCCTGTTGTCATTTATGCTGCCTGTTTCTGTTTCGCAGGGGGTGGGGAATTTCCCATCACCTGTGAATTTGAGTAAAACTCATGAGGTGTCTTCCCGTCAAGGCATGTTCACAATAAGGCCAGTCAAAGCCCTCCTTCGCCATACGGAGTACCCGCAATAAAAATACGAATAAGAGAAACACCCTATATGAAAGTTGAGGTGGTCCCAGAAAACTGCACAGTCTGTTAAGGTGTATCCGATTTTAGATTCGGAGATAAAACATGACGAAGAGACGTCGCTTTACATCATCTTTCAAGAAGAAGGTCGTGCTCGCGGTTTTGCGGGGCGACAGGACCATTCAGGACCTTGCCGCCCGTTTGAGGTTCACCCCAACCAGATCAGCGGCTGGAAGAAGCAGGCCATTGGTATTACCACTGTAAAATCTATTCTATATAAAACGTCAACATRTTTCTCGGAAAATCAGGGAGRCTGAGTATAGATAATGATATCAAATTAATATTTTTTTAGCTTCTTTCCAGTAGGCTTATTTAGACTCAAGTATTTAATGGAAAAAAGATGATCAGGTGCAAATTGACAGTAATATTATAAAATAAAAAACGATAGTAGCACATAGTACGAGTTAGATGAGTGATGATTAATCAAATAAAAAAAATAATGATAAATGCTTCAGGAAGAGTAGTTTGGCTTAAATCATATATGTTACTCGGATTATTGTTTTYCCCCCATCTTTCATTGGGTGCGGAGAATATTACGGAACATTCCCCTTTAAAACTGGCCCATGCCAATATCTTTGACATCAGTTCAAATCTACGTGGTGGCATACGGCGGGATACGGCCGTCTTGTATAATCTGGATTTAACCGCGGAGCTGGATGCGGGATATTTCGGGTTGGATAATGGGACATTTTTTGTTTATGGGYTGGTTAATAATGCCCAGGAATTAAACCCCTTTGTCGGTGACTTTCAGGTTTCCTCCAATATTGATAACGGTGAGGTCTTTCGGCTGTATGAATTCTGGTATGAGCAGGGTTTTTCAGAAGGGCGGGCCTCAATCAAGGTTGGTCTTTTTGATCTCAATAGTGAATTTGATGTTATTGAGCCGGGCGGGTTGTTTCTCAATAGTTCTCATGGCGTTGGACCAGAGTTAAGTCAAACCGGGTTGAATGGTCCTTCTATTTTCCCATCGACGTCTCTTTCTGTCCGCCTGCAATATCGCCTTAATGACAGGTTGCTTTTCAGAACAGCAATCCTAGATGCGGTCCCCAATGATCCGGAGAGGCCTGAAAAACATAAAATATCTTTGAATGAGGGGGCGCTTCTTATCGGAGAGGCAGAAATTGCCTTGTCTAAAAATTGGCGCGTTATTATTGGAACATGGCATTATACCAGCAAGTTTAATCACATTGATCAAACAATCGTTGGCAAAATTGGCGGTAATTCGGGCATATATGCTTTTGCAGAAGGTGCTTTGAACGATCACACCTCACTTTGGGCCCGGGTGGGCAAGGCCAATGATGATATTAATCAGCTCAGCCATTATATAGGCGGTGGCATTGTCTATAAAGGCCTCCTGCCATCTCGATTTAATGACAGTCTTGGCTTTGCTATTGCGGCGGCGGGGAACGGAAATACATTCAAGGAACTCTCAACCCGCAATTTATCGCCGGTGGATGATTATGAAATTACCTATGAGTTGACCTATCAGTTTTCGGTAACAGACTGGCTCAYCCTGCARCCGGATATACAATATATCTATCACCCCGGTATGGATCCGACTTTAAAGGATGCGCTGGTGGCCGGGGTGCGTATTGCAATTAGTGGTGAGCGGTAAATAACAGAAATTAAATAATTATAGCGACGTATAGAACGTAAGGAATAAGAAGATGTCTTTTCTGGAAAATATAAATTTAAAATCTAAGATGATTTTTTTTGGCGGGGCTATTACGGCTATCGTTCTGGTGATGGGGGCAACGACACTGTATCAGGTCACCCAGAAACAGGCGGTCATCGAAAAAAGTCTGTCGCAAACTCAAACCATGGTCACTGAGACCATGGTTCTTTTCCGGGCGGTTAAGGATATTAATTTTGATGTAGTTCAGGTTCAGCAATGGTTGACGGATATATCAGCAACCCGGGGGCAGGACGGTTTGAATGACGGTTTCGACAGAGCTGCAGAATTTGCCTTGAAATTTGATGAGGATATGACCAAGGCTCTTGAATATAGCGAAAAAATGCAATTGCTGAACCTTAGTAATACGTTAAAGGAAATGAGGGTTAATTTTACCACCTATTATGAAACGGGCAAGAAAATGGCCAAAATCTATATTGAGTATGGCCCGTCTGAAGGCAATAAAATGATGGGGGTATTTGATGAAACAGCGGAACAGATCAGCGCCAATGTCGCCACAATGGTTAAGATAGCGGAACAGCAAGTTCAGCTTGAAAATAATAAAATTTCAGGAACAGTCTCCTTCATTCATCAGTCTCTTGGTGAGTTGTCCAGCTTAAGTATTATTGGAAGTTTGATCATCCTTGTCGTCTGTACAGCGCTGGTTTTTTTAATTCAGAAAATGGTTGCGGTGCCGCTTACCCGGTTAAACGGGCTTATGCTGGAATTGGTCAATGGCAATGATGACATTCAATTACCCGTCCTGAACCGACGTGATGAAATTGGTATGATGTCAGATAATCTGAGGATATTTCAGAGTAAGTCCATAGAAAACAAACGACTTGGAAAAGAAGCAGAAGAAGCCCGTATCGCCCGACAGRAAAGGGAAGAACAACGCCAAAGAGAAAAWCAGATTGCCGRACAAAAACAACTGGAAACYGAAAGACGGCATGAACAGGAAATRGAAAGACAATTTCAGCTCGAGCGTGAGGCRATGGCCAAACGATTCGAAGATCAAATTAGTGATATTCTACAGGGCGTGGCCAGTGCGGCTACTGAGTTAAACGCCACATCAGAATCCATGAATCAAGCGGCGCATAATATGCAACAGGAATCATCCTCTGCCGCCGCCGCCACGACCCGTGCCGGGGAGAATGTGCAACTGGTCGCCAGTGCTTCTGAGGAAATGACCGCGTCGGTTAAGGAAATTTCCAATCAGATCGCCCATTCGTCAGATGCCTCGCGCAATGCGCTGGCCTCTGTGGAWAATGCCTCAAACCGGGTGACGCAAATGGTCAATAGYTCAGAGAARATYAAYGAGATTATTGAATTGATCAATGATATTGCAGAACAGACCAATCTATTGGCTTTGAATGCCACCATTGAGGCCGCCCGRGCCGGGGAAGCCGGAAAGGGCTTTGCCGTTGTCGCGTCCGAAGTAAAAAATCTGGCCAGCCAAACGGCATCGGCGACCGAAGAAATCAGAAAGCAGATCACCAATATGCAGGAAACCACCGATGATACAGTCTCTGCCGTTCAGGARATTTCCCTAACTATCCGCGAGCTGGATGAAATTTCTTCTTCCATCAGTTCCTCCATGAAAGARCAGGCAGCTGCCATGCAGGAAATCAGCCGTAATTCTCTGGAAGCGGCCACAGGCGCCGAAACTGCAGGGGCCAATGTGACCACGGTTAGCCACCTTGCAGAGGAAACCGGAAATGCGGCGTCAGATGTGTTGAATGCCTCAAAAGAGCTATCGACACAGGCGTCAACATTGAAGGTTGCAGTGGATGGTTTCCTGAGTGAAATTCGTRCCGGGTGATAAGTGGCGGAGAGGGTGTCCGTATTACCCTTGTTTCTGCATGTTGTCATATGTTTATAAAATACAACAAAAACAATATATTAGCAACTATATAGTTCATGCAAGTTCATTGACGTTTGCCTAAAGCCGCATTATACTGTGGGGATAAATGTGGGAACAGGCGGAAATATGGGCAATCTTACAGCTTTATCGGTGAAGGCTTCGAAAAAACCGGGTCGTTATCAGGACGGAGATGGTCTTATCTTGATTGTCAAGCCTTCTGGTTCGCGGTCTTGGGTGCTTCGGATGCAGGTTAATGGCAAGAGGAGGGACTTTGGTCTTGGGTCGGCTGGCWCTGTTTCGCTTGCTGAGGCGCGAGAGAAGGCCGCTGAGACTCGAAAGCTTTATAAAAGTGGTATTGACCCCGTAAGAGCAAAGAGGCTAGCCCAAGCAGAGCAGAGTCGCTTGCCCACATTTTCAGAAGCGGCCAAAATTGTCTATGATGAACATCAAGGTAGTTGGAGCAATAAAAAACATAAAGCCCAATGGATTTCCACTCTGGAAAATTATGCGAATCCCTTTATTGGTGACGTGCCTGTGAATGAAATAGACAGCCCTGCTATCAGGGATTTACTGATACCCATATGGCTTGCCATACCAGAAACGGCGCGTAGAGTAAGGCAAAGGGTCGGGACGGTTCTCGATTGGGCACATGCCAAGGGATATAGGGATGCAGAGGCCCCCATGCGGTCTGTGGGTAGAGGCTTGCCTCGTCAGCCCAAGCGAGACAATCATTTTAAGGCAATGCCCTATGTGGATGTTCCAAAGTTTTTTTCTAAATTGGGTAAAACAGAAAGTGTGGGGCGGCTTGCGCTCAAATTTCTTATCCTTACGGCGGCACGGTCCGGGGAAGTGCGTGGGGCAGTTTGGGAGGAAATTGACCTCAAAAATGCCCTCTGGACTATTCCCGCAAATCGCATGAAGGCGGGGAGGGCGCATATTGTACCCCTTACAAAACCAGCTCTCACTATTCTTAAAAAGGTTCGCAAGATTAAAAGTGGTAAATCCGGAGCACCTGTATTTCCGGGTATCAGCATGAGTAAGCCAATGTCAGATATGACACTCACAAAAATTCTCCGTGATATGAAAATTCAGGATACAACGGTGCATGGGTTTCGTTCATCATTCAGGGATTGGGCTGCGGAGAAAACAGGATATGCAGGTGATGTGGTCGAGGCCGCACTGGCACATACTGTCCGAAACAGGGTTGAAGCCGCATACAGGCGCACAAATTATTTGGAAAAACGAAAAGCTCTTATGGCAGATTGGGCAAACTTTATAAGTGAGCATAATTATGATGGAAAAAAATAATAGTGACTGGATTGGGCCAAGTGAAACGCTTGCGCTGGTGATGAAATCCGGCAGGGCAAGGGATGTAGCAAAAACCTTTATTTTACAGAACTTGTGTACAGAAGAGATCACCACTAATGCGAGATGGTTATGTAACGATGATATGAAAGAAATGAATGATGCCCAAGTGCCTACACACTTCTGGGTGGCTGCCGATATTTCTGGGCAACGCGGATGGGTGCATGGTGATTTTCAAACAGTAGTGGAGGAAACGAACACAAAGTGGGAAGTTCGTGGCGTTAAATTCTCTCTCAGGGATATTAATAGTGTACTTAATTTACCTAATAACAAACGTACCTCTGAATTGAAATTCACTAACCCACAAAACGTATTTTCTATAACAAATCAATCTCCACAGAATGTACAAGACTCTATGAATGATCCGGGTAGGCCAACTAAAGGTTACGCCCTATATCGTGAAAAATTTAGAGAACGGAAAGAAAAGGAATTGCTTGAGATAAATTTGGCATCTGAGGCTGAATATCTGTTGTCTTGGCTTAAGAAAGAACATCCATCTTCCGAATTTCCAACGACAAAAACTATAAAAAACCGTATTCGAGATGAATTCAAGCAGGTTAAAAAGGCCTGAAAAGAACGGTATTGGAATAATTTCGGGCATCTTTATCGGGCCCCCAATTTGCAGTATTTGTCTTTGTGTGCCGGTTAGCGTTGTTGCTTGTACTGGACTTAAGGAGAATGCAAATGGAAAAAGTAGTTTTATCAATAAAAGAAACTGCCAATATTTTGAATTTAGGCAGGACTTCAGTCTACCATCTGATTAAGGAAAGGAAATTAGACACTATTCGCTTGGGTCGGAGGAGGTTGGTGAAAATAGATTCGGTTCATCGCCTTATTGAGGATTTGAGTGATGGCCAATAAAATACAATTTAATCCTACAGTACATAGGAAAATTCAAACTCGACTTATACTTGGTGGGAGAGAGCATTGGGCTGAACTAAATCATTGCAAACTTGCAAGTGTTAGCGATCAAATAACTATTGATCAATATAACACTCCAAATGATATGGTAGGTCTTGCCTTACTAAGGCTTCAAATGCTTGAATATAGCGAAATTTTTATTCGAGAAGAAAATAATCAATATTTGGTTGTCTGTCATATTAAACGCAATAAAGATCTCAACTATTTACTTGTGATATTGGCAACCACTGGATGGGCAGTTTCTATGTGCCCAAATCCTAGAGCTGGATGGCATCATCCAAATGAATATACATGCCTCGTCCTTTCTCCCCCAAATATTCAGATTGAGTGGTTGGAAGAGCAGTATCCGGATGTCTATATTGATGAGGATGAGGCTTATGATTAAAGGATTCAGCAAACTTGCTGCCGATAAACTTTCGGAAAGCGGTATCAGTGAAAAGGATGCTGCTCTCGCTGGAATGTATAGCGTTGAAAATGCCAGACTTGAAGTTGATACTGAGTTCTCTCAACGCCCAGCACTGATTATTCCATATTTCGACCTAAAGGGCACGCCAGTGCAATTTGAGCGCAAAGGCATAACAACAGATTTTGTGCGTGTCCGTTATCTTGATAAACAAAATGTCAGAGATTTTATCGGAAAGAAGTTAAGGCGATATGCTCAGATGAAGGGAAGTGGTGTACACCCCTATTTCCCAAAAATATTAGATTGGCAGGATATAGCTCAAGACATTAAGCAGGCAATAATAATTACCGAGGGGGAACTGAAAGCTCTTGCCGCATGTTGTCGTGATTATCCCACGATTGGATTAGGCGGTGTTGATTGTTTTGTCATGCGCCAAGAGGGAAGTAAATGACAGCCTCAAAATTCTTGCCGGAGCTTGAGGCCTTTAATTGGGCCGGGCGYGCTGTGTTTATCATTTACGATTCTGACATTTCACATAAGACTCGTGTTCAGGATGCCGAGCARCGGTTATGCAAAGCCCTTACTGATCATGGGGCAGATACGTGTAAAGTTCGGCTTCCTGATGATGGTGACGATAAGGTGGGACTGGATGATTACTTGCTTGATCATACGGATGACGATTTTGAGCTTCTTGTAAATGAGGCAGAATTTGAGGAAAGCCCCTATGACCTACCCAAATCAATTGCCCATCTTCTCAACGCTGATTATCCGGATACGGAATGGGTGTGGGAGGGCTTTGTTCTGAAAGGTCACGTAAATTTGCTCTATGGCGATGGCGGTGTAGGCAAATCCCTTTTGGCCCTGCATCTGGCGATCAGTGTCGCTGCTGGACGGGTGTTACTGGATAATGAGGTCATAAGGATGCCTGTACTGGCCCTGTTTGCCGAGGATGGGGAGGCTGAGGTCAGYCGCAGGTCACAGCAAATATACAAGGACTATAAACTCAACCCTGATGATGACTTACCTGTTGGCCTYTGGTGCCARCCAMACGGYGATACYCTTTTGGCYRTTATCGCAGATACGGGTGAAGTGACCGAACAGYCCCGCCTGCATAATTTGAGAGCGGAATTGGAGAAAATTGGCRAACCKGCCCTTGTGATACTTGACAGCATGGCTGATTTGTTTGCTATGAATGAAAGTCTTCGCCYTCCTGTTAATKCGGCTATRAAGCGGGTRCTCGGRYCATTATGYCGGGAATTTGATTGTACAATTCTTGTMTTGGCCCATCCTTCTAARGCRTCCATGTCTGATGGKTCTCAYTAYAGTGGGTCKACGGCCTTCAATAATGCTGTGCGGCAACGCTTGACACTGGAAGTGATCAAAGGGCARGAGAAYCTTGAWATGGGTGCRCCWAAGGCACTTARATTAACRGTGGCTAAATCAAATTATGGCAGTGATTCATGTAAAGAGATATGGCTTACGGGTTGTCTGATGTCGCCCCCGATCCCTGAAACGATTCAATCAATAAGGTTGCAACGAAATTTTGTTTTATTGGAAGTCGTAAAAAACTTAAATGCGGGACGTAGGGTTGTCCAGAATAATGGAAATCATGGWWSTRATGCRATWGCMCCAAARGRYYTKMTRGAARACTTRAARCWSNAAAAAGGCAWNNTAATAAKNNNTCCWAAAAAAYTAAAAGAACATYTMGNGGMANTTRGAAANGAAAGGKKNTRTTAMGTTAYGTNAAMGNCCGAYAARARTAAAAGCRYRGSRRGGAAAGCTACCTATGAAATTGGGCCTAATTACAAAAMAATTGGTAAGGAAAAAAGAAAAAGTAAGCGCACCGCATCCTCGACCGCATCTTCATCGGAAGCACCGCATGCTTAAAATATTAGGGACCGCATCATATCCCCATACCCCTATAGAATGATGCGGTATGCCTTTGCCGCAATACCGATCATTTAATGAGTGGGGTATTATGGCTGAGTAACATGCCGTAATTAAGTTCTAATGATAAATAAAAAGAAGGCGAATAATATGAGAGAAGTAATCAGACCCATATTAGAGATTAACCCCGTAACAATAGATGAGCTTTCGCCCATGCAAGCGGACTTTGTTTGAGGTGGTCCTGATTGTCTGAACAGTTTGGCAGCGAAGTTAAGGTGTATCCTGTTATCATTTATGCTGCCTGTTTCTGCTTCACAGGATATGG
>NVVY01000017.1 GCA_002749135.1 Alphaproteobacteria bacterium | reverse complement strand
AACTACGTATATGTGCCAGATAAATCATATCATCCCGTTGGTGCTTGCTCGCAGGCCGACCTTGCCAAGCATAATAACCGCTCGGGCTGACTTCACATAGCTGACAGGTGCGTTCGACTGATAGATCTGCTTTCCGCGCATCAATGAGAGCAAACCTCATCGACTTTCCCATAAAACATTTTGGGGCCGAAGAAAGCCGCTGCTTTTTTTAACAGATCACGCTGAGCTCTTAATATTTTATTTTCCTTGCGAAGCCGTTTTAGCTCCTCATCTTTATCACGACGGGGCTTGTCAGGTTGAATCTGATGACGATATTGCCTGATCCACTTGCTCAACGTAGACTTGCCTACACCCAAGTTCAGGGCAGTGTCATGATGGGGCTGATCACTTGTTAAAGCCAATCGAACAGCTTCTTCTCTAAAATCTTCGGTAAAATTACGTTTCTTAGTGGGCATCTGTTAACTCCTAATTCTAGGTTTGTTATAACAGATTACCCTCCACTTTTACGAAGCAAGTCCAAGGTCACCAGACCCTTAAAAATATACGCTGTAATTCATGAAAAAGGTGTTTAAGATTCAATCTTTCACAAGAAATGGGTAATATTTGATTGCATCTTTTGATTAAACTGAGTAAATGATAATTATGTATATATATGGGTGGCTTGCTTATTCTGTTTTTTTCAATATATTATGCAGAAGATCGTTTTATTCCATCCTCCGGCCTGAATTAAACAAGTAATCGATACAGCATTTAAGAGGTTTCTTTAATGACCACCCATGACCAAATTGAACAGGACGGAGAAGTTACACGCCGTAATTTTCTCTATGTTGCAACAGGTGTTGTCGGCACCGTCGGCGTAGTATCCGTCGCCTGGCCCCTTGTTGACCAAATGAACCCGTCAGCAGACGTTTTGGCGATGGCCTCTGTGGAAGTGGATATATCACCCATTCCCGTAGGCCAGACCATTAGTATACTTTGGCGCGGCAAGCCGGTTTTCATTCGCCATAGAACCGAAAAAGAAATTGCCCGGGCGATTTCTGAAAATAATGACTCAATGATTGATCCGGCGGATGATAAGGACCGTGCCCAAAASYCGGAATGGTTGATCATGATTGGTATCTGTACGCATTTGGGCTGTGTCCCTCTGGATAATACGGAATTTCAGAGCGGAGATTATGGGGGGTGGTATTGCCCCTGTCACGGGTCAGAGTATGATATTGCAGGTCGTATTCGTAAGGGGCCGGCACCCCGGAACCTTGATTTGCCGMAATAYRWRTATYTGARCGATACTACGGTCAAGATCGGTTAGGGAGGAAAAAATGGGATCATCTACAYAYATGCCTAAAAGCAAGGTCGGAAAGTGGTTTGAGGAGCGCCTGCCGATTATGGGCCTCATGCATAGCACCCTTGGGGCCGGATATAATGCGCCGCGCAATTTRAATTACTGGTGGAATTTCGGCTCACTGGCCGGGTTYATGCTGGTGGTGCAGATATTGACCGGAATTATTCTGGTCATGCATTACACCCCTAATTCGGAACTTGCTTTTCGTTCAGTTGAACATATCATGCGTGATGTGAATTATGGATGGCTTATGCGTTATACCCATTCTAACGGGGCGTCCATGTTCTTCGTTGTGGTTTACATCCATATTTTGCGGGGCATGTATTTCGGCTCTTATAAATCGCCGCGCGAAGTCTTGTGGTTTCTGGGGCTTGTGATCTACCTCCTGATGATGGCCACCGGCTTTATGGGTTATGTGCTGCCCTGGGGACAGATGAGCTTCTGGGGGGCTACGGTTATTACCAACCTGTTTGGGGCCTTTGATTTTTACAATGGTATGGGYGAAAGTATTTTGCACCTTCTGTGGGGTGGTTTCTCCGTTGATAACCCAACATTGCAGCGTTTTTTCAGCCTGCATTATCTGTTTCCTTTTATTATCGTCGGGGTGGTTATTCTTCATATCTGGGCCTTGCATCTGCCGGGGTCTAATAACCCGCTCGGGATTGATGCCAAGGGTCCGGGTGATAAAATTCCTTTCCATCCCTATTACACCGCAAAAGATGCCCTTGGCCTGTCTTTCTTCATTGTAATATTCGCCCTGTTTGTTTTCTATATGCCCAATATCATGGGGGAACCGGATAATTATATTGAGGCTAATCCAATGCTGACTCCGGCTCATATTGTGCCGGAATGGTATTAYCTGCCCTTCTATACAATWTTGAAGGCMGTTCCGGACAAGCTGTTCGGGGTGATTGCCATGTTCTCCTCTATTCTGATATTCTTCGTCCTGCCGTGGCTGGACGGGTCAAAGGTCAGGTCGGCAAAATTCCGTCCGGCAACGGCTTTTTTCTTCTGGTTGTTTCTGGTTAATGCCATATTCTTGGGTTATCTGGGGACCAAATTGCCAAGTGAGATCATTATCAATATGGGAGGCGGCATTGATGCCCTTACCCTTGGCCGAATTGCTTCAGTCTTTTACTTTGCCTATTTCATCGTGATTATCCCTGTGGTCAGCCGCATGGAAACAACCAAACCCGTCCCGACAAGCATCGCGCAGTCGGTGTTGGATGCAAGGAAGGAGGGCTAGGATATGTTAAAAATCGTTAAAAATATCGGCCTTGCGGCGATGATTATTCTGGGATCAGTTTCTCTTGCCAACGCATCCGRGGGCAGTTCTTTTGAAATAAAGAAAAATGACTGGCCCCATGCGGGACCCTTTGGCAAGTTCGACAAGCCCGCTTTRCAAAGAGGGTTGCAGGTCTATAAGGAAGTTTGTTCCGCCTGTCATTCCCTGAACATGGTTGCTTTTCGTGARCTTGCAGCCTTTGGCTACAACATGGACGAGCTAAAGGCCTTTGCCGCAGAGTATGAATTCCCTAATGGKACYGATGATGAAGGCGAGGAAGTATTCCGTAAAGGCAAGCCRTATGATTATTTYCCRGCMCCTTTTGCGTCGGAACAGGACGCGCGCGATTCAAATAAYGGGGCYTTGCCGCCKGACTTCTCTCTGCTGGGAAAATCCCGTGARCATYTRTCYATGTTTACGCCGTGGAACAGCCTTTATGGGGAAGACTATATYGTTGGTATTTTGACGACCTTTCATGAAGAAGCCCCCCCCGGGTTTGAAATGCCGGATGGCATGTATTTTAACGAAGCCTTCCTTGGCAACAAAATTGCCATGGCACCGCCGTTATCTGATGAYCTTGTKGAATATGCCGATGGCACAAAGGCAACAACGCAGCAGATGGCCCATGATGTGGCGACCTTCATGTATTGGGCCGCTGAGCCAAAGATGGAAGACCGCAAGAGAATGGGATTGAAGGTCATTATCTTTATGACCATTCTGACTATCATGCTTTATTTCGTAAATAAAAGCGTTTGGCGGAAAGTCAAAAAAGGCGATGACCTTGTGTGATGTTCTGACCCAATATTGATGTAATTTAAAAGGCTGCCAATTGGTGGCCTTTTTTTATTCATTATTCTCTGCAGCAGAGTGGATTATAAAAATGAAATTTGGTATTCGTTTTATTGAAAAAGTGGGTTCTGTCCCGGATATAGTTCGTTACAGTCAGCAGGCGGAACAGGCCGGATTTGAATATGTCTGGTATCCTCATGATATATTCATGAAAAATACCTGGGTGGTGACGGCGGCAGTGGCACAGGCAACGGATCGGATAAAGATCGGCAGTGTCGGTCCCAATCCCTATACCACCAGCCCCGCAGAAATAGCATCCTATCTGGCGACATTGGACGAATTGTCGGCTGGCCGGGCAGTAATCGGGCTTGGCCTTCACACCTATGATATGGTGGGATGGGCCGGGGTTGATTGCACGGATATTCTTCAGGTAACCAGAGAGTCGGTTCAAATGATTCGCCAGTTATTGCGGGGCGAGGTCGTAGMSCATCATACGGCGCATTTTAACTGGTCTGATCAATGTTATTTACGGTTCAAACCGGTCCGGTCAGAGATTCCCCTGTATGTTTGTGCCTTTGGCGATGATTTTCTGGCCTTGTCCGGCGAGATTGGCGATGGTAGCTTACCCATGATAACGCCGCCCGCCTCAGCACGCCGTATGGTCGATTGCATCCAAAAGGGGCGAGTGCATAATAAAACCGGTAAAGATTTTGATATTGCCGGATGTGCYTGGCTCAGTATCTCGGAAGACGGGCAGGAGGCAGAAAGTGTGATGCGGTCCATGGTCGCCTATTTTGGCCCTTATCTTGAGGATGACGCCYTGGCAACSATTGGCCTGARGAGYGCGGATTTTGACCATATCCGCGACCTGATTACCCGGCAGGAMTATGAGCAGGCCCAACGGGCGGTTACGGATGATATGTTGAAACTGGGTCTGAGCGGGCRGCCCCATGACATCATTGACCAAATTGAGGCATTGGCCGATGCCGGTATAACCCAGATAAACCTGGGAGGCCCCCTTGGCCCCAACGTGAAAAATGCCATAGAATTACTGGGRGAAAAAATATTACCTCATTTTACGAGATCGTCTTCATGAAAGATATATGAATGGCGGAATTTAAAGACCATTTTTCTGCCCAGTCCAAAGGCTATAGTAAATTCCGGCCTTCCTATCCTCAGGAACTCTATCCCTATTTATCCGGGTTATGTAAAGATCATAACCTGGTATGGGATTGTGCTACGGGGACCGGGCAGGCGGCGCGGGGCTTATCGCCTTTCTTTGATCGCATCATCGCAACAGACGGYAGYRCRCARCAGGTMGMMAAGGCCGAAGGGCCRCAAAATATAACATTCWGCGTWGCARCGGCGGAAGAATCCGGTCTGGAGACATCCTCTGTRGATTTGGTAACAGTTGCGCAGGCCYTACACTGGTTCGCCCATGATGATTTCTTTCAGGAAGYMAARCGGRTAYTGAAACCGGGCGGTATTTTAGCGGTATGGACCTATAATTTACTAAGCATTGATCGGGACATAGACCGTATTATCCGACAGCTATATATGAAAACCATTGGGGAATACTGGCCGCCGGAGCGGGCATTGGTTAATGAGAATTACCGYARTATAGATTTYCCRTTTCAGGAAATTRCGSCRCCARATTTYAATATGACGGCGTCATGGCGGCTTGATGACCTGCTGGGTTATCTCTCTACATGGTCTGCGGTGGTGCGCTATAAGGCGGACAAGGGCAGGGACCCCATAGAGGAAATCAGGACAGRATTATCAGCCGTTTGGGGGGAAGACACARACAAGCGGTCMGTGAATTGGCCTTTGAGTTTTCGCATCGGCCAGTTTTAAGCTTTTTCAGCGGCGGCGCGGGTCAGAAACATGCCGGTTGTTTTAATGGTCATAACGATTTCATCATTATGATTGAGGGTGGCGACCTCATAATTGATAATGCCAACCCCCGGYTTGCTTTTGGATTCCCGGGCGGCAATCACCGTTACGGTGGCTTTCAGGCGGTCATCCACATAAACCGGTTTTAACCAGCGCAGATTATCAATGCCGGGCGAGCCGATGCTGCTGCTGTTGGTCAGGACATGATCACAGATCAGCCGCATGGTAACCGCCCCGGTCATCCAACCACTGGCGATTAATTGGCCATGAAAGGATTTTTTGGCAAATTCAGGGTCGGTGTGAAAGGGTTGCGGGTCGTATTTTGTCGCAAATTCGATGATTTCCTGTTCGGTAATCAGATAGTCGCCGAATGTCTCGCTGGCCCCGACGGTGAAGTCTTCAAATACGCGCATGTTATTTCCTAATTGGCAAAGCGGAAATGCAGCACATCGCCGTCCGCAACAATATATTCTTTACCCTCAAGGCGCATTTTGCCTGCATCCTTGGCCCCATTCTCGCCGTTATGCTCGATATAATCAGCGTAGGAAATGGTTTCGGAGCGGATAAAGCCTTTTTCAAAGTCCGTGTGAATAACGCCGGCGGCTTGCGGCGCTTTGGTGTTTTGGGTAACGGTCCAGGCCCTGGCCTCTTTCGGCCCCACCGTGAAATAGGTGATCAGATGCAACAGGTCATAACCGGCCCGGATTACGCGGCCAAGGCCGGTTTCACCAAGCCCGAGGTCTTCCAGAAAGGCTTTCTGTTCTTCCTCATCATCAAGCTGGGCAATCTCGGATTCCAGCGCGGCGGAGATAATGACCGACACCGCATTCTCTGCGGCGGCCTTGTTCGTCACACGGCGGCTCATCTCGTTGCCTTCTGCCGCGTCATCTTCGCTCACATTACAAACATATAGAACAGGTTTGGAGGTCAGAAGCTGTAATTCATTGATCATCTTCTGCTCTTCCTCATCGGCAGCCTCAACGGTGCGGGCAGGATTACCTTCTTCCAGTACGGCCAGAATACGGYCTGCAAGGGCCATGATCARCTTGGCTTCCTTGTCCTGCCCCCGGATRCGCCGYTCAAGGCCACTTTTCCGCTTRSYCAGACTGTCAATATCGGCCAGCATCAATTCGGTTTCCACGATATCCGCATCGGAGATGGGGTCGATAACCCCTTCCACATGRGTGATGTCGTCATCGTCAAAACAGCGCAGCACATGAATGATGGCATCGACCTCACGRATATTGGCCAGAAACTGATTGCCAAGYCCTTCGCCCTGTGAYGCGCCGCGCACAAGCCCGGCAATATCGACAAAGGAAAGCTGGGTYGGCAGGATTTCCTTTGATCCGGCGATCTCTGCTAATAGATGCAGGCGCGGATCCGGTACGGGCACCTGTCCCACATTTGGCTCAATGGTGCAAAAGGGGTAATTGGCCGCTGCTGCMGCTGCCGTGCTGGTCAGCGCATTAAAAAGGGTTGATTTCCCCACATTKGGCAAGCCCACAATCCCGCATTTAAAACCCATGATGTTATCCGTTATTTCTGTTTGGTTTAAGTATAAGGCCAACTTCATTCAAGAATCTAGCCCCCCGTGTTTCGCCGGATGGATCCGCAAGAGCCGGGGCCGCATGGGCCACCGCATCAAGTAACGGTTCCAGCCAGTCCCGGTCAGCCTTGGCAAAGTCCCCCAGCACATGACTATGAACGCGCTCTTTATCCCCCGGATGGCCAATGCCCATACGGATACGGTGATAATCCTTGCCCATATGCTGATCTATRTTGCGCARGCCATTGTGACCCGCATGACCGCCGCCGGTTTTGAATTTTATCTTTGCCGCCGGAATATCCARYTCGTCATGAAAGACAAAAACWTCTTTGGGCGGGATTTTATAAAAGCGGGCCGCYTCGCTGACTGCCTGCCCGGACAAATTCATAAAAGTCTGTGGTTTCAGGATCAGAACTTTCTCATCGCCCAGCCGCCCGTCATAGGTCAGTGCCTGAAAGCGGGATTTGGGGCCGGTAAAGTTATGGCGGCGGACAATCTCGTCCACCGCCATAAAACCAATATTATGCCGGTTGTYGTTGTATTTATTGCCGGGATTTCCCAGGCCGACGACTAACAACATGGCTGATCCTTAAAGGCCGGAAGATTATTCTTCACCGCCTTCTTCAGTGGTGCCTTCTTCTTCGGTCTCTGTGCCTTCTGCGCCTTCATCTTCATCCGTACCGGAGCTTTTCAGGCCGCTTGGGGCAGAGATCATGGCGATGGTGAAATCGCGGTCATCAATAACCGGTGTCACACCTTCGGGCAGTTTGACCGTGCTGATATGAATGCTGTCATTCATTTCAAGCACTGAAATATCAATTTCAATGGCTTCCGGGATGGCATTGGCCGGGCATGAGAATTCGACCTCATGCCGCACAACATTCAAAATGCCGCCCATCTTGATGCCGGGGCATTCTTCTTCACCAATGAAGTGAATGGGGATCATGATGTTCAGGCTGGACCCTTTGGCAAGCCTCAGGAAGTCAACATGAAGCGGCCAGTCGGTAACCGGATGGAATTGAACATCACGGGGCARAACAGTTTCCTTGTCTTTGCCGATCTGAACTTCGTAGGAAGTATTCATAAATCCGCCCTTGTGCAACTCTTTCATCAGGTCAACCTGTCTTAAGGTTACAAGGGTGGGTTCTTTTTTGTCGCCGTATATAACAGCCGGTATTTTGTCTTCTCTACGTAACGCACGAGAGGACCCCTTACCCGCTTTTTCGCGCAATTCAGCTTTTAAAACTGGATTTGCCATTTTAATTTCTCCTAATTGATTATAAAGACGATGGCCTCCAGGGGTGCCAAAGTCAAAGGCCCGCGCATCTTTATCAAGAGCACAGACCTCATAGTTCGGAGCTTGTAACGTGAAACGCCCCAAAACTCAATGATTATTTATATATTCTGGTGATGGGGAGCTGAATTTTTCTTTTCCTGTTCTTTCACCTGATCCCATAGGGCATCCATCTGGCCTAAAGACATTTYATCAAGAGATTTTCCCTGCGCATTGGCCAYYTGTTCYACCTGCCTGAAGCGYCGTTCAAATTTGTAATTTGCAGACCGCAGGGCGCCTTCGGCGTCTATATCAAGGTGACGGGCMAGATTGGCATAGACAAACATCATATCGCCGAATTCCTCGGCAATCCTGTCCGCATTGTCGCTGCCTTYACCGGCYTCRACCAATTCATGAGATAATTCGGCCATTTCTTCATTTAATTTGTCCAGAACCTGCACCGTATCGGGCCAGTCAAAGCCGACCCTTGCGGCCCTGTTCTGTAATTTAATGGCCCGGGTGAGGGCGGGCAGGGCGGGCGTCACGCCGTCAAGGACACTCGCGCCCAAGTTTTTATCTTTGCGTTCCTYKGCCTTCTGCGCTTCCCAGGCAACGGTTTGTTGTTTGGCATCCCGATAGTCGGCATTGCCAAAGACATGGGGATGGCGGCGGGTCATCTTGTCACAAATAGCCGTCACAACATCATCGAAGGTAAAATGGTCTTTCTCTTGTGCCATCTGGGTATGGAACACCACCTGAAACAACAGGTCCCCAAGTTCATCTTTCAGGTGAGGCATGTCCCCCATTTCAATGGCCTCGGCCACTTCATAGGCCTCTTCGATGGTATAGGGGGCAATGGTTGAAAAATCCTGCTCAATATCCCACGGACATCCCCCGTCCGGATTGCGCAATCGTTCCATGATGGCAAGCAAATCTTCAATAGTATTTTTCGTCATTAATTTTCCCTGATTTAGTACAAGATATATCTTGTACTGAAAAAGAGAGATATGTGGCAATAAAAAAAGGCGGCCCGAAACAGCCGCCTTGATAAATATTTATGTTTTTTGACTTTCTTAACGTCTTTTCCGGCGATACAGACCCATTCCCAGCAGAGACAGAGCCATAAGGGCAAAGGGGGCCGGTTCCGGGACAGTGACCTGAATATCTGTGCGGGCCACCTGAACACCATTGGCAAAGGCTGCCAGATAAATATCATAGGTGCCGCCGATGGTCGGATCATACGATTTCCCAGATAGTGCCGTAAAAAACGCATGTCGCCATGACTGTTGCAGGACATTATTATTACCAATTAAAGTTTGATACAGGCCTGGAGCAGCAGCTAGTTCTGCAGCGGTAGGAGGATTGGATAAGGGGACTTCTGCACCACCACCATTGCCTGTGGAATTTGTACCAATGCTATGGTCGTAAAAAGGAGCTGCCGTGCTAGGGGTAATCGGGTCAAAGGCAAAAAAGTCTGTCCCAATGCCGGGATCAAAATCAATGCCGATTTCATAAGTAAAGCTGTTTATGACGTTACCGGTTGTACCGCTATAATCCGTATTTACCGTCCAATCGAAATTCCATTTTGGATTTGCTTCGGCCAATGTATAAGAATAGGTGCCGTCGCCATTACTGTGTAACGTGCCAGTAAAGGGTATTTTTGCCCGCAACCCAAGCTCTACACCGCTACTACGATCTACTGTAAAAGAGCCATTGCTGTTGCCACTGCCGAAGATTATATCCGGGGTAACATTCGCATCATATACAATAGTGGCTGATGCTGGTGTGCTGACCAGAGATAACGCAACGGCCACCCCTAAATATACGCCTTTAATTTTTGATGTTTTATGCATTTTCTTTCCCAATTTGCAGCAATATGTGGAAATGCTGCTCTTCTAAAGCACTCTTTATTACAAAGGCGGTGCCAGATTGCCCACGTGCTAATTTACAAGCAAGAATCACGCCACAATACATGACTTTACATATTTCAATGGCTTAGGGTTCTTATTAGTTTTCTCTAACCTCCTTAAATGTAAAATATTCTGACAGTTATTTCATGTGAAAGGAGCAAAATAGACTGAATTAATTATTTTATCTATTATTATCAATGTGTTAGTAATTTATTTGCCATTTTTAGAAGTGTAAAGAAAACTGACACCTTTAATATTGGCGATAATGACGGTGGATTGACAGTGTTAAAGTCCAGATGACATCATCCCAAAAAATGATAGACTGTTTATGAGCTAAAGATAAACAACAGAGGATAAAATTATGCTTATAACAACAACAGAGAATATTGCCGGAAGAAATATTACTGAAACTCTTGGGCTTGTACGSGGCAGTACCGTGCAATCCAAACATATTGGCCGTGACATTATGGCCGGGCTGAAAACCATTGTTGGCGGAGAACTCAGGGGCTATACGGAGTTGCTGGAAGATGCCCGCGAACAGGCYCTGTCCCGTCTGGAGGAAAACGCAAAAATCCTTGGGGCCGATGCGGTGGTCAATGTGCGTTTTACGACCTCTGCGATTGCGGCCAATGCCTCTGAAATACTGGCATTCGGTACGGCAGTACGTGTGGAATAATACTGGATTCAAAAGGAATAAAATGGCCTTGTACAATTGTACCGGCACTTGGATAAATATATGTCGTATTCCTTGCCATAGCGCATGGGATTTAGTATAAAAATGTGACAGATTTTACAATGGTATGCCAACTGACGGGATGCCGGTACAATAATTGATTTAAGTATATTATAAAGGGCCAATTCTTTGACCGAAAACAGTCTTCCTGATCTTCCTGATACGGGCATTTCCATCATTACCATCGAAGAGGAAATGAAAACCTCTTACCTTGATTACGCCATGAGCGTGATTGTTTCCCGCGCGCTTCCCGATGTGCGGGACGGCCTGAAACCGGTCCATCGGCGCATTCTCTATTCCATGTATGAGAGTGGTTATGACTGGACCAAGTCATACCGTAAATCCGCCCGCATCGTCGGTGATGTCATGGGTAAATATCATCCCCACGGTGATAGTGCCATTTATGAAGCCATGGTCCGTATGTCGCAGAGTTTTTCCCTGCGCCTGCCGCTCATTGACGGGCAGGGGAACTTTGGTTCTATGGACGGCGATAGGGCCGCCGCCATGCGCTATACCGAGGCCCGCATGGACAAAGCGGCCAGCGGGTTGCTTGAGGATATTGACAAGGATACCGTCAATTTTCAGGCCAACTATGATGAATCAGAATTTGAACCCACCGTCTTGCCGGCCCGTTTCCCCAATATTCTGGTTAACGGGGCCGGGGGGATTGCGGTTGGGATGGCCACTAATATTCCGCCTCATAATCTGGGGGAGGTATTGGATGCCTGCTGTGCCTATGTGGATAATCCGGAAATCACGCTGGAGGAACTGGTGGAGATTGTCCCCGGACCGGACTTTCCCACAGGCGGGTTGATTATGGGGTCTGCGGGCGCGCGGTCAGCCCTGACCACCGGGCGTGGTTCAATCATCATGCGCAGCAAAACCCATTTYGAGGAAATCCGTCAAAACCGTGAGGCAATCATTGTCAGCGAAATTCCCTTTCAGGTTAACAAATCCCGTATGATTGAGCAGATAGCCGACCTGGTGCGCAGCAAGAGGATTGAGGGGATTTCCGATATTCGCGATGAATCTGACCGTACTGGCGTGCGGGTGGTGGTGGAATTAAAACGGGACGCGGTCGGTGATGTGGTGCTGAATCAGCTGTTCCGCTATTCCTCCTTACAGACCAGTTTTGGCGCTAATATTCTGGCCCTGAACGGGGGGCGGCCAGAAGTATTGAATCTGCGCCGGATCATTGAATGTTTCATTAAATTCCGCGAAGAAGTCATTACGCGCCGGACCAAATATAAACTGACCAAGGCCCGGGACCGGGCGCATATATTGGTTGGCCTTGTGATTGCAGTCAATAATCTGGACAAGATTGTCGCCATGATCCGCACTGCGCCRAACCCTGCCGAGGCCCGTGAAAGGCTGATGGCCGARAACTGGGATGCGGTTGATGTTCAGRGCTATATTGAACTGATYAATGAGCCGGGCCGGGGGGTCGTGGACGGWAAATACAAGCTGTCCGAGAAACAGGTTCGGGCYATTCTGGAAYTGAGACTGCACCGTYTGACGGCYYTKGGCCGCGATGATATTGGCAATGAGCTGAAAACTCTGGCCGAGGAAATTGAGGATTATATTGATATTCTGCGCAGTCGGGAACGGTTGTATAATATCATGCGCACGGAATTTGTGGACTATCGGGAGGCATTCGCCACCCCGCGCCGCTCTGTATTTGCCCTTGATGCCTTCGGATTCGAAGATGAAGACCTGATACAGCGGGAAGATATGGTCGTGACCGTAACAAACACAGGCTATATCAAAAGAGTGCCGCTCGTCACCTACCGCGCACAGCGACGCGGCGGTAAGGGCCGGTCCGGCATGCGCACCAAGGACGAGGATTTTCTGCGTAATGTCTTTGTTGCCAGCACCCATACGCCTATTCTGTTTTTCAGCAACTTTGGTCAGGTCTATAAGCTGAAAGTCTGGAAACTGCCCGTTGGCACGCCTCAATCCAAGGGCAAGGCCCTGATAAATATCCTGCCTCTGCAACAGGGCGAGAATATTTCCACTATCCTGCCCTTGCCCGAAGATGAGGACAGTTGGGGCGAATTACATGCCATATTTGCCACCCAAAAAGGCAATGTTCGCCGCAATCTGCTATCTGATTTCTCAAATGTGCGGGCCAATGGCAAGATTGCCATCAGGCTGTCCGAGGGCGACAGTCTGATCGGGGTTGCGGCCTGTTCAGAGGAAGATGATGTGCTGATGGCGGCYCGGGGCGGGAAATGTATCCGTTTTGCCGCCACTGCCGTGCGCCTGTTCAAGGGACGGAATTCTGACGGCGTGCGGGGCATCCGCCTTGCGGGCGGCGATGAGGTCGTATCCATGTCCATATTGCATAATGTTGCCGCTGATACGGAAGAACGCAGTGCCTATCTTAAATATGTTGCCGCAAAACGTCGGGGAGATACGCCGGAGATGCCGGAAATTCTTACCGAAGAGCGCATTGCCTATATGGCGGAAAAAGAGCAGTTTATCCTCAGTATTACCGTGAACGGCTATGGCAAACGGACCTCGGCCTATGAATATCGCGTCAGTGGTCGCGGGGGGCAGGGGATCATCAATATTGAAACTTCGGCGCGAAATGGTGATGTTATCGCGGCCTTCCCCATAAACGACATGGACCAATTGATGATGGTAACGGATCAGGGACGTCTGATCCGGGTGCCGGTGGGTGGTGTTCGGGTTGCCGGACGGAATACGCAAGGCGTGACCCTGTTTAAAGTGGGGGATGCCGAAAAAATCGTTTCCGTTGAACGGGTTCAGGAACCTGAAGAAGTAGAAGAAGAAACCGAGAGTGATACGGCGGAGGAATGAATATGACACCGAAAAAGAGAATAGGGTTGTATCCCGGAACTTTTGATCCCATTACCCTCGGCCATATTGATATTATCGCCCGTAGTGCGAAACTTGTCGATCATCTTATCCTTGGCATTTCAACCAATCCGTCTAAAACCGCCCTGTTCGACCTTGACGAAAGAGTTGAGATGGTGCGCCGCGAAACGGCCTTTATTGAGCGCAATACCGGGGTCAGGATTGAGGTGCGGTCTTTCAGCACCCTGTTGATGAGTTTTGCCGAAGAAATTGGCGCGACAAGTATTATCAGGGGCCTGAGAGCCGTATCAGACTTTGAATATGAGTTTCAGATGACCGCCATGAATTACAAAATGAATTCTGAGATTGAAACTGTGTTTCTGATGGCAGAACCTTCTTTGCAAGCCATTGCCTCACGGCTGGTCAAGGAAATCGCCCGTTTTGACGGCGATATTTCCCCCTTTGTATCAGAAAATGTCAAAAGGGACGTTTTGGCAAAATTAAATAAATAGCGAGATATATAATGAGATTATTTTTTAAGACATTTATTGCCTTGTTTTTATTGGGTGGATTTGTCCATAGTCCGGCCATTGCCGCTGACCTTGAGAACACACTCTATCTTGACCTGAAAGATGGCCGGGTAACCATTGAAATGTATCCTGATGTGGCCCCGAAAACCGTAAAACGCATTAAGGAACTGGTGCGGCAGGGATTTTATGATGGCCTGACCTTTCACCGGGTTATCCCCSGTTTTATGGCGCAGGGCGGCGATCCTGACGGTAATGGCTCCGGCGGGTCAGGACAGAATCTTCCGGCGGAGTTTTCAGACTTGCCCCATCTTAAAGGCACCGTATCGATGGCGCGCGCGGATGATGAGGATAGTGCCGACAGCCAATTCTTCATTGTTCTTGGGGTCAGTCCGTTTCTGGACGGTAAATATACCATATGGGGCCGCGTTATTGGCGGCATGAGGTATGTTGATCACATCAAAGAAGGGGTTGTTCCGGAATTGCTGGACCCTGATAAAATCATTAAAATGCAGGTTGCTGCTGACGTTACTCCTGAGGAATAAAAATATGGATCTTGAGAATACACTCTATCTTGACCTGAAAGATGGTCGTGTGACATTGGAATTATATCCGGATGTGGCGCCAAAGCATGTGGCTCGCATTAAGGAACTCGTCCGGGACGGATTTTATGACGGGCTGAAATTTCACCGGGTTATCCCCGGCTTTATGGCACAGGGCGGCGATCCGTCCGGCAATGGCACCGGCGGCAGCGGCCAGAATATCCCGGCAGAATTTTCTGATAAATCCCATGTGCGCGGCACGGCTTCCATGGCCCGCTCCGCCATGCCCGATAGCGCCGACAGCCAGTTTTTCATCTGCTTTGACGATGCCCCCCATCTGGACGGTCAATATTCCGTATGGGGACAGGTCGTGGACGGCATGSASSTYGTGNSRKMRTRTNSWGTWNCNACNGCRKYACGCSSGATGNMRTANYCAWSATSSAGMWTGSWRCKRAYMCWGNATSMAMRYMGAYKWRYTYGATTTTGAGCTCCCCARAGAGCTYATYGCMCTKCGCCCCGCNYCKCANTCGYGACGGGGCGCGGTTGCTWKKGGTRAAGGRTRMKGAMCKKCAGGACAGGCAGGTYHYKGRCYTGYSKGANTYMCYTRMAGCNSSRGWKATNTSTTGNTSTTTAAYGACACDCGGGTWATTCCSGCSCGYCTGACSGGMAARCGYCNGCRANGCCAARATWGAAGTTACCCTGCATATGAATGAYGGGGAYGGCCRGTGGAARGCCTTTGCCCGCCCGGCCAAGAAGCTGAAAATTGATGATATCATTGAATTCTCTAATGGCCTTTCAGCCTGTGTGATCGGAAAAGGAGAAGGCGGTGAGGTTTCTCTGCACTTCAATTGCGCTGGTGAGGATTTTCGCTCCGCTCTTGACGAGGCCGGCGTCATGCCTCTGCCGCCCTATATTGCTTCACAGCGCCCGATAGATGAACGGGATTTAACCGATTATCAGACGGTCTACAGCAAAAAAGACGGTGCGGTTGCCGCCCCCACGGCGGGGCTTCACTTTACGGATCGTTTGTTGGCTGACCTGTCCGGCAAGGGCGTGGAATTCGTTCATGTGACCTTACATGTGGGGGCCGGGACTTTTCTTCCGGTTAAAGTGGATGATACAGCTGACCATAAAATGCATTCTGAATGGGGGGAGATCACCGCACAGGCGGCGGAAACCATAAATCAGGCCCATGACAAGGGACGGCGGGTTGTCGCGGTTGGAACTACGTCTTTGCGCCTATTGGAATCTGCGGCAGATGAGGCGGGCAGGGTTCATGCCTTTGCGCAGGCCACTGATATATTCATAACGCCGGGCTATAAATTTCGTGCTGTGGATGTTTTGATGACAAACTTTCATTTGCCGCGCTCCACCCTGTTCATGCTGGTCAGTGCCTTTGCCGGACAGGAAAATATGAAAGCTGCTTATGCCCATGCCATTGATCAGGGTTACCGCTTTTATTCCTACGGCGACAGCAGCCTGCTTTTTCGAGAAGATTTATCATGACTGAATATTTTTCCTATGACATCACCGGAACGGACGGCAATGCCCGAACGGGCGTTATCAAAACCCCTCGCGGTGAGATCAGGACTCCGGCCTTCATGCCCGTTGGCACGGCGGCCACGGTAAAGGCCATGAAGCCGGAGACCGTGCGCGAAACCGGTGCCGATATTTTGCTGGGCAATACCTATCATTTGATGCTGAGGCCCACGGCGGAACGTATTTCCCGTCTGGGCGGGTTGCATAAATTTATGAACTGGGACCGGCCTATATTAACGGATTCCGGCGGTTTTCAGGTGATGTCACTGGCGAAATTGCGCAAAATAACCGAGGAAGGGGTGGCCTTTCAATCTCATATTGATGGCTCAAAGCATATGCTGACCCCGGAAAGAAGCATGGAGATTCAGCGGCTCCTTGGGTCCAATATTGTCATGGCCTTTGATGAATGCACGCCCTATCCGGCCACGGAACAGGAAACCGAACAGTCCATGCTTATGTCCATGCGCTGGGCCAAACGGTCATATGACGCCTTTCATAATGGCTCGGACCATGCCGAAAAAAACGCCCTGTTCGGTATTGTTCAGGGCGGCGTTTTTGAAAAATTCCGCCGCCATTCCGTCGCGGCCCTGCGGGAAATAGACTGTCAGGGCTATGCAGTCGGCGGCCTTGCGGTCGGTGAGGGGCAGGCGGTCATGTTTGAGGTTCTGGACTATACCATGCCATTAATGCCAAAGACAAAACCGCGTTACCTCATGGGGGTTGGCAAGCCCGATGACATCGTCGGGGCGGTGGCGCGGGGCATTGATATGTTCGATTGCGTACTGCCCTCTCGCTCAGGGCGTACAGGACAGGCCTTCACCGCGCGCGGGACTGTTAACCTGAAAAACGCCCGCCATGTGGATGATATGCGGCCCCTGGAAGAGGGCTGTCCCTGTTCCGCTTGCCACCATTACAGCCGGGCTTATCTTTCCCACCTGTTTCGCGGTAATGAACTTTTGGGGCTGATGTTGCTGACGGAGCATAATTTAACTTATTATCAAAGGCTTATGTCGGATATTAGAGAATCTATAGCCGTTAAAAAACTAAAAGAATTTATCAAAAAATTCCACGAAAAAAGAGCAATGGGAGACATAGACCCTCTGTGATTGTTTTTTTTCAACCTTGGGCGAAATACCTGTTGACCGAAAGGCAATAGGACATTATGTTCCGCTCATCTTTTCGGAGGGCCCGTAGCTCAGCTGGTAGAGCAACTGACTTTTAATCAGTAGGTCACAGGTTCGAACCCCGTCGGGCTCACCATTAAGATGCTGGAAAAAACCGTTCTGCTGTCATGGCCGAACGGTTATTCTATTTCTGTATATTCATATTGACCAAAAGTGTGTGGGGCGATATGTTGCGCTTGTCTCATTTGGGGGCCCGTAGCTCAGTTGGTAGAGCAGCTGACTCTTAATCAGCGGGTCACAGGTTCGAACCCTGTCGGGCTCACCAAAATTATTCAGGTCTGATATTGCTTGTCTTATGATTAATCCAGCCCTTTATGTCCTAAAGGGCCGCTGGTAACGAGAGGTCTTCTCGCTATTAGCGGCGGGGGGCGGATTGTTGAATTTCTGCTACCTTACGGGTCGTGCTAGAGTATGGTCACCCCCATCTTTTCTTTTGAGGCCTGGACGGATACTCTAGGTGAGTGATCTTGTGTTTCTATGTATAACACGCTATATTTTAAGGATGACAGTTTTGTTAATCTTTTTGCGTTATAATATCTCGCTCACACCCACATTGTTGAGGATAATCAAACAAGTATGACAAAACCCTTCAAAATATTATTTGTCAACTTTCCAACTATTCCCATGCATGAGGTCGACCTTATATTGGCCAAGAAGAATGCCATGCCCCATACCATGGTTATTCCGCTTGGTATTCTCTATCTGTCATCAAACCTGAAATCAAAAGTTCAGAATGTGGAGGTGCGTGTTCTGGATTATTTGCGTGAGGTGAAAACCAATCCGGAACGCTATTCGGACAGTGCGGAAATGATCCGGGTGCTGGCCGGGGAAATGGCCGGGGAGTTTACGCCGGATTTAATATGCTATTCCATGCTGTTTTCCATCATTCACCCGTTTTTCAATGCGGCGGCTACGGCTCATAAAAAAATATGGCCCAAGGCGAGACTTGTGGCGGGCGGCAACCATACCACCAACGCGGTCAATGCGGTTATGGATCACCCGGACCTTGATTATGCGGCGCGGGGTGAATGTGATTTCGCTTTCCCGGAATTTGTCCGGCAGTTGCAAAAGGGGGATGTGCCGCAGGTACAGGGCATTTACAGCCGGACGCATGTTGAGGACCGCCTGCCTATGCCTCTGGCGGACAATCCGAAAAATCTTGATGATCTGTCTTTTCCAGATTGGGACCTGCTAGATATATATTCTTATATTAAGGCGGATAAGGGCCGGGCCACATGGCGGGATGAGGAACATCAGGAAACCCGGGAAATTTCTATCATGACCACCCGGGGCTGCCCCTTTTCCTGCACATTCTGCGCCGCCCATACAACCATGGGCCGGAAAATGCGGTATCGTTCCGATGACAGCGTCATTGCCGAAATGCGAGAGCTTAACGAAAAATACGGGATAAACCTATATATTCCAGAGGATGATCTTTTCACCGCTAACCGCAAGAAAGTTATCTCCCTGTTGCAGGAAATAAATAAATTTGGCCGGAATATTCCCAATTTCGAGATTCAGTTCCCTAATGCCCTGTCGGTGAATACCCTGTTTGATGATGTTATGGACGCCTTGATAGAGGCCGGGATGCAGACAACTAATGTGGCCATTGAATCCGGCTCCCCCTATGTTCAACGTAAAATTATCAAAAAGAATGTCAAGCTGGACCGGGCGGTGGAGGTCGTCAAATATTTCCGGGACCGGAATGTCCATGTGCGGTGTTTCTTCATCGCCGGTTTTCCGAAAGAAACCCGTGAAATGATCGAGGAAACCATTCAATATGCCCGGAACCTTAAAAGCGACTGGGCGTCATTCAGTATTGCGGTTCCCTTGCGCGGCTCGGAAATGTATGACCAGTTCATAGAATTGGGCCATATCAAGGATGATATTTCCATGTGGTCAACGGCCATTTTCAGGGAACGGCTCTTTGATACGCCGGAAATCTCTGCTGAGGACTTGAAAGAATTAATGTACACCGCCAATCTGGAGGTTAATTTCCTTAATAACCCGAATTATATTGATCAGAATTGGGAGAAAAGCATTGATCTTTTCAAGTCAATGGCGCGTGATTATCCTTTCCAGATATTTGGCTGGTATATGCTTATGAAAAGCTATGAGGGGGCGGGGCATGCTGAAAAAGCTCACGCGGCAGAGCAGAAAATATATGACTGGATAGAGAAGGATGAACGGGCGGCGGACATCTATCATAAATATGGCCATTATCTGGAGGCGATAAATTATAATTCAGCGGGTGCGCAGGCTTTGACAAACTGATATGAAATAAATAATATGCCGCTGAAATCTCTTTTTGATTCTTGAAAAAGCCGAGTATTCTTTTTATGAGTTATATCCGTTCCCTGATTTATAATATCCTTTTTTGGACCATCGGTCCCGCATGGGTTATTTTTGTCCTTGTTCCCCTGTCTTTTCTGAAATCACCGGTCCCTATGCGCCGTGCCCTGTCTATGTGGTTTGATGCGGTATTTTTCCTTCTGGATAAAATAGGCGGTTTAAAGCTGGAGGAACGGGGGCTTGAGAATCTGCCCAAGGATCAGGGGTTCATTCTATGTTGCAAACATATGAGCAATCTGGAAGCCCTGATTACCTATCGCCGGATGCCAAACCTTACAGCGCTGGCCAAGGCGGAGCTGTTCAAGGTTATGGGTTTTAAACAGGTGTTGGAAAAGATGGAGGTCATCCCCATTGACCGGGGCAAGGGGGAGGCAAAAGAAAAAACCATTGCAATATCCAAACTCTTGCTGAAACAAAAAATACCATTGTTGCTCTTTGTCGAAGGCACCCGTGTTTCGCCGGGCAAGCGCAAGCGGCTTAAATCCGGGGTTTATTACATGCAGCGCGATGTGGATATTCCGGTCATCTGTGCGTCAACAAATACCGGCGTTCATTGGCTGAAAGGCAGCCTCTTTAACAAGCCGGGCACTATTATAATGGAATATCATCCGCCTATTGAGCGTGGCCTGAGCAAAAAGGATTTCATGGCGCGCCTTAAGGAAAATGTGGTTATCCATAGTGAAAAACTGATGGGCGTTGAGGGGAAAGACGAATAGAACTTCCCCCTTCGTTGGTTAATCCCCCCTTTTTTTATCAATCCATGTGAAGGACAACACCTATTCTAACGACTTGCGTACTGGGATCAAAGCGAAAGCTGTCACCGGCCTGTGTCCAGGTGATGGCGGCATGAGCGGTTCTGACATATTCCACGCGCAGAGCAATATCTTCCATTATGCCAACTTCAAAGCCCGCTCCATAACGGTATCCGCCAAGCCCTTTTGACTGGGCATTAACAAAACCCTTGTTGCTGAATTTTATGGAGGTATAACCGCCCAGCGCATACACGAGAACGCGGTCCGATACGGTCATGCCGACGCGGGTTGTAATGTCAAGGGAAAAACCGGCTTTCAGGCCAAAAGTATTTGTGCCATCGGTGACAAAAGAGGTGCCGCCATTGACGCCAAGTCCAGCTTCGATTCCCACATACATAGGCCCCCAGATGTTGGTGCCGATGCCGCCATATAAAACGCCGCCGTATCCGGTGCTGTTGCTGCTTGAAGATATGCCACCAAATGAGTTGGTATTGGCATCCAGAATTTCATAGGTGGCATCTGCGGTTACTTTGGAATAATTGGCATTGAAGCCCAGATACAGCCCCTCGAACGGATTTCCGTCCAGCCCGGCCTGGGCCTGAGAGGTCATTAACATCGTGGTCAATCCGCCGATGGCAAGTGCTGTTTTCAATCGGTTAGACATTATGGCAAAGTTCCTTCTATATTTTTCTGTAATTTTTTATTTTGTGAACTTATGGCATTTTTTTTGGCTTCGGGAAACAAGAACTTGACTCTTGCGCAGAATCCCCATATTTTCCGCTCAACTATCACGGATTTGCAGAAGTAATGCGTCCAAGGATGTCCACCAGTCAGCGAAGATTCGCCCACTGGTGCGTTTGTGTTGTGTGATTTAATAAGAATATCCGAAGACCCAAAAGGTCTGAGGCAAGGCCAAGGGCCGTCCGAGCTAATGCGAGGAGGGGGAGTGCCCGCGGCACGGGGGAGTTATCCCCCTGAATAAAATAATGGTTATGGTGTTGTCTTTAAGAGATACACAAGAACCAAAAAGAGAGAACAACATGTTTGACAGTTTAAGCGATAAGCTTGGCGGTATATTTGACAAGTTAAAGGGACGCGGCGCGCTGAAAGAGGCGGACGTGACCGCCGCTATGCGCGAAGTGCGTATTGCGCTKCTGGAAGCCGATGTTGCCCTGTCCGTGGTCAAGGACTTTGTYGCCAAAGTTACCGAGCGCGCTATCGGACATGAAGTCATGAAGTCCGTCTCCCCCGGACAACAGGTGGTCAAGATCGTTAATGATCATCTGGTGGAAATGCTGGGYAGTGAGACGGTGGGTATCAGCCTTGCGGCGGTGGCSCCGGTGCCAATCCTGATGGTGGGCTTGCAAGGCTCCGGTAAGACMACSACGGCSGCCAAGATTGCCAAGCGGCTTACGGAAAAAGAGAATAAAAAGGTCATGATGGCTTCGCTGGACATTTATCGCCCGGCGGCCATGGAACAGCTGAAAATTCTGGGCGAGCAGATTGGGGTTGCGACCCTGCCCATCATTGAGGGTCAGATGCCGGTGGATATTGCCCGGCGGGCSATGACGGCGGCAAAATTACAGGGCATGGATGTTGTGCTTCTGGATACSGCRGGCCGYYTGCATATTGATCAGRCATTGATGKCSGAGGTYGTYGGRRTYMRSARYGCGACCWCKCCSCAYGAAATYCTGCTGGTGGTKGATAGYCTRACCGGKCAGGAYGCKGTCAATGTGGCSCAGCAGTTCAGCGAYCARATYGGYATYACCGGYGTKGTSCTGACCCGMATGGATGGYGAYGGSCGCGGCGGGGCGGCSCTGAGTATGCGGGCAGTGACCGGKCAGCCGATCAARCTGGTCGGGRYCGGYGARAARCTKGASGAYMTGGARGAATTYCATCCRGAKCGGGTGGCRTCSCGKATYYTGGGTATGGGYGAYGTGGTKTCKCTGGTGGAAAARGCYGCSGAGACCATTGAGGCSGMAGAWGCCGAAAAAATGATCAAGAAGATGAAGAAGGGCCAGTTCGACTTTGATGATCTGCGCTCTCAGCTTCGTCAGATGAAGAAACTGGGCGGTATGGCCAGCATATTGGGTATGYTGCCGGGTATCGGYAAAATGCAGAAACAGATGGCCARTGCCAAAATTGATGACAATCTCCTGAAACGGCAGGAAGCGATCATCAACAGCATGACGCCCAAGGAACGCACATTCCCGAAAGTCCTGAACGCCTCGCGCAAGAAAAGAATTGCCGCCGGGTCCGGGGTGACGGTGCAGGATGTGAACAAGCTGATCAAGATGCAAAAGCAGATGGCTGGCATGATGAAGAAAATGGGCAGGATGGGAAAGGGCGGCGGYATGCCGCTCCCCGGYCARCTRCCCCCCGGAATGGAGAATTTATTGCCGAAATNAGAYAAACCGCCACACCAAATATGACTCAGTAACCGAAGCCCAAAAAGGGCTGAGGMAAGTGCCCAGTATTAAATTATGGGGCCGCCCGAGTTAATACGAGGAGGGGGAATGCCCCCAGCGTTAGTTTACTAAAGCGGAAAATATAAAATGATGCGGGGGAGTTATCCCCCTTAANRAWTAMARAKAATTAAACCAAACATTGAATATTTAAAAAACCAAAGAAAGGATTAGCCGGAATGGCTGTTAAAATCAGATTAGCTCGCGGCGGTGCCAAAAAGCGCCCCTATTACCGGATTGTTGTTGCAGACGTACGCTCCCCCCGTGATGGCCGTTATATTGAAAAAGTGGGTACSCATAACCCGCTTCTGCCCAAGGATCACCCGGACCGTGTGCGTCTGGTTGAAGACCGGATCACATACTGGCTGGGTCAGGGCGCGAAACCTACGGACCGTGTGGCCCGCTTTCTGGATGCCGCTGGTCTCATGAAACGGGAAGCCAGCAACAACCCTAACAAGGGCAAGCCCGGTGCCAAGGCTCTGGAACGTGTGGAAGAAAAACAGGCCAARGCYGAAGCYGCWGCAGAAGCCGCAGAAACCGCCAAACARGAAGCCGCTMMMGCTGCYGCKGCCCCTGCTGAGGAAGYKCCKGCWGAAGAAACTTCAGAGGAAAAGGCYTAAANTYTTTTARGCCMGGAAAGAACCGTCATGGCGCGACCAAACTATGTACATTCCCGGCGTGARGAGCCCGAYATTGATCCAAARTGGATTTCAATCGGGGTCATCGTCGGGGCGGTCGGGGTCAAGGGGGCGGTTCGGCTCAAGGTTTTTACCGATGATCTGAAATCCGTGTTGGACCGGGGGCCGGTGACGATYTTCCCCGATCTGTCTAGCRCAGGCGARARGCGTCAAGTGACGCTGATGCATAAGATCAAGGTGGGCTATGCCTGTCAGATGGCCGGYGTTGAAAGCCGGGATCAGGCAGAGGCCATGAAAGGCTTGAARCTYTATGTCTCACGGGACGGGTTGCCGGAMATMGARGAAGACGGCAGCTATTACTATGAAGATATGGAGGGGCTGATCACCAAAGATATGGACGGCGCCGCGTTCGGGGTGGTTCAGTCCATATATAATTTTGGTGCCGGAGATGTGTTGGAGGTGCTTCTGGATGATGTTCAGAATCGCCCCGCGTCCGGCACACAGATGTATCCCTTCCGGGATGAGTTCGTGCCGGAGGTAAACATAGCCGCCGGATATCTGGTGATTGATCGGGCCGCGTTCGGCGGCGATCAGATGTCAGATGACTGAGCCGCTCTGGACAGCGCAGATACTTACCCTGTATCCGGAAATGTTTCCGGGGCCGCTGGGGGTATCCCTTGCGGGCAAGGCGCTGGACAAGGGCTTATGGGCCATGGATGTGGTRCAGATCCGGGATTAYGCCACGGATAAGCACCGCACGGTGGAYGCRCCGCCGGCGGGCGGYGGKCCGGGCATGGTCATGCGGGCGGATATATTGGCGGCGGCCATTGATGATGTAAATCGTGATAAATGGCCGTTGGTTTATTTGTCACCGCGCGGCAAACGGCTGGACCGGGACATGGTTCGGGATTTTGCGGCAAAGAAAGGCATCACGCTGATCTGTGGCCGTTTTGAGGGCGTGGATGAACGGGTGCTGGAAGGGCGCGATATTATTGAGGTCAGCCTCGGTGATTTTGTTCTGTCCGGCGGCGAGCTGGCGGCCATGGCTTTGATGGATGCGGTGGTGCGGACCATACCGGGGGTAATCGGTGACGCGGCCACGCTGGATGAGGAGAGTTTTGAGGTGGGGTTGCTTGAGTATCCCCATTATACCCGGCCCAAAGTTTGGGAAGGGCGCGAAATACCGGCGGTGCTTCAATCGGGGCATCACGGCAAGATAAAGGAATGGCGGCGAACCCGGTCAGAGGAACTGACACRGACCCGGCGTCCGGACCTTTGGAAAAACTATATTCACGGCAAAAATGACGTGAAAAAAAGATGATGAAATTTGCTATTGGAATCTAAAGACCCTTGCTATATAAGCGGGTCAGCGAAAAGAGAGACTGTTATGAATATTATTGAAAAATTTGAAAAAGAGCAGATTGCCAAGCTCACAGACGGTAAGGAAATCCCTGAATTTGCCGCTGGTGATACGCTTCGGGTAAATGTGAAAGTTATCGAAGGCACGCGCGAGCGTATTCAGGCCTATGAGGGGGTATGTATTGCCCGTTCCAACCGGGCACTGAATTCCTCCTTCACGGTCCGTAAAATTTCTTATGGCGAGGGGGTTGAACGTATCTTCCCGCTTTATTCGCCAAATGTGGATAGCATTGAAGTGATCCGCCGGGGTAAAGTCCGGCGCGCGAAACTATACTATCTGCGTCCTCTGCGCGGCAAGAAAGCCCGTATAGCGGAAAGAAAAGACTGGATGAAAAAATCAGCGCCYAAGAAAACTGAGGAAATTACCCCCTCAAAGGAAGCCTGATTGACTTAAATTTTTTAAGAAAATCCGGGCTGTAAGACAGAGCCCAAAAAAGACACAAGGGGCTCGATTATAACGGGCCCCTTTTTTTNGTAGGGAAATGACGATGCAACGAACGCTTTATGACAAATTATGGGACAGCCATATTGTGGAACAGCAGGAAGATGGTAATTGCCTGATCTATATTGATCGCCAGATCATCCATGAGGTCACCAGCCCACAGGCTTTCGAAGGGCTGGCGGACGCGGGGCGATCATTGGCCCAACCCGCCGCCATGCTGGCGGTGCCGGATCATAATGTGCCAACCGGCCCCGACCGGGCCACGGCGATCAATGCAGAGGACAGCCAGATACAGCTGGATACGCTGGAAAAAAACTGCGAAACGTTCGGCGTTGATTATATCCCCATGATGGATGTGCGTCAGGGCATTGTTCATATTGTCGGCCCGGAACAGGGGTTCACCCTGCCCGGTATGACCATCGTTTGCGGTGAYAGCCATACYTCAACCCAYGGGGCCTTTGGGGCRTTGGCCTTTGGYATCGGCACGTCCGAAGTCGAACATGTAATGGCGACCCAGACCCTGATCCTGAAACGYCARAAGAAYATGCGCATTGATGTGGACGGCACGCTGGGGCAGGGGGTCAGTGCCAAGGATATTGCGCTGGCCATCATTGGCAAAATCGGCACGGCGGGCGGGACGGGCTATGTGATTGAATTCACCGGTTCTACCATTCGTGGCCTCAGTATGGAAGGGCGCATGACCCTGTGCAATATGTCCATTGAGGCCGGGGCGCGGTCCGGTATCATTKCCCCCGATCAGRYCACCTTTGATTATGTGATGGGCCGGCCACAATCGCCCAAGGGCGCGGGCTTTGAGCAGGCGGTCAGCTATTGGAAGACCCTGCCCACTGATGAAGGGGCCACCTATGACAAGGAAATCTTCCTGAAGGCGAAAGATATTATCCCGCAGGTCACATGGGGCACCAGCCCRCAGGATGTCCTGCCGATCACGGGTAGCGTACCCTCAGCGAACGGTGATGCAGCTATTGAACGTGCGCTGGATTATATGGGGCTGAAACCGGGTCAGAAATTACAGGATGTGAAGATTGACCGGGTATTTGTCGGCTCCTGCACCAATGGCCGGATAGAGGATGTTCGCGCGGTGGCTGATGTGGTTAAGGGCCGCAAGGTGGCCGACCATGTGATCGCATGGGTAGTGCCGGGGTCCGGGCTGGTCAAGGCACAGGCCGAGGACGAGGGGCTGGACCAGATATTGATTGATGCGGGTTTCGACTGGCGTGAGCCGGGATGCTCCATGTGTCTGGCCATGAATGCGGATAAGCTGGGACCGCAAGAACGCTGTGCCTCCACCTCAAACCGGAATTTTGAAGGCCGTCAGGGACCAAAGGGCCGCACCCATCTGATGAGCCCGGCCATGGCGGCGGCGGCGGCCATAACCGGTCATCTAACCGACGTCAGGGAGCTTTGACCATGGATAAATTCATCAGATTAAGCGCCGTTGCGGCCCCTCTGCCCATGGCCAATGTCGATACCGACATGATCATCCCCCAGCAGTTCCTGAAAACCATCAAGCGAACYGGCCTTGGCAAACATGCCTTCACCAATATCCGCTATCATGATGACGGGACGGAGCGCGCGGATTTTGTCCTGAACCAACCAGCCTATCGCAAAGCGGAAATTCTGGTCACGGGCGAGAATTTCGGCTGTGGTTCCAGCCGCGAACATGCGCCYTGGGCTTTGAAGGAYTTTGGCATCAAATGCATCATCGCGCCCAGCTTTGCCGATATTTTYTACGGCAATTGTTTCAAGAACGGATTGCTGCCGATTATCCTGCCGCAAGACACCATTGACCTGTTGATGGATGATGCSGGGCGSGGGGCCAATGCCATCATTACTGTTGAYCTTGAGAAACAGGAAATTTCCGGCCCGGATGGCGGCACGGTTTCATTTGAGATCGACCCCTACCGCCGCCATTGTTTGCTTAATGGGCTGGATGATATTGGTCTGACGTTGCAGAAAAAAGATGTGATCAAAGATTATGAAGCGAAGACCCGGCTCAGCCAGCCGTGGTTGTTTAAGGATTAAATCATGGCCAAAAAACTATCACTTCTCATGTTGCCCGGCGACGGGATTGGCCCGGAAATCATGGYCGAGGCCCGGCGRGTCATTGACTGGCTGGYRAGYCATCGCGGCCTTGATTTTACCGTCCATGAGGATCATGTGGGCGGCGCGGCCTATGATGCTTATGGCAAGCCMTTGTCTGACGATRCGCTGGCCTGTGCCAAAGAGGTTGAYGCGGTTATGCTGGGGGCCGTGGGCGGGCCAAAATGGGACGGGGTCGATTATGACAAACGCCCGGAGGCGGGTCTGCTGATMCTGCGCAAGGAGCTTGARCTGTTCGCCAATCTGCGYCCGGCCATCTGCTTTGATGCGCTGGTGGAGGCTTCCAGCCTGAAACCGGAACTGGTGAGCGGCCTTGAYATTATGATCGTGCGYGAGCTGACCGGCGGGGTATATTTTGGYGARCCGCGCGGCATTGARACGTTGCCAAATGGCGAMCGGCGCGGCGTCAATACRCAGGTTTACACCACGTCGGAAATACAYCGTATCGCCCGGGTGGCCTTTGATTTRGCCGCCAAGCGGGATGGCCGGGTGACATCMTGCGAAAAGGCCAATGTGATGGAAAGCGGYCTCTTGTGGCGGGAGGAAGTGACCAAAATYGGSGCCGACTATCCCAATATCAAACTGGATCATATGCTGGCCGATAGCTGCGCCATGCAACTGGTGCGCAATCCCAAACAGTTTGATGTGATCGTGACCGATAACCTGTTTGGTGACCTGCTCAGCGATGTGGCGGCCATGCTGACGGGCTCTCTTGGYATGTTGCCCTCTGCGGCACTCGGGGCCGMAGGAAGCGGCGCYATGTATGARCCGGTTCACGGCAGTGCGCCKGATATAGCAGGTCAGGGCGYGGCCAATCCCATTGCCACCATCATGAGCCTTGCCATGGCGCTGCGYTATACCTATGACTGCGCCGATGAGGCACAGCTTATTGAGGATGCGGTCAAGARGGTTCTGGCGGGCGGACTGCGCACGGCGGATATTATGCAGCCGGGCAAGGCCAAGGTTTCAACCGCCGTTATGGGCGACAGTATTTTACAGGCGCTGGACAGCCTGAACAGATAATCATTGGAGTGAATTATGTCTTATAAAGTTGCCGTTATCGGCGCAACCGGAAATGTTGGCCGGGAAATGTTGAATATACTGGCGGAACGTCAATTCCCCGCATCGGAAGTGGTGGCGCTGGCCTCCCGCCGCTCTCTGGGGCAAGAGGTTACCTTTGGCGACCGGACTATCAAGACTAAATGCCTTGATGAGTATGATTTCGCCGGCACGGATATTGCGCTTATGTCTGCGGGCGGTGCGGTGTCTAAAAAATGGTCTGAAAAGATCGGGGCGCTGGGCTGCGTGGTGATTGATAACAGCTCCCATTTCCGTATGGACCCGGATGTGCCGCTGATCGTGCCGGAGGTGAACGGCGSGGCTATCGCGGGTTATACCAAAAAGAACATMATMGCCAATCCCAACTGCTCCACGGCGCAGATGATGGTGGCCTTAAAGCCGCTCCATGACTATGCCAAAATCAAGCGGGTGGTGGTCTCAACCTATCAGTCCGTATCGGGCAGTGGCCGCGCCGCTATGGATGAACTTTGGAGCCAGACCCGGGCGATTTTTGTCAATGACCCGGTGGAGCCGGGAATATACCCCAAACAGATTGCCTTTAATGTGATCCCCCATATTGACGTCTTTATGGATAGCGGTGATACCAGGGAAGAATGGAAAATGGTGGCCGAGACYGCCAAAATCCTTGATCCGGATATTCGCGTGACCGCCACCTGCGTGCGGGTGCCGGTGTTCCTTGGCCATTCAGAATCCATCAATATCGAGTTTGAAAACCCGGTGGATGAGGCAGAGATATATGACCTTCTGCGCGCCGCACCGGGCATTATGGTGGTGGATAAGCGCGAGGACGGYGGCTATATCACGCCGGTGGATTGTGTCGGGGAATTTGCCACCTATATCAGCCGTATGCGCCGGGATGTGACCGTGAAAAACGGGATCAACCTGTGGTGTGTGTCTGATAACCTGCTGAAGGGCGCGGCCCTGAATGCGATTCAGATTGCCGAAAAGCTGTGCAACGATTATCTGAAAAAAGGCTGATCGAATATTTCGATTTTCGGGCCTTGATCAGAAGATAATTTTATAAAGCGGTAGATATAGCGTATCTGCCGCTTTATTTRTTTTTTTACGGCGTTTTTGATAGGACAATTCCCGCCTATTTGTTAGGGTTCGCTCTCTATAATTCAGGAGGATTAATATTGTCTCGTTTCACATCATTYAAACATAAAATTATKRCCGGTGCGGYTRTCACGCTGATGAGCAGCGCCGCCGCCTTTGCCGTTGACAAGGCTCCCGTTGAAATCAATGATTTCTTTCAGCAGGTTTTTGAAGAAGRCCTGATGGATTCCCCGGAAAAMCTGACCGATACCCGCTATATGGAACAGCAGGGCAAGAAATGGCGTCATAATAAACTTGATGACCGCTCACTGGCCCATGAAGAAAAGAATATGGTGCTGGAGCAKCATAATTATGATCTGCTGAAAAGCTATGATGTGAAAAAACTGAGTTCCGATGAACGGCTGTCAGCCCGGCTTATGGCTTGGCAGATGGAAAATGATTTTGCCCTCGATAAATACCGTTTTCATGGCTATAGCATCACYCAGTTGGACGGCCTGATGAACGAYTATCCGCTGTTTATGAATGGCTATCACCAGATAAATTCRCCTGAGGAGGCCGAGGATTATATTGCCCGCCTTTACGGGGTTAAGRCACAGTTTGACGATATTCTGGCGCGCATGAAGATTCAGCAGGAAAAAGGCATCATTCTGCCCAAATCACTGCTGGGCAAAGTAATMGCCGCCAATGAGGCCTTCATCAAACAGGCCCCGAAAGACAATATCCTCTATAAGACATTTGCGAGCAAAGTTGCTGACCTGAAGGACATTGACGATAAGGCCAAGGGTGTCCTCTATGCCAAGGCAGAAGCCGCCATAAAACAAACGGTCTATCCGGCCTATGATGGGATGCTCGGCTTTTTAAAGGCGCAGGAAAAGGTTGCCAGCAATGATGCAGGTGTCTGGAAACTGCCGGACGGTGATAACTATTATCRGGCAAAAATCCACGAAAGCACCACCACCAATATGACGGCGGCSCAGATTCACGCCCTTGGCCTGAGCGAAGTGGCCCGCATACAGGGTGAAATCATGTCGATCCTGAAAAAAGAGGGYTATGACACCACCAAAGGTTTCGAGGTCCTGATACAGGATATGGCCAAGGAGGACCGCTTTTATTACAGCGATGATGACGAGGGCCGCGCCCAGATTTTAAAAGATTACGCCACCATYATAGCGGAAGTGAACGGGCGGGTGCGGGATGTGTTCAATGTGGTGCCGAAAATGGGGGTTGAGGTACGGCGGGTGCCGAAATTCTCGGAAAAATCMGCGCCCGGTGCCTATTATTCCGGYCCGGCGCTGGACGGCTCGCGCCCCGGCATTTTCTGGGCCAATCTWTATGACATCAAGGCRACCCCGAAATACGGCATGCGCACGCTGGCCTATCATGAGGCGGTTCCCGGCCATCATTTYCARATYGCYATTGCCCARGAGCTGAAAGACATTCCCATGTTCCGCAAATTCGGCGRCTATACGGCTTACATAGAAGGCTGGGCGCTCTATTCCGAACGGCTGGCCAAGGATTTGGGTTTGCAGGACAACAGCTTTGATGACATTGGCCGCCTTCAGGCGGAATTATTCCGCGCCGTGCGGCTGGTGGTGGATACGGGCCTGCATTATAAGAAATGGACCCGCGAGAAGGCCATAGATTATATGTTCCGCAATACGGGCTATGCCATGAGCGATGTGGTGGCGGAGATTGAACGCTATATGGTYTGGCCGGGACAGGCRCTGGCCTATAAAATGGGCATGYTGAAAATTCTGGAATTGCGTGAYATGGCCAAAAARKCMTTGGGCAAGGATTTTGATTTGCGGGCTTTCCATGATGTCATCCTGACACGGGGGGCCATGCCGCTGGAYATAYTGGAGGAACAGGTGAARGCCTATATTGCCGCCGCCAAAAACCATMAACAGACAAAATAATTCAAGGGAGTTTTATTATGATWGGAAAGACAAGTATTCTGGTAATTGCGCTTATGCTGGCCGGATGTAACATTAGCGTTGAAACGGACAAGGACGTGAAAACCATCACCCCGGCAGAGGCCAAGGCCTTTGTTGATGCGGTGGAAGCAGATTTCGCCGAGAAAAGCACCTTTGCCGCCCAGGTATTCTGGGTTCAGGCCAATTTCATGACCGTGGACACCAACGCCATGGCGGCCAAGGTGGGCGGCGATATGACGGCGCTGGCGGTTAAATACGCCACGCAAGCCAAACAGTTCAATGASCTKRAYCTTGACCCGGTTTTGCGGCGCAAGATGGAAATGATCAAGCTGGGCATCACCTTGCCYGCGCCGACCAATGCGGCGGARAAYAAGGAACTGGCCACTATTTCCGCTGAYCTSGAYAGYATGTATGCCACGGGYAGAGGCCCCSAWGGCCGCACSCTGGGCCAGTTRGAAGAYGTGATGGCYGMSTCMCGYGAYCCGGCGGAACTGCTGAAAGCCTGGGAAGCCTGGCGGACCATTTCCCCGGCCATGAAGRATAAATATGCCCGTATGGTGGCTATTGCCAACAAGGGGGCCAGGGARCTTGGYTATAGYGATGTGGGYTATATGTGGCGCGCAGGATATGATATGCCCGCCGATGATTTCCGAGCCGAAGCCGATCGCCTGTGGGATCAGGTAAAGCCGCTTTATGACAGTCTGCAATGTCATGTGCGGGCCAAGCTGAATGAGAAATACGGYGATGATATTGTGCCACTGGATCAACCGATTCCGGCGCACTTGTTGGGTAATATGTGGGCTCAGCAATGGGGCAATATATATGAGTTGGTCGCCYCCGAAGGCAGCAATATTGGTTATGAYCTGACAGAAATCTTACAGGAAAAGGGCTATGAYGAGGTCAAGATGGTCAAAACCGGCGAGCAGTTTTTTACCTCGCTGGGCCTTGATCCGCTACCCGAAACTTTCTGGGAACGGTCCCTGATCACCAAGCCYCGCGACCGGGAGGTRCAATGCCATGCCAGCGCGTGGGACATTGATAACAAGGATGATRTCCGCATTAAAATGTGTATCAAGATCAATGCGGAAGATTTTAAAACCATTCATCATGASCTTGGTCATAATTTCTATCAACGCGCCTATCAAAATCAGAGCACGCTWCATCAGRRCGGGGCCAATGACGGYTTTCATGAGGCMATYGGCGATGCTATTGCGCTCAGCATTACCCCGGATTACTTAAAACAGCTGGGCCTGATYGACAAGGTGCCGGGACCAGAGGGCGACATTGGATTGCTCATGCGCCGGGCTTTGGACAAGGTCGCCTTTTTGCCCTTTGGCCTGATGGTGGACCAATGGCGCTGGCAGGTGTTTAACGGGGAACTGACGCCRGAGACKTATAATCAGGGATGGTGGGACCTGCGTTTGAAATATCAGGGCATCCGGCCACCGGTGGCGCGYGATGCGAACGCCTTTGATCCGGGSGCGAAATAYCATATTCCGGGCAATACGCCCTATATGCGYTATTTCCTCGCCGATATTTTACAGTTTCAGTTTCATAAAGCCGCCTGCGCGCAGGCCGGATATGACGGCCCGCTGAGCCGCTGTACCATTTACGGCAACAAGGATGTTGGCAAGAAACTAAATGCCCTGCTGGAAATGGGTGCGAGCAAGCCGTGGCCCGATGCCTTGGAAGCCTTCACCGGCACCCGCCAGATGGACGGCAGCGCTGTACTCGAATATTTCGCCCCGCTGAAAGTATGGCTGGACGAACAGAATAAAGACCGTAAGTGCGGGTGGTAGGGAAACAATACCTTAATTTTTGGTCATGCTGAACTTGGTTCAGCATCCATCTATCCGACAATGAAATGCGTCAAGCATGGACCCTGAAACAAGTTCAGGGTTGTCTTTTGAAGACAACTTCGTTAGGCGTTGTAATGTTGCGCGGAGCGGGTGTAAGCCATAGGGTCAGGGGGGTGCCTGTGGGGGCTATTTCTTTTCTTCCAGCGTATATTTTCCGGGGAGTTCTTTGGCGCCGCAGAGGAATTTTTGCTTGCGGTAGCTATATTGCCAGTCGCGGGCGCTGGTGAGGTTGGCACARAAYTGKGCGAYCAGGTCGCGCTGCTCTTTMCCGATATTKAYYCGTTKCAGGTTGGTCAGATACAGCAGGCTRTCCTTGAACCGGACATCACGCAGGCTGGCCTGGCCCAGATCAGCCCGGGACAGGTCGGCAAAGGTGAAATTCACCTGTGACARRTCGCTKYTGACAAAGRCGGTCTGGCCTAGCGCTGCGCCGGAGAARTCAACATCYCTCAGGGGGCTTTCGATAAATTCCGCCCGGYTYARGTCACTATTTTGCARGGTTAAAACGGTGAGCGTTGTTCGGTGAAATTTGGCGCGTTCAAGGCGCGCGGCGGTCAGRTCGCTGGCAAARATTKTTGTGTTCGAAAATAACGCATGGTCCATGACGGCATGGCTAAAGCGGCTGTTGGTGATYTCAACCTTGTGAAAGCTTGTCCGGGACATTCGGGCCGCTTCRAAATTGCTGTCRTCAATATAGGCCCCGTCAAAACGCACCCCGTCAAGATTGGCMYCCTGAAAATTGGTTTTAACCATGCGGGTGACCCTTAAATCGGCAAAAGACAGGTCCACCTGCGATAAGTCCATGCCGGATAAATCCGCGTGACACAGGTTAAGTCGTCTGGGGTCATTGGGATCGGGCGGCAGGACTTCCGTGGCCCAGAGRTGRTGCTCAAACAGCAATTCAGCCAGATTGTCYGGCACCCATCCCGGYGGRTTGGRGCAKGGSGCCGCCTGTGCCGGAASSGCCAATAAGGCCGTCCAGATCACGGCAAAAAATACAAATATCTGTGTCATACTTTAATGTCTGCTTAATTGGTCTAAACTATTCATATTTAATCTTATATACCCATCCTACTCAAAAACCCGAATAATATCATTCCAGAATTTCCGGATTTTTGAGTAGGATGGGTATATTTAGCACGGRGAGGTCGTGGTTARACTGTAAAGAATACCGAYATASTGTCAGATTTTTTTACAGTTTTAAAGGCGTTTTTCATTTCTTCGCGGAGCATAYTTTTCTGGACTTTGCCCATGGTGTTTCTGGGCAGGCTGTTCTGAAAAATTACTTTGCGCGGTAGTTTGAACCGGGCCAGATTGCCGGATAGCGGGTCAAGAATGTCTTCTTCTGTCAAAATAGCCCCTTCTTTCGGGATMACCACCGCCACCACGGCCTCACCCATATCCGGGTGAGGACAGCCGATCACAGCAGTTTCCAAAACACCGGGCAACTGGTCAATGGCACTTTCAATTTCCTTGGGATAGATGTTGAAMCCCCCGGCAATAATYARRTCCTTRCYRCGSCCCACAATGGAAATSCGGYCWTCTTYRTYGGATRTKGCCATATCGCCGGAGATAAARAAACCATCMRYGCGCATTTCTGCGGCGGTTTTTTCCGGCATCTGCCAATAGCCCTGAAAYARATTWGGGCCTTTATATTCCAATATWCCAATTTYGCCCTCTGSKACWGGCGYGCCGTCCTCATCRCATATGCGGACCTCAACATCGGGCAGGGGAAAACCCACCGTTCCGGCAACGCGGTCTCCGYTRTARGGGTTGGAGGTGATCATACCRGCCTCTGTCATGCCGTACCGTTCCAGAATGCGCTGTCCGGTRAYATCTTCGAAYTGRTGAAARGTKTCTTCCAGAAGCGGGGCGGAGCCGGAGATAAAYAATCGCATATTCCGGCACAGGTCTCTRGTRAAACCYTCATGGGCCAAAAGSCGGGTATAAAAAGTCGGCACYCCCATAAGAACCGTTGATTKYGGYAATAGCCGGATCAGGGCATCCACATCAAGGCGCGGCAGAAACCAGACAGTGGACCCGCCCARCAACGCACAATGCAGRGCGACAAACAACCCGTGAACATGAAATATGGGCAGCGCATGAAGCAGGACATCATCCTGTTGCCAGTGCCATATTTTATGGAGGGTGAGCGCATTGCTGGCCAAATTTTTGTGACTGAGCATGGCYCCCTTGGATCGCCCGGTGGTGCCGGAGGTATAGAGAATTGCGGCCAGATCATCTTCGGCCATTTCCGCAATAGGGTCATGAGGGGCGTGATTTYYGGCCCGTATAGAAAAGGCATCCATGGTGAGGTTMTGGATRTCRTGGCTTTCAAAAACTTCCGGATTGCCGATCAGCAGGGCAGGCCCGGCATCYTYAATRAAATAGCYGACYTCATTSGCSGTATAGGCCGTATTCAGGGGYAGRTAGACCGCGCCAATGCGCAGGCAGGCRAGATAGAGRCAYACCGCCGCCATGGATTTTTCCACCTGTACTAGCACCCGGTCGCCTTTGGCTATTTTTAGGTCTTTGAGGAGCGCACCCATTCGGGCGGATTGCTCATCCATCTGACCATAGGTAAGCTGTGCGCCGTCTTCCTGTTGCAGAAAGACTTTATTCAGGTCTGCCGGAAAACGGAACTGGAACAGGGCATAGAGATTGGCATTGGTCATTTCAGTAGTCTTGAGATGTCCCGGACCGCACCCTTATCTGCGGAGCTGGCCATSAGRCCATAGGCTTGCAGGGCYTTGGATATTTTGCGGGGACGGGCGGCGGCGGGTTGCCAGCCATCWGYGCCCYTGGCWTCCATRGCYTTRCGGCGYTTGTYCAGTTCGCCATCAGAAAGGTCCACCCGGATGATGCGTTTTGGAATGTCAATTTCTATGGTGTCGCCYTCTTCGATCAGGGCAATGACCCCGCCYGAGGCGGCTTCCGGSGATACATGGCCGATRCTAAGCCCTGAYGTGCCACCGGAAAAACGGCCATCGGTCACAAGAGCGCATTCTTTGCCAAGGCCCATGGATTTCAGGTAGGAGGTGGGATAGAGCATTTCCTGCATACCAGGCCCGCCTCGTGGTCCTTCATAACGGATGATGACCACATCGCCGGCCTTGACCTTGCCCGTGGTGATGCCTTTTACCGCATCGTCCTGACTTTCATAAATACGTGCCGGGCCGGTGAAGGTTAAATTATCCTCATCCACGCCTGCCGTCTTTACGATACAGCCGTCAACGGCCAAATTGCCTTTCAGAATGGCAAGGCCGCCATCCTTGCTATAGGCATTCTGCACAGCCCGAACGCAGCCCTTTTCCCGGTCAAGGTCAAGGCTGATATAATGTTTGTTCTGGCTGAAGGCTTCCGTGGTGCGCACGCCGCCGGGGGCCGCCCTGAAAAAAATCTGTGTGTCTTCACTTGGGGCGCGGTTAATGTCATTTTCCGCGATCACATCGGCGAGGCTACCGCCCGTGACGGTGGGACAATCCCGGTTGAGAAACCCGCCCTTGTCCAATTCGCCCAATATGGCGATGATCCCGCCCGCCCTGTGGACATCCTCCATATGATATTCCTGGGATGAGGGGGCGACTTTACATATATTGGGCACTTTTCGTGACAGGCGGTCAATATCATCCATGGTGAAATCAACCTCCCCCTCCTGCGCTACTGCCAGAAGGTGCAATACGGTATTGGTGGACCCGCCCATGGCAATATCCAGTGTCATGGCATTTTCAAAGGCCTCGAAAGTGGCAATGGACCGGGGCAGGACAGAACTGTCATCTTTTTCATAACAGGCAATGGTATTTTCGGTGATTGTCCGGGCGGCTTTCAGGAACAGCTCCCTCCGGGCCGCATGGGTCGCCAGCAAAGTGCCGTTGCCGGGCAGGGACAGGCCCAATGCCTCGGTCAGGCAATTCATGCTGTTGGCGGTAAACATGCCGGAACAGGAGCCGCAGGTGGGGCAGGCGGAGCGCTCCACCTGTTCAACAATTTTATCGCTCACATTGGGGTCAACGCCCATGATGATGGCATCCACAAGGTCCAGCTTGTGATTAATAACTTCGGTCTTGCCCGCTTCCATGGGGCCGCCGGAGACAAAGATGGCCGGAATATTCAGACGCAAGGCCGCCATCATCATACCGGGTGTGATCTTGTCACAGTTGGAGATACAGATGATGGCGTCTGCGCAATGAGCCTCGACCATATATTCCACGCTGTCGGCGATAATCTCGCGGCTGGGCAGGGAATAGAGCATGCCGTCATGGCCCATGGCGATGCCGTCATCAACGGCGATGGTGTTGAATTCCTTGGCAATGCCGCCGTGTTTTTCAATCTCGCGCGCGACCATCTGCCCGATGTCTTTCAAGTGAACATGGCCCGGCACAAATTGGGTAAAGCTGTTGACCACGGCAATGATTGGTTTGCCAAAATCCTGATCCCGGACCCCTGTTGCACGCCACAGGGCGCGGGCGCCGGCCATATTGCGGCCATGGGTGGAGGTTTTGGAACGATAGGCAGGCATGGTGTCACTCCTTGTTACATATGCTGTGTTACCTGAGATATAAATATCATTTTTCGCGCCTTTGTCGATGTTTTTAAAAAATACTTGGTAAATCGGACTGCAGCCATTTAGACTGCAATTTATAAAACACAGATAATGTTTGGAGGATAAAGACATGATTAAAGGGGCCGTTATTTTTTTCTTTCTTCTAGGAACTACTCTTTTAACCAGCAATCAGGCGCAGGCTGACCAGATTCAGTCCTTTTTTGGCTGTGCTAAAATAACTGATAATGATCAGCGGCTTGCTTGTTTTGATTTGGCGGCGAAAAAGGCAGTTGGTTCAGATATCGCTCAGAATCGTCCGCATGAGGTGAAAGTCACAAAGGAACAAAAAGTTGCCAACTTTGGTAAAACCCAGTTACGGGAGTCTCCGATAAAAAAAGCCAGAGAGGAACAAAAGAAAGCAGAAGATAAGGAGCTTAAAGAAATAAGGCTCAAAGTAGAGAAATTTGTCTATACTGCTTCCAAAAAATTCGTTCTTTTTATGGATAATGGCCAGATATGGAAACAAAAATCCGGGGGCCGTATCCGGTTGCCTAAAGGGGAATTCGAGGTGAAGATTAAAAAAGGAATGCTCGGTGGATATAATATAATTGTGCCGACGAAAAAAACTCTTATTAGAGTAAAGCGTCTGAAATAGCCCCTCTATTTTCCCAAAATGAAACAATTGGTTAACAAATTGTAAAGAATTTGATACAGTTTTCATAATTCTTTGATTCTCTGTGTGGCCTTAATCCTATTACTCATTGAAAAATAACAATAAAATATTTTTGGCCCCCATATTGCAGATAAATGATCAAAGGCCGCTTTGGTGTGTGTGTGGACAATAGTAGGGATAATAAAATGTTTAAAAAATCTTTCATGGTTATTTTGGGTCTGATTACGGGTGTGTTATTATCAGCTGTGACTTTGTCAACGGCACATGCTGCGACAAGAGTAGATGGTCCTATTGAATTGGCCAAGATAGAAGACCCCGCTTCTGAAAAAAAATGCCTTGAAGCATTTGTAAATTCCAACTTTGATTTTGCTCATCCCCTGTGTCTGTCGTTGGCACAATTGGGCATGAAAGACGCACAGCTTGTGACCGGTTTAATGTATGCTTTTGGGGAAGGGACCAAAAAAAACGAGGAGCTTGCCAGATTATGGTTAAAAGAGGCTGTGCGTAACGGCAGTGCGGAAGCTAAAGAAGTCCTTGGTGAGATAGACTGATTAATCAGGAAAAATGCCGACTATCCTTTTTTTTAAACATATGTAAACTGCTCTGTAAATTTTATGGAGCAGTTTGTCTATGTCTAGAAATAAATATCCGACATTAAAAGACATTCAGGATGCCGCTGACAGGATAAAGGACGTTGCGGTTAAAACGCCATTATTACGGTCTGCGCCCCTGTCCGAACATCTTGGCGCACAGATTTTTATCAAGCCGGAAAATTTGCAAAGGGTCGGGGCTTTTAAATTTCGCGGGGCCTATAATCGGTTATGTCAGTTGAGTGATGTGCAGAAGGCCCGCGGTGTGGTGGCTTTTTCATCAGGAAATCATGCGCAGGGGGTTGCCGCTGCGGCCAAACTACTTGGCATTAAAGCCACGATTGTCATGCCGTCCGATGCACCGGCCATGAAACTGGAAAACACGCTTTCTTACGGCGCCGAAGTCGTCAAATGTGATCGGGAGACGGACAGCCGGGAAGAAATCGCGGCGGCTATTGCGGCGAAACAGGGTGCGGTTGTTGTGCCGTCTTTTGAAGATTTTGACATTATATGTGGTCAGGGAACTGTCGGGCTAGAGGTCATTGAACAGGGCCGGAATATGGGCGTGGCCTTTGACGGGTTTGTCTGTCCTGTGGGCGGCGGCGGTCTGATCTCAGGAAGCGCAACTGCCATAAAATCCCTGTCACCGGATACGGAAATTTATGGTGTGGAGCCGGAGAGTTTCGATGATGTGAAATGGTCGCTTGAAAGTGGCGCAATTCAGAAAAACAGCCACTTTAGCGGAACCATTTGTGATGCCTTGCTCACACAGTCACCGGGCCAGATGACCTTTAATATTATGCAGAAACATGTAAATTCCATTTTAACAGTTAATGACGAACAAGTCTTGCAGGCAGTAAAATATGCGTGGGAGAACCTAAAGCTTGTGGTCGAGCCGGGTGGGGCCGTGGCCCTTGCCGCCATGCTTTCAGGCCGCATGGATGTTAAGGGAAAAACCTTTTGTATCGTGCTGAGTGGCGGCAATGTAGATAGGGATGTTTTTGACAAGGCACTCAGGTCTTAAATTCTTGATTTTCCTCTGTTGAGGGCGCTGATTTAACCTAGGTTCTGTCGAGATTTGATATATTTTAGTGTATACTGTGGTCAAAGGGAGGCTTCACAAGTCATACAGATATCATCTCAATGCTTATCTGGACTTGCTTCGTAAAAGTGGAGGGTTCTCTTTAATTAGGGAAACATTACCGAAACTATTTCACATCCCCCATGCAAGGAACTGTCACATAACAGTCACGCTCCCGTAATATTTCCTATCCATTAGATATGTGGTGATATTCAATTATTACCAGATGAATTGGTGCCGATACCAATGAATATATTTATTTAGATTTTAATATCCAATGGATGAGGAGAACTTGTACAATGAGTTTCCAAAGCAAGCTACAAAAAATTCTATTCTCGACAACTGCACTAGCCATTATTCCGATGGCTTATGCGCAAAGCGAAGAAGTGAATAAGAATAATCAAATAGATGAAATAATTGTAACCGCTCAAAAGCGGGATCAAAGTCTCCAGGATATTGCGGGTGCCGTCAGTGCCATCAAGGGAGATGATTTTGATATATTGAATATCAGTGACGCATTTGACCTCAGTGACAAAGTACCTGGCGTTGTTTTTACCAATGTTCAAGGCTACCGGCGGACAATAGCCATTCGCGGAATCGGCAATGAAGTGCCTGACAATGCGGCCACGAAACCCGGTGTGGCATACCATGTCGATGGTGTCTTTATGTCGAATGATTACGCGCTGTTTGAGGATTTGGTTGACATTGAACGTGTAGAGGTAGTTCGAGGACCTGATGGTACTTTATATGGTAATAGTTCCTCAGGCGGTATGATTAATATCATTACGAAAAAACCGCATTTTGATAATATAGACGGGTTCATTGACGCAACTTTCGGGAGCTATTCAACATCACGGGTACGGGGAACAATCAACGTCCCGTTGTCACAAGATTTGGCGGTAAAACTAACCGGGTCTCATCGTGAACATAATGGTTATACAAAGAATCTTGCCATTCCCGGTCATGATCTGGATGATGAGAATGACGATTCACTGGCGGCCCAGATTTTATGGGCCCCAACCGAAGACCTTTCCATTCTCGCTTCATATCATTCCTTTAAGTCGGATATAAATGGTCCCGCGCTAAAAGGTGGTTTTGATACCATTTCATCGGACCCGAGGAAGGTTGCTCATGATACGCTCGAATCTTTTACTATTGATAACCAGTCCGCCAGCATCATCGTCGACTGGAGTACGCCTATAGCACAGATTAAGGGACTGTTCAGTTATCAAAAATATCGCATGCAGAGAGTTCTGGATGCGGATCGCTCATCATTAACAGCCAATGATCCCGCTCCCTTGCCCTTGGTGGGTACCATCGATCTTCTTGGTGAGTTACCCATACGTCAGCACGTTGGGACATTGCTACAGAATGACAAGACATATACCGCAGAAATCAATATTTCATCACCTGATAATGATGAAGCTTTCGATTGGATTATTGGTTCTTTTTATATGAACACTAAAATTTTTAGCAACACCGCCAATTTCTTTGATGCTGGCTTTGATGGTAATCCGGTCAACACAAAAACCATGGCGCCAAATCCGTTTGCCAATCCCGATGTTGATTTCATCAATGCTGATTTTAGGAATTTCGAGACCTATTCCTTTTTTGGCCAAACTGGCATTAATCTTATGGATGACAAGCTGAGAATAAGTGGTGGGTTAAGATATACAACCAATAAATTCAATGATGAACGTTGTAGCTTATTTTGTGTTGTCAACGGACGGACGTCTACCAGGACACCTTCTGCAACGAACAATAACGTTACGTTTAAAGGGGCGGTCAGTTATAATACGACAGATGATAATATGATCTATGGATCTGTGGCAACGGGGAAAAAACCTGCTGCCTCGAATAATGGTTTTGCTACGGATAGCACCGGCGCAGGATTCTTCCCCGAGATATTCAAGGAAGAGAAGGTGACGGCCTATGAAATAGGATCAAAGAACAAGTTTATGGATAATAGGGTAACCCTTAATATTGCGACCTATTACTATAATATTGATAACTTCCTGTTTCAGTCGGCTGGCCTGAAACTGACGGGTAGCGGGGTTAGCGGTGGGGCCAACCTGCCTAAATCTGAAGTTTATGGCATTGAGATCGAAAGCCGTGCTACGTTGCTTGATAATTTATGGCTTGATGGAAATCTGACGATATCTAAAAGCAACATAAAACAAGGTCGCCTGGCCGTTGATCGTGCAGAGCAAACCAATATAACAGCTGCCCTTACAGCACCGCCCTCATTGGGAGGTTCAGGTCTTAACCCCTTTGCCAAACCGCTAGACCCGGCTATTATTGCAGCAATCAATTCGTTGGCTCAGGATGTTACTGGCAATGAATTACCAAAAATTCCGGATCTTGTTGCCAATGTCCGTTTAACCTATCTGCGGGAAATTCCTGATTTTGGGAATGCGACATTAAGTCTGATATATACACATCGCGGGACATATTTCGCCCGTGTATTTAATTCTGCGAAACGTGATATTGTACCATCGTACGATATGTTAGATCTGAATATTCAAATTAAACCAGAGAACAGTAATTGGACGGGAGAGTTTGCCATTCAGAATATCTTCGATAATAATTCTGTCAGCTCCATACATACCGATGATTTTTTCCAGGGATTCACGAGCAAGCAATATTTATCACCTCGTGTTATCACTATGCGAGCGCGTTATAACTTTTAATTCCAGAATAAATTGGGCTGGTTAAATAACCGGCCCGATTATTCATATCATAATTACAAATGCTACTAAAAGGGAAACATATGCTTATTTCCAAAAGAGCATTTCTTTTTGCCAGTGCCAGTTATTTTGCAACTGCAAGAGTTGGGGCTTTCGCCAGCGGATTTGATGACATGTCCTATCCTCATTTGGTTCAGGGCCCCATGCTCGGCGCCGTCACCCCTACCGAGGCTCTTATCTGGACAAGAGCCAATGGCGAGTATGAAGTAGAAATAAGAGTGGATACCGATCCTCTTTTCAAGCATCCTTTCGTCGCCAGTAGGCAGTTAGCAAAATCAGAAAATGACTTTGTTACGGTACATTCCATCAACGGTCTAAAAGAAAATACAAATTATTATTACCGCGTTTTTCTAAATAGAGGTAAAGCTCTTGGACAATGGGCTCGTCAGCTTCCAGACCTGTCTTTCCTGCCCCCCTTCAATCTTAAAACGGCCCCGGCATTAGGGTCCAAAACAAAATTTCGGCTTGCTTTCGGGTCTTGTGCCCGACTGCAAGGTGATCCAATTCAGCCAATATGGAATGCTGTTTCTCTCTGGAAGCCGGATCTCTTCTTCTGGCTTGGCGACAACATATATTCAGACAGTAAAAATCCAGAAATTATTGCTGGTCAATATCGGCAGCAACGGGCTGTGAGCTCTATGCAGAAGGTCAGCCGGACAGTTCCTCAATTGGCGATCTGGGATGACCATGATTATGGGAGAAATGATTATGATCGGGCAAATCCAATTAGAGAAGAATCGCTTGATGTCTTTAAACGTTATTGGGCCAACCCGCACTATGGTTTAACAAACACCCCCGGAGTCTTTTTTAGTTATACGTACGGCGGCGTAGACTTTTTCTTTTTGGATGGAAGATATTACCGCGATTCTGGCGAACAGCCAAATAATAACAATAAAACAATGTTGGGATCAGAACAGAAAGAATGGTTAAAAAAAGAACTATTAAAAAGCACGGCCCCTTTCAAATTTTTAATCTGTGGTACAGGATGGTCGAATGTAGGTGGCCAGGACCTTGATTCGTGGTCATCTTTTTTAAATGAGCGTAACGAAATACTTGATTTTATCAGAGATGAGGGCATAGGCGGGGTTGTTCTTTTATCAGGCGACACACACTATGGTGAATTGAATGCTATTCCTTGGTCAGAAAAAGGGGGGTATGACTTTTACAATTTTGTTAGTTCGCCACTGGCTCAGGCCACAAGCAATAAATTTTTGGGCAGAAATCCCGAAGTCCGTATCCGTACGCCATATTCAGGAACCACAAATTTTGGTGTTATTGATTTTGATATGACAACTGATGAACCTGTTTTAACGTTCAATCTCATTGGTGTTCATGGCGGGGCAGTTTGGGAACCACTTATTTTAAAAGCCAGCGAATTGACAAATGGCGTAATGACGTGGGAAAACAAGATCAAATAAAACTCGATTGACACCCCTCTGAAGCAAGCATAACACCTGTACAGATACAAAAACAGGTGGGGGCAACGCATCGCTTACAATCAGCACATGTTAATATCATAACGCCTTTATAGTAAATGATTGTCTAAAAATTGTTTTCCAAAAATATAACACGGGCATCGCCATAGGTTTTTTCTTTGGTGGCAATAAAATAATCTGGATATGCCAAGGCATTTCCTGAAGAATATTCAACGATGATTATACAATTGTTGGCGAGATATTTTTTTTCTTTTAAGGCTGACAGGGTGTCATTGATGACATCAAGGTGATAGGGAGGGTCCAGAAAGACAATATCATATTGTTTACCTGTGGCCGGCAATGCCGGGGCAGACACATTTTTGACGGACGCTTTATTTTTAACGCCCAGCAAGGAAATATTTTTTTTTAAGATTTGAAGGGACTTGGGGGCATTGTCAAAGAAAGTGGCATGGGCCGCACCGTGAGACAGGGCCTCCAGCCCCATGGCACCGGTTCCGGCAAACACATCCAACACTGTGGCCCCCTCAAGGTCTATGGAGGAATGTCTGAGGATATTAAAGATGGTTTCCCGCATCCGGTCGGTGGTGGGGCGTATGTCCCGGCCTAAAAGCGGGGTTAATTTGCGCCCGCCATATTCACCGCCGATGATTCTCATTTTTTGCCGGATGTCCTGCGGGGACCGGTTGTCTTTTTAGCCTGATCCGCGCGCCGTTTGGGGTCTTTTCTTTTCTTGCTTATGCGCCGCTGGTTTGCTTTGGGTTTGGCCTTGGCCCAACCCGCCTTCGATTTAGGAGCCGGTTTTTTGGTTTCGGAATCTTCCTCTGAAATACCCCGGTCCTTGAAATAATCGGCGCAATGAAGATGCATATCCTTGACGGTTATTTCCCGCAGGCCGCCGCGCTCAATTTCGCCGAGTTCAAAGGGGCCATAGGACAGGCGGATCAGCCGCGTCACCTGCAGGCCGATATAGTCCAGAAGCTTGCGTACCTCGCGGTTCTTGCCTTCCTTGATACCGATGGTCAGCCAGATATTGGATTTTTCCCGATTTTCATTGATATTGATCTTCACCCCCCGGTATTTCACATCCTCTATGGTGATGCCGCGCCGGATTTCCGCCACCTTCTCCCGGTCGAAATAACCGTGACAACGTACTTTATAAGTCCTGAGCCAGCCGGTTGAGGGCAGTTCCAGCCACCGGGCCAGTTCCCCGTCATTGGTCATGAGCAACAGACCCTCCGTATTCAGGTCAAGGCGGCCAACGGACAGGACACGCGGCATATTTGACGGCATGGCCTCAAAGACCGTGGGCCGTCCCTCCGGATCATAATAGGTGGTCATGCGTCCGGCGGGCTTATGGTATTTCCACAGCTTTGTCGGGGCGGGGGGCTGTATTACCATGCCGTCCACGGTGATGCCCTCGACCGAGGTGATCAGGGTCGCCGGGGTGGTGATGACCTCGTCATTTATCTTGACCATGCCGGCGGCAATCATGCGTTCTACGGCGCGGCGGGAGCCGACACCGGCCCGGGCCAGCATCTTGGCTATGCGTTCGCCCTTTCGGGGCTGTTCTATATCATGGGTCATCAGTGCAATTCTGTTGTAATGGGCTAAATATGATGCAATACAAGAAATTATGACAATTTCCAATGATTATATGGCTATTGCCCTCGAAGAAGCCACCGCCGCCGCCGATCGGGGCGAGGTTCCGGTGGGGGCGGTTGTCGTTCACGGGCCGACGGGAAGGGTCATTACCCGGGCTGGAAACCGGGTGGTTGAACATCGCGATCCGTCCGCTCACGCAGAACTTCTGGCCATCCGGGCGGCTTGTGAGATACGGGACAGCGAACGCCTGCCGGACTGTGATCTCTATGTGACTTTGGAGCCATGCCCCATGTGCGCGCAGGTGATCTCCTTTGCCCGGATCAGGCGGCTGTATTTTGCCGCCTATGATGAAAAAGGCGGCGGGGTGGACAACGGCCCGCGCATTTTCCATGCCACAAGCTGTCATTACAGGCCTGAAATATACGGCGGTATCGGCGAACGGGCGGCCTCTGAAATGCTGAAAGATTTTTTCCGCAGCCGGCGGTAAAGCATTGGCTATTGGCTATTGCGCTATTTTTGGGTAAGATCAGCTTATGAATGACCTCACCATAAAAGCACAGGAGTGGATACAGACCATATGGCATTGGTTTGATGACACTCTTTTGTCCTACCAGACATTGGCCCAGTTGGGGATCATTATCCTCCTGTGGGGGCTTAGCCTCGGCGTGGTCCGGTTAATCCGGTTTTTAATTCCGCATCCACTTGAAAAGTCCGAGCTTTATCAGCGGTTGCGGCCCTATCTCTCGCCCCTGTATGATTTAAGCCTGTGGGCCATTTTGATTCTGATGGTTAAAACCGTGGCCGATCAGCAGGCTATCCCCACCTATGCCTTTAATATCGCCGCCAGTYTKATTTTRGCGTGGATCGTCATCCGGYTGGCCACGGATTTGATTGAAAGCCGGGAAATTGCCCGCCTGATCCGGTCCTTTGCCTGGGTCATTGCGGCGTTGAATATTGTTGGCTGGYTRATGCCTTTGATTCAYKTTCTGGARGGGATAACYTTCTCTYTGGGRCAGGGRGAGGTCAGTATTTTTGGGTTATTTACCGGTATCCTGACCATGTTTGTTYTGGTCTGGYTGGCCTTGGTGGTRACCRGRYTGCTKGARAACTGGCTKCGYAAAGTYCCGGCGGTTAAYCCGTCMGCGCGGGTGCTATTGTCCAAAATTGCCCGTATYGTYCTGATTTCGTCGGCCTTTTTGTTTGCSGTGTCCAGTGTGGGCATYGACCTGACGGTCTTTGCRGTYTTYGGYGGRGCKATYGGTGTGGGGCTTGGTTTTGGSYTGCAAAAGGTGGTGTCCAACTTTGTCAGCGGCGTCATCCTGCTTATGGACCGGTCCATCAAGCCGGGCGATGTGGTSGAAATCTCYGGCACTTACGGCAGGATAAACAAGCTGGCSGGCCGYTATACCTCGGTCATATCCCGCGAYGGGCGYGAGCATCTGATTCCCAATGAGGATATGGTRACCCAGACCGTTATYAACTGGACCTTTTCCCACCGTATGGTGCGCCGCCAYCTGCCGGTKGGYATYTCCTATAAAAGCGATGTKGACCTTGCCATAGCCCTGATGATTGAGGCYGCMGAGGAAGTGCCGCGCATYCTGAAAGATCCSGCSCCGCGCGTGTTGATCAAGGGGTTTGGCGACAGCGCCATTAAYCTGGAACTGCGYATGTGGATACGGGACGCCAAGAACGGGGTTTCAAATGTGGCCAGTGAGGTCAATTATAAAATATGGCAGAAATTCAAYGACAAGGGCGTTGAATTTCCCTATCCYCAGCGGGATATWCATATTGTCTCARAACCRARRYCTTAACTTTTACGTATTTCTGAAAAGACTTTCTKRATGAAYAGCYKCAGGTTGCTYARGTTATGTTCGGCATCTTCAAAATAATCTTCCATATGGTCGATYTCRTKATGTTGCCGGTCTATTTTGCGYTGTTTCAGCTCCGCTGWRAGCTGATCCAAAATATCCTGGGTTTCGKTGATCAGTTTTTTYAGTTTCTTTTCAGACAGGGATGATAAATCGTCACTTTCCATTAAAACCTCCATCATGCCATAAGTTGATATAAAAAGACCATCAGGCCCGGAATTACAAAGAATACACCGATCATATAGAGCAGGGCATATATTTTTTTCTCWGACGCRACMCGGGCCATCCACAACGCCCCGCGCAGGGGTATYTTMCGYAGRAATTTGATGCTGTAAATCAGGGCCACAGCCGTAGTATTATATATAAAATGGACCAACGCAATTTGAAGCGCGAGGATGGCTGCCGGGCCAGAAATGGCCGTTGCCGCCAGAAGCGCCGTAATAGTGGTGCCAATGTTCGCGCCCAATGTGAAGGGGTAAATCTGTTTCAGTTTGAATATACCGGCCCCGGCCAGCGGCACCATCAAACTGGTGGTTGTGGACGAAGACTGTACCAAGACTGTGACAATGGTGCCGGACGTGATGCCTGAAATGGGTCCCCGGCCAATGGAGGCATGCATGATCGCTTTTGCCCGGCCCACCATCAGTTTCTTTAACATTTTGCCAATGAGGATAATGGCAAAGAATATGACAAATATCCCAAATACAATCAGGATGACATGGGCCCCCGGCTGTGAAATAAACTCGGCCAGATTTTTGAATTCTGTGATGACCGGCTTGGTCATGGGCTTGATGAAATTCAGCCCCTTGACGCTTAAATTATCACCGCCTACCAGATGAGAGGCAAGAAAGCCGGCGATCTTTTGCAGGGGATGAAAAATAATTTCAATGGGCAGGAAGATGGCAACCGCCATCACATTGAAGAAATCATGAACGGTGGCGGCGGCAAAGGCCCGGCGGAATTCTTTTTTCTTGCCGATATGGCCCAGGCTGACAATGGTATTGGTGATGGTGGTGCCGATATTGGCTCCCATGACCATGGGAACGGCCATTTCAACRGGCAATCCTCCGGCCACCAACCCAACAATGATCGAGGTCACGGTGGAGGATGATTGTATCATGGCGGTGGCAATTACCCCGACGATAAGTCCCATAAAAGGATTGGTGGCAAAGGCAAACAGCTCCATCGCCTGCCCCTTTGTCGCGCCCTTAAAACCGCTTCCGATCATGCCAACGGCGGTAATCAACATATAAATCAGGAACAAAACCAGCAGCCATTGCACAATGCGCACAGCTATATTGTCGTTCGTTGTCGAGGCCGAAATATTGGTCATTTTATCCTACCCGGAATCTTATATTATTATGAGCCAGCATAATTCCATCATTGTCATAAAAATGCAATAAAACTATCGCATTTTTTTGAGGGTTCATTTTTGCTTCAATTACTTTAAATATTACGAGAATAAAAAATTTGATTTTAACTGTTCCATTTGTTGTAGTATTCTTTGTGCAATTGACTACATTCGTTTTTTATATTTTGAACAGTATCTTTTAATTCGGCTTTATTGTTTTGACTCATATGACGAAAAGGCCAATCATCTTTCTCGATCAATTCGATGATTTCCATACACCTTAATGTCATATTTGGTAAGCCAAGTAGCTCAATACTCCAACCACACGGAGAAAAATGTGTGAATTGGTTTCTGAGATCAATGAGTAAATTTACAGCATCATTTTGGATATTGGAGTAGGTAATTGCCTGTCCAGCATTCGGGAAACCCATTCTTATTTTTTCATGTAGCTCTTTAAAATAATCTATATAGCAATTGGGTGGATTACTTTTATTGTTTTTAGGATCATTATACCAAGTAAGCCATTTTTCAGCACTTTTTGTTGATAACACATTAAGTTGGGCAGTATCATTGAGGTGACAGACATATGCTCCTTGAAGTGCTGCCTGTGTTGATATTATAACCCATTTCCAATTCTGGACATTTTCTGATGTACCTTCAAGGCATTTTTTGCAGTGCTGGAGCGAATATAATACATCGTTAAATTCTGTGGTACGCAAATAACCATTATTAGCACTTGTAGAATTTAACCATAATTGTGAAAATTTTTCTGTCATTACTAAATCACCTTTCCCGCTTCACTGCGCGCCAGCCGATGTCCCGGCGGCAGAAGCCCTCCGGCCAGTCAATGCGGTCAACCGTTGAATAGGCCAGATCCTTGGCCTCGGCGACCCCATTGCCCATGGCGGTCACATTCAGAACCCTGCCCCCGATAGCGTAAATTTTGCCCGCCTCTTTTTTGGTCCCCGCATGGAAGATCATCATATTTTCATCCTGAGAAGCCTGATCCAGATTCCGAACCTCTGTGTTTTTATCATAGCTGCCGGGATAGCCTTTTGCCGCCATAACCACCGTCAGGGCGGCCTTGTCATGCCAGTCCATTTCGACCTTGTCCACCCTGCCCTTGGCACAGGCGATCAGGGCGGGCACGATGTCGGATTTCATGCGCATCATCAAAACCTGACATTCCGGGTCGCCAAAACGCACATTATATTCGATCAGCTCCGGCCCCTTGTCTGTGATCATCAGCCCGGCGAAAAATATGCCCTTGAAAGGATGGCCATCGGCCTTCATGCCGCGCATGGTGGGCAGGATAATTTCCTCAATGGTGCGGCTTGTCATCTCATCTGTCATAACCGGCGCCGGGCTATAGGCCCCCATGCCGCCCGTGTTGGGGCCGACATCGCCTTCGCCAACCTGTTTATGGTCTTGTGCCGTGGCAAGGGGCAGGATCGTCTCTCCGTCGCACAGGGCAAAGAAGCTGGCTTCTTCCCCGGTCAGAAATTCTTCAACCACCAATTCCGCGCCGGCGCCCCCGAACTGGCCGCCCAGAATATCCTCAATGGCACTATGGGCCTCGGCCATGGTTTCGGCAATGATCACGCCCTTGCCTGCGGCCAGGCCGTCGGCCTTGATAACAATGGGTGCGCCCATTTTATTGGCGAAATTCCGGGCCTTTGCGGCATCGCTAAAGCGGCCATAGGCGGCGGTGGGAATATTATATTTGGCGCAGAGGTCTTTGGTAAATCCCTTGGACCCTTCCAGCTGCGCAGCGGCGGCGGTGGGGCCAAAGGCGGTGATATTCTCGGCCTCAAGACGATCCACCAGCCCGTCCACCAGCGGGCCTTCGGGGCCGACCACTACAAGGCCGATATTTTCTGTGATACAGAAATCAACCACCGCATCATGGTCCGATGAATTAAGGGTAGTACAGGTGGCCAGATCCCCGATGCCCCCATTGCCCGGCGCAACAAATATACGGCCTACCAACGGACTTTGGGCTATTTTCCAGACAAGCGCATGTTCACGCCCGCCCCCGCCAATCACCAGAATATTCATCGTCATTAATCCTTTGAAATTTGTCGGCTTCCTTGTAGCATAGGAACCTATGGAAACAAATAAAAACCACCATGATAATACGCCGGAATATAGCGTCACTGAACTGAGCATGGCCCTGAAGCGCACGGTGGAGGACACGTTCGGTTATGTGCGCCTGCGCGGGGAGATTTCCGGCCTGAAACGGGCGGCGTCCGGCCATGTTTATCTGACCCTGAAGGATGACAAGGCGGTGCTGGACGGCATCATGTGGAAGGGGGTCGCGGGCAGGCTCAGCTTCCAGCCGGAGGACGGGCTGGAGGTTATCTGCACCGGGAAATTGACCACCTATCCGGGCCGGTCCAAATATCAGATCGTGATTGAGCGCATGGAGGTGGCCGGGGCCGGGGCGCTCATGGCCTTGCTGGAGGAACGCAAGAAAAAACTGGCCGCAGAGGGATTGTTTGAGGCGAGCCGGAAAAAAGCCATTCCCTATCTGCCCCAGGTGATTGGCGTCATAACCTCCCCCACCGGGGCAGTGGTTCGGGATATATTGCATCGTCTGTTGGACCGTTTCCCGCGCCGGGTGCTGGTCTGGCCGGTATTAGTGCAGGGGGATGGGGCCGCCGAACAGATCGCTGGCGCTATTCGGGGTTTTAACGCTTTGGACGGGAGCGGCGCGTTGCCAAGGCCCGACCTGTTGATCGTGGCCCGGGGCGGCGGCAGTTTGGAAGACCTGTGGTCCTTTAATGAGGAGGCGGTCGTTCGCGCCGTGGCCGACAGCGACATTCCGCTGATTTCCGCCGTGGGCCATGAAACGGACACCACTTTGATTGATTATGCCTCTGATCTGCGTGCGCCAACGCCGACGGCGGCGGCGGAACAGGCGGTGCCTGTGCGCGCTGACCTGATCTATACGGTGCAGGATCTGGACAGTCGCCTGAATCTGTCCCTTCGGCGCTTGCTGGCTGATAAGGCCCAACGGCTGGAGGGGCTGGGCCGGGGCCTGCCGAAACCATCGGATATTCTGGCGCTGAGCCGCCAACGGCTGGACGATGTTTCGGAACGGCTGCCCCGGTCATTGATGTTGCTGGCCGAACGGCGGCAGATGACGCTGGACGGGGTCAGCCGGATGTTGCGGCCTGATATATTGCGCCGGGATATTGAGCGTGGCCGGGAAAAYAGCCACCAGATTTCRGCCCGCATGGAYCGGGCTTYAGRCCAGAATTTACGYCRYCARTCCGACAGATTTCAGGCGGTCAGCCGCCTGTTTGACAGCCTGAATTACAAGCGGGTTCTGGACCGGGGCTTTGCRGTGGTGCGYGATGGCAAGGGCCGGRCGGTCACATTGGYGGCGGGGATTTCATCCGGYGACGGGCTGGATATGGAATTCAGCGACGGCCATGTGRCGGCGGTSGCYACSGGCGGTRCKCTCAAGAAGAAACCGCGCNYMMAAAAGNAAMGATGATCGTCAGGGGAGCCTGTTATGAAAYTGRTTGCCTGTTTTATYTTTGGYCTGTTGATGACCCTGCCKGCGGCGGCGGGMAATCGYCTYGGCCTGCCGGATCAGGTGACGCAGGGCGGYYTTTACGTGGGCAAGGTCACGCCGGGCAGYGCMYTGTGGCTTGGCAAAACAAAGCTGAAATTGACCCCGGAGGGCTATTTTGCCTTTGGGGTAAACTGGCAACAGGCTGGTATGATCAAATTCCGCCTTGTGGACCCGGCGGGGGCGGAATATCCCCAGCGTCTGCAGGTGATCAAACAAAAATATGATGTTCAGTATATTGATGGCCTGCCCAAAAAGATGGTCACGCCGCCCAAAGAAGTGCTGGCCAGAATCGCAGCGGATTCGGCGCGGGTGAAAAAGGCCCGGACTACGAATAGCCCCCGGCAGGACTTTCGGGGCCATTTTATCTGGCCGGTTCGGGGGCGGATCAGCGGTAATTTCGGTAATCACCGTATCCTGAACGGCAAGCCTAAAAGTCCCCACACAGGTATGGATATTGCGGCCCCCAAAGGCACCCCGGTCAAGGCCCCGCTTGGCGGTATTGTGACCATGGTGTCGGACCTTTATTATACGGGAAACACGGTGATCATTGACCACGGATACGGGGTCAGCACCGTCTTTGCCCATCTGGACAAGGCAACGGTACATATGGGGCAACATCTGGCGCAGGGGGATCAGATTGGCACCGTTGGTGCCACGGGCCGCGCCACCGGCCCCCATCTCCACTGGGGCCTCAACTGGTACAAAGAACGCCTCAACCCGGCCCTTGTGTTGGGAGAGTAGGGCTGCCCCCGCCGCCGGAAATAATCAGGCTGTCATAGCCTGCAAGGTTATATATTTTTTCCGTCATCATCGCCATGCCGCATGTGGCGCGGCACAGGCCGCCCTCTGTGGACAGATAATGGATGTCATAGGCGGGGCTGTTCGCGGATCTCGTTGACGCAGCTGAAAACCTGAGCCGGGCCGGTCACGTCAAGGATTTGAAACTGGTCAGAAAGCAGGAAGGCTATTTTTTCCATGGGGTGGCTTAAATAAGGAAGCGTTTAAAGTCTTTAAGGGCGAAATAGATAATGCCKATTACCAGTATAAATTCGATGACGGCCCGGGGCCAATAGCCCAGTATATTTATACTTAGCCAGGCCAGTGCGCCGCTGATGAACAGAATAACGACATAGACTATCCAGCTATATTTACTGTTGCGTTGAAATTCTTTGAGCCACAGCCCCCGGTCGGAATTCCGCCATAGCCGCAGCCCCATATAAAGGGCCAGCGCAAAAGTAATAAATTGCGATCCCACATACCTGAACTGGGCCGGAAGGGGCCAGAAAATAATAGCCAGCAGAATGATGACCATCAGAATTATGGCTGTTTTCTTCATGGATTGTACTTTGGTCATGGGTTTCTCATCTGTCTGTAACGCGATGGTCCGAGCCTATGACGCGCGGCGGCGGTAGTAAAGTATTTTGCGACTAAATGGCATAAATCGTGGGTAATATGTCATTTCCGCCAGAAACAAAGCTGTCATACTGGCCTTATCAATACACAGGAGAAAAGACATGTTTTCAATTGCCATAATTTTATTCGATGATTTTGAGGAACTGGATGCCATCGGCCCTTGGGAAGTTTTCCGGATGGCCGAGGAAGCATCAGGCGGCAAAATAAGCTGTGAAATGGTTTCTCTGGGCGGTGAAACGGTAACAGCTAAAAAGGGGATGCAGGTTCATGTGCCCAAAAAACTCACCCCTGACAGTGCCTATGACCTGATTCTTTTGCCGGGCGGTGAGGGCAGCCGGGCTTTGATTGCGGACGAGGGGGTTCTTGATATGCTGCGAAAGGTGGCGGCCAAGGCCACCTGGGTGACCAGCGTCTGTTCCGGTTCGCTGGTTTATGCCCGTGCCGGGATGCTGGCGGGCCGGAAATGTACATCCCATCACGGCTGTCTTGATCTTCTGGTCCAGCTCAGCCCCACCAGTGAGGTCATTCATAACAGCCGTTATGTTCAGGACGGTAATATGGTCACGTCAGCCGGGGTATCGGCGGGGATTGATATGGCTTTGTGGTTGGTGGGGCAGGTTATCACGCCTGATTTTGCCCGTGAGGTTCAGCATAATATTGAATATTATCCGGCACCGCCCTACGGCGATGGATTTTTTGTGTGCCTGAAATTTAAGCTTTGGGGGTGCGGCCTGCCACATAAGTTCGCATGCCATAGTCTTGACAGATTGTCTGGTTAAAGTGCTTTTCGAATAAAGTAATCCGCTAACATATTATTATTTCAGGGTAATATAAAAATATTGATACATTATCCTGAAATTGGCATAGTTTGTGAATTACGCTATCCTGACAGGAAGATACCTGTCTGGTAACTAATAAAAGGAGAGAAACGTGACCATACGGACAAGGGCATTATTTACAACATTATTATTCGCCGGAACTTTGAGCGCCGCCATGCCTGCTTGGGCCGAAGAAGGCAATTTTCTGGGCGGGGAAATCACTGCCAATATTTCCATGCTCAATGATTACCGGTTTCGCGGTGTATCGCTGAATGATGAGGGCTTTGCGCTTCAGGGCGGCTTTGACTGGTCCCATGAAAGCGGTTTTTATGTGGGAACATGGGCGTCTAATATTTCGGATTTCAACGGCGCGTCCATCGAATCAGATTTTTACGGCGGTTATGCCGGGGAAGTAAACGGAATCAGTTTTGATGTTGGTGGATTGCTCTATCATTATCCGGGCGGGACGGGGACTGATTATTTCGAACTTTATGGCTCAACCGGTATTGACCTTGGTTTTGCATCGGCCACCTTTGGGGCGAATTACGCCTTCAGCAATAATAATCTGGGCAATCAGGATAACATTTATATCTATACGGATGGTGAAGTCGTTATTCCAAATACGCCGTTGTCCCTGAACCTGCATTTGGGATTTGAGGACGGGGCCTTTGGCAATAAAAAATGGGACTGGATTATTGGAACCACAGTCAGCTATCAGGGCTTGGACTTTGGCGTATCCTATGTGGATACCAATATACCGGGCAATAATTCCGATGGCCGGATTGTTTTCAGCGTCGGGGCCAGCTTCTAATATTCGCGCATTTTCAGGAAAAGCCGCTCATGAAATTGGGCGGCTTTTTATTCTCCGGCGATTATCATGCCATCTATGCGCAGGGTGGGGGCGTCGGTGCCGTATTTTATCACCAGATCATCAGCGGCGGTCATATTCAGGAACATATCCTTCAGATTTCCGGCAATAGTCACCTCATTGACAGGATAGGTGATCTTGCCGTCCTCAATCCAGAAACCGCCTGCGCCCCGGCTGTAATCCCCGGTAATGCCATTGACCCCCATGCCAATCAGGTCGGTGATATAAAAGCCGGATTTTATATCAGACATCAGATCTTCCGGTGAGAGGTCACCCGCCGCCAGATACAGATTGGTGGAGGAGGGCGAGGGCGGGCCGGATGTGCCGCGACTGGCCCGGCCATTTGTGCTAAGCCCCAACTGCCGCGCACTGGCGCTATCCAGTGTCCAGCTGTTTAAAATACCGTTTTCAATGATGTTCAGCGCGCCGTTCCGGCAGCCTTCACCRTCAAAGGGCTTGGAYGCCGGGCCGCGCGGGATATGKGGGTTGTCTATGACYGAAATGCCGTTGCTGAAAATTTGATCACCCATCCGGTCTTTTAGAAARCTGGTGCCCCGGGCCACGGCCTGCCCGTTRATGGCYCCGGCCAGATGACCCARMAGKGTGCGCGAYACGCGCGGGTCAAATATGATCGGCACCTGACAGGTCTTTGCCTTTCGCGCCCCAAGGCGGCGCAGGGTTTTTTCGGCGGCCTCCTGYCCGATCTTGGCGGGGTTTCTAAGGTCTGAGAAATGCCTTTTTGAGGAATAGGCATAGTCCCGTTCCATGGTGGCRTCYTCCCCGGCGATGACYGATATGCTGANNGAGAAAWWKNNCTGGACTGATAGCTTTGGGCAAAATKRTTGGAATTGGCRACGGCGATCAGKCCGCGACTGCTGCTGGCGCTGGCCCCTTCGGAATTGGTGATGCCGCTGACGCCCAGCGCGGTTTCCTCTATGGTCCGGGCAAGCTCTTTCAGCTCTTCGGCGGATTTCTCGGTATCGTCATAAAGGTCAAGCTCCGGAATATCAGCAGGTGAGAGGGCCAGAAGCGCAGGGTCCGCCAATCCGGCGAACGGGTCTTCCGGCGCGTTTCGGGCCATATCCATGGCCCGCTCAACCAGCACGTCAAGGGTGGCACTGCTGATGTCGCTGGAGGAGACAATAGCCTGTTTTTTGCCGACAAAAACCCTGAGGCCCAGATCGGCACTTTCGGACCGTTCCACATCCTCCAGCTTGCCAAGGCGCCATGAAATGCCTTCTGACTGGCCGGAATAGATAATGGCATCGCTGGCATCAGCCCCGGCCTTTTTAGCCGCCCGGATCAGATAATCCAGCTTGTCCAGAAATTGTTCATGTAAGGCTTGTTCATTGGTCATCTTGCTGATTTTTCCATATGGGTTTGCCGGAACCGGGCAGGTCCAGCTTTTGCCATTTTTCTGTTACCCGGTCGATTATATCCTGATCCATGGCAATCTCCGTGCCCCATTCCCGGTCGCTTTCACCGGGGAACTTATGGGTGGCGTCCAGCCCGATCTTGCCGCCAAGCCCCGATACCGGCGAGGCAAAATCCAGATAATCTATCGGCGTATTTTCCACAAGTGTGGTGTCGCGCACCGGGTCCATGCGAGTGGACATGGCCCACATGACCTCTTTCCAGTCCCGGCAATTGATGTCGTCATCAACCACAATGATAAATTTGGTATACATGAACTGACGCAGATAGGACCATGTGGCCATCATGACCCGCTTGGCATGTCCGGCGTAACCTTTTTTGATGGAAATCACCGCAATACGGTAAGAGCATCCTTCGGGCGGCAACCAGAAATCAACAATCTCCGGGAATTGTTGTTGTAGCAGGGGAATGAAAACTTCATTCAAGGCCTCGCCCAATATAGATGGCTCATCAGGGGGCCGTCCGGTATAGGTGCTAAGGTAAATGGGGTCGCGGCGCATGGTGATGGCGGAGACGGTGAAAACCGGGAATTTTTCCACGCTGTTGTAATAGCCGGTATGGTCGCCGTAGGGGCCTTCGTCCCGCTGGTCATCCAGCGATATATGGCCCTCCAGCACAATTTCCGCCGTAGCAGGCACTTTGAGCGGTACGGTTTTACAATCCACAAGTTCAGTTTTCCTGCCGCGCATCAGTCCGGCGAACTGATATTCTGACAGGGTGTCCGGCACGGGCGTCACAGCGGCCAATATGGTGGCCGGGTCCGCGCCCAGAACAACGGCCACAGGCAGGGGTTCTGATTTCTGTTGCTTCCAACGGCGGAAATGCTGCGCCCCGCCCCGATGTTTTAACCAGCGCATCAGGGTCTGGTTTTTATTCAAGACCTGCATCCGGTATATGCCCAGATTATAATCATCCTCGCGGGCCTTGCCGGGGCCTTTTGTGACCACCAGCGGCCAAGTAATCAGCGGTGCCGGCTCCCCCGGCCAGCAGCCCTGCACAGGAAACTGGTTCAGGTCAATATCATCCCCGGTCAGCACGATTTCATGGACGGGTGCTTTCTTGACTGTCTTGGGCCGGGCATTCATAGCCTGCTTCAGAAGGGGCAGCATTTGGACCGCATCCTTGAACCCGCTGGGCGGTTCGGGCTGGCGCAGAAAAGCCATGGTTTCGCCCAACTCCCGCAATTCCGATGGTTCTCGCCCCATGCCCCAGGCCACCCGCTCGACTGTGCCGAACAGATTGACCAGAACCGGCATGCTGGATTTTGTCCCATCGGACTTTATGACATTTTCAAACAATATCGCCGGGCCGCCCTCGGCCAGAACGCGGGTTTGAATTTCGGTCATCTCAAGGTCCGTACAGACATCTTCCGTCACTCGCACAAGGCGGCCCTGTTTTTCCAGATGATCAATGAAGTCCCGAAGCGACCTGTATTTTTTTGATGTATCAGCCATAGATTTCTTATAAGTGATTGTGCCTGTGAGAAAAAGAAATTTCCACTTTAATTAATCTGTTTTAACCGATTTGCCGTTATATGGTGATGCATGTAATTTTTTATTACACATGTTCCAGGCCCGGTTTCTTGGTGACAAGTCGCAGGTAAATGAGGTTTTTCAACCATTCCTTGACTGGAAAGAACTTCGGGATAAACCCGTAAAACTTTTGGGTCTGGTGAACTTTAGAGGGGATTTTTTGTCTGGAGGCCCTTGAAGAGGCCTTTGCCCGCCATGGCCAGCCGGAAATATTCAACAACGATCAGAACCGTCAGGCCAGTGGCATGGCGAAAGTCCGCGCAGTCAGGGCAGAATATTGATGCGGTTGACCCATTATAATCAGACCCGGACTCATTCCACTTTTAATGGATAAACCCCCGACGAGGTCTATACTCAAAAAATTGAAAGTCAGGGGTATGCCCCTGACGTAAGAAAAAGAGCGGCATAACATTAAACAACATAACAAAGCTTAACTAAGCCGCATATCTGACCAACAAAGTTGGACCATCTTTGAACACACTGAAAGTTTTACGTGCGCGGCCCGCGTTGTTTTTCCGTCTTTGCGGTATCCGGCTTGAAGATTTTGATGATTYGCTCAAAAGAACTTACCCGCT
>NVVY01000016.1 GCA_002749135.1 Alphaproteobacteria bacterium | reverse complement strand
CAAAGCCGTTCTATCGACCTCGTAGACAACCATAACAAGCGGAAAAAACGGAAAAACACCGGAGAAAAAGAAAATTCAATTAGACAACAGTATACTATTTATCCATATTCTCTCCCATCCCGCCTAATCTCACCCCTGACGTTCCACCATCATCTTTTTAATTTCGGCAATGGCCTTTGCGGGATTAAGGCCCTTGGGGCAGGTGTTGGTGCAATTCATGATCGTGTGACAGCGGTATAAACGAAAAGGGTCTTCCAGATCATCCAGACGTTCGCCCGTGGCCTCATCCCGGCTGTCAATCAGCCAGCGATAGGCCTGCAGCAGCACCGCAGGGCCGAGATATTTATCACTGTTCCACCAATAGCTGGGGCAGCTTGTGGAGCAACAGGCGCACAGCACACATTCATACAGGCCGTCCAGCTTGGCCCGGTCTTCCGGGCTTTGCAGGCGTTCGGCGCCGCTGGGCGTCGGGCTGACGGTCTGCATCCAGGGTTTGATGGACGAATATTGAGCGTAGAAATGGGTCAGGTCAGTGACCAGATCCTTAACCACCTCCATATGAGGCAGGGGATAGATATTGATATCGCCCTTGATCTCGTCATTGGCCTTGGTGCAAGCCAGCGTATTGGTGCCTGCCACATTCATGGCGCAGGAGCCGCAAACGCCCTCGCGGCAGGACCGGCGAAAGGTCAGGGTGGAATCGATCTCATCCTTGATCTTGATCAGCCCGTCCAGCACCATGGGACCGCATTTGTCCATATCCACCTCATAGGTGTCAACGCGCGGGTTTTCCCCATCGTCCTCATTCCAGCGATAGATATTAAACTTGCGAACATTGGTCGCCCCGTCCGCCGCTTTGAAATATTTTCCCTTTTTCACTCTGGAATTTGCGGGAAGTCTGAATTCAGCCATGTCTGGTGTCCCTTAATAAACCCGTCCTAATACACCCGGGCTTTAGGTTTAATATAATCAATTTCATCGGTCAGTGTATAGTCATGTACCGGGCGATAGTCGATGCGGATTTTACCATTCTCCAGCCAGGCGGCGGTATGTTTCATCCATTCGTCATCATTACGGTCCGGATAATCTTCACGGGCATGAGCGCCCCGGCTCTCATGACGATTGGCCGCACAATGCATGGTGGTCACCGCATGCATCAAAAGATTTTCAAGCTCCAATGTCTCAATCAGGTCACTGTTCCAGATCAACGACCGGTCAGTGGTTTTCACATCACTGAGCATGGCGTAAATCTCGTCAATGCCCGCGACCCCCTCGTCCAGAACATCCTGCTGACGGAAAACGGCGCAATGGCCCTGCATCATGCGCTGCATCTTGTCGCGGATGACGGCGGTTGACGTATTGCCATCTGCGGTCCGGTATTTTTCCAGCCGGGAAAGGGCCAGATCAGCATGATCATCGGGCAATGCGCTATGAGGGGTCATGGGCTTGACCACTTCGGCCACCCGGTGAGCCGCCGCACGGCCAAAGACCACGAGGTCGATCAGGCTGTTGGACCCAAGACGATTGGCCCCATGCACAGAGACACAGGCCGCCTCACCCACCGCCATCAGGCCCGGCACGATCCGATCCGGGTCACCCGCCACAGGGTTCAATACTTCACCGTGATAATTGCACGGGATACCGCCCATATTATAATGAGCCGTCGGCACCACGGGGATCGGTTCCTTATTCACGTCAACCCCGGCAAAGATACGCGCCGATTCCGAAATGCCCGGCAGACGTTCCGCCAGAATCTCCGGTGACAGATGATCCAGATGCAGGAAGATATGATCCTTATGCTCACCCACACCCCGGCCCTCGCTGATTTCAATGGCCATGGCGCGAGACACCACATCGCGGGAGGCAAGGTCCTTGGCACTGGGCGCATAACGCTCCATAAACCGCTCGCCCTCKGAATTAACCAGATAGCCRCCTTCGCCGCGCGCGCCTTCGGTAATCAATACSCCWGCRCCRTAAACSCCGGTGGGRTGGAAYTGRACAAATTCAAGGTCTTGCAAGGGCAGACCGGCCCGCTGRACCATGCCGCCGCCGTCACCGGTACAGGTATGGGCAGAGGTGGCYGAAAAGTAARTCCGGTTATAACCGCCCGTGGCCARAACCGTCATATGRGASCGGAACCGGTGCAGCTTGCCCGTATTCATATCAAGGCAGATCACRCCCCGACATTCGCCGCCYWCCATGATCAGRTCAATGGCGAAAAACTCCACATAGAAATCYGTGTCATATTTCAGGGAYTGCTGRTAAAGCGAATGAAGCATGGCGTGKCCGGTACGGTCGGCGGCCGCRCAGGTGCGCAATGCCGGGTCGCCTTCGCCRAAYTCKGTGGTCATGCCGCCAAAGGCGCGTTGATAAATCTTGCCKTCTTCGGTRCGGGAAAAWGGYACGCCCATATGYTCCAGTTCATAAACMGCATCSGGGGCCTGACGCACCATATATTCRATGGCRTCCTGATCGCCGAGCCAGTCAGAGCCCTTGACCGTGTCATACATATGCCACTGCCATTTATCMGGCCCCATATTGCCSAGSSWSGCCGCGATRCCGCCCTGWGCSGCAACCGTGTGGGAGCGGGTGGGGAATACCTTGGAAATACAGGCTGTTTTCAGGCCGCTTTCCGCAATGCCCATAGCCGCCCGCAGACCCGCGCCGCCCGCGCCAATCACAATGGCATCATAAACGTGATCAATTAATTCATATGTTTTGCTCATCTGTATATGCCTTACAATGCAATTTTAAGAACGGAAAAAATGGACGCCACCGCAATCACGGCGCAACCGAACAGAATGGTGAACTGACAAAAAACCTTCATGCCGCCGCCGTGAACATAATCCACAACCACCGCCTGCAGGCCAAGGCGCAGGTGATACAGGCCAATGACAATATAAAGCAGCAGCAGAATAGCCGAGATCGGGGACGCCAGCCACGCCCGGACGGTGAAATAATCCGCATGGGTCATCTGCACGATAGAGGCCACGAACCAGATAGTCAGCGGGATCAGAGCCACCGCCGCAATCTTTTGCATCCACCATTCCTCGGCACCACTTCTGGCGGAACCAAGGCCGCGTACTTTGCTAATCGGGGTCTTCATATCCATGTCTTGATCCTCCCTATATCAAACCGTAGCCAATGACCCAGGACAGGGCCGTGAGCACCGCCGCCCCCAGGAACACCAGCATATTGGTCCGGGCCGTGGTTTCCACCTCAAAGCCCATGCCCATATCCCAGAATAAATGCCGCACCCCGTTACAGAGATGCAACATCAGCGACAGGGTAAAGCCCATCAGAAAAATCTTGCCARCGATACTGCCCATAAAGGTCAGAAACTGATCATAAGCCTCCGGCCCGGACGCCAACGCGATCAGCCACCAGGCCAGAAACAATGTTCCCGCGCCAAGAGCCACACCCGATGCCCGATGCAAAATAGACAGGGTCATATGCGGACCCCATTTATATATCTGGAGATGCGGCGAGGTAGGCCGCTTTGTGATTGCCATACTCAGTTCCCTCTTCATATAACGGCGCAAAAAGTATTTTTACGCAGACCCAATATATAGTTATCCTTAAAACGATTGTGGCCACAGGGCAAGGAATAGATTGAAAAAATTTATTTCTGCATCCTTTTGGGCATCAGCAGCCACAGGTCAATATCCAGCAATACCGCCGGATCATATTTCCCGTCATCCATTTTACCGGTAAAATCCTCAGGCGTCTTGTCCTTGAGTGCCACCATCCTGCACCGTAGCGCCGCCAGATCATCACGGCCCGTAATTTCCGCCTTGTCCAGCACTTCTGACCAGCCATAAACCGTATCCCCGGCGATGCAGGGATTCACATGGCGGCCCCCGTTGATGGCCAGAATAGTCTGGCCATTGCCAAGGCCGTTAAAGCTCAAACCCCGGACCAGTGAAATCACATGGCCGCCGTAGACAATGCGCTCGCCCAGTCGCCCGTCCTTCATGGCGTGAAGATTGAAATGAACCTTGGCCGTATTCTGATAGAGTCGTGTGGCCAGCATATGATCAGCGGCCTCCACCGTCATACCGTCCACATGGCTGATCTTCTCGCCAATGTCATAGTCTTCCCAATAATAGGCCGACCCGGCATGACGCGCGTCATAATTCTTATACTGCAGGCCCTCCGGCACGATCAGATTCTCCGGCGCGACAACATCGGGCAAATCGGGAATGACCGTTTCCGGGGCCGGGCTTGCACTATCCCGCTTGTTAACCATGACCCAGCGCACATAATCCAGCACCGCCTCACCCCGCTGATTAATGCCGCTGGTGCGCACGTAAACATTACCCGTCCGGCCATTGGAATTTTCTTTCAGGCCGATGACCTTGCTGGTCGCGCTCAGGGTATCCCCGGCATAGACCGGGCGCAAAAATCTGCAATCTGCATAGCCCAGATTGGCCACCGCATTGATGGAAATATCCGGCACCGTCTTGCCAAAGACAATATGAAAAGTCAGCATATCATCCACCGGCGCGCGCGGCAGGCCGGACGCGCGGGCAAATTCATCGGAGGATTGCAAAGCAACGCGCATACCGTACAGGGCTGAATAGAGGCTCACGTCCCCCACCGTCACCGTGCGCGGGGTGGCATGGATGATCACCTGACCAAGGGTGAAATCCTCAAAATAATTACCGTCATTTTTCTTGCTCATTCATCCCTCCAGCTTTGYAATGGCATCGGCCAASGYGACCAGACGGCGGGCATTCTCCACATGSAGATTTTCAATCARCTTGCCGTCCAGCAAGACCACACCCTTACCCGCCGCTTCGGCCTCACTAAAGGCCTCAATTATCCGCCGGGAAAAATCCAGATCATCGGCGCTTGGCCCAAAGACCTCATTGGCCCCGGCCAGCTGTTTGGGATGGATCAGCGTTTTGCCGTCAAAGCCAAATTCCAGCCCCTGCTGGCAGCTGGCGCGRTAACCCGCCTCATCATTCAGGTCCAGATAAACCCCGTCCAATATATCTATATTCTCCGCGCGGGCCGCGAGCAGGCACAAGCCCAGACTGGTCACCACCGGCAGGCGCATTTCTGTATGATGAGCGTGCAAATCCTTGACCAGATCACTGGTGCCCATGACAAAACAGGTCAAACGGTCAGTACTGGCGGCGATTTCTACGGCGCGCAACATGGCATATGGTGTTTCCATCATGCACCAGATTTTGGTCTTGTCCGGCGCCCCATATTTGATCATCATTTCCTCGGCCTGCCGGACCATCCCGGCGGATTCCACCTTGGGCAGAAGGATCGCATCCGGCCCCGCCGCACAGGCCGCCGCCATGTCATCCGCGCCCCACGGACTATCCAGCCCATTGATGCGAATGATAAGCTCCCGCGCCCCGTAACCGCCTTCTTTCACCGCCGCCGCGACCAGTTCGCGGGCCKCTTCCTTGGCCGCCRCSGCRACCGCATCCTCAAGGTCCAGAATAAGACCATCCGCCGCCAGCGTCCKGGCCTTTTCCAAAGCGCGCGGGTTRGAACCGGGCATATATAAAACACTACGTCGCGGTCTGATCTGGTCACTCATGGGCAGTATCCTCACTATTCTTGATATATTATTTCACATTAAGCSGTTCGTTTATATATAATATTGCGCCGCATGACAAGATGCTGCGTTGCAATATAAGATATATACCAACGACTCCCTATATTGATCCATTTCACCGGGATTATTTTATCCACAGGCCAGACGCGTTTCGTGCGGCGGTACGAGTACCGCAAACGAAATGCAACGCCGCATGTGGATAAAAGAACCCGGCCCGAAGGGTGGTTCATACTGGTTTATCAGGTGCGTTAAGGCGTTTGCCCGATGCGCCGCATCGCGCTACACACCTTGCCTGCCTGATAAACCAGTATGAACCATGAAATGGGTCAATATAGGGAGTCGTTGGTATAAGATGTAAAATCATATTGATTTAAGATGGAAGAGTCTCCATCATGGAAAAAACATCAAGGGATAATTTTATATGACCAGCCTGATTAAAACCACCGTCCTCAGCCTTATTACAGTTTTTTTCATAACCTCCGCCCATGCCCAATTCTTGTCCGAACAGGACAGGGCGCAGATTATGGCTCTGAAAAAAACCGCCCTCTCCTCGAACCTCGCCTATGAGATTGAYGAGTCGYTGACCACGGARGTCGGGCCGCGCCGGGTGGGCACACCRGGGGATAAGCTGGGGGCCACATGGGCGGTGGCCAAGATGAAACAGCTCGGCTTTGACAAGGTCTGGACCGAAGAAGTCACCCATTACGTCTGGCACAGGGGCACCATAGAGGCCCGTATTCTGGCCCCTTTTCCCCAAAAGATGGTGGCGATTGCGCTCGGCGGCAGTGTGGGCACCCCCAAAAGCGGCCTTAACGCCGAAGTGGTGGAATTCGCCGATTTTGCCGCCCTCAAAGCCGCCGCACCGGGTAGCCTTGACGGCAAGATTGCCTATGTCTCTTACCGCATGGAACGCAAGATCAACGGCGCGGGCTACCGGCCAGCAGTCAGAACACGTGGCGCGGGCCCCAGTGTCGCCGCCAGTAAAGGCGCCCTTGCCCTGATCATCCGCTCCGTGGGCACGGATAACAATCGCCTTGGTCATACGGGTGGGCTGAATTACAAGGACGGCATCGCCAAAATCCCCGCCGCCGCCCTGTCCAACCCCGACGCGGACCTGCTGTCCAATCAGATCGCGCGTGGCCAAAATACAAAAAAGCCGGTCAAAGTCTTTCTGAAACTGACCGCAGAACGCCGGGATGATACCCCGGTCATTACCCAWAATGTCATCGGTGAGGTCACGGGCCGCACCCATCCGGRTGAATATGTGGTCATGGGCGCCCATCTGGACAGCTGGGACGTGGGCACCGGGGCCGTGGATGATGGTRTCGGCGTGTCTATCACGCTCGCCGCCGCCCATTATATTGCCAACCTGCCTGAACGRCCCAAMCGCACTATCCGGGTGATCCTGTTTGCCGCTGAGGAARTGGGCCTTGTCGGGGCAAAGGAATATGTCCGCAAGCATGAAAGCGATATGACCAATCACATGATCGGCGCGGAGTGGGATTTTGGCACMGGACGGATTTATGAAATGACCCCCGGCGTTGGCCCCTCTGCCCTGAATGCCGTGCGCGAACTGGCCGATCTTYTGGCCCCGCTCGGCGTTAGTTTAAGTGCGAAAAATGATGCCAAAGGACAAWCAGACATGAGCGCCCTTGGCAACAAGGGTATGCCCGCCATCAATTTCAATCCGGACGGCATGGACTATTTCGACTATCACCATACGCAGAATGATACGCTGGACAAGGTGGATGCACAGGCCCTGAAACAGAACACCGCCGTCTATGTCATCTACAGCTATTTCGCCGCCCAGTCCGGGATTGATTTCAGGAAGTGAGAACCACTTTCACGAAATACCCCCGGACCAACATTAAATGGTCCCCCTCATACGCGCCGACTGTCATCAACTCATTTGTTTTTCATTCAAATAATCTCTGACTCTAGCATTCAGGGTCCATGCTTGACGCATTTCATTATCGGACAGATGGATTCTGAACCAAGTTCAGAATGACCGTGGAGGGAAGTGGGGCAAGGTTAGCGAAAAACGCGCTACCCCCGTCCCCGGTATGTTGGCACGCCTTGGTCCGGAATCCAGATATCTTCCGGCGGTTTTCCCGTTTGATAGAATACATCAATAGGTATGCCGCCGCGCGGGTACCAGTATCCGCCGATGCGGAGCCATTTGGGGCTTAGCTCTTTAACCAGCCGCTCCCCGATGCCCACCGTGCAATCTTCGTGAAAGGCGGCGTGATTGCGGAAAGATTGCATGAACAGCTTTAAGGATTTGCTTTCCACCAGAAAATCATCGGGGATATAGTCTATGACCATATGGGCAAAGTCCGGCTGACCGGTCACGGGGCAGAGCGAGGTAAATTCCGGGCAGGTAAAGCGGACGAAATAATCGCTGCCTGGGCGTGGGTTTGGCACCCGGTCGAGCCGGGCCTCATCCGGACTTTCGGGCGCCTTGGTGTCTTTGCCCAACTGGGAAAGACCCTGATATATATCCTTGGTCATGGGTAATCCTTTTGTCTTTCCCCCTGATTATATCATTTTTTTGGCAAAGTCATTATTGACTTTTGAAACATTCCGGCGCAAAGCTCAAAATTATGAAACAAGCAGCCTCTTTACGAAAGCGAATCTATCGAATTATGACCCCGGTTCTTTAGTCAAGAGCCGGATATAAATTGCCTGCGTAATATCACCCCTGACCTGATCAAGGCCTGTCGCTATAAATCCCCCGCCTTTCCCGATGAAATCCTGAGCGTTGATATTCATGTCTATGGCCTGAGCCACAGGGAGCAGGATATTATCCGGCGCAATATGGCCGCACAGATTTTGGTCCATTCCGTCCGACAGGAAAATTTATATCAAAAAAGCCCGGCCAAACTTGCGTCATGAACTGACGCTCCCTATATTCAAGGCTGTAAGATAACGGGATAAATCTATGAATATCAAAGACGGCTTTGTTGGTGCCATTGGCCAGACACCCCTGATCAAGCTGGAACGGGCCTCACGGGATACAGGATGCACCATTCTGGGCAAGGCGGAGTTCCTCAACCCCGGCGGGTCAGTCAAGGACCGGGCGGCACTTTTCATCATCCGCGATGCAGAGCGGCGCGGCCTGCTCAAGCCCGGCGGCACCATTGTGGAAGGCACCGCCGGTAATACGGGTATCGGCCTTGGGCTGGTGGCCAATGCGCTGGGCTATAAAACCGTCATCGTCATGCCGGAAACCCAGTCACAGGAGAAAAAGGACATGCTGCGCCTGTGCGGTTGTGACCTGCGGCTGGTGCCGGCAAAGCCCTATAGTGATCCGGGTAATTATGTGCGCTATTCAGAGCAACTGGCCAAAGAGCTGAACGCCCTGTGGGCCAATCAGTTTGACAATATCGCCAACCGTCAGGCCCATTCGGAGGGCACCGGRCCCGAAATCTGGGACCAGACAGACGGTAAAATTGATGCCTTCACCTGTGCGGTGGGCACCGGCGGGTCGCTGGGCGGCATATCGCTGGCTCTGAAAGAACGCAATCAGGATGTAAAAATCGTCCTTGCCGATCCCATGGGGTCCGCGCTGTATAACTTTTACAAGCACGGCGAGCTAAAGGCCGAGGGCGGGTCCATCACCGAGGGCATCGGGCAGGGGCGGATCACCAAAAACCTTGAGGATGTGGTCATTGATGACGCCATCCAGATACCGGATGATGAGGCCCTGACCGTGATATTCGACCTGTTGAAACATGAAGGATTATGTCTTGGCGGGTCAAGCGGCATCAATGTGGCCGCCGCCATCCGGCTGGCCAAAGAAATGGGGCCGGGCCATACCATCGTCACCCTGCTCTGTGATTATGGCACCCGTTATATGAGCAAGATATTCAACCGTGAATTTTTGGATGAACGGGGGCTACCCTATCCCGACTGGTTGTAATATAGTATAGCTGTCATCAACAGAAGGAACCGTAATATGCCCGATACCACCCCCGCCCTTGTATCCACCGAATGGCTGAATACCCATCTTTCCGCGCCGGATATCAGGATCGTGGACGCCACATGGCATATGCCTGCCAGCCCCCGCGATGCCCGGACCGAATATGGAGAGGCCCATATACCGGGCGCGGTTTTCTTTGACATAAATGAAATATGCGATCTGGAGAACCCTTTGCCCCATATGTTGCCAAGCGCAGAGAAAATGTCGAGCCGTATGCGCAAGCTGGGCATTGGTGAYGGCAACCGGGTGATTATCTATGACAACAGCGACGTACGTAGCGCCGCCCGGGTCTGGTTCATGTTGAAAGCCTTTGGCCTGTGGGATGTGGCCATTCTGGACGGCGGCTTTCAGAAATGGAAGGCCGAGCGGCGGGCCATCGAAGACATCCCCCCCATCCCCCGYATGCGCCATTTCACCGCCCGCTTTAACACCACYATGGTCCGCGACCTTGACCATATGCTGGAAAATCTGGACACGGGCCGGGAACAGGTCGYYGATGCCCGCGCACCGGGCCGCTTTAGCGGGGCTGACCCTGAACCCCGGGCCGATATGAAAAGCGGGGCCATTCCGGGRAGCCATAATGTTTTCTTTCGYAATCTGCTCAATGAAGACGGCACCTTYAAATCRCCGGAKGAYATYCGKGCCTGCTTTRAAGCCGCCGGGCTGGACCTGAAAAAACCYATTGTCACCAGCTGTGGCTCCGGCATTACCGCCTCGGTCCTGATGCTGGGCCTGCATCTGATCGGCCATCGGGAAAACGCTCTCTATGATGGCTCATGGAGCGAATGGGGCAGCCATYCCGACACACCGGTGGAAACGGCCTGATATGAAAGAAGATACCATTCTCGCCGCCACGGGCCGCGACAAGAAATATACCCAYGGGGCCATCAATACGCCGGTTTATCATGCCTCTACCCTGACGTTCGATACCATTCGGGAAATGAAGCAAGCCAACGCCAACCGCAACAAGGGCGGGCTGACCTATGGCCGGCGCGGCAACCCCACCACCTATGCCCTGGAACAGGCGCTCTGTGATCTGGAAGGGGCTGACGGCTGTTACCTCTATCCGTCCGGGCTTGCRGCCATCAGCGGGGCCATTTTGTCCTTTGCCAAGGCCGGGGATCATATCCTCATGGCCGACGGGGTTTATGAGCCAACCCGYGGCCTGAGCCAGAGRYTGCTTRGCCGYCTTGGCATCGAAACCACATTTTACGACCCCATGATCGGGGCGGATATTGCCGAYCTGATACAGGATAATACCCGRATTATTTTYGTCGAATCYCCCTGCTCCGTCACYATGGAGATTCAGGATATTCCGGCCATCGCCAAGGCGGCGCGCGCGCGCGGSGYGCTGGTGATGATGGATAATACCTGGGGGACGCCGCTTCATTTCAAAGCCTTTGACCACGGGGTTGACCTGTCCATTCATGCGGCGACCAAATATATGGTGGGCCATTCGGACGCCATGGTCGGTGCGGTGACCGCCCGGACGGCCCATATGGAACAGCTTTTCAATATGTCCTATCAAATGGGATATTGCCTGTCRCCCGATGATGCCTTCCTCACCCTGCGGGGSYTKMGRACSCTGAAACTGCGCCTGAAACAGCATGAGAARAATGCRCTCATCATCGCCAAATGGCTSGAACAACGKCCAGAGGTYGATCATRTTCGCCATCCGGCCTTTGAAAGYTGYCCCGGCCATGAGATATGGAAACGRGATTTCACCGGGGCCAATGGTCTATTCTCCTTCGTCCTGAAAGARGGYRATGAGGCCGCCACCACCGCCCTGATGGAGGGCATGGCGCATTTYAAAATGGGCTATAGCTGGGGCGGGTATGAAAGCCTGATCCTGACCTATTACGGTATTGAAAATTACCGCACCGCCAGCGGCTGGACCGCCAAAGGCCCGCTCATCCGCCTGCACATCGGCCTGGAAGACCCGCGTGACCTGATCGCCGATCTGGAGCTGGGCTTCATGCGGTTTAATGAAAARAATAACGCATAAAATATATATACCCGGCTATTTAGCTGAATCGCGGCACTAGYSYMWMKSKWYAWWTWWSWWRMYKTMWKTGAYYRTKWCKRATWMTYYMYMMGTGWCATYRKYYTMWKAWTRRMKRSMRWCAAGGACAAACGGGGTTTTCAGCACTATTCGGGCATGCTGAATTTCGGCAATGATATTGCCCGCATGGTCAATGCCATCATAATTCCCCCTARGCATCAGCTTTCCGGTTTCCAGAATGGCCTTGGACGTATTTTCAACACTGATAAAATGCGCCCTGTCCTGTCTTTTCACCTGTCCGATGGAAATGCCCCAAAAGGCTTTGTTCAAGGTTGAAATCAACAGCATAAAATAACTGCCCACAACAGCACCGCGCTGATTACGGTTGATGCGGATAGCATCTTCCAGTTTTTGCTTGCCCATGGCCCGCCGATAAGCCCCCTGAACAAACCCGATAATACTTAACCCGTTACGGAAACGGGAGAAAACTCCTCTGGGAGATATTTTCCGCCTGAACAGRCTGCGCTTTTCAATGATCTTGCCTGCGCAAAAGAAAAGGCCGTACAGATAGCCAATTCCCCGAACCCCCTCCAGCTTGAGCAGGGGACATTCGGTTATATTGTCCATCAATCTTCCCTGCTGATGAAATTTGAGCAAATCTTCCAACRCCTTATGAGGCTCRGGCCTGCTTGCGCCAAAAYTTTCCGCRACAAYGTTATTGTCACCRGCAGGCAGGATCGCAAGTGGAATGTCTCTTRTCTTGAGCAAATCCTTTTCCAGAATATGCTCAAARGTTGCCGAGGTTAACGCCCGGTCCCCCAAAATGGCGATGACATCCACATCAACCTGACTAAACCGGCCTAACGCTTCGGCAATATCCTTATGCTTTTCCACCTCATAATGRAAWATCCCGGTMCCSKCRGAAATKACCGCCCGGATTTTATCCATTTCACCATTCTCTGYGAAAGAGGACGGGCTACTCAATATGGCAATTATTCCCAATGAYAATACTTCCCGCTAATTTATTTTGATTATTCAACGAWTTTTCACATTCAGCCTAATAAAAACCACAAAATTCAGCTTATTTGGCAAAAAAATATTTACTAACTTCGTACCCTAAATGCTATAAGCGTGAAATCAGGCTAAATCCAGACCAAAAGCGACTAAATGCTGAAAAAAATTGATAAATATATATTGCGCGAGACCATAGTGCCCCTTCTGGTCACTTTGGGTATATCCGCATTGCTGTTGCTGCTGGAAAAAATGCTMAGCCTTTTCGATTTTGTSATCAATCAGGGCGGGCCTATCGACATTGTCTGGCGCATGCTGGGCAATCTAATGCCGCAATATCTGACCCTTGTCCTGCCCCTGTCCATGTTTCTGGGCGTTTTGCTGGCAGTCCGCAAGATGGCCCTGAACAGTGAACTGGATGCCATGATGGCGGCAGGGATCAGCCTGAACCGGATTATCGTGCCCAGCCTGTATGTGGCGGTTTTTTTGCTGATCGTCAATGTGATCGTCGTCGGCTTTGTCCAGCCCTATAGCCGCTATACCTATCAGGGACTGGTCTTTGATATTCGTAGCGGCGCGCTGGGGGCCAGCATCAAGGCCGGGGAATTTACTGACCTTGGCGATGGTCTGACCCTGCGCATAGAGGAATCCCGCAATTCAGGCCGGGAATTAATCCAGATTTTCGCCCAGAAGGAACAACCGGACGGGCGGATCCAATCCATCAATGCGGAAAGGGGCAGCTTTTTTGTCTCCCCCGATAAACGCTATCTGATCCTGCGCCTTGAAAACGGCACCTTGATTGACCTTGACCTGACTCGTAGCCGGCCCAATATTGTTAATTTTGATATCCATGACCTGCCCATTGATGTGCCAAACTTTGCCACTTTTCGCGACCGGGGCGCAGAAGCCAAGGAAATGACCATCGTGGAGCTGTGGAATAAGCGAAAGAGCGATGATCCCGCCATCATTGCCACCCTTCATTCAAGAACGGCGCGCGCCCTGTCTATCCTTATTGTCCCTTTTCTCGCCATACCGCTGGGGCTGGTGGCCAAGCGGTCAGGCCGGGCGCTGGGTATTACGGTAGGGATCGTGATCCTGCTCATCTACCACAAAATTCTGGAATTCGGCCTTAATTTTTCGGCCACCGGCGACATATCCCCCTTGATGGCCATCTGGCTGCCCACGGCAATTTTTGTTTTGCTGACCGCCAGATTTTATTATATTGGAACCTATAAGGTCGGCGGTATGCCCCTCAGGAAGATTGAAATCATCTACGACATTACGGTCAGCGCCATCGCCCGCATGGTCAGCCGGTTAAGGGCAGCCAACTGACATGGAAAGATTCATCAAATTTTCAAACCACTTGGGCGGTTTTTTTAATCCGGGAAGTATGGATATATATCTGGCCAAGCTATTTGCCAGTCGCTATATCGTCATTCTGGTCGGCTTGGTGGCGACCTTGCAAATGCTGGACCTCTTGTCTGAATCCGATGATATTATGGCTGGTGAAGGGGCGGTATATTCCGACCTCTGGCATTATGTGACCCTGCGTACGCCGACTCTGTTGTCGTTATTCTCGCCCTTTGTTGCCCTGTTGGCCTCGATCATGTGTCTGGCCGGGCTGAATGTTCATAGCGAAATAGTGATCATGAAATCCGCCGGATGGTCGGCCTTTCGTATTATCACACCCATGATCCTCATGTCCCTGCTCATTGCCTCTCTGCATTTCGTATTCACCGAAACGGTCACCATCAGTGCCAAGGCAGAGCTTAGAAACTGGAAAGAAAACAAATATGCCGCCGACCTGCCGCCCGCGCCCGATACGGTCTATGACACATGGGTCAATGACGGCAATAACCTGATCAAGGCCGAAAGTGCCAGCCGCAATGGCAGCATCCTGCTTCTGGATAAGGTGACACAATATATCCGGGACAAGGACAAACGCATTACCTCCCTGATCAAGGCTGACTTTGCSGTGTACCGGGACGGCAAATGGACCCTGTTTGAGGTTAAGGATTTTAACCTGCGCACCCTGAAAGTGACCCCCATGGAAAATCTNGTCTGGGATACGGATATTCCGCCCCAGCGYTTCATCGCGCGGGCCCTTAAACCGGATCAGGTCAGCCTGCAACGGTTGCGCACCGCCATAGCCCAGTTGGGCAGAGAAGGCCATAATACCGCGAGCTTTGAAACCATGCTCTACCAGAAATTTGTCGCCCCGCTCAGCACCCTGCTGATGCCGCTTCTGGCGGGGCTGGCGGCCTTTGGGCTGCATCGGGGCGGTAATTTATTTGGCCGTATCGCGCTCACCGGGGCCATGGGGTTTGGCTATTTCGTCATTAACAATCTGTTTGTCGCATTAGGCCAATATGGCGCGGTGCCGCCGATCGTGGCCGCCTGGTTGCCATTTTTGCTGTTTTTCCTCACCGGCATAAGCTTCATCCTGCTCACAGAAGAATAAAAAAATACAAGGGACATCTCATATGACATCAGCCATCACCATCAAAGAGGTAACCGACAAAGCAGGTTTCAAAGCCTTTGTCACTTTGCCATGGGCCTTATACAAGGATGATCCCAATTGGGTGGCCCCCATCATCATGGAAAGGCTGGAAAATCTGGATAAGGATAAAAATCCGTACTTCGAACATGCCCGTGCCAAATTCTGGATGGCCTACAAGGGTAATGAAGTCGTCGGCCGCATATCGGCCCAGATTGATGAGCTTGTGGAGCAACGACATAACGAAAAAATTGGCCATTTCGGTTTTTTTGAATGTACCAATGACCCGGCGGCGGCGGCGGCCCTGATGGACACCGCCTGCGCGTGGCTGAAATCAGAGGGCCGAATCAGCGTGATTGGGCCGTTCAGCCTGTCCATCAATGAGGAATCCGGTATGCTGGTGGAGGGATTTGATACCCCCCCCAGCCTGATGATGAACCATGCCCTGCCCTATTATCAGGATTTGATGACCGGATGCGGCATGGAAAAGATCAAGGATTTATGGGCCTATTACCTGAAATTTAACCAGCCCGTCCTGCCGCCCACCATTGACAAACTGGTCAAACGCAGCATGCGCGACGGCAAGGTTCGTCTGCGGCGGATCAATATGAAAAATTATACCAGAGACCTGAGAATCATCCTCGATATTTTCAATGACGCCTGGACCGATAACTGGATGGCCCTGCCCTTTACCGAAGCCGAATTGGACAAAGCGGTAAAGGATATGAAACTCCTGATCCGGGAGGATTTTACCTATATCGCCGAATATGACGGTGTGCCCATGGCCATGATGGTYACCCTGCCCAAYCTYAATGAGATCATTGCTGATCTGGACGGGCATTTGTTTCCYTTTGGCATTTTCAAACTRCTCTGGCGGCTTAAATTAAATCCCCGCTATAAAACCGTTCGGGTGCCTCTGATGGGGGTGCGCAAGGAATTTCAGAATACCGCGCTGGGCGGTGCCATGGCCTTTGCCTTGATCGAGGAATGCCGGATTCAGGCRGAAAAGGCCGGCTGTACACATGCGGAGCTATCCTGGGTTCTGGAAGAAAACACCCGCCTGTCAAAAATGCTGGAGACCATCGGCTGCTGGCGGTATAAAAATTACCGTATGTATAGCAAAACACTGTAAAAGACATATTGCGGACATATTGAATATCTATATGTTGCYCATAAGATGAACCCTGATTTTCGGATAAAAAAATGCCTGATACACCACCTAGCAAGCCACAAAAAAGYTTTCTGCAAMGGTTRAAAACYTATTTCATAACCGGGCTTGTCGTGGCCTCTCCTGTGGGCATCACCATTTATCTGGCGCTGGCCTTCATTAACCTTATCGACCGCAATGTAAAGCCTCTTATTCCGGCGGCCTATAATCCGGAAACATACCTGCCTTTCCCTCTGCCGGGTATCGGRCTGGTTTTCTTGTTTCTAATGCTCACTGTTCTGGGCTTTTTCGCCGCCAATTTTTTAGGCAGAACTCTGATCCGTATTGGTGAGAAAATTCTCAACCATATGCCTGTGGTACGCAGCGTCTATMACACCCTGAAACAGATTTTCGAGACGGTAATCTCGGAAAACAAGGGCAGTTTTCAGGAAGTGGTTTTGATCGAATATCCGCGTAAAGGCCTGTGGGCSATCGCCTTTATTTCCGGCGAAAATAAAGGCGAAATACAGCGCAAAATGGCCGATGATGTGGTTAATGTCTTTCTACCCACAACGCCAAACCCCACATCAGGATTTCTGTTGTTTGTGCCCAGAAAAGATATTATYCGGCTCGACATGACCCCGGATGARGGCGCGAAATATGTSATCTCCGCCGGMCTTGTSGACCCCGGMAATATGCCGRTYAAGGAAKAKCCCTCATCCTGAGGTCAGATATTTAACYCCTTCGTCCCKCTCRAACAGATARAGCARWATYCTGAGYGCCTKYCCGCGCGYGCYTTTCAATTCCGGGTCTTTTTCAAGGATCAGGCGCGCATCATCCCGCGCCATGGGAATGAGCTTGCCGTGATCCTCAAGGCTTGCCGCCTTAAARTCSGGCATACCGCTTTGCCGGGTGCCCAGYAATTCCCCGGCRCCGCGCAGYCGCAAATCCTCCTCGGCAATCARAAAGCCRTCATCACTTTCCCGCATAATCTTAAGCCGCGCCTTTGCCGCCCCCTGCCCCAAGGCACCGTAMAGCARCARGCATGTKGAYTTTYCRGKCCCGCGCCCRACMCGRCCSCKMARCTGATGYAATTGGGACAGGCCAAATCTTTCCGCATGTTCGATAATCATRATCGTGGCYTCGGGCACATCAACCCCCACCTCCACCACCGTGGTCGCCACCAGAATATCAATRTCCCCCCSCACGAAYCGSWCCATRACCGCATCTTTATCCTTTGGTTTCATYTTGCCATGSACCAGCCCSACCCKGTCSCCRAAAATCTGTTCCAGATGGCGGAATCTYTCCTCAGCRGCGGCCAGRTCAAGGACTTCRGATTCTTCCACCAATGGACAWATCCAGAAGGCKCGGGTGCCGGATTTKATSGCMCGCCTGATRCCCTGYACCACYTCGTCAAGRCGGCTTAAGGGAATGGTTCTTGTATCCACYGGCTGTCGCCCCGGCGGCTTTTCATARAGCTGAGACACATCCATATCGCCGTAAGCSGTCARRGTMAGGGTGCGCGGAATGGGGGTTGCGGTCATGGCCAGAACATCCATCGCCCCCCGCCCTTTGGCCGACAGGGCCAGCCGCTGTTCAACCCCGAACCGATGCTGTTCATCAATGACCACAAAGGCCAGATCATGATAGATCACATCCTTTTGAAACAAAGCATGGGTGCCCACCAGAATATCAATCTCCCCGGTCTCTAACGCCGTCAAGAGCTTCTGCCGCGCCTTGCCCTTGTCCCGCCCGGTAAGGATGGCGATGGTGACGTCCATGCCCTCTGTCATCTGGCTCAGGCTGGCATAATGCTGACGGGCCAGAATTTCGGTGGGCGCGATCATGGCCGCCTGAGCGCCGCTTTCCACCGCCACCAGCATGGCCAGCAGAGCCACCACCGTCTTGCCACTGCCCACATCCCCCTGAAGCAGCCGCATCATGGCATAGGGCTGGGCCAGATCCTGTTCAATGGCCAGCAGACTTTCCTGCTGCGCCCCGGTCAGGTCGTAAGGCAGGTTATCCAGAAGCTGTTTTTTCAAATGACCTTTGGCCGTAAGGGCGCGGCCTTTTTTGCGGCGATTCTGCATCCGCATGATTTCCAGCGCCAATTGATTGGCCAGAAACTCATCATAGGCCACCCGCATACGGGCCGGGCTTTCGGGCAACARATCGGCGGCACTTTCCGGATTATGGATTTGCGTCATGGCGTCAAACCATRTGGGCCAGCCCTCGCGTTTTATCAGGGCYTTRTCCTGCCATTCGGGCAAATCAACCAGCCTTTCGATGGCACCGCGCACGATTTTGGCCATGACCTTGCCGCTGATGCCTGCGGTCAGGGGATAGATCGGYTCCACCGCCGGAATTTCATCCTGCTGATCCGGCRRCARCATATAATCCGGATGGCTCATTTGCAGCCCGCCGTTATARACCTCCACCTTGCCGCTGATCAGACGACCCGCGCCCTCTGGCAACTGCCGCCTGATATAATCACCGCGTGCATGAAAAAAGATCAGTTGAATCTTACCTGTATCATCATGGCACCATACCCGATAAGGCCGCTTGCTGCCCTTTGGCGGAATGTCATGGCTGCCGATGGTCACCTTTACCGTGACAATCTGGTCATATTTAATATCGATAAGCGCTGGGCTGGACCGGCGATCAATAATATCCACCGGAAAATGCCAGAAAAGGTCCAGAACCTTGCGCCCTACAATTTTTTCCAACAGGCTCGCAATACGGCCCCCCACGCCGGGCAGGCTGATGGTATCGGCAAAAAAAGGATATAATATTTCCGGGCGCATGACTTTATGTTTGCTTCACGTTGGGTTTTTTCCTATCAGTAATATAATGTATTTAAAATAAGAATGAAACGACAATGCCCTCATTTGATGCCCCCGGATTTATTGAACCGGAAATAGACGCCAGTGAATCCCTTGAAATCCGCCGCAAACGCCTGAAATTCAGGAGCTGGCACCGGGGGATCAAGGAGGCGGATATTTTGCTGGGTCATTTCGCCGACACCCATTTAGGCAAGCTGGACAATGATCAGCTGGACCGTTATGAGAATCTGCTTCGGGAACCGGATGGCCGGATTGTCGCCTGGATYACCAAAGACACCCCTGCRCCCGCCCATCTGCAAAATGAYGTCATGGATATGTTACAGGCTCTGGATTATCTCAAGATCATCAAGTGAATAAAAACCGTCAATTCATAACTGCCGAAGTCCCCCTGCAGATTGCCGCCGCGCCAGAAGGCATGGACGCCCTGTTCATGGCGCAGATCATGGAAAGCGACGCCGATGTYCTGCTSCATATCGCCCGCGATGATCACCGCATGGAYAATCTGGCGGAACTGGTGCATTTCTTCGCGCCGGATATTGAAATATTGACTTTTCCGGCTTGGGACTGCCTGCCTTAYGACCGGGTATCACCCAACCCGGACATCAGCGCCCGGCGCATGACCACCYTSAGCARRCTRGTCGRGGAGGCCCCCAARAARAGRCTGGTTATCACCACCATCAATGCGGCCACCCAAATGATCCCGGCGCGGGATACGCTTAAAGATCATGCCTTTCTGGCCCGAATCGGTGATAAAATAGATGTGGACAAGCTGTCYGCCTATCTCAGCCGCAACGGATATGCCCGATCCAGCACCGTGGTGGAACATGGGGATTACGCCATTCGCGGCGGRCTGATWGATATTTTYCCCTCGGGTCAGGAAAATCCGGTTCGTATCGACCTGTGGGGCGATGTGATCGATAGCATGCGCCTGTTTGACCCCATCAGCCAGCGCACGGCAGAAAAAATTGACGAAATTTCCCTCGTCCCCATGAGCGAGGTCATTCTGGACGAGGACAGCATCCGGCGGTTTCGCGGCGCATATGTGCGCGAATTTGGCACCGTTCGTGATCAGGACCCCCTCTATGAAGCGGTCAAGGAAGGCCGCAAGCATCAGGGCATGGAACATTGGCTGCCCTATTTTCATTTCAAACTGGAAAGTCTGTTTGACTATCTGCCCCAATGCCCGGTCAGTATGGACAGCCTGACCAGCGAAGCCTTTTCCGACCGGCTGGCGGCCATAGAAGATTATTATCAGACCCGCAAACAAGCCCTGAAACAAACCACCAARGGGATCATGGCGGCCTATAAACCCCTGCCRCCGGAAAAGCTTTATCTGACGGCGGAACAATGGCAAGCCCTGTGCGAAGACCGCAGGATTCATCAATTTTCCGCCTTCAACACACCGCCCGATGTCAATCATATGGTGCTTGACGGTCATATCGGGCGGGATTTCGCMCCCGAAAGAACCGATCAGAAGATAAATGTCTATGACAGCCTGCGCCAACATTGCATAGCCCTTCAGGCCAAAGACCGCAAAGTTCTGATCGCTTCCTATAGTGCGGGCTCGCAAAACCGGCTGGCGGCGGTATTGACCGAACATGGCATGGTTCGGCATCAGRTTATGGAYAGCTGGGCTAGCCGTAAAGYCCTGCCGAAGGGTACGCTYGGYCTGATCATCCTGCCGCTRGAACACGGGTTTGAAACYGAGGRGMTGGCGATCATATCCGAGCAGGATATTCTGGGCGAYCGTCTGGTGCGCAAGGCCCGWAAATCCCGCAAGGCTGAAAATTTYATTCAGGAAGCYTCCGCCCTCACCCCCGGTGATCTGGTGGTCCATATGGATCACGGCATTGGCCGCTATGAAAATCTGGTCACTATCGACGTGAACGGCGCGTCCCATGATTGCGTCCATCTGACCTATCACGGCGGMGACAAGCTCTATGTTCCSGTGGAAAATATYGARATATTAAGCCGYTACGGCTCCGAARGCAGTGACGGGCAATTGGACAAGCTGGGCGGTGCGGCGTGGCAGGGRCGCAAGGCCARGCTGAAAAAACGTATCCGGGATATGGCCGATGAGCTGATCAAGGTCGCTGCCCAGCGCGCTTTACGCAARGGCGCCATCATTCAGCCGCCRGAAGGGCTSTATGACGAATTCTGCGCCCGTTTCCCCTATACGGAAACCGATGATCAACTGCGCGCCATTGCCGATGTGGTCACTGACCTTGGCAGTGGCAAACCCATGGACCGGCTGATCTGCGGCGATGTCGGTTTTGGCAAGACAGAGGTCGCCCTGCGCGCCGCCTTCCTTGGCGTGATGGAGGGCTTTCAAGTAGCAATCATTGCGCCGACAACCCTGCTGGTGCGTCAGCATTACAAAACCTTTACCGACCGTTTTCGCGGCCTGCCGGTGAGAATCGGCCATCTGTCCCGTCTGGTCAATGCCAAGGATCAGAAATTGACCCGCGCGGAACTGGCCGCTGGCACCTGCGAGATTGTCATTGGCACCCATGCCCTGTTGGGCAAATCGGTATCCTTCAAGAATCTGGGGCTGATCGTCATTGATGAGGAACAGCATTTCGGCGTTGCCCATAAGGAACGCCTGAAGAAAATGAAAAATGATGTTCATGTGCTGACCCTGACCGCAACGCCCATTCCGCGCACATTGCAACTGGCCATGAGCGGCATGCGCGGCCTGAGCCTGATTGCCACGCCGCCTGTGGACCGACTGGCGATACGGACCTTTGTCCTGCCAATGGACAGTATGATTATACGGGAGGCTTTGCTGCGCGAACATTACCGGGGCGGGCAGAGTTTTTATGTCTGTCCGCGCGTATCCGACCTGAAAGAGATTGAGGACCTGCTGCGCGAACATGTGCCGGAAGTAAAAACCGTCACCGCCCACGGCCAGATGGCCCCGACCCAGATTGAGGACGTTATGAATGCCTTTTATGACGGCAAATATGATGTGCTGATTTCCACCACCATCGTTGAATCCGGGCTGGATATTCCCACCGCCAACACCATGATCATTCATCGGGCGGATATGTTCGGCCTGTCGCAGCTCTATCAACTCCGGGGCCGGGTTGGCCGCTCAAAGGTTAGGGCCTATGCCTATCTGACCCTTCCGCCGCGCCGGATGCCCACGGCACAGGCCGAAAAACGCCTTCAGGTCTTGCAGACCCTTGATACATTGGGCGCCGGATTTACCCTCGCCAGCCATGATCTTGACATTCGCGGCGCGGGCAACCTGCTGGGCGAGGAACAGTCGGGTCATATCAAGGAAGTGGGCATGGAGCTTTATCAGCAAATGCTGGAAGAAGCCGTGGCCGAGGCCAAGGGCGGTATCACCGATGATGAAATTTCCGGGGCCTGGTCACCGCAAATCAATGTGGGGGCCGCCGTGTTGATTCCGGAAAGCTATGTGCCGGATTTGAATTTACGTATGTCGCTTTATCGTAGGCTTGCCGAACTGAAAGGGCGGCAGGACATTGACGCCTTTGGTGCGGAATTGATCGACCGTTTCGGCGACCTGCCTCAGGAAGTGGAACAYCTGCTGAAAATTATTCTGATCAAGCATTTCTGCCGCCAGGCCGGAATTGAAAAGATTGACACCGGACCAAAGGGGGCCATTGTTACCTTCCGGGGGTCAAAATTTGCCAATCCGGCGGGCCTGATCGAATTTATAACCAGCCAATCCACGATCACCAAACTGCGCACTGATCATCGGCTGGTGTATGTGCGTAAATGGTCCAAAATTGAGAACCGCCTTCAGGGGTCGCTCAATCTGGCCCATGCCCTTGCCAAGGCAGCCCGTCCATAAGCCGCAATCTTTATCTTTTGTTAAGATAATATTAGACTTCCTTGACTATAGTCTGGGGAATCGAGCAGATTTGCCTATTAAATAGAAAGAACGGAATGTTCAAGGCTATACAGACAAGTGTTTCCGGGTTGATCGCCTCCAGCGTCCGACTTAACGTGGCGGCAGAAAATATTGTCAATGCGCAAACCACCTCAACCCCCAAAGGCAGTGTCCCCTCCGGGCTGGTTTTCAGCGCGGGYTATACCCCSAAACGGGTAGAGCAGTCCACCACGGGAACCGGCGGTGTYCGGGCAACGGTTGTACCGGTATCSCCCGCAAGCCTGACCCTGTTYGATCCCACATCCCCCYTGTCCAGTGCAGGGGGCTTTGTCAATGTCCCTAATGTTTCCCTGCCTGCCGAGATAGGTGAACTGACCCGCGCCAGCCAAGCCTATAAAGCCAACGCATCCGTCCTTAAAACCCTTGATGATACCTTTAARACCCTGCTGAAAATCTGACCCTCCCCCTCGCCTATAAGTAAAATRCTTTTATTATAATAATTTACCTCAAATTAATCAGTTGATAATTACTATTGCGCCAGTAGCGTTTRATGTATAGCTTACGTAAAGGTAAAGGTTACYGTGCTTTCTTAATAAGTGCAGAGAGTTAGAAGGTTTTTTATGGCACCCAATGAACCGGCAATAACACAGGAAATATCCAGCCTTCTCAAGCTGGCGYATGATCGCGARGCCGGTAGCCGCTCAGAATTATTTCAAAAAATTACCGATTTTCTGGAACGCCGCCATACGGACATGACGCCCACTGGTCTGGAGCTCATGTCGGAAATCCTTGAAAAGCTTCTRACCAATGTTGAAATGAGCGTTCGKCAGAAAYTGGCTGATCGATTGGCCGAGGATGAGAATGCACCGCTTGATCTGATTATTTTGCTGGCCAATGACCAGATTGATGTGGCAGGCCCCATCCTTAAACTCAGCGAKYTATTGTCYGATAAGGAAGTGATTAAGATCATCCGCCATAAAAGTGCCCAGCATCAGCTAAGTATTGCAGGCCGGGCAAAATTGTCATCCGATGTATGCCGGGAACTGGTCACGGTTGGCAACGATAAAACGCTGATCGTACTCTTGAGTAATCRTGATGCAAAAATTGGCAATCAATCTCTGGCGGACCTTGTTGAAAAATCCAAAAATAATATTCCGATCCAGCCCCCCCTCATTGAACGTCCGGACCTGCCAAAGGAAATGACCGCCAAGATGTATCAATGGGTATCGGAGAGCCTGAAACAGTCAATACTGACCAAGCTGAATATGAGCGAAATGGAAATTGATAAATTTCTGAACAACGCCATTCAGGACGTTGCCCRGGAAGGCAAAAGCCAGGTCACCAAGGAGAAATCCGAAATTCTTCTGGTCAATAAATTACATAAGGCCGGGAAGCTGACACCRGCTTTCCTCATGAAATGCTTAAATCAGGGTCAGTCGTCCCTGTTTGAAATCGGTTTTGCCAAATTGATTTCCATTCCCCATAAAATCATGCGGTCTTTTCTCTATGACAGGGGGGCAGAGGCTCTGGCCGTTTCCTGTTGCGCGGCGGATATTGACCGGAGTGTTTTCCTGACCATTTATGAACTGACCCGTGCGGCCCAGAATGTTGACACCAGCCTTTCCAATACAGAAATTGCCGAGGCCTTTGAGTATTTCAAAAAACTTGACCGCAAGAAGGCCCTCCTGACAATTCAGAAATGGGTTGCGGAAGCCACAGGTACCGCTATATTCTAGGGCATGACCAAAGACAATCAAAGAATAGCCCTTGTCGCGTCTGATACGCAGACCGCGCAAGCGGCWGCGGTGGCTCTGAAAGAATGTTACGATTTTGTTCCCGTTAATGAATCCGATGTTGTTGTGGTGCTTGGYGGAGACGGCTTTATCCTCCATTTCATCCATGACATTATGCCCCACAAGGCGTCTATTTTCGGAATGAACAAAGGCACCRTTGGCTTCCTGCTCAACGATTATCATAAAGARGGTCTGATGGACCGTATCAAGGCCTCAACCTCCGTCACACTTCATCCCCTGCGTATGACCGCAGAGACAGAAAGCGGGGAAATGATCGAAGCCCTTGCCATTAACGAAGTATCCCTGTTGCGCCAAACCCGGCAAACTGCAAAAATACGCATTCTGGTGGATGGCAAAGTCAGGATGGAGGAATTGGTCTGTGACGGTGTTTTGCTGTCAACCCCTGCGGGAAGTACAGCCTATAACCTGTCTGCTCATGGGCCGATTATCCCCATGAAGGCAGAAATCATGGCCATGACACCAATAAGTGCCTTTCGTCCAAGACGATGGAAAGGTGCTTTACTGCCTCAGAATTCCGTCGTCACTTTCGAGGTTATCCACCCGGAAAAACGGCCTGTAAGCGCAGTGGCGGATACTTTGGAAGTTCGCCATATTACCAGAGTGAGCATCAAGCAGGACAGATCAATTAAAATAAATCTGTTGTTTGACAACCATCATACACTGGAAGAAAGAATTTTGAACGAGCAGTTTATTAATTAAAATCTATTCGTGAAGCATGAAGGTCACGGTGAATTCGGACCCTTCACTGACAACACTTTTCATAACAATACTGCCGCCCATCTGTTGYGCCARATGCTGGGAAATATGAAGSCCRAGRCCGGTCCCTTCCTCTTTGCGGGAATATATATTATCCGTGGCCTGATGRAATTTCTCAAAAACCAGTTCATGTTGGTCCTCAGAAATTCCAATCCCCGTATCCCACACAGTCACGGCAATCGTTGAGGAATTTACCTTCACAACCCGAAGGCCGATTTCACCGTAATCCGGGGTGAATTTTACTGCATTACTCAACAGATTGACAAAAATCTGTACGGCGCGGCGCTCATCCGCCTGTATGAGAAAGTCCTCAGARACCTTAACCTGGCTGATATTCAGTTGTTTCTGGTTCGCCCGCAAAACAATAAGGTTAAGGGCTTTGTTAATCACATCCTTGAGCGAGACACTATCCATATCAAGTTTGATCTTGCCGCTTTCCAGAACCGCCACATCAAGCACATCATTGATCAGATCAAGCAGATGATGGCCAGCAGTCATAATATCATTGCTATAGGACACATATTGGGGATTCAAATCGCCGAACACCTGCATTTTCATGGCCTCGGCAAAACCGATAATAGCATTAAGCGGTGTTCTGAGCTCATGGCTCATGGCGGCTAGAAATTCACTCTTGGCCCCCAAAGCAACCTCGGATTCTGCCGATGCCATATCCAACTGAATATTCTTGTTGGTGAGTTCCTCAAGCGTATGTTCCAGCGATTTTTGAACGGCAATGGTTTCCAGGCGTGCCTTGTAACTCACCGTAACATCCATTCCGGCGCCACGATAGCCCATGAATTCRCCGGTTGAAGAGTCAAAAATAGGCACACCGCTCAAATGATTAAAGACCAGTTCCTCATCTGAATTTTCAATCATAAAAAGCTGATCCCGGAAAGGTTTCATGCCGTCAAGAAACGTCTCGCAATTCACCACCTGCCCATCTATCTCTGTTTTCAGTTCTCCAAAATCCTCAAAACGCTTGCCGTTCAATAGCATGACCGGCATGCCCGTTATCGCCATCAGGCGGTCCGAAACAAAGGTAATGTTATAATCACGGTCAATTTCCCAATACCAGTCTGATGTTGCCCGGGCAAAGTCGCGGAACCTTTGTTGCATCAACCTTTCATGGCCGAGCGTCTGCATGTTATCCGTATAGTCCACATAAGTTCCACCGACCGCAATYACCCGSCCCGCATCATCACAAACCGGGAAATGTCGAGACCGATATTGCCGGTGGCTGCCCTGAATTTTTATGGTTTCTTCAACAAAAACATTCTGGCGGGTCAATTGAACCTCATTGAGGATCGCCGTCAGGCTGGCGGGTAACGGGCTATCGTTTCCGTTCACGGCGTCTTTGTCGCCCACATATTCACAATTGGATACCAGATTTCTGTAGCCCTCATTCACATAGGCCAATTCACCAGAAATAGTTGATATATACAGGGGAACCGCGTCATCAAAGCTCATATGGTCAATWAGCTCATGAATTTTATCCAATGTGGTCACAGGTTTGTTTTTAGGTTTTTTAACACCGTTCACGGACACACGTTTAACCAGCTCAAGCGGGATGATTGTCTGGTTCTTTAATTTTGGCACCAGCCTCTTTCCGGCATTTTTAGTACCCGCTGAATATTGGTCGGTTCTGCCAAACATTTATACCGCGTCCTTCATGGTCAATATAGCGTTCTGATACCCCAGATCACGTTGCCAGTGCCTGACGGCTACTTTTGCATTTTTTACCTTAATGTCATCATACAAGGATAAAATTGAATTGACCAGCCCGGTCGTGCGCGCCCGCCCGCCAGTACGGGACTGTACAACCAACAAAAAGATCGAGGCAAAAATATCCCGGTCTACATCCAGTGACTTGGCRATRATRGCCAGACTCTCGCCCGTCCGTTCCCGTATTGCCCGCCAGATAATATCAACATCAAGCCCGGTCATTTCCGACAGACCGGCAACAAACAGRTTAATTTTYTCCTGACGCAGGCATCCCCGCAGGAAAACAATATTCAATYCATCCCTGSTTGCCAATTCCCTGGCGAGTTTAAGGGCCGTCCTCATGATACCRTCTGTTGCCYCATGATCCTGAATGGCCGTCTTTGTCGCCATTTCAAGGGCATCATCCATCTGGGTRTTRTCCACATTGAACTCTATGATAATCTTGCGACGCAAGGCGGCTGATACCCACCAATACATCTGATAGGCCAGTTCCGCAGGAAGGTCATGCCGGCTTAACAAAGGCTCCTGAAACCGATCCAGATTTCTGGATTCTGCCACCAGATATTTCATGGAAAGTTCTGATATTTCCGCACTCTCGTTATTGACCAGGGCCTCTATCACATCTTCACTACCCATTTCGATGAGCTCGCCACTGACATCCTCACTTACATGAGAACGAATGGCAATGGCCATACGGTGCGCATCCGTACGGTTGCGAATTATTTCAATCAGTTGTTCATCTTTCAAAACACCGCTTTTGGTCAGCATCGGCTGGGCTATTTCAATAGACTGATCAGCCAGTTTAGCCGCGAGTTCCGGGGATACATCATCAATAGTAGACAGCCGCTTGCTTAATTCTTTRCGAACAGATTTTTCTACTGAATTAACGAGTTTAAGCAGAACATCATTCATCAGGGCACGTTCATGCTCATTGAGCCGCCCTTCCGGAGACAGGAACAAATCAGAGATATTCTCAACCAGTTCATTGCGGGATGTCACAGATTTCTCCTGTGCCAACCCTAACAAATCCTTGGCGGTCATCTTGGTTCTTAGCGTCCCCATTCTGCTCAATCTACCCTTTGTTTATTATTATTCATGAGACAGACAGAAGTTTCCCTGTCCTGTCTAACGCCCCCTTTATAGACATAGTTTATTAACAAAAGTTAAAAATATGCATAAAATATTACGCGCAAAACCTTATCTGGCCTTGGGTTTGCGCGTAATAAYAGTCRGYATATTTCAGCTTTCGCGCGCCTGTAGCACCAGATAAGATACCATACTGCGAAGCTTTGCCGGCTTCACCGGTTTTTCCAATAGGGAGAAACCACAGTCTCGCACCTGCTCCAACATATCTTCGCCACCGCCTGTCATAATAATCGCAGGTATGGTTTTTGCGATTTTTTTCTGTATTGCTTTAACCGCTTCGATACCGCTGGCATCCTGCAGCTGCATCTCAGAAATGATTAAATCAGGGATAAAGTCYTCACTGTCCAGAAARTCCATCACCGCGCCGCAAGTATTGAAATCAACCACCTCATGCCCCCAATGGCGCATAATGGATATTATGCTTTCAAGGGAGGCTCCCTCATTATTCAGGATGATTGTCCGCGCCCTSACATCRCCGGGTAATAAGTGAATATCCGTTGTTTCCGGTATAATCTTGCTCAGGTYWCCTAAAGTAAYCTTGATYGAGAAAACAGAACCAACGCCCATTTCTGAYCGCAGGCTRATTTCATGGCCAAGCAGGTCACTTAAACCTTTAACAATCGACAGSCCCAGCCCCAGCCCCTCTGATTTCTGTCCTCTCKCATCGTTAATCTGGTAAAATTCCTGAAAAATATCATTCTTATTGCTCTGGGCAATACCWATGCCGCTATCCGATACGTGAATGATCACATGCCGGTTTTCAAGATCGCAGGATATAAATACATACCCCTGCTCCGTATAGCGCACCGCATTGCTGACCAGATTGCGTAAAATCCGGCATAACATCTCTTTGTCACTGTATATCACTTGGGGACATCCGGGCTTTGCTTCAAGGTTTAATCCTTTTTCCCGGGCCTGTTCCGCAAATTCCTGAATAATTTCGGCCAATATTTCATYAAGGTTGAMGTGTGACAAGTTGGGCACCATCACCCCGGCTTCAATTTTAGAAATATCCAGAAGCGATCCCAACAAGTTCCGCAAAGATTCTGATGTTTGACCTATTTTTCTGGTCAATATTGAAATTTCAGCCGGGTTCTTTTCATGTTGTAAAGCCTCAACGAAAAATCCCATGGCATGGAGGGGTTGGCGAAGATCGTGACTGGCTGCCGCCAGAAAGCGTGATTTCGCCTCATTATTACCATCGGCAATATCACGGGCCGCATCCGCCTTKCTTTTTTYCTGCCGTAGCTTTTCTATCAGTTCCTTGTTTTCCTGAACCAGAACAATACTCTTTAAAACACTTTTTTGAGCCACATAACTGATTATTAAATTGACGATCAAAAACAGCAGAATCAATATCCCTATTACAACAAATATTTCCTGTTGCGTAAGGATAGAACGGACAGAAAAGGGAAGAATACACGCGATACTATAGGCAAAAAACGCGGGTCTGTAGACAGATAAATTGGGCACAGCTCCCGCAACCAAACCGCATAACAGAGTAGTCACCAGCACCAAAAGAAACGGGTCCGGCACCATCGGAATTAACAATCCCAACGACCCCCAGGCACTACCCCCCAGAAAAGCCAATATAACAAGAAACCGTGCATGATATTTTACGTTATCAACTGTAATACCYACTTGTTTCAAGCTGAAATAATGCCATATCCTGACACTATTCACAGCCAGAACGGACCCAATTAATACCAGTGGAACCCATGCCTCTACTTTGCCTATCAATATCAACGTAATGATGACAGCAACCAGCAAGGTCAACCCCACCATCAGGGGAATCTGTTTAACAATTATTTTTATCTGTTCGACAAAAATATACTGGGTTTYNAATGTCTTATTCATGAGATGCCATCGAGGTTTCTGCCAGCCCYTAATAGGGTGAAAGCAGTCCCTCCTGCAAGGCGGCGAAGGCGGCCTCGGTCCGGTTKGTRACRTTTAARATCTGAAAAATTGCCGAAATATGCACTCTGACGGTGTTRTCYGCAATGCCRAGTGTTCTGGCAATTTCCTTATTGGCTTTCCCCTGTGAAATAAGCAGTAGAATTTCATTCTGCCGCGCTGTCAGGATAATTTTCGTCTGTTTTTGTCCATTCGAGTCATTTAAAATATTATCTGGTACATATCTGCCGCCTTTAAGGATGAGCTGCAACGCCTGAATCATGATCTCACTGCTGAGTGTTTTGGGAATATAGCCCAKAACACCCTGCTCAAGGGCCTTTTTGATCAGATTATGATCCTCGGACCCGGACAGGAATACAATCGGTGCGCCGGGGTCAAGTTCACGGAAAYCTTTCAGGCCTTCCATTCCGGAAATTACCGGCAGGTCAACATCCAGCAAAATCAGGTCAAACCCCTCACTTTCCCGGATTATTTTATAAGCCTCGGTACAGGTGCCACATTCACTTATGTCCACATCATCACCAAGTTGTTTCAAAACGAGCTTTAACCCGTCCCGGAACAATATGTGGTCATCCACCAGCAAAATTTTCATTAACGACCCCTCGACCCTCTTTTATACTATCCAGAAATGTGAAACATAACTGATTACACTCTTAAATACGCGTTGTAATCACAAAAAATCCACCCCAAANGTYMYAATATTGATAATATTTTGTATCACARTCTTTGGCATAGTACAAATATACTATGTATTAATACCATTTGTCTTATTTACGYAAGYCCRGAAATTACATAGTATGCRCATACTTTAGTAACCGCGTTTGTAAATCTGCCTGAAAAAAANCAACACGGTGAAACGGAGAAAGGGATGTTTCACAAAAATCTGTTGGGGGTCAGATTMAGTAAAACATCCCTTCGCATGCCTGAAATATATTCAAGCAATTTCTTATATTAATGATTCTTTCCRGATAATCAACCWCTGATNSCSMSRAAAACAGAAAAATTTGTTTTTCAATAATATCAGGGTTTGCTSATAATNAAANGTRGGTGGTGCGGACGGCGGGACTTGAACCCGCAAGCCCATAAGGGCGCAAGATTTTAAGTCTTGTGCGTATACCAATTTCGCCACGTCCGCACATTAGTCTCCCTCAAAGAATTTAGTGATAGGGGTATTGCATATTCTCCCGCTAAAATAAATACAGAAATTTCAGTTTATGGHATTTATTTCTATAAKGSYGCCTCACCGTCAAACCATTCCCGGCCCGAWGCGCTGATTTTAAGYTTTAGCATATCCACRGCVGCATCAAGCTCCGCCGCCACYTGTGAGCGAAAGACAAAGCTCGCGCCAAATTTCTTATYGYGGAAAAANNGGATARCTGCCCAGACTCACATGRGGGAATTCCTGTTCCACCTCCRCCAGCATCWYGGCGAACTGGCTTTCRCCCTCAAAAACATGGATTGCTCTGGACAGCATCTTATCCCCGCCGAAWATCCTYTGTTCAAGGTCAAGCAACATACTTTGCATGACCACAGGGATTCCYGCCATGACAAAGACATTTTCCATCTGAAAGCCGGGCGCRGTGCTGACCGGGTTTTTAATCAGGCTGGCYCCTTTTGGGATCATGGTCATGCGCAGGCGGGCATCGGATATTTTTTGAGTGCCGTAATGCTTTTTCAGCAAGGCCAGCGATTCTGCGCTTTGCACGAACGGCACATCAAAGGCTTTTGCCACATTTTCCGCCGTAATGTCATCATGGGTCGGGCCTATGCCGCCGGTGGTAAAGACATAGTCATAACCATGGCGCAAGTCATTCACCGTATCCTGTATCACCTGCCCCACATCTGGAATGACCCGGACCTCTCTCATCTGAACCCCCATACGGTTCAGCCATAGGGACAGATGGGTCAGATTGGCATCCTTTGTCCGCCCGGATAATATCTCATCCCCGATGATAATCATGCTGGCGGTAACGGTCTTTACTTCGGTCATTAATAATGCTTCTTGTTTGCTTTCAGGGCTGTTTCTCACTATACCCTGCTTCATGAAATTTGAACATAACCTTTTACGCGGCCGGTTGATAAAACGTTATAAGCGTTTTCTGGCCGACGTCCAATTGGATAATGGTGAAATGGTGACCGCCCATTGCGCCAATTCCGGGTCCATGATGGGGCTGAAGGACGCGGGCAATCCAGTCTGGCTATCGCCCCAAACCAACCCCAAGGCCAAGCTGCGCTATAAATGGGAATTGGTGGAGGTGGAGGACTGCCTTGTGGGCATCAATACCGCCCATCCCAACAGGCTGGTACAGGACGCGATTCAGGACGGTACCATTAGCGAGCTTGAGGGCTATCAAAATTTGCGCCGGGAAATGAAATACGGCCAGAACAGCCGTATCGATATTTTCCTGTCTGGCGGCGCAATGGGTGAGGCTGATTGTTATGTGGAGGTCAAAAGCGTCACCCTGTCCCGTACAAAAACTATTGCTGAATTTCCCGATTCCGTCACCGCACGCGGCACAAAGCACCTCAAGGAGCTGTCGCAAATGGTTGCCGACGGGCATCGCGCCATAATGGTTTACCTGATTCAGCGGAATGACTGCACGGAATTTCGCATCGCCGATGACCTTGACCCCACCTATAAAGCAGCATTGGACAGCGCCCTTCATAACGGGGTAGAGGCGGTTTGTTACGGTTGTCATTTATCCCCCAAAGAGATTATAGTAGAGGCGCGAATCCCCATTCGCCTATAATGGATAAGAGCATGAAATATATCAGAGCAAGTAATACGGACGCCACATCGGGTAATGCCATAAAAATATATGACCCCGCCGACTACGACGGGATGCGCCGCGCCGGACGGCTGGCGGCGGAAACGCTGGATATGATCACGGAATATGTTAAGCCCGGTGTGACCACTGATGAGCTGGATCGGCTCTGTGCTGACTTTGTCACCGCCCGTAACGCCATCAGTGCGCCGCTCAATTACCGGGGGTTTCCCAAATCCATCTGCACCTCGATCAATCATGTGGTCTGCCATGGTATTCCGGGGCCGAAGAATCTTAAAAAAGGCGATATTATCAATATTGATGTAACGGTCATTCTGGAGGGCTGGTACGGGGACAGCAGCCGCATGTATTTCGCCGGGCCAGCGTCCATCAAGGCGAAACGGCTGGTTGACATTACCTATGAATGTCTGATGCGCGGTATTGCCGCCGTCCGGCCCGGGGCCACGGTTGGCGATATTGGTCATGCCATTCAAACCTATGCCGAGGCGGAGCGTTGCGGCGTGGTGGAGGTATTCTGCGGGCACGGATTGGGCCGGGTCTTCCATGACGCGCCCAATATCATGCATTACGGCAAGCCGGGCGAAGGACCGGAGCTGAAAGAAGGCATGTTTTTCACCATTGAGCCGATGATCAATTTGGGCCGACCGGACGTAAAAGTCCTGAGCGATGGCTGGACCGCCGTCACCCGTGACAAATCGCTGTCTGCCCAGTTCGAGCATAGCATGGCCGTAACCAGGGACGGGGTTGAGGTCTTTACCACATCACCCAAGGGGTTCCATCACCCCCCCTATTCATAAAACAGCGCAGGGGGCAGATTTTGGCTTCAGATAAACCACATTACACGGGCCACCGCCAAAGACTGAAAGATCGCTTTCGCAGCGGCGGCACCCAGGCCCTCGCCGATTATGAACTGCTGGAACTCCTGCTCTATACCGCCATCCCTAGGCGTGATGTAAAACCGCTGGCCAAAGATTTAATTGCCCGTTTCGGCTGCTATGCCGAGGTCATTACGGCCCCGCCCGGTCAGTTAATGGAGGTATCCGGGGTGGGCGATACGGTGGTCACGGCCCTGAAGCTGGTTGAGGCGTCGGCACAAAAACTGGCTCAGGGTCAAATCATGGACAAGCCGGTGCTGTCCAACTGGCAGGCCCTGATTGACTATTGTCAGATAAAGATGGGCCACCAAAAAACCGAACAATTCCGCATTCTGTTTCTGGATCGGCAAAACCGCCTGATTGCCGATGAAAAACAACAGCAAGGCACCATTGACCATACCCCCGTTTACCCGCGCGAGGTGATCAAACGCGCTCTTGAGCTTCATTCCACAGCCATCATTCTGGTTCATAACCACCCCAGCGGCGACCCGACCCCAAGCCGCGATGATGTGGACATGACCAAACGGATTGAGGAAGCCGGCAAACAATTGGGCGTCCTGCTCCATGATCACCTGATCATCTCAAAAAGCGGCCAGACCAGCCTGAAAACACTGGGTTTGATCTGACGCATGGCCTGAATGTTTCAAAATGGGACTTTTCGGTCTAAAAAGGTAAAACTGTCAAAAAACTTTACACTTCCAGCCCTTTTGATTTTTATGGTTAACCGTCCGTTAACCTTTATTTCCCTCACCTTTGACCGTTTGGCACGGGGTTTGCTTATATCTATCGTAACTGGTTAACAAAATGTTAAGGATTGATATAATGCAAAATTTAGCTTCAGGCAAATTGGCCTTTGGCATACTGACATTAATGATAGTCGGCATTGCCATTGGCTTTGCCAATCAGGAACCGCTGATCGTCAATGACTTCCTCTATAACGTTGGGCTATGGGAATATTTCAACTAGTGCCAAAATCCTTTTGACGAGCAAAAATAACCCTCACTTCCTCGGCCAGAAGGTCGCAGGTAACAGTATGATTATAAGCCCCGGGATTGTTACGTTTTTTATCGAGCGTCGAAAGATATGCGCCGGGCAAGTCTTTTGACACGCCTGGGCAGGGCAAGGAAGGCCCCGTCCTTACCGTTCTCTGCTGCCTCAAATATCCTCACACCCGCATCAATTATTTTCTCATTCGACAAATCAAGTACTGCCTAGCCAACGCTTGCAATACCCGTATCAATACCGACTATCTGAACCATATCAAATTGCCATTTTTTTGTTGATTACCTTTAATAAAGCTGTTTTACTGCCTTTACAACAAATCGGTGTGAAAAGCGTTGTTGTGATAAGGAATTTATTTCCGTAAAGCTCTGTCCCCGTCAACTATATAGAAGGCGGGGATAGCTTTTTTACGGGCCATCCAATATGCCAAATTCATCACCTAGCCGTTCGCGTATCTTTTCCGCCTGTCTTACTACCCTGTCATAATATTTTTCCCGTTGCACCGAGCAGGCCAGATCAAGGCAGTAACGACATAGAAAATAGGGTTATACACATCTCACATCAAAACTTTCGGATTTTGCAGTGAGATGTGTATACATTGAAATTGTCGGCCATAGTCCCTACATTTGGGTTTGAGAAAAAAATGTTGATTGAAGATTTAAACCAGAGGTCCCGGACCATATTCCGGCAGATTGTGGACACCTATATCCTTACCGGTGAGCCAGTGGGTTCGCGCACCCTGAGTCAGCGGCTGAATAATCCCCTGTCCCCGGCCAGCATACGTAATGTCATGGCCGACCTTGAGGACAGCGGCTTGATATTCTCCCCCCATAAATCGGCGGGGCGTATCCCGACCAATGTGGGCCTCAGGTTATTTGTCAATGGCATGCTGGAGATGGGTAACCTGTCCAAATCCGAGCGCACCACCATCCGGGTAAAATGTCAGGAAAGCGGCCATAATGTGGAAGACCTGTTGACCCGGGCCACGACCATGTTGTCGGGTCTGTCCCAATGCGCGAGCCTGGTGATTGCGCCGAAAAATGATCTGCCCCTGAAACATCTGGAATTTGTTTATCTCAGCCCCGGACAGGCCCTTGTGGTTATGGTCAGTGAGGGCGATGATGTGGAAAACCGCCTGATCAAAATCCCCCTCGGCCTGACTCCGGCGGCCCTGACGCAGGCCGGAAATTACCTGAATGCCCGGCTGGTGGGCCGGACCTGTGCCGAAGCCAAAGAGAATATCGAGCAGGAACTGAAAAATCAGCAGGCCGAACTGGACAGCCTGACCCGGTCTGTCGTGGAACAGGGATTCGCGGTCTGGGCCGGAAAGCAGACAATCGGTAATAACCCCCATCAGGATAATCTGATCATAAGAGGACAGGCGAATCTGCTGGACAATATGGCGGCCGTCAGTGACCTGGAGCGAATCCAGCACCTGTTTCGGGACCTTGAAAGCAAAAAAGACCTTATTGACCTGCTGGAAAACGCCCGCAATGCTGATGGGGTGCGAATTTTTATCGGTTCAGAGAATAATCTCTTTTCCCTGTCCGATTCTTCTGTTATCGCTTCCCCCTATATGGACGGTAATAATAATATCCTTGGCGTGATCGGGGTGATTGGCCCGACACGCATAGACTATGCCCGGATAATTCCGCTTGTGGATTATACGGCAAAAGTAATTGGTACAATTCTTTAAATTTGAGAAATGAAATATGACGGATAATAGTGAAAATACAGAAAACGACCCTGTTGAAAATGAGACCCCGGACACATCCGCGCCGCAGGAGGACCAGCAGGATGACAAGCTGGCCGCCGCCGTTGCCGAGATTGCCGACCTGAAGGACCGACTGCTCCGGGCTGTTGCAGAGACAGAAAATCTGCGCCGCCGTTCTGACCGGGAAAAAGCCGATGCCGCCAATTATGCCATGACCGCCTTTGCCCGGGATTTGCTGAGTGTGGGCGACAACCTGCGCCGGGCACTGGACAGCATCCCCGAAGATACCGACCTTGGCGACAATGCCAAGACATTGGTTGAGGGCATTGAAATGACCGAACGGGAACTGCTCAATATGCTGGAACGTCATAACATCAAGAAGATTGACCCCATGGGCGAAAAATTCAGCCATGACCTCCATCAGGCATTATTTGAATTGCCCGACACGGGTGAGGAAGACGGCACCATCGTTCAGGTCATGCAGATTGGCTATAAAATCAAAGACCGCCTGCTCCGTCCGGCCATGGTCGGTGTTGCCAAAGGCGGCGGGAAGCCTCAGACAGAGCATATAGATACCAAGGCATAAATATTCATTCTGGGCTCGTCATAAACTTTACGTCCGGCCCCATATAACGCGCCCGCTTTTTTGCCTTCAACAGGTGAAGGTCAACCATGACCATACCGTCCACCGCATCGGCAAAGGCGGGGTCTGTGCCAAAGTCAAAGAACTGGGTGCCGCCCGGTTCGGTAAGTTCGGTATATTGCTTATAGAGGGTGGGGATGGCGACCCCCATATTGGCCAGCAATTCTTTCAGCTTGCGGAAATCCGCCGGATAATTATCGCCGGCGAACGTCAGGGCCAGATCCTCAATGGATTTCTGCTTGAAATGATAGGGGTGATAGGAAGACACGACCCCCTGCCGCTGTTGAAAATACAGGCGATAGAAATAAACCATTAAATCCTGAGCCGCCTGTGGCATTTGGTTGGAAATACTCACCGCACCAAATAAATAGCGGTAATCGGGATGTTTCCGCAAGAAAGCCCCCATCCCGATCCACAGATATTCAAGGCTGCGCTTGCCCCAGTATTTAGGCTGAACGAAGCTGCGGCCCAGCTCCAACCCCTGTTGCAAATAGGGGTCCATCTGATTACCCAGCTCAAACAGGCGTGTGGTATAGAGCGCCCGCCGCCCCTTTTCCCTAATCAGCCTGGCCGTATCACAAAAACGATAAGCCCCGGCAATTTCCATATGCTCAGGGTCCCACAACACCAGATGATAGTAATCTATATCATAGTGATCAAAATCACGGGCCTTGCCGGTGCCCTCCCCCACCGCCCGGAAAGTTTCCTCCCGCAGGCGTCCGATTTCCCGGAGCAGAGCCGTATCGCCAATGTCTTTCGCCAGATAAATCACCTTGCCGTCCGGGCTTTCCCCCAGAACTTCATGGCGGGACAATTCCCGGTAAACCTCACGGGATCTTTCGGGCTGGGCCACGGAAATATAGGTGCGCAACAGACCCTTTTTACCCTTGCCCACCCGCTCCACATGGGACCGGAATAATTTGGCGAGGGCCGTGTCATGGGTGCCGGTCAGGGACTTGTAATCCACCAGCTCCCCCACCCGGATCGGCACTGTTTTACGGGCCTGACCAAACATTTCCCGCACCAGCATCACCACCGCCAGCCGTTTGGAAAAAAATGAAGCCAGATAGAAAGCCAGCGAATTACGGGCATGGACATAAATCGGCAAAATGGGCGAACGGGTCCGCCGGGCGATTTTCAGAAAGCCCTTGCGCCATTTGCCGTCCCGCACCCCGCGCGGGCCCATACGTGACACCTCCCCCGCCGGAAAGATGATCACCGCCCCCTCATCATTGAGAAACTGACTGATGGCCATGACCTGTGCCCGGCTGGTGGTGCCCTTCATATTATCCACCGGAAAGATCAAATCCGTAATCGGTTCGATAACACTAAGCCGGTCATTGGATACGATCTTCACATCCCGCCGCACCCGGGATACCAAGCGCAGCAGAGCAAGGCCGTCCAGCGACCCGATGGGATGATTGGCCACAATGATCAACCGCCCCTGRGCCGGRATTYGCGCCCTCTCCTGTTCGGCAATAGAGACATCAAAGTCAAAATAATCCATCACAAGGTCAATAAAATCAAAACCACGCGCATGGGGATACTGACGGGAGAAATTCAGGAAGTCCTGCTCCCGAACCAGATAACGGGCGGCGGCACAGGTTATCTTAAACAGTCTGCGCCGTCCCTCTAATAACGGGAAATAATCCCGAACAATATTTTCGGCAGAAATCACCCTGTGTCTCCTGTGATATTTTTCATGAGACAAGGATAACAGCCCGCTATGACAGTCAGATGTAAGTTCTCTTGCAGAAATATGACAATTACATCAAGGGTTATCTATTCTTCCGGTTGGCGATGATGTCTTCCACCACAGACGGGTCAGCMAGGGTTGATATATCGCCCAGGTTTTCATGCTCGTTGGCGGCCACTTTACGCAATATGCGCCGCATGATCTTGCCGGAGCGGGTTTTGGGCAGGGCGGGGGCAAACTGAATGTGATCCGGTGTGGCGATGGGGCCAATTTCCTTGCGCACCCAGTCTTTTAATTTCTGGTGCGATTCCTGATCTGCATCTATCCCCGCCATCAGGGTCACATAGGCATAAATCCCCTGCCCCTTGATGTCATGGGGATAGCCGACAACGGCGGCCTCGGCCACATGTTCGTGCGCGACCAATGCGCTTTCCACCTCTGCGGTGCCCATACGGTGGCCGGACACATTAATCACATCATCCACCCTTCCTGTAATCCAGTAATAGCCACCTTCGTCCCGGCGGCAGCCATCCCCGGTAAAAAATTTACCTTCATAAGTGGAGAAATAAGTCATGACAAAGCGATCATGGTCGCCGTAAACCGTACGCATCTGACCGGGCCAGCTGTCAGTGATGACCAGATTGCCTTCTGCCACCCCCTCAAGCACTTTACCGTCCCCGTCCACAAGTTCCAGCTGAACCCCGAAAAATGGCCGGGTGGCTGAACCGGGTTTCAGGGCCGTGGCCCCCGGCAAAGGCGTGATCATAATGCCGCCGGTTTCCGTCTGCCACCAGGTATCGACGATGGGGCATTTTTCCTTGCCTACTTGCYTRTAATACCAGTTCCAGGCCTCCGGATTTATCGGCTCGCCCACGGTGCCSAGCARGCGSAGMGACGAGAGATCRCAKKYMTTSACRWAWTCATCCCCGGCCCCCATCAGGGCGCGCAGGGCCGTRGGGGCCGTGTANAAANATATTGACCTTATGCTTRTCGCAAACCCGCCAGAAACGGGARGCATCRGGGTAAGTGGGGATACCCTCAAACACYARMGTTGTCGCSCCRTTGGCCARSGGGCCATAAACGATATARCTGTGACCAGTGACCCAGCCCACATCCGCCGTACACCAATATACATCGCCRTCATGATAATCAAAAACCAGCTCATGGGTCAGGGCCGCAAAGACCAGATAACCGCCGGTGGTATGCAGCACCCCCTTTGGCTGGCCCGTGGAGCCRGAGGTATAAAGAATGAACAGCGGGTCTTCCGCCTTCATTTCTTCTGCCTCGCATTGATCGGAGACTTTTTTCGCGGCATCCTGATACCAGATGTCACGGCCCGCTGTCATGGTAATGTCCCCCGGCGCATTGCGGACCACGATGACACTGCTGACCTCTACCCCGTCCCGCTCCAGCGCCGCATCCACATTGGCTTTCAATGGCGTCGTGCGGCCCCCGCGCAGGCCCTGATCAGCGGTAATGACCACATGGCTGTCACAGTCCTTAATCCGCCCCGCCAGCGCATCCGGTGAAAAGCCGCCAAACACCACCGAATGAACTGCCCCAATGCGCGCACAGGCCAGCATGGCATAGGTGGCTTCGGGGATCATGGGCATATAAAGCGTCACCCGGTCACCTTTTTTCACGCCCTGCTCTTTCAAAACATTGGCGAATCGGCAGACCTGCTCGTATAATTGCTGATAGGTGATATGGCGGGAAACAGCCGGGTCATCGCCCTCAAAAATTATCGCCGTCTGTTCGGCGCGCGCGGGCAGGTGACGGTCAATGCAATTGACGCTGGCATTCAGGGTGCCGTCCTCATACCATCTGATGTGAAGATCTTGCTTGGCAAAAGAGGTATCCTTGACCTTTGTATAGGGTTTAATCCAGTCAAGACGTTGGCCCATCTCGCCCCAGAAGCCTTCCGGATCGTTCACCGAACGGGCATAAAGCTCGTTATATTTAGCATCATTCACATGGGCGTTTTCTGCGAAGGCCGAAGGCACGTCATAGGTTATTGTCTCGGTCATTTTATTTCCTATATTTTTGACATTGGTCATCGTGATCGTTTATAAGTCTGCGGGGTCAATGTATATTACAAGCCATCAAAAAAATTGTCTACAGGGTAAGGAAATAATGACACAGGAAGTCGACAGAAGCGTATCCGCCATCAAAGCGGCATATGGCGGTGAATTCCCAAAGGTTGCGCTCATTCTGGGCAGTGGTCTGGGAAAGTTTGGCGATATGATGGATATTGACACCATCATTTCCTATGATCAGATTCCCGACTTTCCCAAGCCCACGGTCGCCGGTCATGCGGGCCGTTTGCTGATCGGCAAGGTGGGCAAGACGCCGCTGGTCTGTATGCAGGGCCGCATGCATCTCTATGAGGGGCATCCRGCGRACAAGCTGGCCATTTCCATCCGSACCTTCAAACGRCTGGGGGTKGAAAAGCTGATCATCACCAATGCGGCGGGAAGCCTGCAYCTTGATATGCCCGCCGGGTCGATCATGYGCATTGACGACCATGTGAATATGTCCGGCCATAACCCGCTGATCGGTCTCAATGATGAGGAGTTCGGCCCGCGTTTCTTTGATATGACAGAGGCCTATGATCCGGACATGCGGGACAGGCTGGCTCATTCCGCAAGGGAGCTGAATATTCATCTGCGCAGCGGGGTTTATGTACAGCTCACCGGACCCAATTTTGAAACCCCCGCCGAAATCAGAATGCTCGGCAAGCTCGGCATTGATGCGGTGGGCATGTCAACGGTACAGGAATGTCTGGTGGCGCGCCACTGCGGCATTGCGGTGGCCGGAGTCTCGCTGATCACCAATCTGGGCGCGGGCCTGTCSCCCACYCCCCTGTCMCATGAGGAAACATTGACCGAGGCCGAAAAGGCCTTTGGCGACATCAGYCGCCTGCTGGTGCATTTCATTGACGGRYTTTCGGCRTGATATGACCCACAAGATGCTGCACCAACCCAAAAAACCCGCCCTGTCCATCGGCACCGTGATGATAGATATTATCACCGTCATYGCCGATGRTGATGTGGARYTRATGACCCTGCATAATATGACCAGCTCATTTTTGATGCTGGAACAGGGGCGCAAGGTGGAATCCTTAAGCATTGATACCTATGTRGGCGGCGGCGGSGCCAATACRGCGGTCTGTATGCGGCGGTTGGGCATGGATATGGATATACTGGCMYTRATCGGCAAAGACCTGAATGCGGAAAAAATCCTTGCCCGGTTTGAGGATGAACATATCGGCCTTGATCACGTGCGCACATTGGATAATGTGGGCAGCGGCGTTGCGGTTCATATCGCCAGCCACGACCGTAATGCGGCTATCTTCACTCACCGGGGGGCCAATTGCTGCCTGAGCGTGGAAGATGTCACCGCCATAGATTTTACCAAATATGCTCTGGTTTATGTCACCAATCTGAGCAACCAGTCCGCCGATCATTTTCCCCTGATCGTTGCGCGTGCGGCGGCGGCCAACTGTTTTATCGCCTCAAACCCCGGTATCCGGCAGATCACCCGGCTGTGTGATGATTTTCTGGCCAGTCTGAAAGACATAGACCTGCTGTCGATCAACCGGGTGGAATGTGCGGCCTTGATACCGAAACTGGTATCCGAAGACCCCAAAGCCTGTAATATCGCCCTGCCCTTGTCCGACCATATACCGCCCCTGTTGAAAAGCGGGTTTAAATTCGGCGGATTCTCTCTGGGGCTGGTGGATTGCATGAAAAGCCTGAGGGACCACGGGCCGGGTTATGTGGTCATTACCGATGGCGGCAAGGGGGCCTATTTGCTCCATGAGGATTGCCTTTATTATTGCCCGCCGCAAAAGGTCACCATGCGCGGGTCCGCCGGGGCCGGGGACAGTTTCTCCTCAACCTTGGCCAGCCTGATTTCCGCCGGGAACGCGCCGGATGTGGCCCTCTATGCGGCCTCTGTCAATGCGGTGTCCGTGATCTCCCGCATTGATACCCAAAGCGGCCTGCTGAGTTTTGAGGCCCTGGAAAAAGCATTGAATACCACCGATATTGCCTCGACAATCATCCGGTGGGACTTAACCTGAACCTGAATTGGACTTAACTCATGGATAAAGTATATATCTCCGCCGACAGCCTGCTGGACGACAGCTTTAAAATGGCTCATATGATTTTGGAAAGCGGTTTTGAGCCGGATTATATTGTTGGCGTCTGGCGCGGCGGTACGCCCATCGGCATTGCGGTTCAGGAATATCTGGATTACCGGGGTCTGAAATCGGATCATATCGCCATCCGCACCTCATCCTATACCGGTATTGCCACCCGGTCCTCTACGGTTCGGGTTCACGGGCTGGGCTATATCGTTGATAATATCAATGCCCATGACAAGCTGCTGATCGTGGATGACGTGTTTGATTCCGGCCTGAGCGTGGATGCCATCATCCGTAATCTGGAGGAACAATGCCGCCGCAATATGCCCGAGGACACCCGGGTCGCCACCGTCTATTACAAGCCGGAAAAACGCAAAACCGAACGCATACCCGACTATTATATCCACGAAACCAATGAATGGCTGGTCTTTCCCCATGAGCTACATGGCCTGACCATGGATGAGGTTGCCAAATTCAAATCCCCCATGGTGGCCGAACTGCTCAATAAGGAAATCTGAGCGACTATTTCTTTTGCAAAGCCTTGGTAATCCGGGCACCTATTTCATTGGCCTGCCTGCGGATTTTTTCCGCATCCAGCGTCAGGAATTTCCCGTCCTGCATCAGAATGTGACCATCAACAATGGTGGTCACAACATCACTGCCCGTTGCCGCATAGACAAGGTGCGAGATCACATTATACAGCGGCGTCATATGGGCACCGGACAGGTCCAGCTGTATCAGATCGGCCCGCTTGCCCACCGCAATATCACCCACCAGCTTATCCAGCCTGATGGCCTCGGCCCCGCCAATGGTGGCCATTCTCAGAACTGTTTCGGCGGGCATTAAAGTCGCGTCATAATTGACCCCCTTGTGCAGCAGGGCCGCAAGGCGGATTTCCTCCCACATATTCAGGTCATTATTAGATGCCGCCCCGTCGGTCCCTAAGCCGATCCGCACGCCCGCTTTGAGCATTTCCGGCACCGGCGATATACCCGCCGCCGTTTTCAGGTTTGACGTGGGATTATGAATCACCCCGACCTTGTATTTTACCAACAGCTTGATTTCCGCTACCGTCGGATGCACCACATGGGCGGCAATCAGCCAATTATCAAGCAAGCCCAGATTTTTCACATGCTGGATCGGCGTGGTGCCATAGCGTTCCTTGATCTGGTCAAGCTCCGCCAGAGATTCGGACAGATGGGTGGTGATCGGGGCTTTTAATTTTCTGGCCATTTTCGCCAGATCAGCCAGATGTTCCGCCGAAACCGTATAAGGCGCATGGGGGGCAAAGGCCGGTATAACCCGCCCGGATTTGCTTTTGCGTTCCTTGACGAATTTCACCGCCGCCGCGTAAGAATCGTCCCATCCTTTAAAACCGGGGCTTGGAAAATCAATGGACGGTGAGCCGACTATGGCCCGCAGGCCGCAGGCTTCAATCACATCCGATTCCCGGTCGGGATAGAAATACATATCCACAAATGTGGTCGTCCCGCCCCGGATCATTTCAAGGCAGGCCAGCTTCATGCCCACGTCAATAAATTCCGGATCAACAAATTGGGCTTCCATGGGAAAGATGTAATTGCGCAACCACGGCATCAGGGCCAGATCATCGGCCATGCCCCGAAACAACACCATGGCCGTATGGGTATGACCATTGATCAGTCCGGGCATCAATATCCGGTCCTTGCCGGAGATATTCGTTTTTGCGGTGTATTTCGCCCCGATGTCCGCCGTTGTTCCCACGGCCACGATCACGCCGTCCTTCACGGCCACAGCCCCATTTTCAATCACCGGATTTCCCGGGGTCATGGTCACCACATAACGACCTTGAACGATAAGATCGACCGTTTCTTTTTCGGCGGCGCAGGCGGTTACCAAAAGGGATAATGTTATAAAAATACCAAATATCAGGGATTTGAAATTCGATAAAATTCCGGGTGTTTTTATTGTTGTAATTTTCATTGTTTTTCCTTTGTTTCTCTTTATCCGGATCATTCCCCCCTGCGGGAATCTGGCCAATATAACACAGCGGGATTTCAAAAAAAATAATTAAGTCTTGACTCTTATTGATCTAGTGTACTATCTTTGTACAACACTTAAACACCACAACAGTTAATATGCCAACTTTATAGATAGGAATTTACCGTGGCTACACAGTGGAAAAATGATCAGCCAATCTATCTGCAACTGAAAGAGCAGATCATGGCCATGATAATTGACGGGATACTGAATGAGGGTGAGGCCCTCCCCTCAGTACGGAAAGTCGCCGCCGATTATCAAATAAATCCCATCACTGCCTCCAAAGCCTATGCCGAACTGGTGGATGAGGGACTGGTAGAAAAAAAGAGAGGGCTTGGAATGTTTATTCTTAAAGGGGCCAGAAAAAACCTGCTGGCCGCAGAACAGAAAAAATTTCTTGAACAGGAATGGCCGGAAATCATCAAACGCATTTCCCTTTTGGGTCTTGATACCAAACAACTGATCGAAACCGCCGCCGGCAAGAACAAGGATTAAGCCATGACAAATATTATCACCGCTCGCAACCTCAGCAAATCCTACGGCTCTTTTCAGGCCTTGAAAAATGTGAATATGACCATCCAGAAGGGGCAGATCGTCGGCATCATCGGCGCCAATGGCGCGGGCAAAACAACCCTGCTAAACAGTATTCTGGGCCTCAGCGCCTATGACGGCGACCTTGATGTTCTGGGCTTTGACCCCTATAGCCAGCGGGATGAGATGATGAAGGAAATCTGCTTTATCTCTGATGTGGCGACCCTGCCCAAATGGATCAAAGTGTCCGAGGCCATTGACTTTGTCGAAGGGGTTCATCCAAATTTTGACCGGCAAAAAGCCCTTGGCTTCCTCGCCGGGACCAGCGTTCCCCTGGACAAGAAAATCCGCCAGCTCTCCAAAGGCATGGTTGTTCAGGTTCATCTGGCCCTGATCATGTCCATTGATGCCAGAATACTGGTGCTGGACGAGCCCACATTGGGGCTGGACATTATTTATCGCAAGAAATTCTACCATCAATTGCTGGAAGATTTTTTCGATGAAGACCGGACCATTCTGATCACCACCCATCAGGTGGATGAGATCGAAAACATTCTCTCGCAGGTGGTGTTCATCCGGGACGGGCAACTTGTCCTGATGGCCGATATGGAAGATATTTCCAATCAGTGGATGGTGCTGAACCCTGCGCCGGAAAATAATGATGCGGCCCGGGCCTTGTCTCCGGCATCAGAGCAAAGCCTGCTGGGACGCACATCCTTTATTTTTAATGGCCGGTCCCGCGCCGAACTTGCCGAGCTTGGCAAGGTGAGCCGGATCAGCCTGTCTGACCTGTTCGTCACCCTCATGGAAGGAGCCTCATCATGACCGCCCTGCGCCAAAAATCAAAAGCCCTGATCATTGCCGGTTTTATCACCATCCTTATGATCACCGGCATTGCCAACCTGTCCTATAGCGCACAGCAAAAGTCATCCGTACTGGATTTTGACCAGGAAAAATCATCCTGTGCTTTGAGCATATGCATCCTGTTGTAATTTGAAATGCCGATAAATAACGCCGAAAATAACGTAAGAAAAACGGAGAAATAAAATGTTAGCCTCCATCGTAAAAATAAACGGATACAGCCCCTTCAAGGCCCTGATGCTCCGGGAATATTGGGAAAACCGCCGGGCCATTTTCATGACGCCCCTGATCATCACCGGCCTGTCCATGGTTCTGATTATTATCAGCATGGGGTTGTTTGGGGCCGCCATCCATGTTGACGGGGATTCCTATACCCTTGGGGATATTATCGCTAAAATGTCCGTGCAGGATACTGAGGAATTACGCGGGAAAATCAATCATCTCCTCCTGGCCTCATCAGTACCAATTATGATTGGTGTCTGGTTCTGCATGGTCTTTACCGCCCTCGGCTCCCTCTATGACGAGCGAAAAGACAATAGTATCCTGTTCTGGAAGTCCATGCCCGTATCAGATTTTCAAACCATTCTGTCAAAAATACTGACTGTGACAGTGGTCATTCCTGTGGTAGCCATCGGTTTTACCCTTATCTTTCAGGTTTTTCTGTTGATCGTCGGCAGTTTCTATACCATTGGCACCGACTATAACGCCTGGAATTTGCTGTGGGCCTCGACCAATCTGCCCCTGCTGGTTTTCAACGAAATCATTTATATGGCCATGTTCAGCCTGTGGGCATTGCCCGTTTTCGCTTGGTTCATGCTGGCCTCTGTGATTGCCAAGCGGACCCCTCTGCTGGCCGCGACCATTCCGGTGGCCCTGCTCGCTCTGATCGAAGGCCTGTTTTTCCATTCGGAATATTTGATCCACTTCATCGGCATGCGTCTGATGGGGGCCCATATTCTAGGCAAAAGTGATGGTTTTGGAAGCAACTACTCAAGCTTTAACCCAAGCTCAACCATGGATATCCTCCAGTCCGCCGCTGACCCTGCCTTCTGGATCGGGCTTAGTATTGCCGCCGCCATGTTTTACGGTGCCATCTTGCTCAGGAAACGCAGCAGCCTATGACTCTTTTTATCTCATATTAGGAACATCGAGGGGTTCGGCCCCTGATCACCTGATATCTTCCAACTGCTCCGGTTTTTACCGGAGCATTTTTTTTACCTGACATTAAAGGACTTTTAAATTATTGTCGCTAGAACTAATCCGAAAGATAACCCAACACAGTGGAACCCCCTGAAATATGTGTGGCATAGCCGGTATAATTACCTCACTCAACGGAAAAGTTGATCAGGCAATCATCAAACGAATGACAGATGCCATCATTCACCGTGGTCCCGATGAGGCCGGAATATATATGGCGGACGGGGTCGGCCTTGGCCATCGGCGGCTGTCGATCATCGACCTGAAAAGCGGCCAGCAACCCATGAGTTCGGCAGGCGAGGATGTAACCATCGTCTATAACGGGGAAATTTATAACTTCGTTGAAATCCGCAAAGAGCTTGAGGCCAAGGGTTATAAATTCAAAACCCGCTGTGATACGGAGGTCATCCTCAACGCTTATCACGCCTGGGGACCGGGCAGCGTCAAACGCTTTCGCGGCATGTTCGCCTATGTGATTTATGACAAGCGCAAAAAACAAGTCTTCATGACCCGTGACCGGCTGGGAATCAAGCCGCTGTTTTATGCTCCCATTGGTGAAAAAACCATCCTGTTCGGATCAGAGCTTAAAGCCCTGGCCGCCCATCCTGATTTTCAACGCAACCTGCGCAAGGAAAGTATGGAGGATTATTTCGCTCTGGGCTATGTGGCCGAACCCCATACCATATACAAGAATGTCTATAAACTGGAACCGGGTCACAGCATCCTCATCGACTTGCACAGCGGACGGCAGGAAAAAAGCCAATATTGGTCCCTGCAATTCACCGGCGATTACCGGGGCAGTTTTGAAGATGCCCGCGATGAGCTGGCCGCGCGCGTGCAGGAGGCAACAAAAATCCGCATGGTGGCCGATGTGCCGCTGGGCGCGTTTCTGTCCGGCGGTGTGGATAGCGGCGCGGTTGTCGCCAATATGGCTGACAACAGTGATGAACCGGTCAACAGCTGTTCCATCGGCTTTTCCGACCCCAAATTCAATGAGACCGACTATGCGGAACGGGTAGCCGCCCGCTATAAAACCAACCATTGGTCCCGGATTGTTGACCCTGGTGATTATTCACTGGTGGACAAGCTGATTGATATTTATGACGAGCCTTATGCGGACAGCTCCGCACTGCCCACTTACCGGGTCTGCGAGCTGGCCCGGGAAAAAGTGACCGTGGCCCTGTCCGGGGATGGCGGCGATGAAAATCTGGCCGGATACCGGCGCTATCAATTGCAGATGTTTGAACAGAAGATGCGCGGCATTTTCCCCGAAAGCATCCGCAAGCCCCTGTTTGGTTTTCTGGGGGCCGTCTATCCCAAGGCCGACTGGGCGCCGCGCATGTTCCGGGCTAAAACAACCTTTCAGGGATTGGCGCGCGATCATGTAGAAAGCTATTTCCACGGAGTCTCAATCCTGAAAGGCGATATGCGGAATAAATTATTCAGCCCCAGCCTGAAAAGCGACCTTCAGGGCTATAACACCCTGTCTCTGTTCAATAAATATGGGGCTGAATCCGGCAGTGATGACCCCCTGTCTATCCTGCAATATATTGACATCAAGACCTATCTGGTCGGTGATATATTGACCAAGGTAGACCGGGCATCCATGGCCCATTCGCTAGAGGTTCGGGTGCCGCTCCTCGACCATGAACTGGTGGAATGGATCGCAACCCTGCCGTCCCATTTCAAACTTCAGGGCGGTGAGGGCAAATATATCTTCAAGAAATCATTGGAAGGCCGGCTGCCCAAAGATATTCTCTATCGGCCCAAAATGGGCTTTGGCGTGCCGCTTGGCAAATGGTTTCGGGGTGAATTGAAACAGAATATCCGGGATTCTGTCCTCAGCGAACGCATGATGGGCAGTGGCTTTTTTGAAACAGATTATCTCTGCACGCTGGTGGACCACCACCAAAACGGGCTGAGGGATTACAGTGCCCCCCTGTGGACATTGATGATGTTTGATCAATTTCTGTCCCGGCAAAGTTAAGGAACGGCCTTGCAGGTTCTCACCTTCACATCGCTCTATCCCAACGCCGTGGACCCCCGGCACGGCATTTTTGTCAAAAGCCGCATGGACCATTTCGATCAGATAGCAGGGGCATCTAGGACGGTCATCGCCCCGGTGCAATATGTCCCGCTCCTCGGCCTAAATCCCCGCAGCCGCTTTCACCGCTATAATCAGGTGCCGCCGAGCGATCATCAAGGTGACATTGCGGTCTATCACCCCCGCTATATGACCATTCCCGGCACCAATATCATCAATAGCGCACAGGCCATGACATCGGCGGCCCAAAAGGTCATTAGGCAGCAGGATATGGACTTTGATCTGGTGGATGGGCATTATCTCTATCCCGACGGGGTGGCGGCCTTCCGGCTGGCCAAGGCTCATGGCAAGCCGCTGGTCCTGACCGCACGGGGCAGTGACGTTAATTTCTGGATGGAACAGGATGAGCCGAAAAAAGATATTCTGGCGGCCATAAACTATGCGGCAAAAGTGATCTGCGTCAGCCACGCCCTGAAAGATCGCCTGATTGATCACGGGGTCGCAGAGGACAAGTTAACCGTCATTATGAACGGCGTTGACCGAACGCAGTTTAACGCGGACGGCAAAATCAGCTATGACCATATCCTGACCGTCGGCAATCTGGTTCCCCTTAAAGGGCATCTCTTTATCCTGCAGGCCCTGAAAACTCTTCCCGGTGAGAAGCTGGTGATCATTGGCGCGGGAGAGCTGGAGGGTGAATTGAAAAATCTTGCCCGCCAATTAAATGTTTCTGAACGGGTTTCTTTCCTGCCCAATATCCCCCACAGTGAATTACCCGACTGGTACCGGGCGGCAAAATGCACGGTTCTTATGTCCTCTATGGAGGGTATGCCCAATGTGGTACTGGAAAGCCTCGCCTGCGGCACGCCGGTGGTGGCCACCAATGTGGGCGGCATCCCGGAAGTGATCACAAAGGATAACGGCATCCTGCTCCCCACCCGTGATGCGGACGCCTTGGCGGTAGCCCTGAAGGATGCCCTGACACGAAATTGGGACAGGGAAAAAATCTCGCAGGGTATAGCCTATCTGGACTGGTCGGAGACTGCCCGCAAACTCCGTGATCTTTTTTCCACCATACTCAATCATAAAAAACCTTGATGTGATCATGGCCATGCGCAAAATCAAGTCAAAAGACCTGGCCGTCCGGATCGGAATCAGCGAACAGAATCTGTCCCTGCTGAAAACCGGCAAGGCCAAAGGTATTCGTTTTGGTACATTGGAAAAAACATGCCGGGTTCTGAACTGTCAATCCGGCGATATTCTCGAATATAATGATCAGAAAGATTAGGCGATTTTGACGATCTGCTTACCGAAATTTTCACCCTTGAGCATCCCGATAAAGGCTGCCGGCGCATTCTCCAGACCCTCGGCCACAGTTTCCCGGTATTTCAGYTTGCCTTCCGCRAGCCARCCCRMAGCCTTYTGGRCAAATTCCATATTCAGYTTGGGGTTATCAAAAACGATAAAACCCTGAATTTTCAGCCGCCGCTGAATGATAATGCCCATACCCCGCGGTCCCGGAGTCATATCCTTGTTATTATAGTCCGAGATCATCCCGCACAGGGCAATGCGGCCAAAATTGCGCATATTCCACAGGGCCGCTTCCATAATYTYGCCGCCYACATTCTCAAAATTCACATCAATRCCYTTGGGACAGAGTTCGGCAATGGTTTTGGCAATGGAGCCACAGGTTTTATAATTAAACGCACGGTCAAAGCCCAATTCCTTGACCAGGAAATCCACCTTGTCATCGGACCCGGCGCACCCCACCACCTCACAGCCCATGATTTTGGCAATCTGGCCCACCACACTGCCCACGGCGCCCGAGGCCGCCGAAACAAAAACCGTCTCGCCTGCCTGCAGGTTAGCCACACCCACCAAGCCCGCATAGGCGGTCATGCCCGGCATGCCCAATACGCCCAGATAATAGGACAAAGGCACCGCACCGCGCTCTACGGTTAAAACGCCCTCGCCATCTGATTTRGAATAATTCTCCCAGCCAAACATGCCAACAACCACATCACCCTCTTTGAATTTAGGGTTTTGGGAGGCGACAACCTCACCCACCGCACCGGCCTCCAACACTTCGCCGATCTGAAACGGCGGGACGTAAGACTTCACATCATTCATCCGCGCCCGCATATAGGGGTCCACCGACATATAAAGATTGCGCACCAGAATCTCACCGTCACCGATCTCCGGGATTTTACCCTCAACCAACTTAAAGTTATCTTCTGTTACCCAGCCATCCGGGCGGCTGTTCAATGTGATCTGCTGGTTGATTTCRCTCATGCTATTATCCTTATGTTCTATGGAATCGATGGTTGACAAAATATGAAATAAAAACCAATGTTTTTACAGCTAAATATTTTTTATTTTGAGGGCCCATGAAATATATTATTTRCATCCTGTTATTTAYCCTGCCRACRCCCCTGTTCGCCGCGCCGAAAATATGGGATACRGCACAGGAAAAATATATTTCTGAAGAAAYWYTRMTYAMRAAACTSGSCAACAAACCYCAYATCCTGATSGSTATTCGCAATGACAATGCRMGCCAYCACARRYTGGCCGCCCGCCTKATCRAAAAAYTGGMCAYATCRGGYAAARMMCCGRTCATYCTKCTGGGCAATGTGGARCGGGACAGGCAGAATGCCTTTGCCATMTTCCGCAAACGWAACAAGAKKTTARAACAGCCTTATAATGCCACCGGSCTTGATATGTTRCTGGACTGGCGCCGCAGTGGCCAGCCGAACTGGGCCATTGCCCGCCCGCTCTTTGACATGGCTATGCTTAATGGATACGCTCTTATGGCCAGCCGCCTSTCCCGCTATGAGGTCGGGCAGATTCAGCATGACGGGATAAAGGGGGTGCCAGAAGATATTGCCGAAAAGCTCCGCCCTATACTGTTTGAATCTCTACCAGAAAAGATAAAGGATGAATTTTCCGCCGAAATTAATAAAGAATACTGCAACAGCCTGCCCCTCAAATCCGTGGCCCGGCAAATCCTGATTCGGCGCATCCAAAACGGCCTTTTCGCCCTGAATATGATCAAAGCCGGGCGGAAAACGGCTATCCTCATCACCGAACAGAAATATATGGGTAAAAATATCGGCATTGCCCGCAGTCTTGCCAAACTAACGGAAAAAAATACCCCCATAAGTCTTCTTTTCACAGAGGGGCCATCAACAAACGCCCAATTCGATTATATCTGGCAAACAGACGGACCATCCCGGCCAGTCCCCTGTCAGTTTTAAAACGCTAACCCAATTGAAAATGAAGCATGGCGGACGCAATGGGTTTAGCCGGGTCCGATTGCCAGGCYTCYGYATGAAGGGTGGCRTAGCGCCGCCCCTGCCGATAAATACGGGCCTTGGAGAARGTATCTTCSGGCTTRCCGCTGCGCAGGTAATCTATTGTAATATCAATKGTTTTTGGAATATGARTTTGATCAAYATTCCAGAYMAGTTGCATCAGGGCCGACATTTCCAATAACGCTGCCACTGTCCCGCCGTGCAGTGCCGGGGGRAAAGGCGAACCGACAAGATCACCGTGATATTTCATAACCGTGATCAATTGCCCGTTCTGGCGCGYAAGCCTGAACCCCATCATTTTGGCATAGGGGCTGATCTCAAGGCTCTCATCAAAATCCTGCTGRTCCTTTAGTTTGGACAGAAACGCCTCAATCATTTACCKGCCTCCATTTCCGCGCTGGAGAATACGGCAACCCCGTGGGCAATGGGGGATTGTTCATCCTTGCAGAATACATCCCCCTGAACAAAGATCACCCTGTCCATAGCTTTCAGGCAGCGGCATTTGGTAATCACTGACGAAAAGGGGCGCGGTTTTTCGAAATAATCCACCCGCAGGTCAAGAGTAACAATCCGCCGGAATGTCTCAAACTGACCGTAAGCAACCGCCCCCAACACCGTATCCAGCATGGCCGTTATGGCCCCGTTGGCCATGAGGCCGCTGCCCGGAATGATCTCAAGCTCCGCCGTGAAAGGCATTTCCACGACAAAGTAATCATCCTCCCGCTCCAAAAGCCGTAGCCCCAACCGGCGGGCGTGGGGAATCATCAGGACCACTTCGTCAAAATTTTTATTTTCAAGGGTCATTAGTCAAACCTTGTCCGGGGCTATATTGCCCTGATAGGCCCCGGCGATGGATTTAATCTTGGCCACCATGGAAAAAAGGCCGTTGGTGCGCATGGGCGACAGATGCTTTTCAAGGCCCAGTTTATCCAACGTGTCCCGTGCTTCAATCTCCAATATCTTCGCCGGGGATTTTCCGGAAAATATCATCAGAATCAGGGCCACCAGACCACGCACAATATGGGCATCACTCTCGCCCCGGAATATCACCTTGCCATCCACCAGCTCATGAATGAGCCACACCCGGCTGGTACAGCCATGAACCCTGTTTTCCTCGGACATGTATTTTTCATCAAAGTCAGGCAGGCCGCGGCCTAGATCTATGATATATTTATATCTGTCTTCCCAATCGTCCAGAAACGCAAAGGTTTCCAACACATCCTCGATTGTATCACGCATCATTCATACTCTTTATTTTTGGCCGTATCCGACTTTCTGATTAGAAAAGACAAGATACCATCCTCCTCTGTCATTTCCAACAACTCATGATGACTTTCCCGACAAAAATGGGGGAARTCYAYYCCGGTCATGGGATCTGTGGCCATTACCTTTATCACCGCACCGCCGGGCATTTCTTCAAGCCGTCGACGAAGGCGCAAAACAGGTATCGGACATTTATGCCCTGTGACATCAAGTGTCTCTGAAAAACAGTCACTTTTCATATGGTTCAGGTTCTTTTCAATATGTGRGTCACATTAACACCCTATTAAGACGAACAGGYTACTGTAGCCCTAAAGTTAGTAAAAAAAAATGAGTTTTCTGAGATGAAGAGTAGGCTTATGGGTATTCTCCAGGAACTGGACGATCGGAGGCCAAACAGATTGCAGGACGTGCTGGATGGTATGCCGCACGGCGTTGCGTTGTTTGACCGTGGTCTGGTGTTGCAACATTGGAACAAGAAACTGRATTATCTGCTTGATGTCGAGCCGTCTTTTCTGAACGGCAATATTCATCTTAATGATATTCTTTACATTAACTCAAATATTGAGGAAGACGACAATAACAACGGTTTTGCCARAAAAATAATTTCCGAACTGGCCAAAGCCAAAACATCAGAGGACCTGTTTCCGTTCAGCTATGAATATCGCATAACCAAGGCCAGAACCCTTGAAATCAAAGGCGACGTTGTTGACCGGGGCGGCCTTGTCCTGACCTTTTCCGATATTTCCCTGCGCTCCAATCCGAATTATTACTTCTCCGATACGCCCGCGCCGCCCGCAGGACATATGAGCGAGCTTGACGAAATGCGCATTTTYGARGCGCAATCTGACCGTGAAATAATGGAACAGGAAGCGGCCAAGGCCGTACAGATGGCCGAAGATCTGGCCCATACCCGCGAGATWGCYGAAAATGCCAAAAACCATATTGAGGCCATTTTGAATGCCATCCCGGATGTGCTGATCACCATGGATGTAACCGGTAATATCATGACCTGTAACCGGGCCGCCAAGAATATGTTCGGCTATACCGCCAATGAAATAATAGATCAAAACATGCTGTTCCTGATCAACACGCCCAAAGTCCGGACAGATGTGGACATCAAGGAATTTATCATCAGTCTCGAACAAGACGACCATCTCAAAAAGCAGGCTGGTATCGGACATCGGAAAGACGGGACCACTTTTCCCATCGAACTCAATATCCGCAAAGTGACCATCAGCGACAAAAAGCAATTCACTATTGTTATCTCTGATGTCACCGAACGTCATGAAGCGGAAATGATCATCCGGCAAATGGCCCTTCATGATAATCTGACAGGACTGGCCAACCGGAATCTGTTGCAACAAAGGCTGGATGAAGCGATGCGAATGGCCGGGCGCATGGGCAAGAAACTWTCCGTYCTGTTTCTTGATCTGGATAAATTCAAGCCWGTMAACGACATGTTCGGYCATGCCRCAGGYGACAAATTACTGAAGRTYGTSGCCAAYMGRYTGGAAAGCTGCGCCCGGGAAATTGATACAGTGGCCCGGCTWGGCGGCGATGAATTTGCTATCATMTGTACCAATATTGATAATGARAAAGATGTSACCAAGGCCGCCSAGCGGGTYCTCRACAGCATAAAAAAACCGATCATTATTGATGGCACATCYCACCAGATCGGCACCAGCATCGGCATAAGTTTTTATCCCTTTGATTCCGAAGACCCGGAAGAATTATTCAGAATGGCTGATGTGGCCCTCTATCAGGCAAAAGATGACGGGCGTAATGTTTACCGACTTTACAATCCGGAAATGGATGCCAAAGCCAAAACCGAAAAACAGATTGAACTTGACCTGATCAAGGCAATTAGCAACGAAGAGCTTGTTTTACATTATCAACCGCTCCTGAACACCATTGACCATAGTATTGTCGGGGCCGAGGCTCTGGTCCGCTGGCAMCACCCSGARAAGGGRATGATMCCNCCCATNKGCYTTCATTCCSRTKGCSGAAAAWTCTGATTTAATGYTVWMKYTRGGCCARAAAATTCTRRAMATGGCYTGTTTYCAGGCCAAAAAATGGCAGGCTATGGATATGCCATCCTTTCGGGTCTGCGTTAATATTTCTGCCCGTCAGTTCCAGTCATCCGGTTTTGTAGACAATGTGAAGCATGCGCTGAAGATATCAGAGCTTGATCCCCTCGGGCTTGAACTGGAAATCACCGAAGGCATGGTGATCGGAGACACTATTGCGGTGGTTGCCAAGCTGGAAGTGCTGGCAGATATGGGTATATCTCTGGCCATTGATGATTTTGGCACTGGCTATTCCTCATTGGCCTATCTGAAACGTTTTCCTGTTGACCGGTTAAAAATTGATCAGTCCTTCATCCGGGATATTACCAATGACCATGATGATGCCGCGATCACCGATGCCATCATCCGGCTGGGCCACAGCCTTGGCCTGTCCGTGGTTGCCGAAGGTGTTGAAACAAAAGAACAGGCCGAGACCCTGCGGCGCAAAGGCTGCGATCTGTTACAGGGCTATTATTTCAGCAAACCCATTCCCGCCGAAGATTTCGAGAAATGGGTCGTGGATCATACCGAAAAGCAATTATCTTAAAAAACAGACCCCAACCGGATCAACACGCCCGTGTTATCCCTATTGGCCCGATTGTGGCCCGGGTTGACCTGATGCAGGATATTCAACTCCACTCTGGCGCCAAAAATATCGGCCATGCGATACGCCAGTYCAAAATCAATTTCCCKTCCGCCCGGTGTCAATGACACCTGATTAGATACGAAAGACAGGCTRTTCGTCTGATAATTTCTGGCCGCGACATAGGATATATCCGCATAGCCGCCYGAAACACGTAGCGGCTGACTAACCGCAAAGCTCAAGCGATCACCTTTCCGAAGCAGGGAATCACCCGTAAWGCCAATGGAAAARCTGCCKGATCTGAGGTTGCCAATTTTCTCCACCAGACTAAGCTCCGCCGCCGCAACATTGGTCAGGCCGTATGAGGCTCTGGCAAAGAAATTCATGCCCCCGGCCATGGCCCAGCCAAAGCGGCCATTAACAAATGTCGTGGTCGCCCCCCTGCCAAGGGATACAGCCCCGCTGGACAGGCTACCCAATATACTCCCCTTTTCGTCCATCACACCAAAATCAACCCCCAAGGCGATCGACCTTGTCAGGCGATGATCCAAACGGGCCATCATGACATAGCTGTTAGATTTCAAACGATATTGTTGCCATTCCGCCGTGCCATGGCTCATAACCAGACCAAGTTTGGTGCGCGCGTCGAGCTTTTGGCCAAAAACCACGCTCTGGCTGTTCTTGCGTCCCACAAGGGCCAGAAAATCCTCCCGGCCAATGGTCAGAAATTCATCCTGATTATAATCCTCCAGCGCCTCTTTTACGGACAGGCCCTGCGCGAAGGTCAGGGATTGTTTTTTATTTAACGTCAGGTTCAGCTTCATACGCAAATCACGGGCGCGGTTTTTAGCCGTATTCTGATTTGAAAAATAATTTTCTTCCACTTCCTGAAACCGCCAGTCCTCCCGCCAGGACAGATTAACCTGYGYYGAAAGGCCAAGCTTCAGGGACSACGAGCGGCTACCCCTYCGCGAGCCGATCAGATTATCAAGGCGAACCGCCTGCCCCTGACCAAAYACCCGCTGGCCYAGRTCAACCCGRAAAGAACGGTTATAGCCRTCCAGCAACAGGCTGTTTTCCATACCCGCCGTAAGGCCTGYAAAACCGCCAAAGGCCNCMCCSSCCAANCAGCGCACTGCCCGCAAAGCCGACAATGGTTGAACTGCCCGATAACGTTTTGACCGCAATGGATGACGTCCCCTGAGGTTTAAAGGCCTCCTCAAGATTAACAAGTCCGCGCCCGTAAATCACGTCACTGCCCACGGCCCCCAAATCCGTCGCCGTGGTGARCAAAAGATCCGCCACCTCTGYCCCGGTCAGATTGGGAAAAGCCTCAARCAACAACGCCGCSGCCCCGGCAATATGGGGSGCGGMAAAAGAKGTYCCGGACCATARRAAAAACCTTTCTTCACCAGTGATTGGGTCTGGCAAACCAAGAGAAAGAACATCCACGCCAGCCGCAACCAGAAATACATCTTTGGCAACAATGCCTGCCTTATGACTGTTCGTTGAAATARTTGATGATTGGTCAACGGCCCCGGCCACAATGATTTGCCCATTGGCCCAAGGTGCCCAGGCCACGGCAGCAGAGTTTTCCGGTTGAGACAGAATAAGATCGGTATCCCCGTCATCACGATTCCCAGCCGCCAGAATAATAACCATCCCGGCATTAACCGCCCGCTTATATGCCTCGACGAGCACATAAGAATTAAACCCGTCGCCGCCCAGACTTATGTTGACAATTTTGACCCCCCGGACCCGCGCATAGTCAAGGGCCTGAGCAATATGGGAGTCTAAGAAAGCACAGCCATCCGTCGTCTCACAACTTCCGGCACTCGCTGCATTCAGGGCCATAATCTGTGCGTTAAAAGCCACCCCGTGGGTATTGACATTGGACCGGTCAGACGGATTGCGAATGGCGGCAATCACCCCCGATACCCCGGTACCATGGCCGTCAAGGTCATTAAGGTCAGCCTTGTTGCCAGTGGCAATATTTGTGCTGTCCGGATGAATATTGGCCTGAATTTGTGAATTATCTATATCAATGCCGGAATCAATCACGGCAACCGTTATCCCCTGTCCCGTTGCCCCCGCGTCATAGGCGGCAAGGGCTTTTATCTGGGCCAGACCATAGTTGTTGCGAAATTCTACCGTATTGTAATTGATTGGTGCCGGTGGGGGGGGTGGGGGCAGTGCAACATTGCCAGCTGGACCCTGACCAGACGGCGACCCGCCGCAGGAAACCAAAAGTACGCCGGTTGATATTACGAGAAATGCCCTAATCAATATCTTGATCATATTATCCACTTTTGCCCTTATTTTTTTTATAGTTCACAGCAATATTCTATAGCCCTCTTTCTTATTAAAAGGTAAAATATTCCTATATGGACTTATTCCTCTTTGGGTAGCGGAATATTGCTTGCATTCCGACGATAGATGAAATCGAACAGAATGTCCCATTTTTCTTGGCTAATCTTGCGCCGCTGGGCCATATGATGGACGGTACCGTCCTTCTGTTTTTCCCAACTCAGCTTGTAAATATGACCCATGATTGGCGTTTTGGACATAAGCGTCAGTTTGCCATCCTTGAAATTTCCCTTGATCACTTGCGATCCAGCCTGATTATCCACCCAGAACTGTGTCCACTCCCGCCCGTCAAAGGCGGTCAGGCTTTTACCGTTCATACGAAATGGCACCATGGGCGAAGAAAAGAAATCATCCAGCGAGATCCAGCTCTGTTGGATGGCACAGCCCTTCAGAATACGGCCCACCCGGTCAAACCCGGCCAGTTCGCCGCTCTCCCGGTGATAAACCTTCCAGTCCCCGACCCAGAAATCAAGCGCCCGAAACATGGGATGGGCGCAGGGAACCACAGGGCGGTTTTTATCACGGGCCATAACGGGTGATGTCAAGACCGCAAGGACAGACAGGAACAGCAAAATATTTTTCAATTGTTTTTCTTTCTCATATGGCGCAATTTCAAGTTTAGAGTAGTCAAAATATGAAAACAAGCAAAGACCTTTATTGGCAGAATGACCAGACCCCGGCCTCCCGCCGGTTTGACGATATTTATTTTTCGACCGATGACGGGCTTATGGAAAGCCGCCATGTTTTTCTGACCGGTATAAATGCACCGGAAATATGGCAGAATAAAGCCCGTTTTACCCTGCTGGAAAATGGTTTTGGCACCGGGTTGAATTTTACCCTGACCTGTCAGGCATGGCTGAAATCCGCCGCCCCCGATGCCCATCTGACCTATATCGCCACAGAAAAATATCCTCTGAGCAAGGCAGATATCGACCGCGCCCTGTCCCACTGGCCGGAACTTGATACCGAAAAACAAGCTCTGCTGAACAGCACCCCACCCCAAAATGAAGGCTTTCACCAGCGGCATCTTTTTGAGGGCCGGATCACTCTGTTACTGCTCATGGGCGACAGCGCGGCCATGCTGAATGAACTGGACGCCCGGGTGGACGCCTTTTATCTGGATGGTTTCGCCCCCAGCCGTAATCCGGACATATAACAATGCAATAGCCAATGGAAAATGGAAGCATATGATGTCGTTCAATCCGCGTCAGTTACCAGTATTTGACATG
>NVVY01000054.1 GCA_002749135.1 Alphaproteobacteria bacterium | reverse complement strand
CGCGCACGTAAAACTTTCAGTGTGTTCATGAAATAATCCTCTCGCACAAAGATTATGCACCAAAAACTTTATTTATTCCAATTGTGAAGTGAGTCTACTGTTATTGGCAAAAATGCAAATATAAATTCATATGAATTAAAGAGCATAACGGATAGTCTTTCTTGAGCATAAATTTTTATGTATTATTGACTATAGAGTATGGGTTTATATTTGATGAATTTTTTTGTATTTTGTAAGTTGTCTAATCCCCCGCAACCTTTCCCCGGCTATGACGGGAGCAAGATCAATGGGGTCCGGGTTTTGGCTATCGTTTAACCGTTCGGGCTAGCTTTGACCGCGTTCCCAAGAAGGCCAAATTTCATGAATGAGCTTGCCAATCTTGACATGACCCGCTAAATCTCCATTTATAAAAACTATATCCATAAACTGTGTGAACAACAGGAATGAAAATGTCTATACCTCTGATCCCAAAGAGCGGCTCCACGGACGACGAATTACTGGCGGAAATCAATYTTCTGCGCAAGGCAARAAATGCGGTGATCCTCGCCCATTATTATCAGGACGGCAAGATACAGGATCTGGCGGATTTCGTCGGTGACAGCCTTGACCTGTCCCGCAAGGCCGCCAGTACAAACGCCGATGTGATTGTCTTTTGCGGGGTGCGTTTCATGGCCGAAGTCGCCAAAATTCTGTCCCCTGACAAGACCGTTGTCATTCCGGATATGGAGGCCGGATGTTCACTGGAGGACAGCTGTCCCGCCGATGATTTTGCCGCCTTTCGCGCGCGTCACCCGGATCATATCAGCCTGACCTATATCAACTGTTCGGCGGCGGTAAAGACCCATTCCGACATTATTATTACCTCCAGCAATGCCCGCCACATCATTGATCAAATCCCAAAGGACCAGCCTATTCTGCTGGCCCCGGATCAACATCTGGGCGGTTATCTGGCCAGGGAAACGGGGCGCGACATGGTGCTGTGGCCCGGCTCCTGCATCGTCCATGAGCGTTTTTCCGAAAAAGAGYTGATCAAGCTCAAGACGGAAAATCCRGRYGCGCCCGTCGCCGCCCATCCGGRATGYCCGGCCCATATATTGAACCATGCGGACCATGTAGGCTCCACCTCGTCGATCCTGAAATTCGTTTTGGAAAGTGAGGCGGAGACTTTTATCATTGCCACGGAACCGGGCATTATTCACCAGATGCAAAAAAATTCTCCGGAAAAAACTTTCATCGGCGCGCCGGGTATGGACGGGGAATGCAATTGCAACCAATGCCCCTTTATGGCGTTGAATACATTGGAGAAACTGCGCGATTGCCTGCGTGATCTCTCGCCCGTCATTGAAATAAACGAGCAGGACAGATTGGCGGCTAAGGCCCCGCTGGACCGGATGCTGGAAATGTCACCGCCCCCAAGTCAAAATACGGCAAGTAACAGACCGCCCCCATCAGGCCGGGCCTATTAATTATGACGGATAGCCCGCTCTATAAGGAAGAATTGCGCCAGTTCATCAAAACCGCCTTGGATGAGGATGTGGGGCGCGGCGACCTGACCAGTCTGGCGACCATCCCTGCGGACCAGACTTTATCCGCCGCCATGGTCGCCCGGGAAAATATGGTCATCGCCGGCATGTTTCTGGCGGCAGAAATTATCAAAACCTGTGACCCGCTGGCCCGGATTGAGGTGATCGCCGCAGACGGCCTCGAAGTTGTGGCGAACAGTGTCATCCTGAAGGTCACGGGCAATGCGCAAAAGCTGTTGACGGCGGAGCGGACCGCGCTCAATATCCTCCAACATCTGTCGGGCATTGCCACCCTGACCCGCCTTTACGTTCGCCGYATAGAGCATASGGATTGCCGCCTGCTGGAYACCCGRAAAACCATTCCCGGYCTGCGYAAGCTGGCCAAATATGCCACCCGTATGGGCGGGGCCATGAACCACCGGATGCGCCTTGATGACGGCGTATTAATCAAAGATAATCACATCGCCCGCATCGGCAGCATAAAAGCCGCCATCGCCGCCGCCAAGGCTCATGATACCGCCGCCAGCACCATTGGCATTACGGTGGAATGTGACACATTGGATCAGGCCGCTGATGCCATAGAGGCCGGGGCGGACCGCCTGTTGCTGGATAATATGAGCAACGCTCAACTGCGCGCCGCTGTTGAAAAATACAAAGGCCGGGTCAAGCTGGAAGCCTCCGGCGGTGTGACGCTGGACACCATCCGGCAGATTGCTGAAACCGGGGTTGATTACATATCCGTTGGCCGCATCACCCAATCCGCGCCAGCCGTGGATATTGGTCTGGACTATCTGGATTAAAAAGCCAGAAATTTTACATATTGGCTAGATTTTCCGGCGGTAAAGCATTGCTAGCAAACCAAGGCCGAAAAGAACGAAAATGCCGGGTTCCGRAACCTGTAAGGTCGGTGTGGGRGGCTGTTGCTGTTGCGGSGTKGAATTYGTCACATCAAGCCGATTTATGACAAAGCCCCGGCCATTGGTTACATTGAAGGTCAGCATGGCAATATTTAAGGTGTCGCTCAGAATACCAATGAAAATTGCTGAATTATCACCGACGGCGGTACTGCTRCCRTCAAGGAARTAGGAGGCCAGCAGGCCRCCAAGGCTGTCAAAAGCCGCAATTTCGGCGGTAAAGGCACCGTAGGCATCCCATTGGATTTGCGCACCAGCCCCGCTSACAAGGCCATTAAAATCAACGGTTAGAGGACCGCTGTTGCCATTGGTTGATAACAATGGCGTGTTATTTGAAAAATTTCCAAGCCAAGGTAGCTGATCCGTTTTGACCATATGACCACTGGGGATGGAAAGGGTTGCCTGAAGGCCATTATTTGAGGTRACGACAGTACCGCTTGGAATGGGCGTCGCGGTGCCGCCCAACAAGGCCCAGTCATAATAATCCGTGCCGCCCAGTGATGTTCTGTCGGTGATCAGGACAGTTCCGGCTGAGGCCATATTTGCAAATGAGGCCAGTAACAACAGGCCCGTGAGAAGAATTTTTGAAATCTTTAACATTATACTACTCCCAATACATTGCTTGTATTATATTCGTGGTTCATTTGCAATTGTTATATACCCATCCTGCYCCAGCACCCGAAAATTCTGGAGCAGGATGGGTATAGCTTCATAATTTTCTACGTCTCTTTCATTTTCATCGCCAAACGCTATGCGAAGGCGTCCGGCGAGAGAGWATTAAACCCTGAATCCTATAGGTAGAACGCGGCCCAGGAGGAACAGCATCAGGGCTGACAGAACAATGGCGGGGCCGGCGGGAACGTCCCACTGGCTGGACAGGAGGATTCCCATCACCACTGACAGGCTGCCGATGACCATTGAGCCCAAGGCCATCTGTATCGGGGAGCGGGCCATGGTGCGGGCCGCCGCCGCCGGGATGATCATCAGGGACGTAATTAATAACGCGCCRATGACCTTCATGGCAAAGGCCACCAACAGGGCAATCAACAGCATATAGATCAGCTTAGTTTTAAGTATATTAACCCCCTCAACCCGGGCCAGATCCTCATGGACCGTRATCGACARCAGRGGCTTCCAGATATAGATCAGACCGCCGAGGGTGCCTATTGTCATCAAGGCAATGCCCGTAAGTTCCGGCGGGTCTATGGCCAGAATATCACCGATCAGAAGGAACATCATATCCTGMCGCAGGCTTTCCTGAAGGGCGATGATAATCAGGCCAATGGACAGGGCACTATGGGCCAATATTCCCAGCAACGTATCAGTGGAAAATTTACCGCCCCGCTCCAGAATCAGYAATATCCAGGATATGACCGCRCAGGTAATGACAATCGCCCACGGGCTTGTAGTGCCAAGGGCCAGCCCAAGGCCCACGCCCAACAGGGCTGAATGGGAAATGGTATCGCCGAAATAGGCCATTCGCCGCCAGRCCAGAAAACAGCCCAGCGGCCCGGCGGCYACGGCCACCAGCACCCCGGCCAGTATGGCGCTTAAAATAAAGTCATCAATCATGGTCGCAGCCCTCCCCGTGATCACCGCCGACCACATTGCCCGCGCTGTCATGGTGATGATCGTGATGATGGGTATAGAGGGCAATGGCATCGGCCCGCTGGCCCAGCAAGGCCTGATATTCCGGATGGTCCTGAATATTTTCCGGCGCGCCACTGCAACAGATATGACGGTTGAGACAGATCACCCGGTCGGTGCCCGCCATAACCATATGCAGGTCATGGGAGATCATCAGCACACCGCAGTTTTTATGCCTATGCACCCGGCTGATAAGACGATAAAGCTCCTCCTGCCCGGTGATATCCACCCCCTGTACCGGCTCATCCAGAACGATCAGTTCCGGATCGCCCAGCAAGGCCCGCGCCATAAGTACCCGCTGCATTTCGCCGCCGGAYACCTGTTGCACCGGACAGGTSGCSACATGGGTAATACGAACAAGYTCCATTACCTCCGTCACTTGCGCATCGGTGGTGCCGGGCCTGAGCTTCAGRAAGYTCTGAACSGTCAGRGGCAGATTATCCTCTATGCTGATTTTCTGGGGCATATAGCCGATGGAAATGCCCTTCGCGCGCCGCACCTGCCCCCGGTCGGGGGTTAGCAGGCCAAGGGCGATTTTCATAATCGTGCTTTTCCCCGCCCCGTTCGGCCCGATCAGGGTRACRATCTCRCCCCGGTCCACGGAAAAACTGACCTCCTCCAACACCGCGCGGCCGGAAAAAGCCAAGCATACCCGGTCCAGTTCAATCAGACTGTCTGTCATTGGTTTTGRCAATCCGCGCATTGGCCCATGATCTCCAGCATGCTGTTYTCACATGTATAGCCCTGCGCCTYKGCGGCGGCRGCRATCTGTCCCGCCAGYTTYTTATCGCTGATCTCATTCACGGTKCGGCAATCCCGGCARATGAGGAAATGRCCCTGATGCTGGCTTTCCGGGTCCGGGCAGCCGACAAAGGCATTGAGGGATTCAAGGCGATGGACGAACCCCTCCTCGATAAGAAAATCCAGYGCCCGGTAAACGGTGGGCGGCGCGACCCGTTTCTTGCCCGTCTTGCTCAACATATCCAGCAACTCATAGGCGGTAACCGGGTTATGACCGCCCCAGACCAGTTCCAGAACCTGTCGGCGCAASGGCGTAAAGCGGGTATCCCGGGCGGCRCAAATCTCCCCMGCCAGRTCCAGCGCGTCCTCGATACATTTATYGTGATTATGTTGATGTGYAGACATTAGTGCTTTTTCTTGCATCCCATATGTTATAACTTACGCCAATAGTGGCCTTATCTTGCCAGAAAAACAAGTGAGAAAAATATGACAAGCCCCATATTCACCCCGATCCCGGAAGATGTGATCGCCGAGGCCATARCGGAAATGCGCTTTTCCGATCAAGGGCTGATCGCCGCMATTGCCCAGCAATGGGACAGCRGCGAGATTTTAATGATGGCCTGGATGAATAGCGATGCGGTGCGCGAAACCCTGACCACGGGSCGGGTATGCTATTGGTCMCGGTCSCGCAAGGCCTTGTGGCGCAAGGGCGAAAGCTCCGGYCARATACAAAKCCTSAAACATTTYCGCTATGATTGTGACCGGGACACTATTTTGCTGATGGTGGACCARAAAGGCGTTGCCTGTCATACGGGACGGCGTAATTGTTTTTTCCATGAGGTCACACCTGAGGGGGTGAAAATCATCAGCACGCCCGCCGTGGACCCCACTGTGCTCTATGGGTCAGAGAAAGAATAACATTACAGTCAACTCTTGATCTATGTCATATGTTTAAGGTATGAAATATCATACTATGGCGGGAAAATCAGGCGTGAGGAGGGTCAGTTGCATAAGGATATTACACGGCAATTTTCAGACATTGCGGTCGAGAAAGTCACYTATCTCCGACAAAATCCGCTGGGGTATTTCATCGCAACCATGATGGCCGGGGCCTATGTAGGCATTGGCCTGATCCTGATTATGACCCTTGGTAACGAAGCAGCCCCTGCATCTCGAAACCTGATCATGGGCAGTTTTTTTGGCATCACCCTGACGCTGGTTATATTTGCCGGGGCCGAGCTGTTTTCCGGCCATACCATGTATATGACTTTTGGTTTTTTCTATAAAAAAGTTGGTATCATTGCGGCACTGAAAGACTGGATTATTTGCTGGTACGGCAATCTGTTCGGGGCCATGATGCTGTCATTTTYGTTTGTTGCGGGCGGCGGCGGCGGCTGGCTCAATGACCCAACAAGCCTGGTTCATACCGTCGCCAGTCACAAGATTAACAGCAGTATCACCGARCTTGTCGCCCGGGCGATTATCTGTAACTGGCTTATTTGTCTTGCCATCTGGATGGCGGCGCGGACCAAGGATGATACGGCCAAATGTATCCTGATTTTCTGGTGCCTGTTTGCCTTTGTCGCGGCGGGTTTTGAGCATGGGATCGCCAATATGACCGTATTTACCATTTCCCTGCTCGGCAATCACCCCGATGATGTGACYCTCATGGGCGGGGCGTATAATCTGCTCTGGGTGTCCGTGGGCAATATCATTGGCGGCGCGGGCTTTATCGGGGTTGCCTATTACCTGACGTCCAATCCGTTATTTRGCCMGAAGAAAGAATAGGGTCAAGCAACCGATTTTATCTGCAAAGCCCCCGGACCGGGGTCACTCTTAACGAGCCGTGGATGCCATCGATTCTACTATTCGTCAGAATCCCCTTTCCACCCCCCGCCCCATTTTGCATGCAGAATAAATATTATTGTGGACAAAAGAACAAGTGCATCACGTATATTCCCAGCTACTTTACCCGTAATAATGCCAGTATAACTCATATAAAGATAAATAGGGTATCCCAACAATAATGCCACAGCTAAAATTCTTATCATCCAGGATTTCATTCATACCTCACGTTAAAATGCTCTTATTCTCTTAAGGGATCAATGGGGTTAAAAACATTGCTGTCCCCCTTATTCTGAGTATTCAACCATTAATCCCATTTGTTTTCAATCAATTTCGTAGGGACAGGCCAGACTCTAAACCTAAAATCAGGCCGCCGGTTTTATCCGAAAAGCCCCCGGCCCGATCAAAAGCAATACGGCCACAACCCCGACCACAAGCCCGACCCAGGGCTCAAAAAATACCAGGAAAAAGGCGGTCATCAGCATGACCCCTCTTTCCTCTCGTCCGCGCGGCATGGACAGGGCAACAAAGGCGCAGGCAAAGCCAGTTAAAATAAGGGTCAGCATCAAGGCGATAGGCATGAAAGGCCGCAGGAAAGTCACCACTGGCAAAAACAACAGCAGAACGGGAAAGCCATACATATAATAGGCACTGATCCCGCCAATCAGGCTATGCATTTTTTCCCGGCCCTCTTTCCAGCGCTGAACCACCACCACATGAACCCCGGTCCACAGGCACCCCTGTGTCGGGAAAAAGGGCGCAAAAACAGCCATGACTCCATTGCGAATGGCAATGACAATATGGGAACGATTGGTGTTGATGTCCAGCTTATCATCCGGGCGGCTGTCCTCCGCATCCCGCAAAATGGCAATACCGGTGAGCAAATCCCCGAACAGAATAGTATAGGTGACCAGCACCAGCGGAATGGCCTCGATAAAAAAGGATAGCGGCGGCCAGCCGATAACAAAGGGCGAGACCTTGKCCATCAAATCACCCACCGGCGGCACCATCACCCCCCATTCTATCTGAAAGGATATTTCCCCCATCAGAACGCCCGCAATCCCGGCAATGATAAAACCCGGCAACAGGCCAAGGCTTGCCACCATGGCCAGCGGCCTGCTTTTTGCCTTCATCTTCTGAAAAGGCAGAGAAAAGGAAAAAACAAGGCAGGTTACAAGGGCTAGCGTCATGGAAACCGGCATGGCTTCTATGGTCTTGAAATCATCAACAAAAACCCGCTTGAAAGCCGCAAAAGCCGCGCCCAGAATAATCCCGGCCTTGATGGCGGTCGGAATATGAAGAATAAGCTTTCGCCCCAATCCGGTTATGCCCAGAAAAAACAACAGAATCGCCAGATCTATGGACAGGGCTGTCATCATCTGGAACCGTTCGGTCGGCGTATCATAGTTGCTCAGCACAAAGGCCAGCGATATGGGCAGGGCGGGCGTAATCCAGCCCGGTGAAAAAGGCTCGCCAAACAGCACAACATGGGACGCAATCAGAATTGAATGAAAAATGGAAATGGTGACCGCTTCTTCAAACGTCAGCCCAAAAGCCGTGATCAATAGCGGCGTCAAGGCCAGGCCTGTCGCTGCTGCCACCACAAGGCCCTGCGCAAGCTCCGGCCATTCGATCCGCATATGCATGATCGGCAACCGCGCGGTAAACGGCCCCCATTTTATCCCCGGCGGCGGGCCATCATGGCCATCGCCCTTATTTTTCATACCCATATGACCCAACCCTTTTTTTACAAACTATAGCTGAAATAGTTATTTTTAAAAGCCATATATAGCAGGCAAGACATAAGAGATATTCTTTCCAAATAATTTGTTAATATTTTACAGTCTAATATACGGCATATCAGAGGCCACAGACGAACTTTGTCTCACATGAATTCACACAAGGAATTGGACCGATTAAACGGGATTTCACCAGCAAAAAAATTCTCATCGTGGATGATGACCTTTATATTGCAAAAATTATGAGGTCTATGCTGGAAGCCTTTGAGGTCGCGCAGGTTCAGATGACCACCGAATATGATGATGCAATCCGCAGACTGAGCAACCATAAATATGATTGCATCTTTGTCGACAATATGATGAGCGAAAAAAATGGTTTGATGCTAACCAAATATATCCGCCGCGCAGAGAATACGGAACTTCGTACAATACCAATTATCCTTTGCACCGCCTTTACCGACCTTCAATCAATCATAAATGCACGGGATGTGGGCGTCACCGAAATCCTGGCCAAGCCGATATCGCCGGACCAGATTATGGCGAAGATGAATACGGCGTTTTTTAGCCCGCGCACTTTCATAGATGCCAAGGTCTATGCCGGCCCGGACCGGCGGCGACGTATTCGGGATTTTGGTGAACAAGACGACAGGCGAAAAGCCGACATTCCCCTGCCCGCCCAAAAAGAAAATGCTAAAGACACAGCCCTTGACGGGCAAACGGAGGCGGAATGAATGTCAAACGGTAATTTTACAGTCAAACAGCAGAAAATGCTCCGCAAGGCCCAAAGAATTATTGATGAGGCCAGCCTGAGCTACGGAGATGTTCTGAACCAGCATATCCTGACGCTTAAAACATCACTGGACAAAAATGATATTCAGGATGCCATTCGTATTTGCCACCTTATCAATAGCCAGGCCGGCACTTTTGGCTGGCACCTTGCCGGTGAGCTGTCCGGCTGGTTCAAAAGAGTTCTGATAAAACAGCAACAGGAATCAGGTCTGAATTCAACTGTCAGCCGCCTGTTTATGGACAGCCTGAACCATATGGTCAAACAAGACCTGAGAGCAGAATCAAATGCCGCCGTCACCCTGTTGCGCGATTTGGAAACGGCTCTTAAGAGTGTAAGCGGCAGTCCTGACTCTAGTCCACTGAAGCGGTGATATTGGATTACTGCGGGCGGCGCAAAACTCTGGAAAATTGAGGAGAATGTCTTTTAAAACTACGCGATGAAATACTGTCACAGATATTAAGGCATGATCTGAAATTTTCAGAATATCTCATTACAATTGGCATCAATAAAGCCCGGCCTTACTCTGACCACGCGGTCGCATTACGAATGCCGCCTCCTGGTTTAATTCATCACAGTGACCTGTGCCAAATTTTGGGGGAGCCAATATTGTTCCTATGAATATC
>NVVY01000001.1 GCA_002749135.1 Alphaproteobacteria bacterium | reverse complement strand
GTACTGCGCAGGTTGTCGATACATCGTTCCTGGAATCCAATCACACGGGCACGATCCATGTGGTCAACCGCAACATCGTCAAGAACTCAGAGGTCGAGGGCAATTCCGGTGTCATACCCGCCGCGAAGGCCATTTGGCCCGCCGGGGGCTTGCCCGCCGTGGCCCTGCCCATTGATCTGTCCGGTGAAATCAGTTTGGCCCGCTGTGCCAGATAGGCCTGATCCGTGAACATGGACAGGGGCACCGGCACATAATCGCTGTCGGCCATATACATATCCCGGTCCGCATAGCCCAGCCGCTCGGCCTCCAGTATGATATGAACCGCCGCCGCCGAATTGGGCGTCATGGCTTTCAGATCAAAAGACTGCAAAACGCCCAGAATGGACGCCACCGCCCCGCCGCCGGAGGATGGCGGCGGCATACCGCAAACGGTCCAGACCCGATAGGCCCCGCAAATGGGCTTGCGCGCCTTGGGCTGATAATTTTCCATATCGGCCAGCGTCAACTTACCCGGATTAAATTCCGAGCCATTGACCGCCGCGACAATTTTTTTCGCCAGCGGGCCTTTGTAAAAACCATCCGCCCCCTTGGCCGCGATCATGCGCAGACTTATTGCATAGTGCGGGTTTTTCAGCAGATGCCCGACCGGCCAGGCCTTCCCCGCCCGATCAAAGAAATACTCGCGCGATGTCTTCATCTTTGACAACAGGCGATCCCGGCCAATCAGATAATGCAGACGTTCCGATACTTTAAACCCGTTATCCGCCAACCGCAGTGCCGGAGTAAACAGATCCTTCCACGGCAGTTTCCCCTGTTTCTGATGAGCCAGATACAGCATGGCGACCACGCTGGGCGTACCCACGGAGCGCCCACCCAGAACCGCCGCATAAAATCCCTTTTTCTGCTCGACAACATCCCGGAACATATCGCCCGTGGCCGCCGCCGGAGCCATTTCGCGCCCGTCATAGGCCGTGATGCGGTCGCCGACCGGCTTTTCCGGATCATAATGCATCATAAAGGCCCCGCCGCCGATGCCGGACGATTGTGGCTCCACAAGACCCAAAACAAGTTCAATGGCGATGGCCGCATCAACGGCACTGCCGCCAGCTTTTAGAATTTCCATGCCCGCCGCCGCCGCATGGGGGTTGGCCGCCACCACCATCTGACGCTGGGATGCATGGGCCGGAACCGTGAAAGATACAAAGGCCAGCAGGCACAGGTTTCTCAACATATACTTCATCATATTATAGCTATTCCTGTAAGTTACTCATTCGGGGTGAACGTGTTAAGGCTATTCCGGCTGCGGGAAATATGTTCAGTAATTTCGATCATCAATCGTACATTATCATTAAAGAGGATTATATGCTGCGACGGGATTTTTTCCCCTGATTTAAATTTCCCGGCATATCCGGTCATGGCCTGATGAATTTCATTCTTTAAATTAGACAGACGGGACAAATAGAGCTGTACGGTACGCCAGAGGGACTCCCACTCTGCGCCCTTTTTGCCTTCCTTTTCTAAATCCCGAATACTAGCCTCAAGCGCTTTTGAAATAGTGTCATATTTCTTTTTTGAACCTTGTAGCACATCCAGCTGATGGGCCATAGTCTGCTCACGCCTAAGACCAACATAGGGGGCCGGGGACTCATTGACATCTGAATTATCCGCCTGTTCATATGCGGGCAAAGGCTTCGCCCTTTCCGCCGCCATCTTATCCCAGAGGTCATCTGCATTCAGGGACGCTTTTTCGCCGCCCTTGCCATCGGTGCATGATGTCAGAAATAAGAGAGATATGACCAGCAGAATTTTCCCTAAATATATGTTAATATTCATTGTTTAAGGCTTTGTCCTTTTACGGTTTACACAACCAAAGTTTGAGAATTTCCGCGAGTGTAGGCCATGATCGTGACCGGAACAAGTCTATGGGGGGCTGAATTTGGAAAAAATCCATCTCAGAACGTAAAAGGTCTTGCAATCCCCGCCCGATAACAGTAGCGTGCGCGGCGCGGGACAGAAAATATCCCCGCACAGAATGGCCTTATAAGCGCTCGTAGCTCAGCTGGATAGAGCACTAGACTACGAATCTAGGGGCCGGGGGTTCGAATCCCTCCGAGCGCACCATTCTTTCAAGGACTTAGCCAAATAAGGCCGAACCTCAACCCTGAAAATTACTAGCCAGTGACTAATCATATCACCGCACTTTGGTAAGAAATAGGCAATGTTAGCAACTATTGTGATAACTCAATTAGTTTTTCAAAGTCGCTTTCCCTAAGAATTCTAATAGATTGCCCCCTTTGAATAAGCTTTTCAGCCTTTCGATGTTTAGTACTTTTGTTATGACCAGCCAAAAGCTCAATATCTTGATTGCCAACGACAAGTAATGTAGTTTTTCTAGTAACATTAGGAGTAACTTGACAACCAATATTGGCTGCCTTATCTGCTGCTTCCATACGAGGCATCCTCAAAGACCCAGTAAAGACAATTACTTCACCATACAGAGGGCCGTCTATATTACCTTCTAGCTTAACTTTTAAACTAATATTTAATTTAGCTCCCCCAAATTTCTTGGGTTTAATTGGTTGTACTGCTCGTTTTAGCCAACCTTCAATATCTATTCCAGTATGGGATATGGCCGCCAGAATTACATGACCTGCTGCTTTTGCATCTTCCAAAGCATCATGATGCTGAAACTTATAATTAATCATATTACATACATCTGCCAATCCATAACCACTTTTTGCAATTTCCTGCCAGCTTCTACGAGCTACTCGAGCAGAATCAAGCCATATACAATCTGGCTGATCCACTCCATATTTTTCAGACGCTTGCCGCATCGCTACTCGATCAAAATGCGTATGAGATACAACTATTTTCTGTTTCAAGAAATTGTTGAGAGAAGGAGAAACTTCTTCAAAAGTAGGTGAGTTTATCACTTTCGCTTCATCAATACCATGTATGGAAACATTAACGGCATTAAAATAATCTTGAGGGTTAATGTAACTATTCCATTCTTCTATTATTGTTCCATCCACAAAGTGTGCTGCCCCTATTTGACAGATTGAATCCATATTAGTATTTGCTGTTTCCACATCTATTGAAATAAATTCCATGAAATTCCCCTTTATGTTGAGAGGGAAAGAATATGGCAATTAAGGATTTCTGTCAAAAAATAGTGTATCGAAACACTATCTAGGCCCCGCTACACTTCCCACGGCTTGGGGCCTAATCCTGCGTTATTGCTGGCAGTCCCGGCGGCTTTGGTGGTGTATTTCGCCTGTTGAGTTAATCTCAGCTTGGTAGCAAGGCAGGCCAGCACATTGCTTTCCCTCGCCTGCATCCGTAACAACTGGTCATATGCGCTTACTGTAAACTCGTCACTCTGTTCCTCTTGGTCGATCAATTGGGATACTCGGTAAGATGTGACGGCATGGCGGCAATTTTGGGCAAGCACAGGATGACTTTCACGGGCAAACCAATCCGCAGGAAGTCGGTTTACTATAGCCGTCCATTCTTCCGCCTGTTCGTTTGTGAGATTATCGGGAGCCTTGGGCCGGGCCAGTGCTTCGATCCCGTTGGATGAAATAACAGATATTGATGACTGTGATTTTCGACCTCTTTTTTTTGTCATGTCCTAAATTTTCCAATAAGTTCCTTAATGTTACTGAAAGCCGAATTGTTGCGGTTTAACAAAACGGTGGTATCCCGTGTGGTTTCCCCTCGCCATGTTGTAGAGATTTAACCCGCCCCCTTGCAGGGAAGCCCGTACAGCGTTGTCAGAGGGAATTATAGCACATGGTAAGCAAAAGAACAAACAACGAACCTGAGGGCTTTTTACTTTAAGCCGCAATGGCTTTTATCTTCTTGAGTTCCCGGGCTTCTGCCTTTGCCGTGACAGACAGGCCATAACCCATTTGTAAATTAATCCAGCCCCGCCACTTTTCGCAAGGCTTCATTAACACGGGTCTGCCAGCCTTTGGGGTTTTTGGCTTTGAAATAATCAATAATATCCCTGTCAAGGCGCAGGGTAACACGAGCCTTGGGGTTGGCCACTGGCGGCCTTCCCCGTCCTCTTGGGGCTTTCCATCCCAAGTTCTTTGAACACTTCATGACCGGGGCGCAATCGCTTAACCTCATCATTGGTAAGCGGGTGATTGTCCTCATCAACCCTGTAGGGATCAATTTTATGTTTAGAAGCCATAGCGTTTACCTTCTTTCTCATGAACGCGTTGTTATCTGTAATGCTTTAAAAGCCGCTTCTGGATCGTTCTTGATTATGGTCAGTAATGCTCTTGCCGGGCCTTCCGGCGTAGTGCGCCCTTGTTCCCAATTTCGCAAGGTTGCTGGTTTAATGCCAAACATACGGGCAAACTTAACCTGACTCAGGTTGGAGGTGGCACGAATTGCCTTAACATCTATTTCAACAGGAAGCAGGGCCGCATCCGAGTTACTTGCCACCTGTGCCGCAAGGTCCTCATCCGTCATGGCATCAATGGCCTGCCAGTCAGTATTTTTAAGGGCTTTCAAGGCTCCCTCTCTGGTCGCTTTCTTAATAGTGGTCATTAACTTCTCTCCTGTTGGCTTTACGCAATGAAATAACACGCCGGGCCTTTTCACGTTCGGTAAAAACACAGACACATTCACGGCCATTGATAGTGCCATAAGCAATTTTTCTGGTTTCCCCATAATCCGTCCGGTTATCAATTATGACAGTATGACTTTCTTCAAAAAGCAATATAGCCAATTCCATATCAAGTTTATGGGTTGCTTTGTTGGCTTTATTCTTTGCCCAATCATATTCAATATCCATAGCATGACTATACGCTATTAGCTTATACTTATCAAGTCCGAACAAATAGGAAAAATAGGTATGCTTGAAATATTGGGGGGTTAAGTCGCCCAGAAAGCCATTAGACGGGCTATCATGTGATTGAATTATGCCAAGCATGGCCGAGCCGCTAAATGCTCTCGAATGATTAAAAAAACAACACTTGAAAAAATGCAATTTCTAAATGCGCTGTTTTAGTCACGTTATTACTCTATTTTAAAACATGGCGCAGGGGGAAAGGTTTAAAAAAAATGCTGCTTTTTTATTTTTAATTATTTTTTCTCCCTATTGGTTATTTGCTTGTCAGGGGTAACAAGGAGGATAGAGTAGTGTAAGTAAGTATTATAGGGATATTTTCCCTATAAGGTCATCATACGATATTGTTTAGACTTGCCGGAAATGCCGCCTTTGCCAACATATTGAAGCAGTCTTTTATCAATAAGATTTTGAATTGCTTTTCTTATTGTTTTGGGGTCTTTTATACCAATAAGAGGACAAACCTTTTCTTGATCTATGAAAAAAATATCTCTCAACCCGGCATGATTTTTTGTCAGGAAAGTCATCAGGTAAAAAGCCTCTGGCTGTCCTACGAGTTTTTCAAATATTTCAGTTTCAATTAGAATTGTATTTCTCCCGGTTAAATTTTTTCCTGATATTTCGTAATCCCATGCCGATTGTACAATTTTATAAACTTCCTCTACATCCAACGGCTGGTTAAATTCTGCGCTTTCAGTCAGCGCAATTTCTGCCAGCTCATTTTCGGACTTTACACCTCTTGCCGCTTTCAGGCAAAATTTGAAAAGGCTATTATTTCTGGTGCCGCTTTTACCTTGTTTGGTGGTGGTGTTATTTATGGGATCAGGTAAGGCATCGGCCTTGATTGTGGGTAGATTTGGAATATCAGTTACATCGCCCTCAATAAAGCTGTAACAACCGCCTGCTGGTTTGATAGAGGGCGGGGCAACGGCAAAGCCACCTTTTCCCAACAGGTCCACCGCTTGCCCATTTATTCCAATCCGCCGGGCCTCCCCATTCGATTTGTACCACAAGTGAAACCCGCCGCCGGGCGTTTGAATTTTGATAGGCGTATCACCGAAACGGTTAAGGCACCTATGGAATAGTTTGGGATCATCAATATCAATAATGGTAAGCGTTTTGTTTACAATTCCGATATTATCATTTTCATATTTTGAGGGTAGTTTCTCCCATGTGCGCGGGCCGAATTTACGCCAGTTTTTGATCTGGGGAATTTTACCATTTTCGCCACCGACCGGAAAAACGGTCAATCCATATTCCGCATAATCAGGGGCATGACTGAAAAAAAGGTGGGAGCCGAAGCCCCCGCCACTGTTAGAATAAACCGACATTATGCGGCCTCCTCATCAAGGAGAAGTGTAACGGGGGTATGCAAGAAATAACGACCATGCCAACCTGCGCCAGCTATGCCGTCATGTTCTTCCCTGACCATTTCGACTTCAAGGCTGTATTCCGTTCTGAGAATGAAAACATAATGGCTAAGCCGCAAGGCCCATGAGGATAGCTCAAGAGCTGTTATGCCCTTGGAACCGTTCTCTACTAATGCGCTCAATGTCCGGGCATATTGGCCCTGCAAGGTGATAATTTCCACCCCTTCCGGGCGGGAAATCTTGAAGGTGAGTTTCAAACGTCTAGCCATTTTCCGCACCTCCCAAGTTAAGAAGGTCAGCAATTACCGCCGCGTGGGGGCGGGAAATATGGTAACGCCTAGCAATACGAGCTTGCGCCGTTTTTTGGGATGATGTATGAAGACTTACTGAAAATTTTGAATTTGCCCTGTGAGCCGTTGGCGCGGCTCCGGGGCTTTCTTTTATCTGGGGCATATTGTTTCCCCCATCTTCTCAACGATCCAGTCCGAAACCTCAGACTGTGACCATGCAACGCGGTTTGGAGAAATCTGTTTTCCACTAGGAAACTTACCGCCCTTGATGAGCCGCCAAATTGACGTTCCGGACAGTGACGTTTGCCTCATAACTTCAGTTTTGGGTATAAGAATATCTGTTTTCATCATAATCCTTTCTGGTCTTTGGCGCACCATGCACCGACTTGACCTGAAATGAATTATGCTGCTAATGGAAATATACATCAAAATGTATATTAATGTGTAAAGCGTTGATTTAATTAATGTAAAATGTAATTTCTAATGTATTTTTTGTATATTATTTTTAGGACTGAAAAATAGGGCCAAATCCTCTATCTTTTGCCGCAGGATATTCCCCCGTGCAGATTCGCGCATATACTTTACGACTCCATTCCCTTGTCCCCTTATGCGGCGGATCATCCTTCTCCATCTCATCCCATATTTGTTCTTGCGTCCATGACGGGTTTTCCTTTCTTAGCTTCCTTGCACGGTTATGGAATCGCTCAATAGCCCAATATATATTATCTTTTTTTTTATTATCCCCTGATTTCTCGGCCTTGTATAAAACATCCTCTGGCACCAAAACACCCCATTTCCCATTTTCAGGCAAGCCAAGGGTTTTATAGCATTCGGGATAAATCAGGCCTATTTCCAGACCACCATGATATAAATCGCTCATATCTGTAAACCATTTATCTTTAATAATAGGTGCCGGATTATTCATCCCGTTAAAGTCAAAACAGCGGGCATTATCGCCCACCCTTTTAATCAGTTCTTTAAACGCCGCCTTCCACCGCTTTTTTACTTGAATGAAATTCTCTTCCAGCGTTTTGGCTTTGACTTTTATCTCAGGCCAATTATCTTTTAGATCAGCAATAAATTTCTCTGCATATTGTGGCAATGGGCCATCCTTTACCAACCGGGGATGTCTGCTCTCAAGCAAGCCATATAAATTACTAAAATATTTCTGTTTAGAATTATCTTTAAAAAGCGGCCAGTAGTGTTTAATTATTCCTGACTTTATTGCCACATCATTCGCTTTCAACAACATATCCGACTTGTCAGGTGCCAGAAAATAGCCGAATAGTCCGCCCTGCCAGCAATAACCTTCTTGATATATTTTCCGTTCCCGCCCCGTCCATTCATTGGGGAAAAGTTCTTCACCTATTCGTTCGATAGCCTCCACGACAAGACACTCACCCGACGGTACGGAAAAATCGAAATAATATATCTCGGGGTGACATCCCGCCAAAATGCCGCCTGGAAACTCACTTGGTTTTTTGAGCCTTTCACTCTCTGGAACCGGAAAGCAATCTATAAGCTGATCCGTTTGCATATAAATTTCTGAATAGCCATTGCAATAAACGCTACAATCCAACACCGAATTGAAATAATCAATTTTACTGCCATCTGTCCAGTAACCGGCCGGAATTTCAGAACGTTCCTCACTTCCCTGTTCAATTCCCCATGCGGACAATCTACCAGCCTGCAAAGCATATTTCAGCTTCTCACGGCCTTGTAAGGAATCCGATGAATATATTGAAGTATCATAAAAGCTTTCCCCCTGCCTTATTTGCCCGCCCTGCATAATCCAAGCTACCGCTTGATTCAGTGAAGCTCTTGCGAAATGATCCAAAGTGTTCATTCCTGCCCCCTCAACTGAACCACATTATCCCCGGCAACCTTACCCGCAATAATTTCCCTCAACCGCCGATCCCAGGCGTCAAGGGCTGCTTTTTTCTCATCTGCATAATCATGGCGATTATATACCGCCGCCACGCCTGATATGGTGCCGCTGGAATGGTTTAATATCTTTTCCACCACATGAATAGGAAAGCCCATCTTTGCTAACTGAGTCGCCACTGTGCGCCGTATATCATGGACGCGCCACGGGGCCATTTCTTCCACACCGTTCTTTTCCCGTTGTTTGGCTATTTCCTCATCCAATCGTCTTTTTGCCTTTGAAAAACCTGATATTGGGCTGGATAAATCCTCTCCCGCGTCATTTGTACGCCCGGCGGTGTTGGTAAATAAATAAGCTGATTTTTGGTGAGGTATGCTTTCCAGTATCTCAAGGGCCATTCCAGATAGAGGAATATCATGCACCCGCCCATTTTTGGCTATATCTGCTGGAATAGTCCATAATCCACTCTCTATATTTGACCATTTTAGGGTCGCCACTTCACAACGTCTTTGACCTGTGAGAAATAACAGCTTGTAAAATGCGTTCATCGGGTAAGACTGTTGTTCGATAACCTGCCATATCTCCCTAATTTCCGGGTCGCTCAACACTCTGTCCCGGCTCTTTTCTTTCAAGGGTTGTTTGATGCCGCCCATAGGACTGTATGTAATAATATCTTTTTCCACCGCCCAATTGAAAAACCGCCGCCAATGCCGAAAAATAAGATTAACCCCTGAGTGTGGCTTTGCCGCAAGCCTATCAATCAGGCATATAATATCTGCCTTGGTTACATCTTTTACCAAACAATACCCTATTTTGGGAACAAGGTGTTTTTCCAATGCCCATTCTGCTTGTGTAACACTGCTCTCCCTATTTTTTGGCCGGGCATATGTTTCAATAAATCGGGCAACTGCTTCTTTCACCATTTCCGGCATATTTTGCCGTTCAATATTCTTTTCAGCCTGTGGGTTGCTCCCTAAGCTGATTTCTCCCAACAGACGCCGGGCCTCTTTTCGGGCCTTTGAAAGGGACAAGGCAGGATAGCCGCCAATATTGAAACGCCACTGCTTGCCTTTTGTGCTGTAGCGCAAATCCCATGACCTTGTATTTTTTGCCGTGATCCTGAGTATCAGGCCTTTAACAATAGTGTCGCCTAATTCCGAGTATCCTTTTTCAGGTGATTTTGTTTTCCTGATTAGGGGGTCTGTTAATTTCACCTTTGCCATTCTTCACACCATTCATTTCTAGTCACTAGCCTAAAAATTACTAGCCAGTGACTAATCATATCACGGGTCTAGGTGAATTACAATGGAATTGGATGAAAGAAAAAATTAGATAACTGCTTGATAAATAAAGAGTTATTTTTAATTTCTGAGAAACCATGAAAAGCCCTGAAAACGCATTGTTTTAAACTACGAATCTAGGGGCCGGGGGTTCGAATCCCTCCGAGCGCACCATTCTTTCAAGGGCTTAGCTAAATCAGGCTAGACCCTTTTTTGCTTGTGGGTACCGCCTCAGGTAATTGCCCGCAGGCAAAATTCACGGATTGGGTCTATGAGCTGGTTTTGATCGGTTACGGCATCGCCCCGGCCCAATGGGGCGACAAGGACTTCTGCCAATATGCCCACCAAAGCCGCCGCGCTGACGCTCGGTGACTGGTCGGGAAATTCGTTTATTTTTACCCCTTCCTCGATGAGCTGCTCAAAAATGCCTGCATAGGCTTTGCGGTAGATGAGCCGTTCCTGTTCCACGGCGGGGGCGACCGGTTCGGCGATCAGGGCATAGGCCAGCTGTCCGCCAAGGATGGCCCGTTCGGCAAAAATAGTCACCGCATCGGTTAGCCGTTGCCGGCATGAGGCGGGTTGTTCCGGAAAGCTGGCGGCCTGGACCATTTCAACTTCCCTTTCGGTGGCGCGCCGAAAAACCTCTGCGCAGAGATGGGCTTTTGAGTCAAAATATTTATAGACCGTACCGGTGGCAATCCCGGTTTCACGGGCAAGGCGGCTGATGGTCAGGCCTTGGAAGCCGTCACGGGCGACAATGGAAACCGCCGTTTTCAACAGGCTTTCATGCTGGGCCTTCCGGCGGGCGCGGGTTTTGGCGGTGGGGCGATAGGACATTTGCGGCTTTCTTGATGTAAACTATGGCCAGTGTAACGCTTTATTTRCGSCTTGACAATAGGTGTGAATCATGGTTCACTTCTTTAAGAAATGAATCAATRTTCATATTTTGGAGAAWGAYCATGACCCCGCAGAAACCCTATGTCCCCACCACCBCCTATTGGCCCGAAACCCATGAGGTGACAAACCAGCCCYCGGCGCTGGAAAATTATAATTGTTACGAACAGGATATAGCCTTGCAGGARGCTGTKGASGTYAAYGGHGCCGGRTGGGCCGAAGCGGATTTGAAAAATTTYGGMRCBGTYACGGGYAGYGCCAAAGTGATTGAATGGGGSTTTCAGGCCAATGARAACAARCCTGTTCTCCATACCCATGAYCGYCATGGYCGRCGCGTGGATGARGTRCGCTTTCATCCSGCCTATCATCAYCTGATGGATATGTCCATTAGTGAGGGWTTGCATGCGGCDCATTGGCAAAATCCAAAGGCSGGGGCCCATGTGGCCCGGGCGGCGAAATAYTATATGATGTCACAGGTGGARATCGGTCATTGCTGTCCCATAACCATGACCTCTGCGGCAATTCCGGCCCTGAAAAACCAGCCTGACCTGTTCAARCTCTGGGCTCCAAAAATTATGGCCAGCACGTATGATCCRCGCAATGTGCCGGACGGGGACAAGGCCGGGCTGACCATYGGCATGGCCATGACCGAAAAACAGGGCGGGTCKGATGTGCGCAGYAACAGYACRYRGGCYTATGCCATCGGGCAGAGCGGGCCGGGGCAGGCTTATGAACTGGTCGGCCATAAATATTTTGTGTCTGCGCCCATGTGYGAYGCCTTTCTGATGYTGGCCCAAACGGACAAGGGGGTRTCCTGCTTCATCGTGCCGCGCTGGCGGCCTGATGGYAGCAAGAATCCMATCCAGATTCAGAAGYTRAARAATAAAATGGGCAATGTGTCCAATGCCTCCTGCGAAACTGAGTTGCGCGGGGCTGTGGGCTGGATGGTGGGCGMGGACGGGCGCGGGGTGGCCGCGATCCTCAATATGGTGTCCATGACCCGYTTTGACTGTATGATCGGATCKGCATCCGGTATGCGGCAAGCCGTGGCTCAGGTCACTCATCATTGCAGTCAGCGCAGTGCCTTTGGCAATTTGCTGACGAARCAGCCATTGATGCARAATGTATTGGCCGAYCTGATTYTGGAGAATGAGGCGGCCYTGGCCCTGRCCATGCGCATCGCCCGGGCRYTGGACAATAGCGACARTGACGAGGGGGARAARCTTYTGGTGCGTATGACGACGGCGGTGGGTAAATACTGGATATGCAAGCGTGGGCCGGGACATGCCTATGAGGCCATGGAATGCATCGGCGGCACCGGGGTCATGGAAGATACCATCATGCCGCGCCTGTTCCGGGAATCGCCGGTTAATTCTATCTGGGAAGGTAGCGGCAATGTGCAGTGCCTTGATATGTTGCGGGCTATGCGCAAAAACCCCGGCTCTTTTGACGCYTTCATGAGCGAGCTGGACGGGGCCAGAGGACAGGACGCCCATCTKGACCGGTCTATTAATGACCTGGGCGGTTATTTCAGAAGCCAGAATGAYATGGAATATCGGGCGCGGACCATTGTGGAAAAAATGGCRCTGGCCATTCAGGGGGCAAGCCTGATACAGTACGGCGACCCCAAAGTGGCAGAGGCCTTTTGTGCCGCGCGCCTGTCGGGGGAGAATACAGGTTGGGTWTATGGCACATTGCCGGCGGGAATAGACTGTGCGGCCCTGATTGAACGGGCCACGCCAAAAATATAATGATTTGACCATAAAAAGGCCGGGGAGGGCCATATATGAGCGACTTTTTTAATCTGTCGTATATTCCGGAACGTCTGGCCTTGGTTCAGGGCGATAATATTGCCACCATATTCGAGGGGCGGCAGCAGACGTGGCGCGACTTTCAGGAYCGCATAACCCGATTGGCGGGYGGTCTTTTGACGTGCGGCGTGGCGCGGCGGGATTTTGTCGCGGTACTGGCGGAGAATTCGGACCGTTTTTTCGAGCTTTATTTCACCCCGGCATGGATCGGGGCGGTTCTGACACCGCTTAATACCCGCTGGTCATACGGGGAAAATCTTTATGCTTTGCAGGATAGCGGGGCGAAAACCTTATTTTTTGATGACAGTTTCAGGGACATCGCCCGAAATTTGAAAGATAATCCCGATCACGCCATAGAGACCTTCATCTATATGGGGGAAGAAGATTGCCCGGATTGGGCGCTGAGTTATGAACAGCTTATTTTGGACCATGATCCGGCGGTACAGGTTCGAACCAAAGGCCATGATATGGCGGCCCTCATGTATACCGGGGGGACCACAGGCACGCCCAAGGGGGTGATGTTGTCGCATATGGGCATATGGTCCAGTATTATCAGTGCGTCCCATGGTATGGGCTGCCGGGATGATGACATCTATTTACATGCGGCCCCCATGTTTCATGTGGGGGATTACGGCGTTTCAATGGCGGCGGCCCTTGCCGGGGCAACGCAGGTTATGATCCGGCGGTTCAGTGTCGGCGGGGTGCTTGATGCGATTTCCGACCAGCAGGTCACGATGACCCTTCTGGTGCCAACCATGGTCAAGATGCTGCTGGCCGATGAGAAGACGGAAAGGGCTGATATAAGCAATCTGCGGCAATTGATTTACGGAGCGTCCCCCATGCCCGAAGGGCTGTTGGTGACCTGTATGGAGCGTCTGACCGCTGTGGATCTGGTTCAGGTCTATGGCCAGACAGAATTGTCGCCGCTGGCCACCGTTCTGCCTGCATCGGACCATACATTTGGCAATAAGCGCCTGCGCTCAGCGGGTAAGGCAGGGTTATGCGTGTCTTTGCGGATAGAGGATGAAGGCGGTAATATTCTGCCCACGGGTGAGGTGGGGCAGGTGGTGATCCATGGTCCCAATGTGATGCTGGGTTATTGGAACAAGCCGGAGGTCACGGCGGCGGCCTTGAAAGATGGCTGGGTTCATACGGGGGATGCGGGCTATCTGGACAGGGACGGTTATTTGTATCTGGTGGATCGGCTCAAGGATATGATCATTACCGGCGCGGAAAATGTTTATTCTGCCGAGGTTGAAAGCGTTATTTCCCTGTGCCCCGGTGTTCTGGATGTGGCGGTTATCGGTATTCCGGACGCCGAATGGGGCGAGGCGGTGCATGCGCTGGTGATCCTGAAGGCGGGGGCGCAGGCCACGGAACAGGACATTATCCGCCATTGCAAAGGCAAAATTGCCGACTATAAATGTCCCCGGCAGGTGGAATTTCGCACCGAATTTCCGCTGTCGGCGGCAGGAAAAACCCTAAAAACAGACCTTAGAAAACCCTATTGGCCGGACGGTGAGCGGTTGCCCCGCTGACGGATAATTTTGCCGGTATTGCCTTCTGCCTGTTCTTTGATCAAGGCGTTTTCTGCCTGGGATATATATGAGATTTTGATGGCGACACTCAGCGAGAAATTTTAACTTTAGGGGGATCTTAAATATTTTACCGGTGAGAATAAAGTTGGATATTATGACAAAATTGGGCTAGAAACTTCGAGAGAACATTTTAGGCAAAAATTATAAAACCTGTCCCGCACATCCGAGATGGATCTGCCGTCTTATGTCCGTTTGGCGGTGATGCGTGTGAAGGCAAAAATTCCCGGAGAATTCCGCGCGTCGGTCAGGATACAGGTGACAAATAATCCGGCCATCGTCCGGGGCTTTGCCGCAACCGCCCGCAATGATCTGGATGCGGATGCTATCGCTGAGTATAACAGCGACAGTGGCACGACAGTGCATATTCAGGGCGGTTGCGGCAAAGGCAATGGCGAAAATTACGCCCATCTGGACGGCAGTTAATCCTCCCGTTAAATAAAGATACTCAGGGGTAGAATTTTTCATAACTATTACGCAAGGCCCCGCCTACGTAAAAGCCCCCCTGATTATGTTCTTGCCGGATGAATATTCTTTGCCAGAATTATGCTGGACAGCTTGTGTTCATACAAGTATGCGCAAACTGACAGGAAAACATTGCTTTTGGGCGGTGCTTTGGCGTATAGAAAATCAGATTTATTAATCCGTTTGCAAAGGGAGAAGAACAACCATGGCGTCTTATCAATATAGTTATGTGATGAAGGGTCTGTCCAAGACCTATCCCGGTGCGAAACCAACCCTGAAGGATGTGACATTATCCTTCATGCCTGATGCCAAGATTGCCGTGATCGGTGTCAATGGCGCCGGGAAATCGACCCTGATGCGGATCATTGCCGGACAGGACAAGGATTTTCAGGGTGAGGCCTGGGCCGCAGAAGGCGTCAAGGTCGGCTACCTTGAGCAGGAGCCGCATCTTGATGAGAGCAAGAATGTCTTTGATAATGTCATGGAGGGTCTGGGCGACCTGAAGGCCATTGTGGATGAGTTCAACGAAATCAGCCTGAAATTTGCCGAACCCATGAGCGATGACGAGATGAACGACCTGATCATGCGGCAGGGTGAATTGCAGGAACAGATTGACGCCGCCGATGCCTGGGATCTGGACAGCCGGGTCGAATTGGCTATGGAGGCCCTGCGCTGTCCGCCAAAAGACGCCGATGTGACCGTCCTGTCGGGCGGGGAACGGCGGCGGGTGGCGCTCTGCCGGTTGCTGTTGTCCAAGCCGGAAATTCTTCTGCTTGATGAACCGACCAACCATCTGGATGCGGAATCCGTTGCCTGGCTGGAAAATCATCTGAAAGAATATGTGGGCACCGTCATTCTGGTAACCCATGACCGTTACTTCCTTGATAATGTGGTTAATTGGGTGCTGGAAATCGACCGGGGCCGGGCGATCCCCTATCAGGGCCATTATTCAAGCTGGCTGGAACAGAAAGAAAAACGCATTGCTCAGGAAGAAAAGGTTGAGGCCTCGCGCAAGAAAACCATGAAGCGGGAGCTTGACTGGATACGTCAGTCTCCCAAAGCACGGCAGGCCAAGAGCAAGGCCCGTATCAATGCCTATGATGATCTGCTGGCCGCCGCACAGGAGGGCCGAAATTCGGATGCGCAGATTCAAATTCCTGTGGGGCCACGTCTGGGTAATGTGGTGATAGAGGCTGAAAACCTAACCAAGGGTTTTAGTGATAAACTGTTGATTGATAATCTCAATTTCCGCCTACCACCCGGCGGCATTGTCGGGATCATTGGGGCCAACGGGGCCGGTAAAACCACCCTGTTCAAGATGATCATCGGCGCGGAAAAGCCGGATTCCGGTTCCCTGAAAATTGGTGAGACTGTATTGATGGGCTATGTGGATCAGAGCCGTGATGATCTGGATGATAATAAAACCGTATGGGAGGAAATCTCCGACGGTCTTGATATTTTTAATTTCAATGGCCGGGAGGTTCATACCCGCGCTTATGTGGGAAATTTTAATTTTAAAGGCACCGATCAGCAGAAAAAACTGGGCCAGCTGTCTGGTGGGGAACGCAACCGGGTTCATCTGGCGAAAATGCTGCGCACGCCGGCCAATGTACTGCTACTTGATGAGCCAACCAATGACCTTGACGTGGAAACCCTGAGCGCGCTGGAGGCGGCACTGGAAGATTKCGCTGGTTGCGCCGTGATCATTTCCCATGATCGCTGGTTCCTGAACCGKATYGCCACYCATATYCTGGCCTTYGAAGGYAATTCGGAAGTGGTCTGGTTTGAAGGWAAYTATGAGGATTATGACAAGGACCGCCACAGGAGGCTGGGTGCCGCCGCCGACCGTCCCCATAAATTGCAGTATAAGAAACTGACCCGTTAGATTACCGTAAGTACTCTAATATATAAGGGCCGGAGGTGTGACTTCCGGCCTTTCACACATCCACATTGTAAAATTACATAATTTCTGATATATTTAATATCTAAAGTAGTTCTTGCTTCTTAAAGTCGCGTGAAACGCTTCCAATATTGTTTCCTTTTGTTTTCTGAGTTGTCAATTTTTTTGCTTGCAGGCCATCGCCTGTAACCCGCGTGCTATGCGGGTATGTCACTTTCACCCCAAAAGGAGGGATAATAAATGTTTAAAAGAATGATCATGACAGCCATAATGGCTGTATTCGGACTGTCGCAATTTGCTTTTTCAGAGGAATTGCCAAAGGCCGGAAAGAGGATGAATACTGACTATTTTGAAATAGTCGTCGTCAAATACAAGGCGGGTATGGCCGATAAGGCCGGACGCTATATTGAAAAATATTTTGCCCCGGCAACAAAGGCTTCCGGTACGCAGGAGCCGTATATAATGCATATGCAGACCGGGGCATGGGACGTGGTTTTTTTCTGGAAACAGAAGGACGGTATGGGTTCCTTCGACTGGTATTTGGATGCGGACGGCGAAAAATGGTATGCGGAACTTGCCAAGCAAAATGGTGGGGTCGAGAATGCCAAGAAAATCTTTGACGATTATTATGCCATGGTTGCCTCATCCCGCCGGGAAATAGGTCACCATCATATGGCCGAAAAAGATAAGAAAAAGAAATAAATAATCTTTATAAAAACAGGCCAGAAAGTAATTTCTGGCCTGTTTTTTTNATGGGTCTTCGTCGTCGAAATCTTCGTCGAACAGATCATCTTCCGCACTGATGTCCAACACGCCGTTGTTGATGTCATAGGCCCGGTACTGGCGATAGGCACTGCGCAGGGTGGCATAGAAATCGGTGGATGACTTACCAAGATCGTCCAGTGTTTCCAGATTATCCTCCCGGTAAATCAACCCCCGCATGGCCAACCGACCATAGCGCACGTAAGTCCAGCCCTTGTTGCTGAGCCACAAGCTGACCGGGTCATAGAAGAAATCAACCACAAAACCCGTCAGATCGCGGGCATTGGATGGCCCGAGGAAGGGTATCATGATATAGGGGCCTTCGTAAATGCCCCAGACGGCAAATGTCTCGCCGAAATCTTCATTATGATATTCAATTCCCCAATAGCTGGCYGTATCCAATATACCCAACAGACCAAATGTGCTGTTGATCAAAAAGCGGGTGAATGTTGTCCGCGCGCGTTTTGTCTCGCCCTGTAATACATCATTGACAAAGGTCACAGGCTCGCGCCAGTTGTTGACAAAATTGGAAATACCTTTGCGAACATCCGGCGGGCCGAATTTGCGGTAAAAACGGGCCGCAGGCTCCAGAAGAAATTCATCAAAGCCCAGATTAAAGGAAAAAATGGCCCGGTTCATCGGCTCTAGCGGGTCCTTGGCCTCAAGATAGGCGGCCAGAGCCTGKGGGTCGCTATCTGGTGGACGCTTGGCGCACCCTGCGGTAAGCAACAAGGCGCAAGACATTACAATGACAGTAAAATTCCGCAAAGAAAATATACCGTGAAACCCACGGGCTAATATCATTAAAAATCTTTCCATATATTAAACTAATAAACTTGTAATGGACCTGTTAACCATTTGCAAGACACGTTACCCGCTAAATATTCACTATTTCGTTAATTTCTAATCTTTACTTTATATAAASATATCTTTATATATAACTGTATAAAGAAANAACCAGAATCAGGCAGGTCATAAAATGGAAATAGCWTTTGACAGAATGTTAAACGCGCTGAAGGCGGTGGGTGAGGAAACCCGCCTGCGCATATTGGCGTTGTTTCGCACTGGCGAGCTGACGGTAACGGAGCTTGTAACGATTTTGCGCCAGAGCCAGCCCCGGGTGTCCCGTCACCTGCGCCTATTGTGTGAGGCCGGGTTGCTGGAGCGMTACCGGGAGGGTACATGGATATTCTATCGCCTTGCCGAGGGCGGCCCGGAGGGGGACATGGCCCGGGCGATCATGCAATATATTCCCTTCTCTGAACAGATTTTACGCCATGACGGGGAACGTCTGGCTGAAATAAAGGCCGAACGCAAAGAAATTGCTACCCGTTATTTTAGTGAAAATGCCGRRGATTGGGACCGTATCCGCACCCTTTATGTGTCGGAGGAYGAGGTGGAGAAAATYCTGCTGGAGGTDACCGCTGATATGAAAATTGATGATTTYCTGGATGTRGGCACCGGYACAGGCCGYATATTGGAAGTTTTYGCCCCCCGTATCGGGCGCGGCACGGGTATCGACCTCAGCCGGGAAATGCTGGCCGTGGCCCGGGTTAATCTGGAGCGGGCGAAACTTCATAACTGTCARGTGCGVCAGGGGGATATGTATGATCTTGCCCTTGCGGATCAGTCCGTGGACCTTATYCTGATCCATCAGGTAYTGCATTTCGCCGATGACCCCAGTGCGGCCTTGAGGGAGGCCAGCCGYCTATTGCGCCVBAATGGCCGGGTRATCGTGGTCGATTTTGCTCCCCATACACTGGAATATCTGCGCGATGAACAGGCCCACCGCAGATTGGGGTTCAAGGACGCAGAAGTCATCGGCTGGCTTAAACAAGTGGGTCTGAAAAGCGACCCGGTCCTCCATTTAGAAGGCACCGAGCTGGACCTGTCCATCTGGGTCGCCCGCAAACAACAGCAAGAGAATTAATGTGAGTGAAAAAATAAATACCGATAACATCCCGCCCAGTCTTTTTGCCGAACCGGCAAAGGATATGGCTGTGTCTTTCGAGTTCTTCCCGCCCAAGACCGACAAGATGGAGGAAACATTATGGCAAAGTATCGACCGGCTGGCCCCGCTTAATCCGRAYATGGTGTCGGTGACATATGGCGCCGGGGGCAGTACGCGCGAGCGCACCCATGCCACCATTTCGCGCATCCTGAAGGAAACCGACCTGGTCCCGGCGGCCCATYTGACCTGTGTGGCGGCAACCCGGGGCGAGATTGATGACATCGCCCGGGAATATTGGGACATGGGAGTGCGGCATATTGTGGCCCTGCGCGGGGATATGCCGACCATCGGCGCGCCCTATGCGCCGGACCCTGATGGCTATATCAATGCGGCTGATCTGGTGGCGGGGCTCAAGAAAATCGGTGATTTCCACCTGTCCGTGGCGGCCTATCCCGAAAGCCATCCGGATTCTGTGAATGTTGAGGCGGATATAGACAATCTGAAACGGAAAATAGATGCGGGGGCTGATCAGGCGATCACCCAATATTTTTTCGATGTGGATATGTATCTGCGCTTTATGGACCGGGTTCTGGCCGCCGGAATTACGGTGCCGGTCATTCCGGGTATTATGCCGGTAACTAATTTTGCCCAGGCAAAGAATTTCTCCGCCCGTTGCGGCACCAGTATTCCCAAATGGCTGGAAAAGCTGTTTGAGGGACTGGACGACCGCCCGGAAATCCGTCGTCATGTGGCGGCGACGGTGGCGGCGGAACAATGTATGCGGCTCTATCGAGGCGGGGTGAAGAAATTTCATTTCTATACCCTGAACCGATCAGAACTTACCGCAACCATCTGTCATTTTTTAGGGCTCAGGCCCACGGGAGACGTATCATGAGCGATCAGTTGAAACAGGCCTTGGCCAACAGAATATTGGTGCTGGACGGGGCCATGGGCACCATGATTCAGCGGCACAAACTGGATGAGGCAGGCTATCGCGGCACGCGCTTTGCCGACTGGTCTCAGGATGTGAAGGGCAATAATGATCTGCTCACCTTGACCCAGCCAGATATTATCAAGGATATTCACCGGCAATATTATGCCGCCGGGGCCGATATGGTAGAAACCAATACCTTTAATTCTACCCGCGTATCACAGGCCGATTACGGCATGGAAGATCTGGCCTATRWGCTGAATAAAGCGGGCGCGCGTATTGCCTGCGAGGTGGCCGATGAATTCACCGCCCGKGAGCCGMAYAAGCCGCGYTTTGTGGTKGGCACYCTTGGCCCCACAAGCCGYACGGCGTCCCTGTCGCCGGATGTGAATAACCCGGCYTTTCGCAAYATTACCTTTGAYGAGCTGGTGGAAAATTACACCGAAGCGACCAAAGGTCTGATTGAGGGCGGCGCRGACATCATTATGATTGAAACCATTTTTGATACGCTGAACGCCAAGGCRGCGATYTTTGCCATTCAAAAGGTYTTTAMSGAGATGGACAAAAAACTGCCGATTATGATTTCCGGCACYATAACGGATGCGTCCGGGCGCACTTTGTCGGGCCAGACGGCGGAGGCCTTCTGGTATTCGGTCCGCCATGCCAATCCCCTGTCCATTGGCTTTAACTGTGCCCTTGGGGCGGCGGAATTGCGTCAGCATATTGTCTCCGTATCCARAATAGCCAATGTCTTTGTCTCGKCCCACCCCAACGCGGGTTTGCCCAATGAGATGGGGGAATATGAYGAAAGCCCGGCGGWTATGGCGGTGCAGCTGAAAGAATGGGCGRCCAGTGGCCTGCTGAATATTATTGGCGGCTGTTGCGGGACGGAACCGGCCCATATCAAGGCCATTGCCGAGGCAGTCGCAGACGAAAAACCCCGCGCCATCCCGGAAATAGACCGACATATAAGGCTTGCGGGCCTTGAGCCATTTGAGGTGATTCAACAATGAAGACCAAAGAAATTAAAAAAAGTCCAATTTTTATAAATGTTGGTGAGCGCACCAATGTGACCGGTTCGGCAAAATTTAAAAAGCTGATCCTGRACGGTGATTTCGCCGAAGCTCTTGATGTGGCCCGCCAGCAGGTGGAATCCGGGGCGCAGATCATTGATGTGAATATGGATGAGGCCATGCTCGACAGTGAGCAGGCCATGGTGACTTTTCTCAACCTGATCGCCTCAGAGCCGGATATCTCCCGGGTGCCGATCATGATCGACAGCTCCAAATGGTCGGTGATAGAGGCCGGCCTGAAATGCGTTCAGGGCAAGGCCGTGGTCAATAGTATYTCCATGAAGGAAGGCGTTGAAAATTTCAAAAAACAGGCCASGCTGATCAGGAATTACGGCGCGGCGGCGGTGGTCATGGCCTTTGACGAGGACGGGCAGGCAGATAGCCGGGACCGGAAAATTGAAATCTGTACCAAATCCTATAACATTCTGGTCAATGAGGTGGGTTTCCCGCCGGAGGATATTATCTTTGACCCCAATATCTTTGCGGTGGCCACCGGGATAGAGGAGCATAATAATTACGGCGTTGATTTCATCGAAGCCACGCGCATCATTAAGGAAACATTGCCCTTTTGCCATGTGTCCGGCGGGGTCAGCAATGTGTCTTTYTNCTTTCGGGGCAATAATCCGGTGCGCGAAGCCATGCATAGTGTCTTTCTCTATCATGCCATCACGGCGGGCATGGATATGGGCATTGTCAATGCGGGCCTGATCACGGTTTATTCAGAAATTGACGAGGAGCTTCGGGAACGGGTGGAGGACGTGATCCTCAACCGCCGCGCGGATGCCACCGACCGTCTGCTGGAAATCGCCGAAAAATTCAGGGGTGAAAAGGGGGTTCAGATCATTGAAGACCTGAGTTGGCGCGAAAAGCCGGTGGCCCAGCGTCTGTCCCATTCTCTGGTCAAGGGGATTACCGCCTATATCGAAGAGGACACCGAAGAAGCGCGCCAGAAATATGCGCTGGCGCTGGAGGTTATCGAAGGCCCGCTTATGGACGGGATGAACCGGGTTGGCGACCTGTTTGGCTCGGGCCAGATGTTCCTGCCTCAGGTGGTGAAATCCGCCCGGGTGATGAAACAGTCGGTGGCCTATCTTCTRCCGTTTATTGAGGCAGAAAAGGCAAAATCCGGCGGTATAATCACCAAGGGTAAAATCCTTATGGCCACGGTCAAGGGTGATGTCCATGACATCGGCAAGAATATTGTCGGTGTGGTTTTGCAATGCAATAATTACGAGATCGTCGATCTGGGGGTCATGGTGCCTTACGATAAAATTCTGAAGACAGCAAAAGAGGAAAAAGTTGACATCATCGGTCTGTCGGGCCTGATCACGCCATCACTGGAAGAAATGTCGCAGGTGGCCAGCGAGATGCAGCGGCAGGATTTCACCATTCCGGTGATGATCGGCGGCGCGACCACGTCAAAGGTTCATACGGCGGTTAAAATCGCGCCCAATTATGACCATCCGGTGATCCATGTTCTGGACGCGTCCCGCGCCGTTGGCGTGGCCAGCAACTTGCTCAGTGATACCTTGAAAGCCGACTATGTGGCCAAGGTCGCCAATGAATATCAGGAGGTGCGTGACCGCCATGCGCGGAAGAAGTCTTCAAAAAACCGGATTACCATAGGCGAATGCCGGGCCAATAAATTTCCCATTGACTGGTCCGCCTACACCCCGCCGAAACCATCCTTTCTGGGGGTTAAGTCTTTTGATGATTATGATCTGGGCAAGCTGGTGGATTGTATTGACTGGACACCGTTTTTCCGCACATGGGAATTGGCGGGCAATTATCCGAAAATTCTGAAAGATGAGGTGGTGGGCGAGATTGCCAGCAATCTTTTCCATGATGCGGAGGCTATGCTGAAATCCATACAGGATGAGAAATGGCTAACCGCGCGGGCCGTCATCGGTTTCTGGCCGGCGGCATCTGTGGGCGATGATGTAGTCCTATATACCGATGACAGCCGGGCTGAAATACTGGACAGGGTGCCATTTCTGCGCCAGCAAATTCGCAAACGTGAAGGCAGTTATAATATGTGTCTGGCCGACTATGTGGCGCCTCAGGACAGCGGCCAGAGCGATTATAAACCCGATTATCTGGGCGGCTTYGTGGTCACTACGGGGATTGGCATCGAGGAAAAGCTGAAAGAATTTCAGGCCACGTTCGATGACTTTAACGATATTCTCCTCAAATCGCTGGCCGACCGTCTGGCGGAGGCCTTTGCCGAACATATGCATCAACAGGTGCGCCGGGAATATTGGGGCTATGCGCCGGATGAGGCCTTGAGTAATGAGGAATTGATCCGTGAGCGTTATGACGGTATCCGCCCGGCGCCGGGCTATCCGGCCTGCCCGGACCATACCACGAAACCGGCCCTGTTTAAGCTTCTGGACGGCACCAATAATGCAGGCGTCACCCTGACCGACAGCATGGCCATGTTCCCGACGGCAGCGGTTTCCGGCTATTATTTCAGCCACCCGAAATCCCAATATTTCGGCATCGGAAAAATCGCCGAAGACCAGTTGAAAGATTACGCCAAACGCCGTGATATGGACATAGAGGAAGCCCGGCGCTGGTTATCCAGCAATATTATATAAGGGAATTAAGTGAAGGGCTTCTGTTGCTAGGTGCCCTTCGGACCCCGCGTAACTAACCTATTAGGCAGCTACAGCAAATGCTTCGTTATTATCGTTTGCATCTACAGATTTTGACCCGTCACAGCGGAATCATGCTGAGCAAAAGTTATATCTTTATTACGCACGTCGATCCTATTTCGCCCCCTTGTCACCAGTCTTATGGGAGATTGGTGGAGGCGCCGGGTACCGCCCCCGGGTCCGCAACGTCTATTCCATACATCATTTTATTGCCATAGTCGGTTGCCCGACATGCTATATATAGGGTGAAACAGTTAAAATTTCAACAGATGCAATATAATATTAAACATATTTCTGTTGTTTCTGATAATATGTTTCATTTCAATACATTTTTTGGGCAGACTGTCAGTTTTCTTTACACTTCTAAAGCATTAAATATATAACCATTTGATATATAAGGTATTTATTGTATGGCATGGTTTGTGCTTTCCATCTTGGTGAGTTTAATAAAGTTAAGAGTGAGTTTGGAAAATGAAAAAAATATTTTTTACAATTTTATGCCTTGGTCTGTTGCCGTTATCTGCGAATGCAACGGTTATTGACGTTCACAGTACATCTTCATATGGCGTAGGAGGCGGTGTAGCCCAAGGCAGGGCGCAGGGAATTCTGGTTAATTCCAACTTTTCTGTTTCTGCTATTGGAATATACGGTAATTTAGTCGCCCAGAGTTTTGACATCGTCGTTTATTCAAGTATTAATGGGCATTCTGCCGGGTCTGTTTTGGCCAGCGCTTCTGCACTTGCCGGGGGAACAGGATTGGGCTGGAATAACATAGCATTTAATTTTAATTTTCTTGCCGGAAATTATTACGTCGTTAATTGGCGCCCGACAGCGGTCAATAGTAATTGGGGTTCTCTAGATTATTACCGTGATAATGTATTGCCTCAGATTGTTGGCCCGCTCACTCTTGTGGAGGGATTTTCAGGATTTTCAGCAATAGGTGCTGCTAATACCCTGCATCCGCGTCTGGGCTATGTCACAGGCGTTTCTGATGTGCCGGAGCCTGCAATGTTTGGCTTGTTTCTGTTGGGTTTGATTGGCTTTGGGATTTCCCGTAGAAAATCTATCTGATTAAAGAAGCATTTTTTTAAAGGAAGAAGATGGCCGTTGGGTCATCTTTTTTTGACTAAGATATTCCCTTTAAAGAAAATATATATAGAGTGGGCAGGTGAAAAAATAGAATATACGGAAGCCTATGAAACAATATCTGGATTTAATGCGTCATGTGAAGGATCAGGGAGCGGTCAAGGGGGACCGGACCGGGACCGGGACGGTGAGTGTCTTTGGCTATCAGATGCGCTTTGACCTGAGCGCGGGCTTTCCCATGGTCACCACCAAGAAGTTGCACCTGAAATCAATCATTCATGAGCTGCTCTGGTTTCTGACCGGGGACACCAATATCCGYTATTTGCAGGAAAACGGCGTGCGTATCTGGGATGAGTGGGCCGATGAAACGGGTGACCTTGGTCCGGTGTACGGCCATCAATGGCGGTCCTGGCCGCTGGCTGATGGCGGAACAGTGGATCAGATCACCAATCTGGTGCAGATGATTAAAAACAACCCYGACAGTCGCCGCCTGATTGTCAGCGCGTGGAATGTGGCCGATGTGGATCATATGGCTCTGCCGCCGTGCCATTGTCTGTTCCAGTTTTATGTAGCCGRGGGCAAGYTAAGCTGCCAGCTTTATCAGAGGAGTGCGGATATTTTYCTCGGCGTGCCGTTYAATATYGCCTCCTATGCCYTGCTGACCATGATGYTGGCGCAGGTATGCGGCCTGAAAGTMGGGGATTTTATTCACACTTTCGGCGATGCACATCTCTATAGCAACCATATGGAACAGGTGGATTTGCAATTAAGCCGCGCGCCWTTGCCCCTGCCAACCATGAAAATCAATCCGGATATTGAYGATATTTTCGCYTTTACCTTCGATGAYTTTGACCTTGTRGGCTATGACAGCCAYCCSCATATTGCGGCAAAGGTTGCGGTGTGATGGTGAARYTATCCCTGATCGTGGCGGTGGCCGAAAATGGCGTGATCGGMAATAAAAACGAGYTGCCGTGGARAATATCYTCTGACCTGAAATATTTCAAAGAAAAAACCATGGGCAAGCCRATYATCATGGGCCGGAAAACTTTTCAGTCCATTGGCCGCCCCCTGCCGGGCCGGGTCAATATCGTCATCACCCGGGATAGCGGCTTTGTGCCCGAGGGCGTAATCACCGCCCATACTCTTGAGATGGCCTTGGACGTGGGCAAGAATATGGCGCTGGTCAAGGGCGTGGATGAGGTCATGGTCATTGGCGGCGCACAGATTTACGACCTTACTCTGCCGGATGCGGACCGCCTCTATCTGACGCGCGTTCATGGGGATATTGAAGGCGATACCTTCTTTCCGCCCCTCAAGTCAGATGACTGGCTGGAGGCCGCCGTTGAAAGGCATGACGCCGGGGAAAAGGACAGCCACGATTACAGTCTGATCGTACTGGACAGGGTTTAGGTTACTCAAGAATATTTTAATCAATTAGTAATTACCTTACTTTATAACATTCCAATTAATCGACTAAGAGTGACTTTCTATTTATCCGGAGAGACATTTTTAGTCTATTTTTTAAGGTCAGTAATATTGAACGAATATGCTGCACATAGANWWWAAAAAAAGGGAGAAAAAATGTTCAAAATTAATAAAATAATGAATGGCAGAGCGGGAAAAAATAACGGTGGGGATGTAAGGTCCATTCTGGATGCCTTAAATAAATCGCAGGCCGTAATATCATTTGATATGGATGGCACAATTCTTGACGCTAATGACAATTTTCTTGAAACTTTGGGCTATAGTCTGGCCGAGATCAAAGGCAAGCATCACAGCATGTTTGTGGAGCCGGATTATACACAGTCGCCGGAATATAAACAATTCTGGCAGTCTCTTCGGGCCGGAGAATATCAGGCAGCACAATATAAACGCATTGGCAAGGGCGGCAAAGAGGTTTGGCTCCGCGCCACATATAATCCGGTATTAGGCTCCAATGGCCGGGTTGTTAAAGTCGTGAAATATGCGACGGAGATTACGGCGCATATAATGCAGAATGCGGATTATGCGGGGCAAGTGGTCGCAATTGGYAAGGCTCAGGCGGTCATATCATTTGATCTGGACGGCATGGTTCTTGATGCCAACGACAATTTTCTTGAAACTTTGGGCTATAGTCTGGCCGAGATCAAAGGCAAACATCACAGTATGTTTGTGGAGCCAGAGTATAGGCAGTCGCATGATTACAAACAATTCTGGCAGTCTCTCCATGCCGGAGAATATCAGGCGGCGCAATATAAACGCATCGGCAAGGGCGGTAAAGAGGTCTGGCTTCAGGCGTCCTATAACCCCATTCTGGACCCGGATGGCAAAGTGTTTAAAATTGTGAAATACGCCACTGATATTACAGCACAAAAAATACAGAATGCGGATTATATTGGCCAGATAGAGGCCATAAGCAAGGCTCAGGCCGTTATATCGTTTGATCTGGAGGGTATGATCCTTGATGCCAATGACAATTTTCTTGAAACTTTGGGCTATAGTCTGGCCGAGGTCAAAGGCAAGCATCACAGCATGTTTGTCGACCCGGAATATGAACAGTCACCGGAATACAAACAATTCTGGCAGTCTCTTCGGGCCGGAGAATATCAGGCGGCACAATATAAACGTCTTGGCAAAGGCGGCAAAGAGGTCTGGCTTCAGGCKTCYTATAATCCAATTTTGGGGCCGGACGGCAAAGTTTCCAAGGTGGTAAAATATGCTACCGATATTACGGAGCGGGTAAAGACCAGACTTGAGACCGAGCGGGTTGGCAAGCTGGTTGATGATAATCTGGACAAGATATTACGGGCTGTCGGGGATGCTAACGCSAAATCTGCAACGGTATCTGATGCTTCCAATGAAACATTGGAAACGGTWCAGGCCGTGGCCCTTGCCACAGAAGAATTTCAGATTGCCTCCAATGAAATCGCACGTAGTATGGAAACGTCACGCTCTGAAGTGGAACGGGCCATGAGCGAGACCGTTAATGCAGATAAATCTACCCAGAAACTTTCAAATGCGGCGATGGAGATGAATAAAATCGTTACAGTAATACAGGAAATAGCCAGTCAAATTAATTTATTGGCCTTGAATGCGACGATAGAATCGGCGCGCGCGGGGGATGCCGGGAAAGGCTTTGCCGTTGTCGCGTCGGAAGTAAAAGCACTTGCCAATCAGGTGGGTGATGCAACGACACAGATTAATTCGGAAATCACTAATATGCAGGATATTTCCACGGATGTGGTTAAGCGGCTAAGGGGGATCAAGAATGCTGTGGAAATGGTTGAATCAAGCGTTACCACAGTGGCCAGCGCGGTGGAGGAGCAGGCGGTGACCACACAAAGTATCACCTCTAACATGCAGGCGGCCTCCGTTGCGGTTGGGAATATCAACACAAATCTCGGGTCAATTTCAGAAGCGATACAAAGCGCGAATGATCATGCCAAAGAAGGTACTGAACTATACCGTAGCATAAACATGTGAAGAGTATGGCCGCGTAATTCTGAGGCCTGATATTGCTGATTGTATCCAGATTACCGTGATATTCTTTTTAACGGCGCGCTTGCGGATTTCCGGATGATCAATTTATAATCAAGTATATTGTCCTTTTCAGCTTTGCTGTCCGGATACATGAGGAATTCTGAGGCTTTTTCGGCCATTGCCATGATAGGTTGACGGATTGTGGTCAGCTCCGGCCATATGGAGGAGGCCAGCGGTACGTCATCGAATCCCACCACCGAGAGGTCGTCAGGCACGGTCAGGCCATGTTTCTGGGCCATTGAGATCGTGGCGGCGGCCATGTCGTCATTGCTGGCAAAAATAGCCGTGGGTCGCTCGGCAAGATTTAATAAGTATTCTGCGCATTTGGCCCCTGATTTATAGGAGAAATAACCCTGCTGAACATAATTTTGGGGCAAAGGGATGTCATGCTTTTTTAAGGCCGCCCGCAGACCGTCATAACGCAGGTCACTGGCCCCGTGGCCTGGATGTCCTTTAATAAAACCGATTTTCCGATGGCCCAGCTCGATCAGATACTCAGTCATTTCAAAAGCCGCCCGGTGATCATCCATCGTGACGAACGGTGAKYGGYYYGGCTGGGTCTGGGGCGCGATGCGGACGATGGGAATATTGGCTTTGGTGAGGGCGGAGAGGATTTCCGGCGCGTCACAAAGGGGCGGCGGGATGATGACGCCGCTCACTTTTGAGCTATTTATCAGATTTGTATCTATCTCATATTGGCCATCTTCTTTGCGTTCAAAAGCGTTGATGATCAGATGATAGCCATTTGCAGTGCATTTATGGAGCGCCCCCATCAATATCTGACTGAGATAGGCCGCATTGGGATTGTCATAAATGAGGCCGAGGAAATAGGAGCCRGACCCGGCAAGGCTCCTTGCCGCCGCATTGGGCTGGTAATTCAGTTCGGCGATGGCACCCAGGATTTTACGGCGGGTGGTTTCCYTGACATTGGCCTTTTTGCTCATCACCCGGGAAACAGTCATGATAGAGACCCCGGCACGGTCGGCSACATCCTGAATCGTTATATTATCTTTTTTTACCATCACACGTCTCGCCTGCTCACAAGTATAATATTGACAAATATGGCCAATAATGTTAACGCTAACATTATATCAGAATTCTTGCTGTATGTGCAAGCGAAATCAATGTATCAGGATTATAGCCCTGAGGAAAATGGATAGTAATATTTAAGATGAAGGCATTGGATATTGTCATATTTGGCGGGTCGGGGGACTTGTCGTTACGCAAATTAATGCCCGCGCTGTATTTTCTGTATGGCCGGGGGGACATAGACGAAGGCTGCCGGATTCTCGGCCTGTCACGGGGTAAATCAGGCCGGGATGCGTTTCGGGCGCAGGTTCTGGAAAAATTAAAGCTTTATCTTGGCGCGGATTATGATGYGGCACAGGCAGTGGCCTTTGCCGGGCTGCTGGATTACCGTGATCTGGATATTTCCGATGGCCGTTCATGGGGCAAGCTAAAGACATATCTTGGCCCCGCCAGTGCGCGTGCGGTCATCTATTATATGGCGGTGCCGCCGACCYTGTTYGCSCCKGTTTGTGAACAGCTGGGYCATAACGGRYTAAATTGGGACAACAGCCGTTTGGTGGTRGAAAAACCGCTTGGTGAAGATACGAACAGTGCCACCCGGGTGGGCGRAATCCTGTCGTCTGTTTTCCGGGAAGATCAGATCTATCGCATTGATCATTATCTGGGCAAGGAAGCGGTGCAGAATATATTAGCCTTTCGTTTTGAGGATGGCCGGGCTGAGCATGTCTGGAACCGGGAACATATTGAAAATATTCAGATTACGGTCGCGGAAACCGTTGGTGTGGAAGGCCGTGCGGTCTTTCTGGATCGGGCCGGAATTTTGCGTGATATGATTCAAAATCACTTGATGCAAATCCTGTGTTTCATCGCCATGGACAGGCCTGAAAGCCTGACCGCCGATGATGTGCGGGATAGTAAAGTTCAGATTGTCCAATCCCTCCGCCCCATAACGGCGCAGAATATTCAGGACCATGTGGTGCGGGCGCAATATGGACCGGGAGCGGCTACGCYAGGCTATCAGCAAGAGATTGCGGGCATGGATATTGCCGGGAGCGGCGAGGTTTTCATAGCTGTTCGGGCCTACGTGGATAATGACCGCTGGCGGGATGTGCCATTTTATTTGCGGACAGGAAAAAAACTGTCAAAACGGTTCGCCCGGGTTGTGGCCCAGTTCAAGGCAGGTGAAGCGATACGCCGGGTTATCCTCAATATTCAACCGGATATGACCATTCAGATWGAGGAAGAAAYYATYRGCGGTGTTGCCCAAAATAAGCGTATCCCCGATGCCTATGAAAAACTTCTGGGCGATGTGATTGCGGGAGATCAGTCCTATTTCGTACGTCATGATGAAATCATTGCTTCATGGAAATGGATTGATGGCATTCGCAAGGCATGGGACGGAGCCGCGCTTGACATGCATGACTATGCGGCGGGGTCCATGGGGCCGGCTGCCAGCGATGATCTGCTCGCTATTGCGGGCCATAAATGGTTTGAGGAATAAGTGATGAGCCAGATTACAGAATATAAATTTGACAGCCGGGAGGCGCTGTTTCAACAGCTGTTCGGCGATGTGATGGCCGGATTATCCACCGCAGTGGCGGACAGATCACAGGCTTCCATGCTCCTGTCCGGCGGCACGTCCCCCGGTGCGCTCTACCGGATGATGTCCAAGGCGGCGCTGGACTGGGACAAGGTCTGGTTCGGCTTAAGTGACGAGCGTTGGGTGGCCCCCGATCATGCCGACAGCAATGAAAAGCTGGTGCGGGAAACGCTATTGACGAATAAGGCGGCCAAGGCCAATTTTATTGGCATCAAGTCACCCGGCGACGATGTGGCCAAAGGGCAGGCTGTGTCCCATGAACAGTTGTCGGYCCTTCCCCGGCCCTTTGACATCACCTTGCTGGGGATGGGGCTTGATGGTCATACGGCGTCCCTGTTTCCGGATTCTGCGGATATTACGGCGGCCTTGAGTGAAGAAAATAAGATGCTGTGTCAACCYATCCGGCGCGGCGCGGGGGAAGTTCCCCGCATGAGTATGACATTGAATGCCTTGCTTTCCTCCCGTGAGATCAAACTGCTGATTTTCGGCGCGGACAAATGGCATGTCTATGCGGAGGCCATGACCCGGAAATCCGATCATCAGCCTGTTAGCCATATATTGCACCAACGAAACGTCCCGGTTTCACTMTATTGGGCACCCTAGGATCGTAAATATGAATTTTGCCGTTAAAGAAATCACAGACCGGATTATAACCCGCAGTCAAAAGAGCCGCGCGGCGTATCTGGCTAAAATCAAGGCCGCAAAAGGGTCAGGCCCACGGCGCGGCCAATTGGCCTGCGGTAATCTGGCCCATGCCTTTGCMGCYTGCGGGACGGAGGACAAGAACGACCTTGGTGCTGATGTCAAACCAAATTACGCCATTGTTTCGGCTTATAATGATATGCTGTCCGCCCATCAGCCCTTTCARRATTTCCCGGAGATTATCAAGGATGAGGCCCGCAAGCAGGATTCCGTTGTYCAATTTGCGGGCGGGGTTCCGGCCATGTGTGRCGGGGTGACACAGGGCCGGGCCGGTATGGARCTTAGCCTGTTCAGCCGGGATGTGATYGCCATGTCAACGGCBATCGCCCTCAGCCATGATATGTTTGACGGVGCCTTTTATCTGGGCGTCTGTGACAAGATCGTGCCGGGGTTGCTGATCGGGGCGTTATCCTTYGGCCATCTGCCNGGGNRTWTTTRTSCCSGCSGGYCCCATGACATCGGGSCTKCCSAAYGSRGAGAAGGCCCGYRTKCGKCAAYTWTATGCCGAGGGMAARRTSGGRCGSRAWGAATTGCTSGWMGCKGAAAGTMARTCCTAYCACRGTCCYGGYACCTGYACMTTTTWTGGCACCGCYAATTCMAAYCARATGYTRATGGAAATTATGGGSCTRCAYYTGCCGGGYAGYAGCTTTRTCAATCCGGGRACMGAGATGCGCRMSGCCATGACCCGCGCTGCCGTGCGCCAGATGAAAGCAGCCCCCATTCTGGCCGACATCATTGATGAAAAGGCGCTGGTCAACGGCATGGTCGGGTTGCTGGCCACGGGCGGYTCAACCAACCATACYCTGCATCTGATGGCCATCGGTCATGCCGCSGGGGTTCAGCTTAACTGGCAGGATCTGGCGGAYYTGTCCGATGTGRTCCCCCTGCTGACCAGAATTTACCCCAACGGGCTGGCGGATGTGAACCATTTTCAGGCCGCTGGCGGTATGGCCTGCCTGATGGGGGAATTGAGGAATGCGGGGTTACTYCATAACGATGTAAACACGATTATGGGCAAGGGGCTTGATGCCTATGTCAGGGAGGCCTTTCTGAAGGATGGTCAAGTGATCTGGAAAGAGGGCGCGGTGACGAGCCATGATCAGAATATCCTGCGCCCKGTATCCGCRCCYTTCAGTGCAGACGGCGGTATGAAACTGCTCAGYGGTAATCTGGGCCGGGCGGTCATTAAAACCTCGGCGGTTAAGGAAAAACACCGCAAGGTCACGGCYCCGGCRGTRGTRTTTKCCTCTCAGGATGATATGCTGGCCGCTTACGGTMGGGGYGAATTGGAAAAGGATTTTATCGCCGTGGTCCGCTTTCAGGGGCCAAAGGCCAACGGCATGCCCGAATTACATAAATTGACCCCGTCGCTGGGMGTGCTTCAGGACCGGGGGTTTCAAGTGGCCCTGATTACCGATGGCCGTATGTCGGGCGCATCGGGTAAGGTCCCGTCCGCTATTCACCTGACGCCGGARGCTCTGGAAGGCGGGCCGATTGGCCTTGTGCAGGACGGTGATGTCATTGAGCTTGACGCCATGTCCGGTACGCTAACCCTGCATGTGGCGGCGGATGAATTGAACAAACGCATTCCGGCCACCGCTGATCTTGCGGCCAATGATATTGGCATGGGSCGCGAGCTGTTCGGGGCGTTCCGCGCCGTTGTCGGCTCCGCCGAAACCGGGGCCAGCATATTCAGTTGGGAGGGSGCGRCATGACGSTGGAYSCCCCMATATTRGTGGCTGATATTGGCGGCACYAATGCCCGCTTCGCCATCGCCCGCACGGGGGGACGGATTAGCCTTGAACAGGTGCAAATTCTGGCCACCCGTGATTATGACAGCCTGCAAGCGGCGGCCTTGGCCTATCTAGGGCAAACCACGGGGCCGCGTCCAACGCTGGCCTCCATCGCCATTGCCGGGCCTGTGGTCGGCGATTATATCAGGATGACCAACTGTCCCTGGGCTTTTAGCCGTGAGAGCCTTACGGCGGCACTTGGCATGACCCGGGTTATCCTGCTTAATGATTTTGAGGCTATTGCCTCGGCTTTGCCGTATCTTGACGCGGATAATCTGCTCAATATCGGTCAGGTATCGGCGGATATGCAGGCGGGCGGCACAAAATTGGTGATTGGTCCCGGCACCGGCATCGGGGTGGCGGCTATCACGCCCGTTGGCGATGGCTGGAAGGTTCTGACCAGTGAGGGCGGCCATGTGGGTTTCGCCCCCGCAGACGATCTGGAACGTCAGATCTTGCGAACCGTTAAATATAAATATCCCAGAGTATCCGTGGAACGGGTCATTTCAGGGCAGGGGTTCAGCACCCTGCATCAGGCCTTGGCCGCCCTGCGCGGGGAGGAGGTGGAAAAACTGACACCCTCTGAAATCACCCGCCGGGCACTCCGTGATCCAGGCAGCCATTGCGGGCAGGTGGTTGATATATTTTGCAGCATCCTCGGCACGTTCGCCGGTGATATGGCCGTGACGTTTAATGCCACAGGCGGGGTTTATCTGGCGGGCGGTATATTGCCTAAAATTCAGGATTTCTTTCTGGACAGCCAGTTCCGCGCCCGGTTTGAGGACAAGGGRCGGCTTCATTATGTGAAGACGATYCCTACCGTACAAATCATGGAAAAACAACCTGCGCTGATCGGGGCCGCTGCCCGCACGCAGGGTAAATTTTATTAAGACAAGAGACATATTATGAGCCACCAAAATCTGAARTTCGAATCCCTGCTTGACGGTACCCGTATTATCCCCGTGATGGTGATTAAATCTCTGGCCGATGCGGTGCCCATGGCCCGCCGCCTTGTGGATGAGGGCTATAGGGTGCTTGAGGTTACGTTGCGTACCGATTGTGCGCTGGCGGCGGTGCGGGAAATTATCGCCCATGTCCCGGACGCCATTACCGGCGTAGGTACGGTGACGGAAGCGGCCCAYYTGATTGCCGCCCATGARGCCGGTGCGGCTTTTGCGGTTAGCCCCGGGGCCACGGATGCCCTGATYRCCGCCGCAGAACAGATAKMCTTGCCCTTGCTCCCCGGTGTCAGCACSGCYAGYGAGGCCATGGCCTTGCAGGMAAAGGGCTATCGTTACCTGAAATTATTTCCGGCGGAGGCCGTGGGCGGRCGAACGTTTCTTAAATCCCTGAACGGTCCCTTGCCGGAGTTGAAATTCTGTCCCACCGGCGGTATTAATGCCGCGCTGGCCGAGGATTATCTTGCCCTGCCCAATGTGGTCTGCGTCGGCGGCACATGGATGCTCTAGAGCAATATTGGACCTATTTGGCTCTAGCTTTTATTCTTCAGTAAATTCACATTATGAGCGGCGAGGGCGGCCAGATTGATGATCTCGGACGCGTAAGACCCCATGGGGATCACCTGCACCGAATGGGTCAGGCCGACCAGCATGGGGCCGATCACCGTACCCCCGCCCAGTTCCCGCAACARTTTTGTCGAAATATGGGCCGAATGCATCCCCGGCATGATCAGCACATTGGCTGGCCCTGACAGGCGGCAGAAGGGATAKGATTTCATGATTTCCGGGTTCAGKGCCACCCCGGCATGCATCTCGCCCTCATATTCGAAATCMACTTYCTGTGCGTCCARWACGCTGACCGCCGCCCGGGCGGTGGTGGCYAATATGCCGCCTTCAGGATTGCCAAAATTGGTATAGGACATGAAGGCCACCCGTGGCTCAATRCCGAAATGGCGRACGGCGCGCGCCGCATTGATGGCGATTTCAGCGGTTTCTTCCGGTGTTGGCATTTCGGTAATGGCGGTATCGGCGACAAAGATGGTCTGGCCTTCCTTGATGATGATYGACAGRCCAATGGCTCKGGARTCCGGCAGGGGGTCGATCACTTTCATGATGCTGTCCAGCGCGGCRGCATAATGGCGGTTATGGCCGGTCACCATGGCATCCGCATCACCGTGAGCCAGCATACAGGCCCCAAATACATTRCGGTCGGACCGTACCAGACGCAGGCAATCCCGRTAGAGATAGCCCTGYCGTTGTAATTTTTYATAGAGGAATTCRGCRTATTTWACGGTTTTGTCRCTGTTGCGGCCATGATGAATCTCAAGGYTGTCATTGCGGTCATGGCCGATATGTTCCAGATGGTCGCGGATTTTATCCTCATAGCCGATCAGAACTGCATGGCCATAGCCATTCTGTTCAAAGCCGAGAGTTGCCCGCAAAACTGTTTCCTCATCGGCCTCGGTAAAGATAACCCGTTTGGGGTCAGTGCCCWACTGGTCATAGATCATTTGCAGGGTGCCGGTGGTGGGGTTAAGCCGCGCCGCCAGTTCCTTGTGATAGGCATCCATGTCAATGATCGGCCTTTTGGCGACCCCGCTTTTGATGGCGGCCTCGGCCACGGCGGGCGAKATGGCRCTGATCARGCGCGGGTCAAAGGGGGCGGGGATGATATATTCCGGGCCATATTTTGGATGACCGCCGCTATAGGCCGCCGCCACTTCGTCGGGGACATCCTCCCGGGCGAGCAGGGCGATGGCCCATGCGGCGGCAATTTTCATCTCGTCATTGATGGTGCTGGCGCGCACATCCAAAGCCCCCCGGAAAATATAGGGRAAGCCCAGWACATTATTGACCTGATTGGGATAATCGGACCGGCCCGTGGCGATGATGGCGTCACTGCGCACYTGYTTGACSGCYTCRGGGGTAATCTCCGGGTCCGGGTTRGCCATGGCAAAAATAATCGGYTTGTCAGCCATGGTTTTAACCATTTCCGAACTGACCGCATCCTTTACCGACAGGCCCAGAAAAATATCRGCATCAACAATCGCATCCTTCAGRGTRCGGTGCGGCGTATCGACCGCATGGGCGGATTTCCACTGGTTCATACCCTTTTCGCGGCCCTGATAGATCACGCCTTTGCTGTCGCACATGATCACATTRTCATGGCGAACGCCCATGGCCTTGAYCAGTTCGGTACAGGCGATGGCCGCTGCCCCGGCGCCGTTGACCACAATCCTGACAGTTTTTATATCCCGGTCCGTGATATGAATGGCATTGATGATTCCGGCGGCGGTGATGATGGCGGTGCCATGCTGATCATCGTGAAAAACCGGAATATCCATCTTTTCCCGCAGGGCCTGTTCAATGATGAAACATTCCGGGGCCTTGATGTCTTCCAGATTAATACCGCCGAATGTGGGGCCAAGCARTTTGACGCAATTGATGAACTCATCYACRTCYTGGGTATCYACYTCAAGGTCAATACCGTCCACATCGGCGAACCGTTTGAACAGAACCGCCTTGCCCTCCATAACAGGTTTGGCCGCCAGCGCCCCCAGATTGCCCAGTCCCAGAATGGCCGACCCATTGGTGATGATGGCCACCAGATTACCCTTGGCTGTRTAGTCATAGGCCATATTGGGATGGTCGGCGATGGCCAGAACCGGGGCCGCCACRCCGRGGGAATAGGCCARMGACAGRTCGCGCTGTGTSGCCATGGATTTTGTCGCSCGGATTTCCAGCTTTCCGGGACGGCCAATGGCGTGATAATGAAGGGCTTCCTTATCACCGAAATCATTTTTTCTGTCACTCATTCACGCGGTCCCTTGCTGTTGTTTATGTGCGGCTCCCGCCCATGAGTAATTGCTTTCTATGGGCGGAACAGATAAACTGTTTTATCTATAATTACTGATACGGCATATCAGAAAATAAGGAAAATATTATATAATATTACCAATTTTCTATATATATTGTAATTATATTAAATGTAAACCATAAAAAACTATATAAATATTATAATCTCAGCGAGTATATGACGGAAACGCAGACAATCACCCAGCACGGCAGACAAAAGCGCAAGCCTGATTCTGCGGTCACGCCCATGATGGTGCAATTCCTGGAATTGAAACAGCAGCATCAGGATTATCTGTTGTTCTACCGGATGGGGGATTTTTACGAGCTGTTTTTTGATGACGCGGTCCGGGCCTCGGCGGCGCTGGATATTACCCTCACCAAACGGGGCAAGCATGACGGSGCGGATATTCCCATGTGCGGCGTTCCGGTGCATGCCGCTGAAACTTACCTGTCGCGCCTGATCAGGCGGGGGTTCAAGGTTGCCGTTTGCGAGCAGATGGAGAATCCGGCGGAAGCAAAAAAACGCGGGTCAAAATCGGTTGTGCGGCGGGAYGTKGTGCGGCTGGTAACGCCGGGTACTTTGACCGAGGAAAATCTGCTCAGCGCGCGCCAGAATAATTATCTGGCGGCTCTGGCCCGTTCGCAGGCGGAATATGCGCTGGCGTGGCTTGAYATTTCAACCGGTGAYTTTCGGGTCAGCCGGGTGACGGCGGCCAATCTTGATGCGGAATTATCCCGGATTCAGGCCGGGGAATTGATCCTGTCGGCCTCGGTCCTGTCRGCGGATGATCTGGGCGACGGGCTKGCGGACTGGCAGTCAATATTGAGCCTTGTGGAAAGTCACAGCTTTGACAGCACYYTGGCGGAAAAAACCCTGAAGGAAAATTTCGGGGCCGCCATCCTTGAGGATATGGCCGGGGCAGGCCGCGCGGAGCTGGCCGCTTGCGGCGCATTGATTACCTATTTGCAGGAAACTCAAAAGGGCAAGATGCCGAAGCTGKCGCGKCCCATGGTTATGGGCACCGACAGCAGYATGATCATTGACGGGGCGACYCGGCGSAATCTGGWATTAACCCATACCCTGTCCGGSGASCGMAARGGCAGYCTGCTKCATTGCATWGACCGSACCCTGACCGGGGCCGGGGCGCGGTTRCTGAACAGCCGYCTGAACGCGCCGCTKATGGATGTGCGSACCATTAATGCCCGCCTTGATCTGGTGGCGCATTTYCATGAGCATGAGGCCTTTCGCCAGAAAATCAGGGGGYTGCTCAAACGCTGCCCTGATCTRGAACGGGCYATGTCRCGRYTRTCGGTGGGCCGGGGYGGWCCGCGTGAYCTTGCCATGGTTCGGGAYGGCCTGATGCAGGCGGCGGAGATCAAGGCGGTTTTTCAGAGCCATATGAGCCGGACGGGCGGCGACCTGTTGTCCCTGCCGGGGGATATTGATCTGATTCTGGAGAATATGGGCACCCATGGCGAGGTCACGGATTTACTCAGGCGGGCCTTGGCCGAAGAGCTGCCGACCATCATTCGGGACGGGAATTTCATTGCCAGAGGCTATCACGCGGCCCTTGATGAATACCGGATGCTGTCCAGCGAGAGCAAACGGCTGATCATGGCTCTGGAGGCCAAATACAAAGAGATGGCCGGGGTTAGCGGCCTGAAGGTCAAATATAACAATGTATTGGGTTATTTTATCGAGGTCACGGCACTCCATGCGGACAAGCTGATGGCCCCGCCACTGAATGAGGAATTTATCCACCGTCAAACTCTGGCCAATGTGGTTCGTTTTAACAGCAGCGAGCTGGCGAAACTGGCCGGAAAGATCGGGCAGGCGGCGGACCGGGCTCTGGCCCTGGAACATGAGATTTTTGAAAAGCTGGTGGGGGAGGTGCTGTCGCGCTGGCAGGAGATCAGTTCGGCGGCGGGGGCCTTGGCCCGGCTGGATGTGTCCACTGCGCTGGCGGAACTGGCGGCAGAGAAACATTACGCCCGGCCCGTGGTTGATGACAGCCTGCGTTTTCAGGTGGAAAATGGCCGCCATCCGGTGGTTGAGGCGGCGCTGGARAAAGGCAGTCAGGATCATTTCGTTGCCAATGATTGCAACCTTGATCCGGGCAACCGTCTGTGGCTGATCACCGGGCCGAATATGGCCGGGAAAAGTACGTTTCTGCGCCAGAACGCCCTGATTGCCCTGATGGCGCAAATGGGCAGCTTTGTCCCGGCGCGCACGGCTCATGTGGGCATTGTGGACCGTTTGTTCAGCCGGGTCGGGGCGTCCGATGATCTGGCGCGCGGGCGGTCAACTTTCATGGTGGAAATGGTKGAAACGGCGGCAATATTGAACCAGTCAACGGCGCGTTCGCTGGTGATACTGGATGAGATTGGCCGGGGGACGGCCACCTATGACGGCCTGTCCATTGCCTGGGCGGCGGTGGAGCATATCCATGAGGTCAACAAGTGCCGGGCGTTATTTGCCACYCATTATCAYGAGATGACGGCCCTGTCATCGACGCTGGATGATYTGTCTTTGCATTATATGAAGGTCAAGGATTGGCAGGGGGAGATTATCTTCCTGCACGAAGTGGCGGCGGGGGCGGCGGACCGCWCTTACGGTATTCAGGTGGCCAAACTGGCGGGCYTGCCGCARGTRGTGGTCGAGCGGGCGTCACAGGTTTTGCACAGCCTCGAGGAAGGGGCGGACCGGGGTCAGAAGATTGACAATATAGCCGATGACCTGCCCCTGTTTTCCGCGTTGCAGGAYCGGGTGAGGCAGGACAGACCGCCGCMGGATAATCCGGCCCAKAARGTYACGGCGGCCCTGTCAGACATTCACCCCGATGAGCTAAGCCCGCGCGCGGCACTGGATATTCTCTATCAATTAAAGAAGTTGCAACAGGATGGCTAAAGTCAAAAAACATCGCCAGGTTTTTAACCGCAAGAATTTCAGCGTCAAGCTGGATATTCTCAAGCAGGAAAAGTCTCTGACCAACATCCGCCCGGCTCTGCTTGACCTGTTCAAGGAATTTTACCAGCGTGGGTTTGAGGAGATAAAACAACGCTGCCTTGAGGGCGAGGACAGTAAAACGCTGGTTATAGCCCAGAGCTTTCTGACCGATGAGATTATCATTCAGCTGTATAATGTCACCACGGAATATATCCTGCCGGTTACCAATCGGACACTGAGCGAACGGCTCAGCCTTGTGGCCATTGGCGGCTATGGCCGGGCGGATATGGCCCCCTATTCTGATGTGGACCTGCTGTTCCTGCTGCCCTACAAGCAGACGCCCTGGGGGGAGCAGGTGGTGGAATATATGCTCTATATGCTGTGGGATATTGGCCTGAAAGTGGGGCATGCAGTGCGCACGGTAAAGGAATGCGTGCGCCTGTCGAAACAGGATCTGACCATCCGCACATCCCTGCTGGAATCCCGCTATATCTGCGCGGATGAAGAACTTTACGCGGAATTTCAGGACCGTTTTGATAGTCAGGTCATCAGCGGCACCGGGCCGGAATTTGTCGAGGAAAAACTGGCGGAACGCGATGCGCGCCATGTGAAACTGGGCGAAAGCCGTTATGTGGTGGAGCCTAATATCAAGGAAGGCAAGGGCGGCCTGCGTGATTTGCAGACCCTCTATTGGATTTCAAAATATATTTATGGCGTCCACAGCGTGTCAGAGGTGGTGGAAAAGGGCGTTTTCTCCCGCAGTGATTACCGTCAGTTTCAAAAGGCCTATAACTTCCTGACCACTGTGCGCTGTCATCTGCATTATATCACGGGCCGGGCCGAGGAGAGGATCACCTTTGGCGTCCAGAAGATTCTGGCGGAACGACTGGGCTATGTAGGCCGGGCGGGGCTGTCCGATGTGGAACGCTTTATGAAGCATTATTTCCTGACCGCCAAAACCGTTGGCGACCTGACCCGGATTTACTGCGCCTATCTTGAGGATAAGCACAAGCGCAAGCCGCGTCTCAGAATACCCAAATTCGGCTTGCGTAATCGTAGCATCGGTATCTTTCCCATAGAGGGCAGCCGTATTTCCCTGACCACGGCGGCGCATTTCAAGGATGATCCGGTTAATATGATCCGTCTGTTTCATGTGGCGCAGCAGAATGATCTGGATATTCATCCGCGTGCTATGCGGCGGTTGCGTCATAACCTGCGGCTGATCAATCGTGATCTTCAGAAAAATGTGGAGGCCAACCGGCTGTTCCTGGATATTCTGACCTATGACAAGGGGCCGGGCTTTATTCTGCGCCTGATGAATGAGGCCGGTGTGCTGGGCCGGTTCATTCCTGATTTTGGCCGGGTGGTGGCCCAGATGCAATATGATATGTATCATGTCTATACGGTGGATGAACATACCATCCGGGCCATAGAATTATTATCAAAACTGGAACGGGGAGAATTGGCAGAGGACCATCCGCTGTCCAATGATATTATCCATAAGGTTTTATCCCGTGAGGTATTATATGTGGCGGTGATGCTCCATGATATTGCCAAGGGGCGCAAGGGGGATCATTCGGTTCTGGGCGAGAAAGTGGCCCAGAAACTATGCCCGCGCCTTGGCCTGAGTGCGGCACAGACTGAAACGGTGGCCTGGCTGGTGCGGCATCATTTGCTGATGACCCATGTTTCTTTCAAGCGCGACCTGAATGATCCGAAAACCATTGCGGATTTCTGCAAGATCATTCAAAGTCCGGAACGCCTGCGGTTGCTCCTTATCCTGACCGTGGTGGATATTCGGGCCGTGGGGCCGAAAATCTGGAATGGCTGGAAGGGGCAATTGCTCCGTGACCTCTATTACAAGGCAGAGGAATATCTGCTGGGCGGACAGGTTGAGGGCAGCAATAAACATCGTATAGCTGCAGTGCAGGATAGCCTGCGCGCGGCCCTTTCCGATTGGACAGATGCGGAATTTGATCAATACCGGGACCGTTTTTACGAGCCTTACTGGCTGGCGCTTAATACTGAGAATCAGGTCCGTCACGCCCAAATGATCGCCGAGGCTGATCAAAAGGATGAACGGCTGACCATCACTATTCATGTGGATGAATTTCAGAGCATTTCTGAACTGACCATCTATGCGCAGGACCATCCGGGGCTTTTTGCCCGTATGACCGGGGCCATTGCGGTCAGCGGGGCGTCCATTCAGGATGCCAAGGTTTTCACCACCAAGGACGGCATGGCGCTGGATACCTTCTGGATTCAGGAACAGGGCGGGGGCCTGTTCAAGGATAAGCACAAGCTGGACCGCCTGCGCAGAACCATTGCCAGCACATTGGCCGGTGAGCTTTTGCCGCGTAAAGAACTGGCGGCCCTGCGCCAGCGTCCGGCCAAGGCCGATGTCTTTACGGTGGAACCACGGGTGCTGATTGATAACAAGGCCAGCAACCGCTATACCGTTATTGAGCTGAACGGCCTTGACCGTCCGGGCTTTCTTTATATGCTGTCACAGGCCTTGGTTGATTTAAAGCTGTCCATTGGCAGCGCTCATATCGCCACCTTTGGCGAACGGGCGGTGACGGTGTTCTTTATCTGTGACCTGTTCGGCCATAAAGTGCATAATGAAAACAAGCTGAAGAAAATCAGCGATAAATTGATGGAGGCTCTTATGGCCGGCATAGTCCCGCGCGGGGAAAAGAACAAGAAACAGGTAAGTCGCTGATATGTCCCTTGGCAAAGCCGTCGCCATATTCAGCAGCTTTACCTTCATCAGCCGGATTCTGGGGTTTGTCCGTGATATTCTGTCGGCGTCGATCCTGGGGGCCGGATTTGTGGCCGACTGTTTTTTCGTTGCGTTAAAATTGCCCAATTTCTTTCGCCGCCTGTTTGCCGAGGGGGCGTTCAGTGCCTCTTTCGTGCCGGTCTTTACCGCCACCCTGACCGAAGGCGGGCGCGAAGAAGCACTCAGCTTTGCCGAAACCGCCTTTTCCAGTTTGATAGTGGTGCTTTTGATTCTTGTGGCGGTTATGGAGATATTCGCGCCGGGGGTGATCTATATTCTGGCGGCGGGATTCAGTGATGATGAGGTGAAATTTCAGCTGGCGGTTTTGCTGACCCGCATCACATTTCCCTTTTTGCTGTTTATCAGTCTGGTGTCACTTCTGGGCGGTATATTGAATTCGCTGGGTAAATTTTCCGAAACGGCGGCGACACCGATTATTCTGAATTTATCCATGATTTCAGCTTTGATTTTCTTTTCCGATCAGTTTGAGACTCCGGCCCATGCGTTGGCACTGGCGGTCAGTATAGCCGGCTTCATACAGCTCATATGGCTTTATATGGCTTGCCGCCGGGTGGGGTATAGGATCAGGATTGTCATGCCGCGCCTGACGCCCAAGGTAAAGGAAATGCTGATCATCATGATGCCGGCGGCCTTGGGCGCGGGGGTGATACAGATTAACCTGATGCTGGACATGATTATCGCGTCTCACCTTCCCGATGGCTCAATCTCCTACCTCTTTTATGCAGACAGGCTTAACCAGCTTCCCGTTGGGGTGATTGGCGTGGCGCTGGGTACGGTGTTGCTGCCCCTGCTGGCCCGTAATATTGCTGAGGGCGATAATGCCAAGGTGAGCTATAATCAGAACAGAGCCATAGAGCTCGGCCTGTTCCTGACCATTCCGGCGGCGGTGGCCTTTATGGTTGTACCCTTTCAGTTGATCCATGTGTTGTTTGAGCGCGGGGCTTTCACACAGGAGGACAGCTGGCAGACGGCCTATGCCCTGATGGCCTATGCGGCGGGGCTTCCGGCTTACGTTCTGGCCAAGATATTCTCTCCCGGTTATTTCGCCCGCAAGGATACCAAAACCCCGGTGAAATTTGCCATGGTGGCGCTGGTGGTCAATATGACACTGAATCTGATTTTGATGCAGTATTTCGCCCATGTGGGGCTGGCCATGGCCACGGCCATATCTGCCTGGCTTAACGCGGCCATGCTGGCGGGCGGGCTGGTTCGGCGGGGCCATTTCAGCTTTGATGGTCAGACAGTGGTGCGTATCGCCAAATATCTGCTGGCCAGTGTGGTGATGGGAATTGTTATATGGTTGACTTCCGGGCAGATAACAGGAATGTTTGAAGGTCATATGGCGGCAAAAATTACGGGTCTGTTGATTTTGGTGCTTGCCGGGGTCGGCAGCTACGTATTGATGGTATTTATCACAGGGGCGGTGAAGCCACAGGAATTAAAAGCCCTGCTGAGCAGGAAAAAAGCCATGTAAATAAGAGCCCCAATTTGGAGCCCTTATTTAAAATTTAAAAATCTAAGGAGATATCATACTGATTTCCGACGGCGTACCAGTCCCAATCCAATAAGGCCCAGTCCAAGAAGCCCTAGTGCGGCAGGTTCTGGTACATTATTACTGACGGTGAATTCAACGATAGACATGAATTTGAGGTTACCAGGCGCGTCATTCCAGTCGTTTAGACCAGAAAAAGCGTTGATTAGAGCGTAATCTTCATTAGCACCTGGCACAATGCCGTTGTTGGGTTCGCCTGTATGCCAGTTTGTGTAGGTTATGGCTTCACCGCTTGACCAAACCCAAGTACCTTCTATGGCCGCATCATTAAAACCAATCCAGAATTTCTCCTGAATTCCGAATTGCGCTGTTAGCCAACTTTGTTCGGCTGCGTCATTAATGGTGACAAGATGACCTCCATAGCTGGATTGGGCATTAGCCTCTGCGTTATTCCATGTCATTGATGTTTGAATTTCATACCAATGTCCGTTAGTAGCCCACTGGACGGGCACTGCATTTGCAGGTACGGAGAAACCGAGAATCCCCACCAATATAATGAGTTTTAGAATTACTTTTTTCATAATTACTTCCCTCGTTTAGTTTCTAGGTTTAAGTACTTAAATGTAGTGTTTATGTATAATAACTTAATAACTTAACAACTTAACAACTTAAGTAATAAGCAAATATTGTGCCAAACTTATATAATTGTTTTATTACAGTACCTTATCTTTTTTTGTATATTTGTCTTTGCTATGGAATACAATAAACTGTAAAGAATGCTGACAGTTTTTGGCATTTTTTGATCGATTTTACACTTTTATGAATACGAACGTATTATTCAGCAGTAAAAAAATCAGCCAGATTTTTCGCCAGATTTTCACTTAATCCCGTAAGAAGTAATTGCAAGGGTGAAAATCCTTCGTGCGGCTTTAGCGTTTTCTCATCCATATACAAAGCCCGACTGAATTCAAGCTGCAGAGCGTTTCTATTGTCGCCGGGTTTGCCATATGCCTGGGTATTGAAACCCCCGGAATAGGGGACGTTAAAGGTGACTTTCAGGCCGCGTTCGGTGAAAAAACGGGCCACATGGCGGCTGAGATTTTCCGGGCAGCTGGTGCCGAAACAATCGCCTATGATCAAATCCGGCTGTTTTGAATTGGACAGGGACGGGTCAATGAATGCGTAGGAGGGCATGGAATGGCAGTCAATGAGCAGGCAAAACCCCTGTTGTTGATGAAGGTCATTCAGGGCGTTGCGCAGGGCATCATGCACCGGGTGATAAACATGGCTTAGCCGATGGTCAATTTCCGCCGCAGGGAGCTTTGCTTCATAGATGTCTTGGCCATCATAGGACTTGCGGGAGAAGATACCAAAACCGCGCGCGACTTTCTGGCTTTTGGTTGTGGGGCGAATGTCCGGATTATGGAACATATCCGGGTCAATCTCCTGCGCATCCCGGTTGGTGTCCACATAGGTACGGGCATAGTGATTGATAAAAGACGTGGCCCCGGATTTTGGCACATCACGGACAAGCTGATCCACCAGAATATCCCCGGAATGATGGAGCAGGGCCGGGTCAAGGATGATTTGGGTCAGGAAATCTTCCGGTAAATACATACCGCTGTGGGGGCTGTTGAACAGGATGCCATTGGGGTCATTTTTTGGATAAAAAATCGAAAATGGCTGCATGATGGTTTTTCCAGAATGGTTCATCCATCATGTTAATCTCTCCTGAGCATAAGAAAAAGCAGAATTTGCGAATATTTTATTGAATTATTTATCATTAGTGGGTTATTAAAAAACATGTATAAAGTATAAATAAATATAAAAGGGTTTAGGCTATGCCACGTATTTTGCTCGCAGAAGATGACGATACCATGCGGAGCTTCCTGACCAGATCTCTTGAAAAAGCGGGTTATCAGGTGGTGTCTGTAGGGCTGGGCACCGATGCGTTACCCTTATTGGCAGGCGGGGGATTTGATTTGCTGCTGACAGATATTGTTATGCCGGGCATGGATGGTATTGAACTGGCGCGGCGCGCGACAAAAATGCAATCCCGGCTTCATGTGATGTTCATTACCGGCTTTGCCGCCGTGGCCATGGATAAGGCCAAAGACCGCCCGGCCAATTCAAAAGTCCTGCGAAAACCGTTTCACCTGAAAGATATGGTGGATGAGGTAGACCGCCTGTTCAGTGAGGTCGCTTGATGCCGCCCAAGGCTGATGCGCCGCAAACAAAATACCGCCGTGATTATAAGGCCCCCGACTTTCACGTTGATCAGCTTGAGCTTGATTTTGACCTCAGGGATAATATTACCCATGTGACGGCTAAAATGACGGTCCGGCGCCGTGGGCTGGGGCCGCTTGTCCTGAAGGGCCATGAGATGACCCTGACGTCGGTCACCCTTGACGGGCGGATTCTTGGTGACAAATATTACGCGCTCACCGAAAGTAGCCTGACGATTTATGATCTGCCGGAAAAGTTCGAATTGGTCATCAGAAACGATATAGACCCGGCCAGCAATACGGCGCTGGAGGGGCTTTATATTTCAAAGGGCATGTATTCCACCCAATGTGAGGCCGAGGGCTTTCGCCGGATCACCTATTTTCTGGATCAGCCGGATGTGATGACCCGCTACCGGGTGCGCATAGAGGCCGAGAAAGAAAGCTGTCCGGTGCTTTTGTCTAACGGCAATAAAATTGACGAGGGCGATTGTCCGGACGGGCGGCATTATACGGTCTGGGATGACCCTTTTCCCAAGCCTAGTTATCTGTTCGCCCTTGTGGCGGGGCGGCTGGATATGCTGGAGGATCATTTTATAACCGCGTCCGGCACTAACGTCACTCTGCGCATTTTTGCCGAGGCGGCGGACCTTGATAAATGCCCTCATGCCATGGACAGCCTCAAGAAGGCCATGGCGTGGGATGAGCAGGTTTTTGGCCTTGAATATGACCTTGAAATTTTCAATATCGTCGCAGTCAGCCATTTCAACATGGGGGCGATGGAAAATAAAAGCCTGAATATCTTTAACACCAAATGCGTTCTGGCGCGGGCGGAAACCGCCACTGACGCTGATTTTGCCGCTGTTGAGGCCGTGGTCGCCCATGAATATTTTCATAACTGGACCGGCAACCGGGTTACCTGTCGTGATTGGTTTCAGCTGTCCCTGAAAGAGGGATTGACCGTATTTCGGGATCAGGAATTTTCCGCTGATATGGGATCACGGGCGGTGAAGCGTATCGAAGATGTGCGGATATTGCGCCAGCATCAATTTGCCGAGGATAGCGGCCCCATGGCCCACCCCATCCGGCCCGATAGCTATATTGAGATCAATAATTTCTATACGGTCACGGTCTATGAAAAGGGCGCGGAAGTCATTCGCATGATCCATAGCCTGCTGGGTCCGGAAAATTTCCGTAAAGGCATGGACCTTTATTTCAAACGTCATGACGGGCAGGCGGTGACCTGTGATGATTTCACGGCGGCGATGGCGGATGCGTCCGGCATTGATCTGAGCCAGTTTCGCCTGTGGTATGGGCAGGCCGGAACGCCGGAGGTTACCGTCACTCATATTCAGGACGGCGATAAGGTTACCCTGACCTTTCAGCAATCAATTCCCGATACGCCGGGCCAGACGAACAAGTCCCCCATGCATATCCCGGTGGCGGTTGGCCTGATCGGAACGGATGGGCGGGACATGCCCCTGTGTCTGGCGGGGGAGAATAGTATCTCCAAAGAGACCAGCCGTATTCTTGACCTGACAGAAGCAGAACAGAGCTTTACCTTTGTCGGGGTGACGGATGAGGCCGTGCCGTCCCTTCTGCGCGGATTTTCAGCCCCGGTGAAGCTCACCAGTGACCTGAGCCGGGCGGATCACCTGTTCCTGATGGCCCATGACAGCGACAGCTTTAACCGTTGGGAGGCCGCACAGCATATAGCCGGGCAGGTGATTATGGGGCTTGTGGATGATCATGGCGCGGGCCGGAATTTAACGCTGGATCAGGATTTTTCCGCAGCCATTGGCCGGATTTTGACCTCATCCGATCTTGACCCGGCCTTTATGGCAGAGGTGCTGACGCTGCCCACCGAGGGGATGTTGGGCCAGCAAAGATCACCCATTGATGTGGATGCCATTCACCATGCGCGCCAGTTCACCCGCCGGGCCTTGGCAGAGGCCCACAGGGACGATTTCAGGCGGCTCTATCATGCCTGCACAGAGGCCGGGCCCTATGCGTTTAATGGCGATGCGGTGGCCAGGCGGCGGCTGAAAAACCTGTGCCTGTCATACCTGATGTTGTTGGAAGACCGGGATATTCTGGATATATGTCTGGTGCAGTTCCGTGGCGCGGATAATATGACCGATGAAATGGCGGCATTATCCTGTCTGACCCATAGCAATTTTGTTGAACGGGAACAGGCTTTACAGCAGTTTTACGATAAATGGCACCATGATGATTTGGTGCTGGATAAATGGTTCTCGGTACAGGCGGCGGTGGCAAGTCCCGCGACACAGGATGTAGTGCGGGACTTGATCCGGCATCCGGACTTTGATCTGGCAACCCCTAACCGGGTACGGTCCGTTGCCGGGCCTTTCTGCGGTTTGAATCTGACTTGCTTCCATGACAAGAGCGGGCGGGGTTATGCGTTTCTGGGCGATATGATCACACAGCTTGACCCCATCAACCCCCAGATCGCCTCCCGCCTTGTGCAACCTTTGGCACGGTGGAAATATTATGACGCGGGCCGTCAAAAACGCATGAAAGATACCTTGGACCGGATACTTAAACTGCCGGGCCTGTCGGAAAATACTTTTGAGATTGTGTCGAAGTCCCTAAAAGTGGAAAGTTAAGCCCACTACCGGGCCGGAACCACCGACGCTGTTGCCGGACAGTTTGAGGCGATATTCAACGGTCAGGTCCAGATAGCCGCGATAGGCTTCATATTTTGTCTCGTTAAAATAATACCGAATGTTCACGCCCGGTCCGGCTTCAAAAAGGCCTGCTGTGCGAAAGCTGTCCTTTTGCCAGCTACCAAGGGCCGTCAGGCGCGGTTGCAGGATAAGCCCCTCGGCAAGGGGTATGCTGTAACCGCCAGTCATTTGTGAGGTAAGGAATATATCGGGGCTTGACGGGTCGATGAGCGCCGCATCAAGATAGAGGCTATAGCTCCACCAGCCCGCCTTGCCCGGCTGATAATCTGTGCCATGATCATAAGAATATCCCGCCCGGATCATCCAGTCATTGCGGGCAAAGTCACCAATTTTCACCAGCCGTTCCGCCGACAGCACAAGGTTATGGTTGGCCAGAGGTTTCAGGCGCAGGCCAATACCCCCCTGATGACTGTCCGGGTCAATGGCCAGGCTATCCTGTTTCATGGCGGATAGCAGGCGGCCATAAATCTGAAATTTCCGGCCATTCTGAAAGCCGATATTTTCCGGCTGATAGCTGACCTCCAGCCCCGTTTGGGACCGGGTGAGGTCGGCGCCCAGTTGCCGGGTCGATGAGGATTCATCCCGGTAGATAACATAGCCAGTGACCTCAAAGCGGTTTTCCAGCTGTTCCACCTCCCGGCGCAGGGCGAAATTCTGCTTGCCGCTGTCGATGGCGGTTTTGAAATTCCGCACGGCAAGGTCATTCTGTCCGGTGATTTTATAGGCATAGGCCAGTTGCAGGCGAATATCCCGCTTGCCGGGTGATGTTTTTAAAGCCTGCTCAAAATGCTGGATAGCCGATTTATAATCCCGCTGTTCGTAAGCCGCATAACCAAGTTCGGCGTCATGACGGCGTTCTTTTGCGGGTTGTTTCTTCTGAACAGGGTGCGATTCAGCTATCTTTACGGGCTTGGGAATGACTTGTTTTGGTGGTGGTTTCTTGCGGGGTTCAGGTGGTTTCTTTTTCGGAATTATGACCGCCCTCTGCGGTGGTGTTATTTGGACAATGACAAATGTTTTTTCGGGGGCGATCATTTCTGCGGTAATAATTTCCCTCACAACAGGGGCGGGGGGCGACTTTCGGGCGGCCATCTCGCGGTAGGGATAGGCCGTGAAATAGGCCCGTTCGTTTTGGGCATAGTCCGTTGACAGGAACAAGGTGAGAGAAAGGGCGGCGGCCCCGAAACTTAAAAATATCAGCAACAGGAATTTAACTCTGGTGCTCATTGGCGGCGGCTTGATGTTTCGGGGTATCTGATCGTTGCCCCATATCCGGGAACATGTGATCGGTTTTGTCCCAGACAAGGGCTGTGCCCAGCAACAGATGTCGAGCATACAGATATATGGCCCGCTGGGCTGCCATGAAATTCAGGATATTTCCCCATAATTGCCGGGGCAGGGACAGTAGGGCGGATAAGGGGCCATAAAGGCAATAGGTGAAATACATGCGGTGCAAGGCCCGGTTAATGAGAAACAGAAGGTTCGCCCAGAGCAGATATTCCAGCATCTCGCCCCGCCGGACCAATGGCGGGTAATGATAGCCGTTCGGCATAAGCCATTCCACGCCCCAAACTACAAGAATATTGAGCAGGATAAAATAGGCGGCAATGGATAACTGGGCGGTGAATATGCCTTTTCGGTCCCGGAATAGGGCGTATCTGAGCGCGAGTGATCCCTGCCATTTCTGTTGACGCCAGCCCTGAAAAGCGATGCCCATCAGCCAACGGCTTTTCTGGCGGACCACAGCGTGGATGCGGTTGGGGAAAAATTCACGGGTAGCGATGATGTCCCCCGGCCTCGCCATAAAACGGGCAAAGATAAGTTTGAGATTTGCGGCCTTCAGGCGCAGGGCAAGGTCATAATCCTCGGTCAGGTTGCCCACATCAAAGGGCATAACCGTATTATTCTGGCTGATCACGGACAGGGCGCGGCGGCTGAGGGCGGTGCCAACCCCGGCGGACGGCACATGCCCGGTCAGGCTTTCCCGCACCACCAGTTCCTTGATGTGATTTTCCGCGAACTCATCCATATAATGGCCGCCGGTCAGGTCATACCACGGACGTTTCAGCGGAATGACCGGAATTTGTACCATATCTTTACGCGGGATCAGGTGGTTATAAAGCTTTAACTCAAGGGGATGGACGATGTCCTCCGCATCATGAAGGATATAGCCGGCAAACTTTATGGGGCCTTTGTTTTCAAAGGCGTAAATATCCGCATATATCTGATTCAGGCAGTCGGCCTTGCTGGTCGGGCCGGGGGCGGCGGCGCGGCTGATATGCAGATTAGGGTGGGCGGGGCAAAGCTGGTCCGCTTCCCGAACGGTGTCCGGGTCATTGGGATAACAGCCAACAAAGATATGGTAATTCCGGTAATTATAGCTGGCCAGCGTATTCTTTAACATGGCCTTAATGACGGGTGATTCCTGCCATGCGGGGATCATAATGGCGAAATATTGTTCTTCCTTGTTCAGAATATCTTTGGCCTGAAATGGGCGGTATTTGCGGTAAATAAAAAATTTTCGCCGGATTTTATGAAGGATATAATAAATATCCACAAAGGCATCATCAATACTGCTCAGCAAAATGAATGCCGCCGTCAGGAAAAAAGACAGTTTTAAAAAAACAGATAGCCGGTGAAAAAATCCAGAATTTGATACCCCCCTTGTTGATTGCTGGTTCAAGATAAAATGCCGTTTTTTCAAGCCACTATACAGTATCGGGAGGGTGTTGGCTACTTTGTGCCAGATACCATTGTTTTTTATGGGGTTGTTGTCATATAATCCTGTTCAGATATTGATGCAGGATATGATGACGCAAGATTTACGCAAACAAAGCCTTGAACAGTTTCTTAAAAAAGAAAGCCTTAATCGCGATTGGAAAAATTGGGTCAGGATAAATATCAAGGCGGGCTGTGACAAGAACAGCATGTTTAAAATCATGGCCGATGAGGGGTTCTCACATGACATGATTAAGGATGCTTTGAATTTTGAACCAGCTATTCCCCTTGATCAGATCATTAATCCGTTGAAAGAAAGTGCTACGGCGCAGAGGGGTGTGGCTCCTTTCATTCCCAATGCGGGCCGCTTGCCGGTGGATGGGCTGGAGCTTTATATTCTGGAAGATTTCCTCAATGAAGCGGAATGTGAATATCTGGTGGCAAAGACCATGGCCGGATTGCGACCCTCTACCATTACCAGTAGTGAGGAACCGGATAAATATTTTCGTAGCAGCAGCACCTGTGAGCTTGGCATATTGACGGATGATTTTATCAAGGATATTGATCGCCGGATTTGTGCGGTGGTTGGTCTTGATCCGGCCTATTCAGAAGTGATGCAGGGACAGCATTATGAAGTAGGGCAGGAGTTCAAGGCCCATACAGATGTTTTTGAGCAGGAGGAGCTTGCACAACAGGCAGGTACGCAGGGGCAACGTAGCTATACCTTCATGATTTACCTGAATGACGTGGCGGAGGGCGGCGAGACCAGCTTCCCAAATATCGATAAAATTTTTGTCCCAAAACGGGGTATGGCTGTTATCTGGAACAGTTTGCATCCCGATGGCACGGTCAATCAAAACAGCCTCCATCATGCCCACCCCGTGAAAAAAGGCAGTAAAACAGTAATTACAAAATGGTTCCGGACGCGCGCGGGGCTTCCGGTTTTCTCCCGTGAGGAAAATGAGAATATTGCTAATTTCACCAGAATAGGCTTTCAGAAAGACACCCTGCCGAAGCCTCTGTTTGAAAAGCTGATTAAATTTTATCATGATAATCGCGCACAACAGGTTGAGGAAACGGGGGCTAAAGGGTTTATTGAAAATACCGGGGCGAGTCCCAAGAGCAGCAGCCTTGTTGAGCTGACACCGGCGTTGCAGAAAGATATTCATAGCTGTCTGAGGCCGGTTCTCGAATTATGGAGTGGTATCCGTCTTGACCCAACATATGTTTATGGTATTCGGATTTATCACAATGGCACCGTGTTGAAGGCACATCGGGACCGGATTGATACGCATATTATCAGTGCAATCATTAATATAGATCAGGAGGTCAACAAGGATTGGCCCCTTTATATAGAAGATAATTATTATCGTCAGCACAGAGTTATGATGAAACCGGGAGAGATCGTCTATTATGAAGGTGGCCGCCTGTCACATGGACGTCCGGTGCCTTTGGATGGCCATCACTTCGCAAATATTTTTTGTCATTTCAGGCCGTTGGAGGAATAAAAACCCTCTAATTTCTGGATGGTCCTGATTTCCTGCGCCGTCTATAGGCGACAAATCCCCACCCCAATCCAAACAGGCCAAGCATAGAGGGCTCCGAGATATTGACAATATACAGGGTCATATCATCTGTTGCGGTCAGGGGTGTGCCATTATTGCTCACTGTAACATTGTTATAGACAAAGGAATCGCCGGTATAATCAATGATCAACTCAATGAGATAACTTCCGATATTGGGGAATTCTGTTCCGCTGATGGGGAACAGGTTACTGTTGAGATCAATCACATTATATAATTGCAGGTCACTGCCAAGATTGAATGTGCCGCCATTATCAAGATGGAGTTCCCAACTGATATTAAAGAGCGTGTCAAATGCGCCGAACCCTATTTCATTCTCAATATCACAGAGGGATATGGTGGTGATGGAGAAAGGATTAGGTGCGCATCCATCAAGGTTAAAATCCATCCCAACATAAATCGTCTGATCCGGACCAGCATCAGCAAATAGTTGTATTGGCGTCGGAGTCGGAGTCGGAGTCGGAGTAGGTGTAGGTGTAGGTGTAGGAGTAGGAGTAGGTGTCGGTGTCGGTGTCGGAGTAGGCGTTGGTGTCGGCGTCGGCGTTGGAGTAGGCGTCGGAGTAGGCGTCGGAGTTGGCGTTGGTGTCGGAGTTGGCGTCGGAGTAGGAGTAGGTGTCGGAGTCGGCGTAGGAGTTGGCGTCGGAGTAGGTGTAGGTGTTGGCGTTGGCGTTGGCGTCGGAGTCGGAGTCGGGGTAGGTGTAGGTGTTGGCGTCGGAGTTGGCGTTGGTGTCGGCGTAGGTGTTGGAGTAGGCGTTGGCGTCGGAGTAGGAGTAGGAGTTGGTGTCGGCGTTGGCGTCGGTGYWSGMKTCNGGWSWWKGARWWRKTSWTSGNGYCSKYRWSGGWRWMRGWGNWAGRMRTYSRARWMSRYSWWSGMKTYRKWGTAGGCGTCGGTGTCGGCGTTGGTGTCGGCGTTGGTGTCGGAGTCGGCGTAGGAGTAGGCGTCGGAGTAGGTGTAGGAGTTGGCGTTGGCGTCGGAGTCGGAGTAGGTGTCGGAGTTGGCGTTGGTGTTGGAGTAGGCGTTGGTGTCGGTGTTGGAGTTGGAGTTGGCGTCGGTGTTGGAGTAGGCGTTGGTGTCGGCGTTGGTGTCAATATAATTCTGCTCCCAAACCCTTCCACAGCCTGGGCGCTGGGGCCGGGGGCTGATCTTGTGTTTGGGTTTGTGAAAAACTGGCTGATTCTATTGGCTGAGAAATTGTTATTAAATGTTCTGCCCGTATCGCCAATACCGCCGGGAGCAAGATTTTGGAGCATGGCCAACAGCTGCTCATTCAGCCTTTCTTCCATATCACCAAGGTCTGTTCGGGATAACACAACACCGACAATATAGGTTTCTGACGTGCCGTCGCTCTCAAAGCGCATGTTTATGGGTTCGCCGGTGCTCTTGATTAACGTGGTCAATAGCCAGCCATTGACATCACCGCTTGTCTTGAAGCCCAGGTTAACCGGGGCGGCGGCATTGGCGGCCAGTTGGCCCATTTCATGGGCGCTCTCACCGATTAGGCTAACCCCGTTGGTGGAGAGTTTGGCCCATTGGCTGTTGCCTGTTTCCGCCGTATCTATCACCCGGAGCTGATTACCGTTCACGCCAAAAGTTTCCCCGAACGGATGGGAAATTTTCATGCCTGAGGGCAAGGGGGCGGTGAAGATATAGAGGCGGTAATGTGCCTTTTCCACATCGGGGATACCGAACGCTTYTACATTCAGGATTCCGTCCTGAAAGAAGGTGTTTTCTTTTGAGGTTTCCAACGCCAAAAGATTGTCGCCTTCAATATTGGCACTTTCCGGCGTGATGCGGATAAAGCCGCGATGGGGKATTTTTTTGGCCGGGCCGAAATCCCAGCCAATATCGCCAAAACTCAACCCGAATTCCGAAATAGAGGTGAAAGGCATGCTATAGGCGGAGGTAGCYGCACGGGCCGCCGCATCRATCACCCGCGCYGCTGATTCCTGTAAGTCGTGGCTGTTKCCWAYAAGGGCGGATTCACCAATGCCCTTYAGRACGCCGGAGGCCAGTTCGGTTATCTTGTCTGACTGGCCGGCGGAGCTGTCAAAATATTTTTGCAGGATGACCAGAGATCCTTCTGAATCATCTATAGCAGCATAAATGGCCTCTTGCAGRGTGACMGGTTCTATTYTTTTGGGAGTTACATCCGGRGCRTATGGTTTKKTCTTGTTCTGCGGYGAGAATATYGYGCCYTGAGGCACSAGGGYYGCYATTTTRTTRYTGGCAGATGTCGTYTGTACAGGGGTTTTCTTTGGATCTGAGATAACCATAGTGGATGAATAGGCCATCATATTGTCATCCAGAGCCATATTTTCATCTATGGTCAGAAGGTCAATYTGATCCTGCAGRGCATTYYTAATATCATCGTTATTGATCAGGTCATCATATACCCAGGTGCTCAGGGCAATKGTACTAACAACGGCTAATAATTTATACTTGAATTCCATTCACACTGTTCCTGCACCAAAWWWNATTTTGGYAATWACTTTTTTAWCATTTCTATTATTAACTTCCAAGCTATTAAAATGGTGATAATATTCAGGGTTAATGAAAMGTAAMKATCGCACGGATATARCTATATATRCGTGAGTTTAACTGGTGTTTCCTGAATATTACATTAATAAAATATTTGGATATGMATAGRAYRGATTCAGGGTGAAAATATGACCATGGMARAWRTAYTGGRRAAAWTRCCTMRRATRGAGGCYGGATGGGTGTGGYTGGCCGGGGCGGGGCCGGGCGACCCCGGGCTGGTGACACTCTTGACYTTGAGGGGGCTGCAACAGGCAGATGTTGTTGTTTATGACGCAYTGGTCAATCCTGAAATACTTGATTTGGCGAATGAARRTGCGCAGCTGGAGTTCGCYGGAAAGMGGGGCGGSAGGCCTTCTTTGAAGCAGGTAGAYATATCGGACCGGCTTGTTGAATTGGCCAAAGGCGGGAAGAAAGTGCTAAGGCTTAAGGGCGGCGATCCGTTCGTTTTTGGMCGTGGCGGGGARGAGGCTCGTCATCTGGTGGACGCAAATATCCCCTTCCGGGTGATTCCCGGCATTACCGCAGGAATCGGCGGGCTGGCTTATGCGGGGATTCCGGTAACAGACCGTCATACCAATTCTGCAGTGACCTTTCTGACCGGTCACGGCGAGGACGGGGGGCTGTCAAAGGATATTGACTGGGATGCACTGGCCAAATCCTCTCCGGTGATTGTGGTATATATGGCCCTGAGCCGGGTTGACCTGATGTGCCAGCAATTTCTGAAGTCCGGACGCCGACCAGATGAAGCCGTTGCCATCATCAGCAAGGCGACAACAGCGGCGCAAAAGGTGCTTGAAACAACTTTGGCACAGGCCGCAGAGGATGTCAAAAAAGCGAATTTGGCGGCCCCGGCGATGATCGTCCTTGGGGAGAATGTTAAACTTCGGGCAGGTCTTGACTGGTACGGCGCTATGGCGGGGAAGACGTTGAATGCGGATGTATCATTTGTGGTTGGCCAGGGGAAACAGGGCTCAAACGGGCCGTAAATATTATATATATTTGATCAGGACATAGCGAAAAGATATATATAGTGCGACGATTATAATCAGGACCACATAGAGTATGTTTTTGTAGGAATCCACAATAAGTCTGAAAATAAGGCTTGTTTCCTGTTTTATATTCTTCTTTTCGGCTTCAGTATTAGCTCTTTCCGTTTGCAGCATATTTCTTTTCCATAGAATTTCTTGATTTTTATAGTCAATGGCATTCATATTAAAATCTAATTGCAAGGAATTTGCGATCGTCTTTTTATACCCGAAGGCCAGATCTTTGGATGTAAAATATATGGTTTGAAGTATAGGTTCGTCTTTAAATGTGTCCAGAAAAGAGCCTACGGGTACGTTATCGTTTTTATGTCTATTGATAAGTTCATCCTGTTTAGCACGATTTAGGGAAAAGCCTGTTATTATATTCAAAGATTTTGCGGTGTATTGTGGTAGCCGGGTGTTTTCAAGGTCTCTTAAAATTTTGGTTTTGTCGTTATTATAACCTGAAATACCATCGGCGGAATATAGCTTGCTGATAAATATTTTTTTGTTGTTTTGTGATGATCTTCCGGGGTCACTATAACTTGATAAATCATTGTATAAGATGATTCTGTGGTGTAATTTATAATTATTCTTAAGATTATCAGCCGATTTGATAACGCTGGCATTGGCTCCCTGAATCAGGAAAATAATTCCGATTAACAACATAAATATAGTTAAGATGTTTGATTTCATAGGATAATCAATATTTCACCTTTGACAGGATAGCGCAGGGTAAGGGTAGTCTATAGGAGGAGAAAGTTAAAGATATTTTATTTTTTGTTATTATTGCGGGGTGGTAAATATAAAACCAGCCAATCATATATAAATTAATGATTTACAATATGTTGCCTCGGTGATTATCAGTCCGATGAAGGAAATAAAGCAGGGCTGTAAATCAAAAGACCCGGGCAAATTTGCCTATTCATATTACGGCCAGTTCTGGCTGAAATATAATTTGAGGCAGATGGATATTGACCGGGGCAGGGCGGATAACAGCCTTGTCATTCTGATTAAATCTCTGGATTAAACTTGCCTTAATCCGGCAATATTTCCCCAAGTACCCGCAGGGTATTTTCCCCCATGATTTTACGAATATCCGCTTCGGAGAAACCTTGTTTCAGCAGCTCTTCCGTAATCTGGGCCATGCCGCTGGCATCAAAGGGAGATTTGATGCCGCCGTCAAAATCAGACCCCAGAGCCACATGGTCGACACCGACAAGGTCCGCCGTATATTTGATGGCTTTGACAATAGCCTTCGGGCTGAATTCACAGACCGCTACATCCCAGAAACCAATCCCGATTACGCCGCCGGTTTTGGCAACCCCTCTCAAATGATCATCGCTCAGGTTACGCTGGTTATCGCAGGTTCCGCGAACCCCGGTATGGGATGACACAACAGGGGTTGTGGCAAAGGCCAGAATATCATTAATCAGGGCCGGAGAGGCATGGGCAATATCAATCAACATGCCCCGCTGTTGCATGTCCTCAAAAACCGCACGGCCAAAATCGGTCAGTCCGCCGAGGCTAACCCCGTGGGCAGAGCCGCCAAGTTCCGTATCGAAGAAATGGGTGGCGGACATCATGCGAAAGCCGGCATCATACATCACTTTCACATTGGCAAGCTCGCCTTCCAAGACCTGCGCTCCTTCTATCCCAAGGAATCCGGCGGTCAGTTTTTTGCCTGAATGGCGCGCGGCGATAAAGTCCGCCAGATCTCCTTTGGTCTTGATAATGACAAACTGACCGCCGGAACTTTTGGCATAATAATGGAGCTTTTGCGCCTGATACAGGGCCCGTTCTTTCAGGCTGGTCAGGCTTTTAAAGGGCCAATGTTCGGCCAGGGCCAGCAAGGTAATCTGATCGCTGTCGGCAGTATTCTTGTGGATGTTTAAGCCTTTGGGTACTTTGCTGACGATGGTGAAGGCCTGAAGGGACAGGTTGCCGTCCTGCATACGGGGCAGGTCAACCAGTCCATAATCATGCCTTTCCAGCAAATCACGATTCCACAACAGGAAATCTGCATGAAGGTCGGCAACAATCAGGCTGTCATGGAGTTTTTGTGCAGCGTCACTGACGGTATAGGGCGGCGAATTGGTCGTTTTATTCATATTGGCGTCCATATAGGCCGCATATTCGGGCAGGGCTGCATAATAAATTATCAGAAGCAGACCAACTATAATCAACAGATACGCTTTATATTTTTTCTTCATGACAATTCTCGATTTCCCTTAAATCATACGTTTGATTATATTATGAGGGATAACATAGTTCTTGGCAATAAAAGATATTTATCAGGATATGATTGATTTTTCATACATCATAAGATACCTGTGTAATCCCGTGTAATGAAAGTATATTCAATGTCCGAAATCCAGACAGATAGTTCTGATGATAATAATAGTGCTGGCATTGCCTATGCCCTCGGGGCCTTTGTTTTATGGGGGTTGGCCCCACTTTTTTTCAAGGAATTATCCCATGTGGCTGCTTTGGAATTTCTCGGGTTTCGTATGGTCTGGTCGTTTATATTTCTGATTATTTTGCTGTTCTTTCGGCGGTCCCTGAAAATACTGATTCAGGAAATAGGTCAGACATTTGCCGATAAAAAACTTCTGTTCATGTTGTTTTTATCGGCCGTATTGATAAGTTCCAACTGGCTTGTGTTTATTTGGGCCGTGGCGAATAATCATGTGATGGAAACCAGCCTTGGCTATTTTATCAACCCGCTGGTCAATGTGGCATTGGGCATGCTGGTTCTGGGGGAGCGGCTAAGCCGGGTCAAACTGATGGCCGTGGGGATTGCGACTTTCGGGGTCATATATCTGATTGCGGCGCAAGGGATATTCCCGTGGGTCGCGCTCTATCTGGCGGGCAGTTTTGCTCTTTATGGTCTCATTCGAAAAAAAGTGGTGATCGGGGCTATTTTAGGATTATGGGTCGAGATGCTGGTGTTGTTGCCCTTCGCGGTGGGCTATTTGAGCTTTCTGAATTTCTCGGAAACTTCCGGACGGGTCAGCCATGATGATTATACATTATTTATGTTGATCTTGAGTGGGGCCGTGACCACAATTCCTTTGGTGTTTTTTGCTTCTGCGGCCAGAAGGCTGCCGTTGTCCCTGCTGGGGCTTTTGCAATATATTGCGCCGACCATGACGTTGCTGATGGCGGTGTTTCTATGGGGTGAGCTATTTACCACGGCTCATATGGTTGCCTTCAGCTGTATCTGGGGGGCGCTGGCCATATATTCGGCGGATAGTTTTTTCCCCGTCAGGAACCGCCGGTGATGATCGCAAAAACCCGGGCCGGAAACCCCGACCCCTGATAGGCTTTGGGCCAGCTGGCAACAATCATGGCCCCGGCTTCCGGTAGCTTGTCCAGATTGGTCATCATTTCGATCTGATATTTATCATGGCTGAGGAAATATATTTCAAGGGTAAAATCCAGTCTGGACGCTGCCGTTCCAGGATCGGTGTCTGATGTCTCGTGGCCTATGGCGGTAATATTTCGCGTGGTGATCAGATACTCCAGAACTGGCCGCGACCAGCCGGGGGTATGGGCAATATCATTCTCATCCCGGTTATAAAATTTTGTCGGATCGGGCCATCTTTTGGACCAGTCCGAGCGCAGCGCAACAAAGGATTTCTCCGGGATCGGGCCATTTCTGCTTTCCCAACTGATGACATCCTCCAGCGAAACCTGATAGTCGGGATCCGTCCTGACCTGCTCATGGATATCCAGCACCACAAGCGGTAACATCATTTCGCTGACCGGAATGTCATCCAGATAGCGTTTGCCTTTGATGAAATGGGCCGGCGCATCCACATGGGTGCCCCATTGGCCGGGGAGTTGATAATAATAGATTAGTGCGCCTGATCCCACTGTCCCAATGCCCGGATCATAGTGGAAAAGGGTTTCAATCTTCTCAGCCCTCAATCCCGGCCCGTGGGGAATGTCGGGGTGAAAGCTGTGGGTCAGGTCTATATAACTGGCTTTGGAGAAATCAAAAGTCCGGTCAGGGGTAAGAGCAAGGGCGACCATAAGAACCGCCCCGGCTGTAAATATATATAGCAGACCCTTTTTCATGGGCTGTCTCAATCATCGTTAAATTTTACCGACGCCATGTGACATTCAGACCATAGGTCCGGGGCCGGGTGACGAGTTGTGCCAGTGGATCCTGATCCGAGGATATGGAATCAACAATGCCGCGCGTGTCAAACAGGTTGTTGACGAAAAGTTTGGCGCTCCATGTTTCGGTTTCAATACCAAGACGGGCGTTGAAATTATTATAACCGCCGATCTGTTCCGTATGCGGGTTGAACCCGGCGGCACCGTCCCCTCTAGGCCGGAATTCGGTTCGGGAACGTCCCACCCAGGCATAATCAACCCGGAACAGGCCGCCAATCTCTTCTGTCACATCAAAGGAATATTGGGCTGAGGCATTGAAAGTAAATTCCGGTACGTTGGGCACCGGATCGCCCTTGTGACCGGGGAAGACCACTTCGATCACATTACCCGGCGTCACCCCCGGCTGATCCTGAGTCAGGAAGCTGTCCGTATAGGCCCCGCCCATGGTCAGCTCCAGCTGGTCCGTGGGGCGCAGGGTCACATCCGCTTCTATGCCTCTGATCCTCGTATCACCGGCATTCGCGATGAACTGGAAAGCACCCGTGGCATCCTTGCTGGCCGATTGCATATTGGACCAGTCAATCTGATAGACTGCCACATTCAGAACTATTTTGTTTTCGGCAAAGCGGGATTTCATGCCCAACTCATAGTTCCACAGGCTGTCCGGTGCAAAATTGCGCGGTATTTGTGCAATTATGGGAATACCGGCTGAATTCAGGCCWCCAACCCGAAACCCCTGAGACGCGGTGGCATAAAGCATCAGGTCATCGCTGGCCTTATAGGCGAGGTTAAATTTGGTCGTCAGCTTGTCATCGCTGGAATCATTCGGCTTGATCGGGGGACGCGGGCCACCGCCAAAGCCAAAGAAGGGATGGGTTTCAAGCTCTGCTGAATTCTGGCTGGAATGGAAATAACGCAGCCCTACTGTGGCGGTCAGTTTTTCGGTGGCCTCAAAGGACAGCTCGCCAAAGATGGCTTCTTGATTGATGCCGCCGTCATTGGTCCGGCCAAAAATAGCAATGCCGGAGCCAGTGAAGAAGTCATTTTCCGGATCCCAGGGCCCAAGGGCGCGGCCCGTTGTCGCGTCCGAAGCTATGACCTGAACCTCGAATTTTGTTCTTTCCTGCTGGATCAATCCACCAACTACTAATTGTAACGGTCCCTCCCAATTGGAGGCATAACGCAGTTCATTGGACCAGACCCGCCGGGATTGGGGCTGGTGGGTGATGGCGCGCACCGGAGCGCCAAAGAAAATCAGGATCGGGGTTGAGTCAAAATTGAAATTCAATCGCCTGTCAAACCAGTTGGAAGTCGCGGTGATGGTGCCATTATCCATCTCATAATTGGCGGTCAGGCTATAGATTTCCCAATCGTCATTCCAGTCATCCTTGGTAAAGGACACGGTTTTCAGATCGCCGCCAAAAAAATTCGGCAGGGCATTGGTTGGCGCATGGCCGATAGTACCCGCCGGTGTGATGCGGGATGTGCCGCCCACTTTTGTACGCTGAATCATGATAGACGCATCAAGARTAAAATTCTCGCTGGCGGCAAGGCGCAACATGACACGGCCACCGTAAGTCTGCTCATCATTGATATTGTTGGTGCCAAGGCGCACATTATCCACATAACCGGACCGGTCTACATTCCAGGCTACAACCCGCAGGGCGGCCTTGTCCTGAACGAGGGGAAGGTTGATCATGGCGTTAATGTCCCAGTTAAAGCCCCCGCCATCTGTATTGCCCAGTGAGCCGTCCACATAGGCATCAATGCTTTCCAGGTCCGGTTTGTTGGGGATCATTTTTATGGTGCCTGACATGGAGCTGGCTCCATACAGGGTGCCTTGTGGTCCTTTCAGGACTTCGATGCGGTTAATGTCATAGAGTTTGATGTCCACATTGCGGCCCCCGCCGTCTTCCTTGTTGGAACCGGTGATGACGGCCTCATCAAAATAAACGCCAGTGGTGGACGCGCCGATGGAATTGACCCCGCGCAGGAATATTCTTTTATCACCCGGTCCAAGGTCYTCAWAMCGYAGCCCGGTGATAGACGGCGCCCAGTCGGCAAAATCCTGAACGCCCCGGTCCCGCATGCTGTCGCCGCTAATGGCCTGAATRGCAATGGGYACGTCAATGAGRGTCTGGCTRCCCCGTTTGGTGGCMGTAACCAGAATTTCTTCAAAGTCAACGGCATCATCGTCACCCTCTGCGGCGAAYGCTATTGGGGACTGCGCAAGTAAGGCCGCACATGAAACGGTGGTAAGAATGGTGGCTAATTTGGCTGAGGGGTGGAATTTAGATTTTCTGGCGTTCATTTTCCTGTCCTATATCCTGTGTTTGTATGATTTCCGGCCCGGTGGTGCGGGRWTNTGTCCGGAACAGTTACAGTGATTTTTATTATTAAATTAAGTAATATGATATTTCATATGTCRTGTCAAATAAAACGGCRACAAAATTRGATTTACTTTAGATATNAAAGTATTTTTTTTAATATAKAATGAGGGAYATATGGRGGACGGGAAGGGCGCARCCCAAGGCATTACAACAGGATGCCTTGGGTTATTTTGCTTATAGAYCTGGCGGGATAACGGGCCGCCATACTCAGACTGCGGCCTCAATCATYGGGGTRGAATATTGGGAAAATTCCATTTTCTGTTGGGAAATAGACCCCATGGTCAGGCCCGTGATAATCAGAACAGTWGCAATGGTCAGGTTGCGTAGAATTTCCTTGCTTTCCACCTTGGCATAAGTCTGGCGTCTGAAAATTGCCGGGCGGCTTTTCTTCTGATTGTCGGCCACAAGACCCATAAAGCTGTTTACTTCGATCGCGTTTGTAAAAATGTTGTTCATAATCTTTCTCCGTTGGTTGGTTTAAATTTCTTCGCCTTGGTTATRCTGTTGCGCTGTCCTAGCGACTTGGTGTGCTACATATATAGTACACTAGATCGATAATAGTCAACAATAAAAATGAATAAAAATTATTATCCTTATATATCAGTAAGTTATATTATTTTATTATCGGATAATGGTGCTGTAGGGGTGTTTTGTATGGTGCAAACACTGTGTTAGGCGACTGTGAACCCTGTGATTCTCTTCCCTGCTCAAGACCGTCTATATGCATATTGGCTGGAAAGGTGAATTTTACTTTCATTATGAAACTATATATATTAGGGTGGCGTAATTTTCTGACGCCTCTAAGATGACTGTCAGACCAATTGGCGTGTAATAATTATATTAAGAGAGACCATATGACCCAGATGAATGCCAGCAGTGCAATAGCAGAAGGTTTGATCGCCAACGGTGTTGATACCGTCTTTGGCCTGCCGGGCGCGCAGATGTATGACTTGTTTGAGGCCTTTTACCAGTATCAGGATAAGCTGCGCGTTATCGGCGCGCGCCATGAACAGGGCCTGGGTTATATGGCGTTCGGCTACGCACGGTCCACGGGCAGGCTCGGGGTATATTCGCCGGTGCCGGGRCCGGGGGTGCTGAACAGCACGGCGGCATTATGCACGGCYTACGGYGCRAATACGCCGYTGCTTTGTCTGACCGGSGAAGTGCCCACCAGCTTTATGGGGCAGGGRCGCGGCCACCTCCATGAATTGCCYGATCARTTATCACTYATCAAAGGGGTYACCAAATGGGCAACCCATGTGGYMGASCCYRCMGAGACACCSRCACARTTGAACGCGGCCATTGCCGCCGCCTGTTCCGGGCGTCAGGGKCCGGTMTCCCTGCARCTTTGCTGGGATGATTTTGGACGTATGGCCGAAATGGAAACAYTAYCCGCCGCTGAGATGCCYGCGACCCCTGWKATTGAYCCGGATGATCTGCTGCGCGCGGCAAAGCTTATTAAAGAGGCCCGCGCSCCGATGATTTTTGTCGGYAGCGGCGCGCAACATGCCRGTGCWGAGRTCAATGAACTGGCYGAAATKCTCGAAGCCCCCGTRRTYGGRTTTCGCGGCGGGCGGGGCATTGTCGGCGATGATCGKGAYATGGGKCTMACYATGGCGGCGGCTTTTAAATTATGGCCGGACACGGATTTGATGATCGGTATCGGCAGCCGTATGGAAATYCCCTTCATGCGCTGGGGYAGTTTCATGRATTACYTGCGCCGGATGCCGGGCAAAAARCTGGTACGGCTGGATATTGATCCGGCGGAAATGGACCGGCTGGATACGGACGCCGGGATTATTGCCGATGCCAAAGAGGGCAGCAGAAAGCTGATTGATGCCCTGTCACAGTTGAACGTAACCGCCTCTGGCCGCCGGGACAAGATCGCCGCCGCCAAAGCRGCCTCKGCACAGGAAATYCAGGATATTCAGCCACAGRTGGATTATCTGTCCGTGATCCGTGACGTGTTGCCCCGGGACGGCTTTCTGGTGGATGAGGTCTGCCARGTGGGCTTTGCCACCCCTTATGCGTTCCCGGTTTATGAGCCGTTGACCTTTGTCAGTGGCGGTTATCAGGGTAATTTGGGCTTTGGTTTCCCGACCTCGCTGGGGGTTAAAGTGGCTAATCCGGACAAGGCGGTTRTCTCYATYACYGGSGACGGCGGTTTTATGTTYGGGATACAGGARCTGGCCACGGCGGCGCAATATGATATTGCGGTGGTCGTCATCGTCTTTAACAATTCCGCTTACGGCAATGTGCGCCGGGACCAGCAACAGCGGTATGACAATCACATCATGGGCGCGGACTTGAAAAATCCCRATTTTGTCAAACTGGCGGAGTCATTCGGGGTGAGCGGCTATCGGGCCACCAGTCCGGCAGAATTGAAACCTCTTCTGGAAAAAGCTTTGGCCCTTGGCAGGCCAGCGGTGATTGAGGTTGTGCAGGACAAGGGCAGCGAAGCTTCCCCCTGGAAATACCTGATGGCTTAGGTCTGTTCCATGAGGTTAAAATATGGTCTCTTTYTTTTGGTATAATATAAATAGAGTAATGAAAGCCTTTATGATAATTCCCTTCTTGTTTATTAACCATTCTCACGTATAAAGAATCCTGAACATATTCTACTTGTGGAAACCGAAATATGCCTGATGAGAATTTCAAAGAAACGTCGCTGCGGTATCACCGGGAACCAACCCCGGGCAAGCTTGAAATAACCCCGACCACCCCCCTGTCAAACCAACGTGATCTGGCCCGGGCCTATTCGCCGGGCGTTGCCTTTGCCTGTGAGGCCATTGTGGAGGATGCGGCGGCGGTGAACGAGATGACCATTCGCGGTAATCTTGTGGGGGTTGTGACCAACGGTACGGCGGTGCTGGGCCTTGGCAATATCGGGCCGCTGGCGTCCAAACCGGTGATGGAGGGCAAGGCGGTCTTGTTCAAGAAATTTGCCGGCATAGATGTCTTTGATATCGAAATAGATCAGAATGACCCGGAAAAGCTCATCGATACGGTTGCCGCGCTGGAACCGACCTTTGGCGCGATTAATCTGGAAGACATCAAGGCACCGGAATGTTTCATTGTTGAGAAAGCTCTGAAAGAGCGGATGAATATCCCGGTATTTCACGATGACCAGCATGGCACGGCCATTGTGGTCGGGGCGGCGGTCTATAACGGCCTGCGGATCGTGGACAAGAAGATGTCCGAGGTGACGGTGGTTGCCACTGGCGGCGGGGCGGCATCTCTGGCCTGCCTTGACCTGTTGGTGAGCATGGGCTTACGCAAAGAAAATGTCACGCTGGTGGATATTGAAGGCGTGGTTTATGAGGGCCGCACCAAGGATATGAATCCCTATAAAGACAAATATTCCATCAAGACGGACAAGCGAACATTGGGTGATGTGATCGGCGATGCGGATGTGTTTCTTGGCCTGTCCGCGCCGGGTATTTTAAAGCCGGATATGGTGGCGCGSATGGCGGCRAAGCCGTTYATACTGGCACTGGCCAATCCAACCCCGGAAATCCTGCCTGAGGATGTGAAAAAAGTCCGTGATGATGCGATTATAGCCACCGGACGGTCCGATTATCCCAATCAGGTCAATAACGTGCTGTGTTTCCCCTTCCTGTTTCGCGGGGCGTTGGATGTGGGAGCAACGACCATTAATGAGGAAATGAAACATGCCTGCGTCAAGGCCATTGCGGACCTGGCTTTCAAGGAATCTTCTGAACAGGTGGCCAATGCTTATCAGGGGGAGGTGCTGAAATTCGGTCCGGAATATATCATTCCAAAGCCCCTTGATCCGCGCCTGATATTGGAAGTCGCCCCTGCTGTGGCCAAGGCGGCCATGGACAGCGGCGTTGCCACAAGGCCGCTGGAGGATATTGATGCTTACCGGGAGCGGCTGGACAGCTTTGTCTTTAAATCCAGCATATTATTGCACCCGGTGATCGAACTTGCCAAGAAAAACCCCAAGCGTATTATCTTTGCCGAGGGCGAGAATGAGAGCGTCCTGCTGGCGGTACAGGCTCTGGTCGATGAGAAAATGGGTCTGCCTATATTAGTCGGCCGTCCGGTGGTGGTTGAGCATAAGATTGAGAAACTGGGCCTGCGTCTGAAAAAGGATCAGGATTTTGAACTGATCAATCCTCAGAAAGATGACAGATACCGTCACTATTGGCATGAATATCACGGATTGGTTAGCCGCAAAGGCGTGTCACAGGATGCGGCCAGAACCATTGTGCGTACCAATACCACGGTCATTGCCGCCCTTGCGGTGCGCATGGGGGATGCGGATGCCATGATTTGCGGCACGTATGGCCGGTTTGACTTTCATGTGAAATATATCATTGACATCATTGGCCGTAAAAGTGCGGATCAAAATCTGTCCACGGTCAGCACCCTGATCCTGCCGCGCCGAACCATATTCTTCGCGGATGCCTTCATGACCGTTGATCCTGATGTGGATCAGATCGTGGAAAATACCCTTGCGGCGGCGGGAAAGGTCAGCCATTTCGGCGTGACGCCCAAGGTAGCTCTACTGTCCCACTCCAATTTTGGCTCATCCAATGCGCCGTCGGCAAAGAAGATGCGCAAAGCCACCCGCATATTACAAAAAATGAAGCCGGACATGGAAATCGACGGCGAAATGCATGCCGACGCGGCCCTGCGTGAAGCGGTGCGGGACAAGATGGTGCCGGACAGCAAACTGACCGGCGCGGCCAACCTGTTCATCTTCCCTAATCTGGATGCGGCCAATATCTGCATTGAGATGTTGCGTAGTGTGGATAATGGTTTGCTGGTGGGACCAATATTACTTGGAACCGCGCAACCGGTTCATATTGTCACCCCGTCCGCGACCGCCAAAGGCATCTTCAATATGGCCGCCATCGCCCTCGCCGATGCCCAGAATTTGGACGTTTGATAGCTTATTAGAGACCCCTTATTTAAAGGACAGGCCGCCGACTGCATCGCCCGCCGCGCCGTAAAATACGCTATAGCTGATGTTCTGCCAGATGCCTGACTTGTAATAGGGGTCYGCTTCAAGCATGGCCTGYGCGATCTTTTGGTCATTGGTTTTATAGATCAGGATGGAGCCACAGACRGAYGYGCCGTCTTTGCTGAATATGGGCCCGGCCACCAGCAGGTCATCAATGGTCTTTTCCACATGGGCCAGATGTTCCGTCAGYGTTTCCTKACGGACGCGCGCAATATCCGCGCCCGGCTTGTCATGGCATATGACGGCGGTGAACAGATTGCCCTTGGGGAAGGAATTTTTCATGCTGGTCGCTCCTGTGTATTTTTCGGCAGTGGCATGATTTTGAGAATTTTCCGGYCATTGTCAATGCTGTTGCCATTTTTGAATTCGATTATTGCCGTAATCAACGATGAAAATCGTTCCATCCTTTGCGGCCGCAATACCCAATGGATAGGTAAATTGCCCGTCACCCTTACCGGGGCCACCCATGGAAAAAAGAAAAGTTCCGTCCTGCCGAAATGCCTGAATGCGATGATTGTAAAAGTCCGTTGCAAAAACTTTACCGTCATTACKYACGKCGATACTGCTGACGGTTCTGAACCAGCCATTAAARGGWCCGCTGATATTCAGGGCAAAAGGCCCGCCCCATTTGTGGGAGAATTGACCATCCGGGGTAAAGACCTGTACTCGGTCATTATAGCCATCGGCGACAAAAATTCTGCCGTCTGGCCCAAGTGCCACATCCGTGGGATAATTAAATTGTCCGGCCAGAATACCTGTTTCRCCTGTGGTGCCCCATTGGCGTATAAAGTGACCATCGGCCCCAAGYTGYTGCAGGCGTTTRTTATAAAAATCAGTGACAAAAAGATCACCRTTTTTCGCCACGGCAACCCCGTCAGGGGCGTTGAATTCGCCGGGCCCCTTTCCRGCGCGGCCTATGGATTTTATATATTCGCCGCTTAGGGTGAAAATTTCAATCCGGTCATTAAAATAATCCGGCACATATAATTTATCCCCTGAAATGGCCAGATTCATCGGGCGGCCAAGATGGCYCGGCATACCGTCTTTCGSMCCAAAACTTCGGCGGTAKTTTCCATCATAGTCAAARACCTGAATTCTGGAATTTCTGGCGTCGGAAACRAATATTTCATCATCGGAAAGGGCGATGCCTACGGGGTCATTGAATTGGCCGGGGCCATCCCCTTTGCTGCCCCAACTGGTGACAAATGAATATCCGGCTTCTTTGGCAGAGGGTACAAAGGCGATCCATCCTGCCAGTAAAGCAAGGATAATAATGGCGGCCAGGCGACCTGTTACCTTGATTAACGTTTTAATTTTCATGGWATTTCCTAGAAGTTGAACCTGAAYCCYGTTCGGGCGATATAGTCATTTTCAAGYCCTGTWCCATTCAGATTCTGRATGAYSGGKARYTGGAYKGAGACTTCGGCGATCCAGCGCCGGGWWACATATTGTATGCCCGGCACAARAAACAGTCTGGTCCCYCCTGAATTCAGGYCTTTCACCGCATTGATTTTACTTTTACCTTGATGGATGAGGTTCATTTCCAGAACCCCATAGAGGAAACCGGGCACACCGCCGCYCAGGYTTTTTGGCCACAGRCGGTATTGGAGGGAGCTGTCCAGCCKACTGACATCACCGGCTTCAAAACCATTGGCGGCCATATTKGCTTTGTAACTGATYTGGGTATCGATCTGCAGGGAAAGGGTTTGATAGGTCATGACAATACCGCCCAAGGGGTCCCAYGAACCRGARCCGGGTTGCAGGCYGGCGGGCAATTGGCCAAAKYYRTCCCTGTTCCGGCTGTTTCCGGTTGGCATTTTAATGCCGGCAAAGGGGGCAATACGGAAGTTTCCGCCTTTAAAATTATTCTTGTAAATTGTATATCGGCCAAAAAAGGTCATATCACCGATRCCGCTGGTGCTTCGGGTAAGGCGGGTGCCATTCATGGTCAGTTTCAGGGTCTTGKTAACATAGGGCAGGGCGGCAAACAGGGCGAGGTCGCTATTGATGCCATATGCCAATACGGAAACCACGGATTGGACGGAAACGTCCCGTTCGGCAGCCGTGTGGTCCTTGCCGGATTGCCCCAGAATAAATTGCTCCCGGATTAAAAATTCATCCTTGGCTACGGGCAATGCCGTGTTGAATGTGATGGGTGCCCCCCATGCGACAATATTTTGACTGAGAAAAACCATTGCTACAGAAAATAATAGGAGAAAGGAATGTCGAATGCGCATGTCTATTTCTCAATTACATTTGAGGCTGGCGTTTTGACTTGCTCAAGGCCGCGCAGGGTGAATCCGGCCTGCTCCACTGCTTTTTCGGCTTTTGTTTTGTCCAGAAGGATGCCGTCTTTCATGGTCATCAATACCACACCGGAATCCAGATCAGTCGTCAGCTTGTCCACGCCGTCAATTTTGCCGAGTTGTTTTTCAATTCCGAAGGTACAAAAAGGACAGGCCAGCCCGTCAACCTTTAGCGCATAGGTTAAAGGTTCAGCGGATGCCGCCATAGTGGAAAATAACATGAGTATAAAAATCAGGGCCGTTTTTGGTATTATTTTCATCTTGTCGGGGTTCTTTCTATATTAAGTATTATCTATGGCCTCAAGGATAGGGCARTTTTCYTTGTCATCGGTACAGAGATTTATTAAAAGCCGGAACTCGGCCTGTAGGACGTTCAGGTCATTCAGGCGGCTTTCTATGTCGCGTAACTTCTTGCCTGCCAATTGCCGGACCTCCGGCTTTGCGCCTGTCGGGTTTTCGCGGAACCTGAGCAATTCCTTGATTTCATCAAGGCTGAAGCCCATGGATTTTGAGCGCATGATAAAGCGTAATCGGGATATATCTTTTTCGCTATAAAGTCTCAATCCTGATTTTTTTCTGTTTATATGGGGTAACAGGTCGATCTTTTCATAATAGCGCAATGTATCCATACTGATATCAAGCTGTGTGCTTATTTTACCTATCTGATACATTTTCGGACCCTTCATGGCTATGTCTGTTTAGATGTTCCAGTATCACTTTCCGCAGGGCTTTCATGGATAAAAATGACGGTGAAAAAAGCTTGCTATTCAAAGCGATAGCAGGTGTTTTCAGGATGCCGATCTTTACGGCATAGTCTATTTCTTCCACGATATCCAATTCCCGATAAAACAGGCGCGTTTGATCAAACTCATTGATAATTGCTTTAAGTTTATCTTTCATTGTGATGCACGCCGGACATGACGTTCCGGTAAATAATTCAATTTTCAATTTTTGTATTTGTTCATGGGACGTCATTAAATAATCCGACATATTTCTGTTTGTCCGTAGAGTTTAACCTATGGAGTCAACTCCAGATCAAGTAAAATCTTTGTGAACCGTTCCAGAAATATAATTTACGGCGCCGTGGAATTGGCTTCGTCGAACATGTCGATGGTAAAAACATCAGCGGTATTTGTCATGAAGGATTGCTTGCGGAAGAAACGCAGGTAGCCGCTCGGCCCCATGCGGGACGCGCCAAGGCCGCTGAGTTTGAAAGAATTTTTCTCGGCCTCATACATCAGGCTGGTCAGGGCCGCATCATTGATGCTGATGGCTCCGGCTTCGATCTGTTGGCCCACTTTGATCGCGTCCGCATCATTTCCGGCAAAGACACAGGCGCTGAGGCCAAAGGCGCTGTCATTGGCCATCTTTATGGCCTCACCTACATTCTCAAAGGCGATGACGGGCAGCAGGGGGCCGAATGTTTCGTCGCGCATGATTTTCATAGCGGGGGTCAGGCCGGTGATAACCGTGGGCGCACACCACAGTCCGCCGTGATTTTCAATCCTGCCGCCAGAATGGATGGTGGCTCCCTTGTCGCGGGCGTCGGTGATCTGACTTTCAATGAGGACGGCCTGCTTGTCAAAAATGATCGGGCCTAGATGCCCCGCGTTAATATCCGGGGTGTTGAAGGTCACTTTTTTGGCTTTTTCCACCAGAAGCCGGACAAAACCCTCGTAAATCTCGCGGGCTACATAAATGCGTTCAATGGATTGACAGGCCTGCCCGCTATTGACGATAGAACCGCGCAGAAGGGCGGTTGTCGCCCGCTCTATATCCGCGTTGGCCAGCACAATGGCCGGATCTTTACCGCCTAGCTCCAGAAAGGCCACAGCAAAATTACGGGCCGCCTGTTCGCCGACCTTCCGGCCTGTGGCCACACTGCCGGTAAAGCAGATCACATCCACCTGATCCACCACGGCCTGTCCGGTGTTCCCATCTCCGTTAATGATGGTCAAGACGGGACTGAGATCCGGGACGCTGGCGATAATATCCCGCAAGGGGGCGGCAAAGCGCGGGGTGATTTCGCTGGGCTTGATAATCACTGCCGCTCCGGCGAGCAGGGCGGGAATGGCATCTATCAGCGACAGGGTCAGCGGGAAATTCCATGGACTGATCACCCCCACGAGGCTATAGGGCCGTTTGTCAATATGATAGGTGATGAAGGGTAAGGCGGTGGAGCGTCCCTCAAAGGGCGCGCTTTCCGCACGGGCAATTTTGATCCAGCGGTCAATGGCCGGGGCGATGGTATCCACCTCCATGATGGAAATTCCCTGCCGTCCGGTATCATTGATCAGGCTGTTGATCAGCTCTTTACGCTTATCTTTCAGAGCGGCACCAAAGGCCAAAAGACTTTTGATCCGGCCCTCCAGCCCCATCTCCCGCCAAGTTGGCTGGGCCGCTCGTAATTTCAGGCAGGCATTTTTTATATCGGCGGCATTGGCTGGCGTGAAATGATAGTCGATCAGGCCGGTTCGGGGGTTGCGTACCTGTATATCCTGACCTGTCATAAGTCTTCTATTCCCTCAATCAACCGGACGCGCACGGTCGCATTGCCTTGCCGTAATTTTTTGATCTCGGCGTAGGCCTCACTGTGCCAGAAGGCCCGGGCCGTGGCCATGGACGGCCATTTGGAGATAACCAGCCGGGTCGTATCAGGCCAGTCGCCCTCCAGACATTCGCTTTCGCCTATGCCGCGCACAATATATTCTCCGCCGAATTCCGTAATAAGCTTGGCGGCCTTCAGAGCATAGCATCTAAAGGCCGCCGGGTCATTAATTTCGGCGAGGATCACCATATAGGCGGGCATCAGCTTTTGGGCAGCAACGGGGTCTCATCCAGAACCCAGTTGTCCTCCGTACGGCGGCGGGGGGAGGGAATGGCGTGGACTATTTTACCGCTGGCCCGTTCCGCATTCATTTTCGGAACATCGATGCGCCAGCCATTCTTTTCATATTTCTTGATATGATCGCGGTATTTCACGATGCAGCTATCCGCCGGCATCATAAACTCTTTGGTGATGTCGCAGGGAGTCTGTGTGGGTTCGACCTCGTCCAGAACATCAATATCCTGTTGGGCAACGATCAGGTTTCTTGACCGTAGTCTGGCCCCCATTTCATCGTCAAGACCGGCATTGCGCATATTGACCAGAAATACCCGGGTGTTATTTTCATCTATGGGCAGGTCATAGGTATATTGATGCATGAAGAATTTACCGCTGGGGTGAATCTTGGTCCAGAATTGTGAGGGACCAAAGGTGCCGGACCCGGCCCTTGTCGTTGCCTTGTCCCGCAGTTTGCCGTATTTTTCATCGGGTGAGCCGGAGGATTCATAATCGGTCATAAAACCAACCCCCCATTCTTCTTCAATCAGGTCCAGTTTCGGCACCACATAGTCATCACGTTCGCCGGAAAAACCGTGAGTGGGATGGACAAATTCATTATGGGCCGGGTCAATGGCATTCTCAATGGATCGCTGATAGCTGGTTTTCAGGTTATAGGTCTGAATATTGGCCGCCCAGCCTTCCTGACCAAATTCCACAGCATCCAACATTGGAGGTCGTTCTTCTTCGGGCAGGTCGCCAAGGAAGACAAAAACGATACCGTATTTTTCCTGAGTCGGATAAGCGTCAATCTTGGCCTTGGGCGGGATGGGCGCATTGGCACCCCGTGACGGGATTTTGACGCAATCGCCGTCCTTGTTATATTCCCATCCATGATAGGGGCAGCGGATATTATCGCCAATCACCTTGCCGGGGGTCGCATCGCCCTGACAGGCCAGAGAGCCGCCCCGGTGAATACAGGTGTTACTCAGACAATGGGCTTCAGCCTTTTTATCCCGGAACAGAGCAAAGTTACAGCCAAGCATCATGACTTTCAGGGGCCGTTCGGTGAGTTCTTCGCTAAGGCAAGCAGGATACCAGAAATTGATAAACATTTATTTTCCTTCCAAAATGCATTCGACTTTAACGTCTGCTGTTAATAACAGCTTACTATGTTATGGATTTTGATCCAATTTTTGACCCGTGCCAAATGGCTGTATCTAATGTGTCCATATACTGGTCATAACATGACATCTGATCCGCATGGGATTATATCCCCTTGAAAGATGCGGAAATCAGGTTTATGGATAGCGTCACCGATAGTTTTTACATATCCACGGTACGGTATGTGTTGTAATCTGCCCACGGCGGCCCTGTTATTGATATTTTCTTCACGGCGGGAGGGGGGCATAACAGGGATCATTTGATGAGAGTTTTGTTCTTTATTATCCTGCTGGATATTTCCGGTTTTGGTATTCTGCTTCCTTCGGTGATGTTTGTTTTACAGAATATGGGCGCGAGCCCCGGATATGCGACCTTGGTCGTCGCCATGTATTCTATTGGCCAATTCATTGCCGGACCCGTTTGGGGGCAGTTGTCCGATAGGGTGGGTCGTAAGCCCATATTGCTGATCTCCATGTCCGGTGCTTTTTTTGCTTATATCCTGATGATTTTTGCCACCACGCCGGAAATGATCCTGATCTCCCGCCTGCTGGCCGGTGTGATGGCCGGTAATATTGCCACGGCCTATGCCGCTGTTGCGGACCTGACACCGCCGGAACAACGGTCAAAGGGTATGGGGGTATTGGGGGCCGCCTTTGGTCTTGGCTTTGTCATAGGCCCGGCAATCGGGGGTTTTCTGGGCGGGGCGACGCCGGAAACGGCAACTATATTTTACCCGTCCATCGCTTCGGCGGTGATGGTGGCTTTGGCCATGCTGGCAACCATATTTTTCTTTAAGGAAAGCCTGAGCAAGGAACATCGGGATGAGCTGTTGTCCCAGCCAAAGATAAGCCGCATAGAGGCCCTGCGGAAGGTGGTCCTGCACCCTATTCTGATGCGTTTTTGCGTCTTTATTTTCATGGTTTCCCTGACGGCGGCCTTTATGGAGCCGGTCCTGCCGTTGCTGGTGGGGAACCGTTATGGTTGGGGGCCGCTTAATATGGGCTATATATTTATCTTTGTCGGGTTGGTGATAGCCGCCGTACAGGGCGGGCTGGTTGGCCGTCTTGCCCGGAAATACGGCGAGAAAAATATGGTGAGAATGGCGTTCTCTCTGCTGATTATTGGCCTGTTGGTGATTATTTATACCCCGGTATCATATGGCATCATAATTGGCTTAAGTTGCACGGGCGTTGGGACGACCCTGTTCACCACCGCCATGAGCGCGCTGGCATCGCACCGGGCAAAACCGACAGAGCGCGGCCTTGTCATGGGCGTTGTTCAATCAATGCAATCTTTCGGACGGTCCGTGGGGCCATTATTCGCTGGCAGCTTTTTTGCCGTGTGGGAAGGGTTGCCTTATTTCATCGGCGTTGTTTTGATGGTGTTCGCTCTGATCTGGATGACCGTCCTGACCCGGCGGGTAGAGATTGAGGATGCCAGCATAAGAAGTTGACCCCTTATCTGAGAGAGTGCTTTAACCACTAACATCTAGGGTCATGATACGACCATGGAATGGTCAGTTATGTAAAATGAAGACCATACGCAGGGTTCTTGTCGTTAATACGTATAATATATTTAGCGTTACGGCGCAGGGTCATATCGAAAATAACAGACTTTTTAAATTGCCTTGATCCCTGTGCCAGAATTCTTTGATTTTATTGAGAGTCTTTTTTTTGAGACGGGAAAAATGGATAAAGACAAAAACGGTTTATTTAGTAAATTGCTAAAATGGATGTTACCGGTTCTCGTGATCGTGGCGGGACTATTAATCAGCAATGTCATAAAAAAAACCCGGCCAGAGGTGGATATAATCACGCCGGTGAAAAAAGTGACTGTCATCAGGGGGATTATTGCCAGAAAAACCTCTTTTCAGCCGATAATTTATGCCCAGGGAACTGTGCAGGCAAAGCGTCAGATTGAACTGGTGCCGGAAGTTGCCGGTAAAATTACCTGGGTATCGCCCAATTTTGCCCAGGGGGGGCTGTTTCGCAAGGGCGACAAGCTGGTATTGATTGATCCCCGGAACTATGCGTTTTCGGTTTCACGGGCGCAGGCAACTGTTGCCGATGCCCGTAATAAACTTGTTCTGGAAAAAGCGGAAGGGGAATTGGCAAGGACTGAATGGGAAGACCTGGGTGACGGCAAGGCCTCTCCATTGGTATTGCGCAAGCCTCAATTGGCGACCGCAGAGGCCAAACTTGCTTCGGCAAGGGCTGATCTGGACCGGGCGTTGCTTGACCTTGAGCGCACGGTCATCAAGGCCCCCTTTGATGGCCGGGTCGAGGCAAAGAAAGTTGATATCGGGCAATATGTCTCACTGGGCAGTCAGCTTGCGGTGTTATATTCCACGGATGTGGCCGAAATATCTCTGCCGCTTACGGACCGGGAACTGGGCAAGCTGGACCTGCAGAAAATTTACGGTAAAAACCGACAAACACTGGAAAAATATCTTGCGGTGCGTCTGTATGCCCCTGTTGGCGGCAAGCGTCGGAACTGGGTAGGTAATATAGTCCGGACCGCCGGTACAATTGATCTGAACAGCCGTATCCTGAGCGTCATCGTGGAGGTGAAAAACCCCTATAAGGTTCATAAGGGGGGCGCGCCGTTGCTCAATGGCCTGTTTGTGGAAGCAGAAATACCGGGCAAGGAAATGCATGATGTGTTCATCCTGCCAAAATCTGCCCTTTACAAGCAAAACAGAGTGGTTATCGTTGACCGGGATGACAGGTTGCGCTCTTTGGAAGTGGAGATTATCCATTCAACCCCGCAGCATGTTGTTGTTCGTGGTCTGAAAGACGGGCAGCGGGTGAATATTGTGCCGCTGGATGTTCTGATTGAAGGCACGAAAGTTAAATGGCAACTGGTTGAGGGGGACAGTCCGTGAAGGGTCTGATTAACTGGTTTGCCAATAACCCTGTTGCCGCCAATCTGATGATGATTGCCATTATTGTTGGTGGCCTGATGAGTATGACGACCCTGAACCGGGAAATCATGCCGTCCATGCCGTCAAAATTTATCGAGGTCTCGGTGGTTTATCTGGGTGCTGACCCCGTAGAGGTGGAAGACCGTATATCCATTCGGGTTGAGGAAGCCATCCGTGAGATTGAGGGTATTATTAACATTAATTCTGTCTCCACGCAGGGGCGCGGCATCATTACCGCAGAAGTGTCCGTAGGCTATGACCTGCAAAAAGTCCTGAATGAAATAAAGGTTCAGGTGGATGCCATTAATACCTTTCCCAAAGAGGGGGAGCGACCAAAAATCCGGCTGATAAAATTCCGTGAGCGGGTCATTCAGGTGGCAGTTATGGCCGATACGGATGAGAAATCCCTGAAAATAATTTCCCAGAAGGTCCGGGATGACCTTGCGGCCCTGCCCGGTGTGGACTTTGCTGAAATGAAGGGTGACCGGCGTTATGAGGTTGGTATAGAGGTTTCGGAAATGGCCCTCAGGCGTTATGGCCTGACCTTTGATGCGGTGGTTGAAGCGGTTCGGCAATCTTCCATTAATATGCCCGCCGGAACCATCAAGGCCATTGCGGGGGATATGATCCTGCGGACCAAATCGCAAGCCTATAACACCAATGATTTTGAGAATATCACATTGTTGAAAAAGCGGGACGGTACCCGGGTGCTTCTGGGGGATGTGGCACATGTGGTTGACGGCTTTGAGGAGGATCAGGTATTGGCGCGGTTTAACAACAAGCCCGCCATCTTCATTGACATTCTGTTGACTACGGCCCCTGATGTGGTGGCCGTGACCAGGGAAGTGCGGAATTATATTGCAAAAAGCGCGTCTTTTCTGCCCGATGGGGTGACGCTTGTCTCCTGGCTGGATTTATCAAATACCTTCAAGGGGCGGGTAAATATCTTGCTGTTCAGCGGGATTAGCGGACTTATTCTAGTTTTTTCCCTGCTGATGCTTTTTCTGCGCCCGGCCATCGCCTTTTGGGTATGCGGGGGGATTATTACGTCTTTTATGGGGGCCTTGTGGATATTACCCATGCTGGATGTTTCCCTGAACATGTTGACGCTGTTTGCCTTCATTCTGGTACTGGGAATTGTGGTTGATGATGCGATTATCATCGGCGAAAGCGTGCATTCCGGTCAGGAGCGTGGCCTGCGCGGGCTTGAAGCCGCCACATCCGGGGCCAATAACGTGTCAAAGCCGGTCATGTTCGCCGCCCTGACGACCATGGTTGCTTTTTCACCTATATTGTTTTTGGACGGGATTGCCGCCGCCGTGATGAAACCCTTACCAATCGTGGTTATTCTGGCGCTGTCTTTTTCTCTGATTGAGGCTTTTTTTATTTTACCCTCCCATTTGGCGCATATGAAGCCCCCGGGGGAGGCCAAAGGTTTTATCACGCGCTTTTTAAGAAAAATCCGCCAGACTGTATCGGGGCAGTTAAGTAAATTTATTCATAATTATTATGTGCCATTTCTGGCAAAAACCCTGAAGAAAAAATATTTGACTCTGTCGGCCTTTGTCGCCATCTGGCTTGTTTTATTTTCTTTTGTGCAGGGCGGCTGGATGCGGCAGGATTTCTTTCCGACCATCCCCAGCGACTATATTATCGCCGATGTGGTTCTGACAGACGGCATCGCCTTTAACCGCGCGGAAAGTGTTATGCGGCAAGTGGAAAAGGCGGCTCAAACCTTGTCCAGCGCGGACTTTAAAAATGAGGATGGGGAGCCAGAGGCCAATCCGATAAAAAATATCCAGACCTTCGTCAAGGGCAATAAAGTTCAGGTATTCATTGACCTGCTTCCTGCCGAGGAAAGGTCGGTTGATATTGCCGAGATTTCCCGCCGCTGGCGCCATCTTATCGGGGATATGACCGATGTGAAGCAGTTTGACATGCGCTTTCAGTTGCGGTCGCGAAATAAACCGCTTAGTTTTGTCCTGGCCAGCAACAATCGGCGGACGCTGGAACAGGCCACCGCTGACCTGACAACTGCSCTGACCAAATTCGCCGGGGTGCTGGATATTGGTGATACTCTGCGGTCTGCCCGTCAGGAAATGGTACTTGATCTGAAAAATGAGGCTGAGAGCCTTGGGGTTTCAACCCGTGATCTGGCCCGGCAGGTACGACAGGGGTTTTTCGGCGAGGAAGCCCAGCGCATTCCCCGGGGCAAGGATGATGTGAAAGTCATGATCCGTTATCCCCTTGAATCCCGAAGAACCGTAGAAACCCTGAAGACTATGCGTATCCGTACCACYAACGGTACAGAGGTTCCTTTYGAGGTCGTGGCGGATATCCATTTTGAACAGGGGGCAACGGAAATCCGGCGTCTTAACCGGCGGCGGGTTGTGGAAATTACCGGTGATGTGGATACRAAAATTACCAATGCTCAGGAAGTGATCCGCAAAGTGGAGCGCGAGGTCATTCCGGTTTTGCAGGAAAAATATCCTGATCTGGAATATCTGCTGGAAGGGGACCAGAAAGAGATTAAATCGTTTCAGGCCGGGTTGTTGCGCAATACGGCCATGGCACTTCTGGCCATCTATGCCTTGATCGCCGTTGCCTTCCGGTCCTATTCACAGCCCATCCTCGTTATGCTGGCTATTCCGTTTGGTTATTTGGGGTCGGTGTTGGGCCATATGTTCCTTGGCCTGCCTTTTTCCATGTTCTCCTTTTTGGGCGTTGTGGCCACGGCGGGGGTGGTGGTTAATGATAATCTGGTCCTGATTGATTATATCAACAAGCTGAGGGCCAGCGGTGAAAGTGCAATTGATGCGGTAAGAAAAGCGGCAGAAAGTCGTTTCCGGCCTATATTCCTGACCACATTGACCACATTCATCGGTTTGATGCCCATTATCTCCGAGCAAAGCAAGCAGGCACAATTCCTGATTCCCATGGCCATATCGCTGGCCTTCGGGGTTGTTTTGTCTTCTTTTGTGACGTTGATTCTGGTGCCGAACCTCTTTGTCGTACTGGATTCTTTCAAGACATGGGTTAAAGCTAAAATTTTCCGGATACGGCAACATCGCCGGGGCCAGAATTTATAGGCTGTGGCCGGCCAGTTCTTCTTCCATACGATCCCTGATTTCGATCAGGGTGGGCAGGTATCTTTCTTTAAGCTCCGTTGTGCTCATGGCCACGGAAATATAGCGCATGGCCAGCGCGGCCAGAAACTGGCCGTTGCGCATGATGGGCARGGCAATGGTGTTGGTCTTGCCCGGTTCCATGGCTCTGGGGGAGCGGATATTTATCGCATAACCATTCTGGCGGATTGTCTCAATCAGTTTGGCAACCGTTTCGGGGCTGTTGGCCAGCATATTGGTTTCATCGGGCTTTTCATGGCGCAGGGCAGAGAGAACAATATCACGTTCCGTATCGCTACAATAGGCCAGATAAACATTGCCCGTTGCCGTGGACATGATGGGCAGGCGCAAACCTTCGTTATAATAATCAAGGGACAGGGGACTTTCCGTGTCGGTGGTAAAACGCAGTGACATGCGCACATTGCGCGGCGACATGATGGACACCGGCCAGATGACTATCTTGGACAGCACAATGGCAAGCGGTTTGACAACCTCACTGAGCCACGCGTCTTCATTAAAGCCGGAGGCCAGATTACGCACGCGAATAGTCAGGCTGTAGCGGCCTTTTTTATCACTGCGTTTTAAATAGCCGAACGTGACCAGATTCTCCAAAATGCGGAAGGTTGTGGTGCGCGGCAGGTTTATTTCACGCGCCATCTCGGCAACAGTCATTGTCTTGCGACTGTTGAGAATCTCCAATGCCATTAATCCCCGGCGCAATGACCGAATAGTATGCATATTCTTCTCCCTAAGGGCCTTRTTTATTATTATATTAGATTATTGTGTAAAATTAAACATATTAATGACCATTAAGTGGTCATCATCACCTTTTTGGCTCTGATGCGCTTGCTTGGCGGGACTATCATGGGCACAATCAGGGATCAAAAACATAAACGGGAGCTTTCAAATGTCAGAACAGGATGCCACATATTTTACGCCGGATAAYMMGATGCCGGTTTCAYTGGAGCCGGGGGATATCTGTATCGCGGCCAGCTATTCARAGGGYRAGGTGGATATMCGCCGCAATTCMGGCGCGGGCCGTGTRCTGGTCTATGACAAGGATTTAACCCTGAAGGGGGCGCTATGGACTGGTGAGGARGGGCTGATTGTCGGGCTGGAATATTGCCCCTTGGCACGGGCCYTGTATGTRAGYGATGTYTCSAGYCAGACSGTGAAACGCTTTTCYCTWGSCGGGGATATGYTGGMTTCTTTTCCGGCGATGCAGGGYAARCCCTTTGGYGTCATGGCGGCAGCGGCGRATGGCTCTATTGTCATCGGCGAACATATCAAAGGCGARAAATTCCCCTTCATTGGCGGCGGCGAGATTTATCACTTTGCGRCGGACGGTGCGTTGCTGGGGCATTACGGGGCAGAGCATGACCCCGGAAAATTTGGTTTTCACGGCGTGACAAATATGTTTCTGGCTGATGGCGACAAGACAGCCATCTATATTTCAGAAACCGGAAAACGGGTGATGCAGTACGACCTTGCGGCTGGCCAGCAGGGCGCGGATTTATTTGTATTGGATGATGAGGATGAGAAATCAACGGCGGGCATAGCCAAGGCACCGGGCGGTAATATTCTCATGGCCACGGTATATGGTGTCTGTCTCTATTCACAGGCGGGGGAAATGCTGAAAGAATATGATATTCCAAAAGACCGCGGCTGGTCTGCGATTCGTCTGTCTGCGGATGGAACGGCCTTTTTCGTGGCGAATTTCTTCACCGGACGGCTGGAAAAAAGAGCCTTGGACAGCGGCAAAATTATTGCAGCCAAGGATACGGGGCTGGTTTACAGGCTGGCGTCTATTGCGGAAATTTCCTGATGACGGGCGGCAAGGTCAATAACCTGCTGCGGCGCACCAGCTTTATCGTGGAAGATGTTGAGAAAACGGCTGATTTTTATCAGATTATATTTGACTGGACGCGTTTTTATGACACTGAAACGCCGGTTGATATGCGCTTTCCTCCCTGCGCGCCGGATCAGACAACGGGTAAAATTATCATCCTGAAAGTGGATGATCCTTTCATCGGCATGATCGGTTTTATGGAATATGACGGCTTTGTACCTGAAAGGCGGGTTGACCCGAGTCGCAAGACTTTGGGCATTGGCGATGCTATTTTGATCGTGGAAAGCAAAAATATTCAGGAAACTTACCAGAAAGCACAGAATTGTGGGGCCAATTTGGTGACACCCCCCGTTGAATGGTCAGTAAAAGGCCAACCGGGGCAGGATGTTATCAGGCTTTCTACCTTCTCATTCTTTGACCTGAACGGTATCTATGTGGAAGTGAATACGCGGCTTTCCGATTGATTTTAGCAATCGAATTTCAGGCGAAATTCCAATTTTGACCAGTATGTGGTCGGTCAAATAAGATGGTCTGTTAATATGTGAAATATTATATTACTATATCATTAGGGCTTTAATATCTAATTAGGCATGTTGAAACAATAAAAAAACAAAGGGTTGGAAATAATGTCAGAGTATCTGGTTGCGCCGGACGGGAATTATGAAACAGTACCGCTGAAAAAAGATGACATCATGGTCATGGCGGTTCAGTCACGTGTTGTTCCGGTCAAGGTTGAAAATGCCGTTCAGATGAAGCGGGATAATCTTAATCATATGTTGGACCTGATCGATGCGGCCGCCACATGGATGGGGCCGAAAGACCTTATTCAGTTTCATGAGTTTCCGATCACCGGCTTTTCCTTTATGTGGACAAGGGAAGACCTTCAGAAAGTTGCCATTGAAATTCCCGGTGTTGAGACAGAGGCCGTGGCGGCACGGGCCAAACGGTATGGCTGCTATATTGTTTTTGGCTCTTACGCTATTGACCCGGACTGGCCGGAGCATATCCTGTCCATCACCACTATTATTGGCCCCGATGGCTCAATCGTGGACAAGCATTGGAAGCTCCGCAATATCAAAGGCGTTTTTGCCGGGTTTGAGGTAATTACCACCACAATATTTGATGTGCTGGATCAATATACGGAAATGTATGGCCGGGATGCGGTTATTCCGGTAACCCGCACCGATATTGGTAATCTGGCCACCACTGCCACGCAGTATGAGCCGGAGCTTATCCGGGCCTATGCCCTGAAGGGGGCGGAGATCATGTTACGGTCAGCCACCAGCGGTGCGGACCCTATTGATGTGCGCGCCGGGGCTATGCATAACAATATGTACACAACGCTGGTCAATAATTCCATTAGCCATAATCCGGGGCCTTTCTTTGAAGATGTGCGCTCTGGCGGCACAGCGATTTACGGGCCAAAGGGTGAGGAGCTGGATATTGCCAATTCGGTCAATGAAACCGGGGTCATGGCGCGTATTCCTATCGCATCCTTCCGAAAAAACCGGCGGTTACCGCGAATTCACCCCAGCCTTTACGGTGACCTATACGATCAATATCAGGAGGCCTATCCGCCTAACCTGATGTCTACGGATTTACCCAATGACGGTTTTTCTGCCGCCAAGTTCCTTAAAGACAAAAGCCGTTGGGGTTGAATTTGTGAAYGAAATAATTGATCACGACAAAATCACKTCGCAAATTCAGGCCTTTCTGGACAGGCCTCATGGCCATTTCATTGATGGTCAGTGGGTTGATGGYAAYTCTGGAAAAACCATTGATGTGATCAGTCCGGCGACGGCTAATGTTATCTCATCCATACAAAGCGGGGACGGGGATGATGTGGACAGGGCGGTTGCGGCCGCGCGCCGGGCCTTTGATTCTGGCGTATGGTCAAAGGCTCTTCCCGTGGAACGGGCGCGTATCATGTTCAAGCTCGCCGACCTGATAGAGCTTCATGCCAGCCAGATCAGCCAGCTGGAGGCCCTTGATATTGGCGTTTCCCGTCATATGATGGAAACCATCGGGGTTAAATTATCCGCCAATCAGCTCAGATATTATGCCGGATGGGTGACCAAAATAAACGGCGAAACCATCACCAACAGCCGCCCGAGGCCAGAGGGCCGGGAGTTCCTGACYTATACGGAAAAGGAACCTGTGGGGGTTGTGGGTCAGATTATYCCGTGGAACTTCCCCTTTGCCATGGCGGTTCAGAAGATTGCCCCGGCTTTGGCCGCAGGATGCACCATTGTCATGAAACCGGCAGAAGATGCGCCGCTGTCAACGCTTTACCTGGCRGACTTGATTGCTCAGACAGGCTTGCCTTCGGGGGTGTTTAACCTTGTGAATGGCTATGGCCGTAAGGCGGGGGCCGCCATTGCCGCTCACGGGGGCGTTGATAAAGTATCCTTTACCGGCTCCACCGATGTGGGCAAGGAAATTATCCGCTCGGCTACGGGCAACCTGAAACGCACCACGTTGGAGCTTGGCGGGAAATCGCCGGTKATCCTRTTGAAAGATGCCGATCTGGATGAGGCYATTCCGGCGGTGGCCAGAGCTATATTCTTTCTGTCCGGACAGAATTGCATGGCCGGGTCGCGCCTTCTGGTTCACAGTGATCTTTATGACCGGGTKCTTGAAGGACTTGTCACGYTGGCCAAGTCAATGACCATTGGCGCGGATATGAGCGGGACATATGACATTGGTCCCYTGATTTCAGAAAAACAGCTCACCCGCGTTCTGGCCTATATAGATATTGGTATCAGTGAAGGCGCRCGCCTGATCACYGGCGGGAAACGGGTRGAAAAACTGCCCGGTTTTTTTGTGGAGCCGACAATATTTGCCGATTGTGAGCCAGACATGAGRATTGTTAAAGAGGAAATTTTTGGTCCCGTTTTGACAGTTCAGAAATTCAACAGTGATGATCTTGATGATATTGCGGCRCTGGCCAATGACAATATTTTTGGGCTTTCCGCCAGTATCTGGACGGCTGATCTGGCGCAGGGGCATAAGCTGGCCCGTAAGGTAAAATCCGGTCAGGTGGGCATAAATATTCATGCCGCCATTGATCCGGCGACCCCKTTCGGCGGYTATAAGCAGTCRGGMTGGGGCCGTGAGTTTGGCCGCGAGGGCCTTGAACCCTATTTGGAAACCAAGGCAATTACGGCGTATTTGTAGAAAGTACAGATGTAAATGACAGACGTGACCATAGAAGAAAAAAGCATAAAATTCGGCCCGGTATATCTGGAGCCGGGGGTGACCAAATGGAATGCGCGAACYTATTTGTTTTCCGCCTTCTGGACCATTGGCTTTCTGTCTTTCATGAGTTTTTTGCAGAATTATGTGCTGAAGGTTCACCTGAATATGCCCGCCAATGAAATTGGCCGGGCGATTGGTACGCTGTCCTTCGTGGGKGAGATTGCCCTGCTGACCGTATCACCGTTTTTTGGCTCYCTGTCCGAYAAGGTDGGRCGGCGGCCAATTTTTGCYCTGGGTTTTTTRTGGGTCGGGGCYGGATTTGCCTTATAYCCTCTGGCRACCAGCTATGAAATGCTSCTKATTTTYCGGGCYTTCATGGGGGTCGGGGCGGCGGCCCTTGGSGGTATGATGGCRACRGTRCTGTCAGATTATCCGCAAAACAGGTCACGCGGTTTTATGGCCGCCATGAGCGGYTGGGCAAATGGCCTTGGSGCCATGATGATGATTTTCCTGCTCAGCAARCTGCCACADTATTTCAACGGCAAGGGCGTATCGGCGGAGATGGCCGGCACCTATACCTTCTGGGTAACGACRGGCCTATGCGTCCTGACGGCGGGAGTTTGCTTTATCGGTTTGAAACCCGGCAAACCCGGAAAATCCAGAAAAAGAGAAAAAGTTTCTATTTTAATAAAACAAGGGTTCGGCGCGGCGCGGGGCAACCCCCGGCTGGCACTGGCCTATTCCGAAAGCTTTATTGCGCGCGGCGACCTGTTGATGATCGGTACCTTCCTGTCTGCGTGGCTCATTCAGGCGGGCATGTCGAACGGGCTTGATGTTCCGGAAGCAACCAGTAATGCGGGCCGGATTGGCGGTATGGTACAGGCGGTGACCTTGGTATGGGCTCCTATATTTGGCATAATACTGGACCGGTTCGATCGCACATCGGTGGTGATTTTTGCCATGATGCTGGCTGTGATTGGGTACGCGGGTGTGGGCTTGACCACAGACCCCACGTCACCAGCGGCCATATTGGCGTTGGTGATGCTGGGGATCGGGGAGTTTTCAGCCATCATGGCGGGGCAGGCCCTTGTGGCGCAGGAGGCGCCCATTGACAACCGGGGATCCGTGCTTGGGGTATTYGCCTTTTGCGGGGCATTGGGGCTTTTAACACTCAGCATGATCGGSGGGCATTTGTTTGATGATATTGGGCCTGGCGCACCCTTTYTGYTGGTGGCCGCGGTGAATGGGGTCATTCTGTGCTTCGCCATATATGTACGGAAAAAGACAGGGTACAAGTCGCCGAAATTACGATGAAATACAAGTTTTTTGCAGATCAGTCTGTGGAGAAAAACAGGGCTAACTAAAGGAAAGAAACGATGTTAAAAATATTCAAGGAACCGCCGTTTGTRGGSATTATTGCCTTTATGGCGGTGCTRTTTTTTCAGCCATTAGGTCATATYGCCATGATCCTGATGGAGAAATTAATYASCGGCGGGAAAAGATGGTATTCACCTGTTTTYGATACGCCGCCYGTGATCCCGCCGGGWTTTGAKGATTATTCCATCATTGAYAACAGTATTTATTGGTCCGCMTTTGSRMTCGGYCTGGTGGGATTGATTATYATAATYTGGGGTATCAGGAAAAATACGGAAATTGCCGGAACCTGGGCYGGWTTTATCGGGGCCTCTYTRCTCTGGACRGGATGGGTKGARTTTTCCATACATTTYCATGCSCGYTATTTTGGGGTCAAGGCATTGTGTGCGCCGGGCCAATGGGCCTATGCYTGTGCGGAAAAYCCYTCCACAAAGCCGGAGTATTTCCTGATGCAGGGATCMGTMGGGTTCTTGYTGGGTRTCGGYCTTTWCTTTCTGTTTAACAAGGAAACCCGGTGTAATGCCTTTCGYTGGGTGCACCGGGTATTCAGGATAAATGTGGGCAAACCATCTCCGGGCCTGACCCGTAACTTTGCCAATATTGTGGCGGCGGAAACYATCGKTATTCTGTGGTTCTTTTATGTTTATYTGATGTTTATYTATGATGAGACCATGTTCGGTGAGCATCAYTGGTTYACMTATKYRTCWTTTGTCGGAGCCGGCCTGTGGAGCCTGTATCTGATCCGGCGGCTATTGCTGTTCAAACGGGTGACYATTGCSCTGCGCTATGCCATTCCAACAGCCATCATCTTCTGGAATACCATTGAGATCATGGGCCGGTGGCACTGGTTTAAGGAGTTCTGGATTCATCCGCTGGATTACAAACTGGAATCAGCGGCTGTGTTGGTGGCGGTGATCGGTTTCGCGGTTATCAGTGTTAAATCAGCCCGGAAAAAAGAAAATCAAATTGATTAAGGAGGAAGTAAAAATGAAGATATCACTGAAATATGGATTGCTGGCATCATTTGTTCTGTTGGCTGGCTGTTCCGAACAGGTGRCTGAACAGGCAAAAAAACCTGCTGTTGCCGAAGGGACTGACTATACGCTGGTGACACCAAAAAGTGTCAATGACAAGGAATTGCCTATCTGGATGATTCCTAATATTCCGGAATCCGCCGAGGCCTATTACGGGCCGGACAGCTATCATGTCATTGCCCAGACCCAAGACCCGGACGCGGTTCGCCCGTCAAATGCGCGCGCCGCTGGCGGGGCTTTGACCTGGATCACCACTGACGATGGCAAAAAGAAATGGCGGATCAATGACCACGGTCAGGACGCCTGCTCATACTTCATGCCGGATGGCAATCAGGTRGTTTTTACGTCAACCAAGGACCATCCGGAAATGCCRGTCGGTAACTGGTCCCGCGAGACAGATTACCCGCAGGGTGCTGAGCTGTATATGGCCGATCTGGACGGCAAGAATGTCCGCCGCCTGACCGACAATGAYGTTTATGATGCGGAAATTTCCGTCAGCCCYGATGGCAGCAAAATTGTCTTYACCCGYCAGATTGATGGCAAGCTGGACATCTGGATGATGAATTCGGACGGCACCAATGAACATCAATTGACYTTTACCGATGACTGGCAGGAGGGCGCGCCYTTTTTCCTGCCYGATAACAAAACATTGACCATGCGGGCCTGGAAACGGTCCGAGCATGACATTTCACCGACGCCGATGACCGTCTTTACGGTTGATACGGAAACGGGCAAGGCGACGCCGAAAACCAGCGATGGCTGGATGAACTGGGCGCCTTATCCAACACCGGATGGCAAGCATTATGTTTTTGTCCGKCCKTTRAAAGACAATCCCATGAACTGGGAAATTTATCTGGGGAGCCTTGAGGGCGGCGACCCGGTCCGGCTGACATATAATGAYAGCTTTGACGGTTTTCCTTCTGTCTCCCCGGACGGAAAGAAAATGCTTTTYACCCGKAGTACAGGCGAACATTTTATGTCTGATCTTTATACATTTGTGATGGATATATCCTCATTGAATGTGGGTCCGGGAAATGCAGATGTGCGTGAGTAGGGAGGGGGTCGGTATAGGGGTCATCCACGGGGTGGCCCCATACTGAAGTATAAAATTTGTGAGGTAATAAATAATAAAATAGAGCNAAAAAAATAGAGGAGTGAAGAACATGTTTGGAAAAACAAAATTATTAAGTTCGGTRGCTGTAGCCGTTGCATTCACGGCATCCGGCGGGTTTGTTTACGCGGAAGAAGATGATGATGATAAAGNNNTNNNMATGGGCTTTGAAGAAATTGTTGTGACATCGCGTAAAACARAGGAAAATATCCTAGAGGTTCCATTGGCGATCACCGTATTTAATGCCAAGGCAATTGAAAGTGCCGGCATTGATAATATGGGTGATGTGGCGGCTCTGACGCCCGGGTTGACTTTCTATAACCCCATCGGTGAATCACTGGCAACCCCCATCATTCGCGGTGTTGCCCAAACGGATATTTTCGGCGAGAATAATACGGCTGTGTTTGTTGACGGTGTTTATGTGTCTTCCCGGTCCGGAATTAACATGAGCCAACTGGACATTGCGCGAATCGARGTYATCAAGGGGCCGCAAAGTGCCATGTATGGCCGCAATGCTTTCTCCGGCGCGATCAATATTGTGACCGCAGCGCCCAACGATGAACTCAGTGGAAAATTTGTTGGTACAGTGGGCAATGACGGTAAATTCGCGGCCCAGGTTTTCCTCAACGGRCCACTGGTTGCGGACAAGCTGTCTGGGCGGTTGTCTCTTAGCTATGATACATGGAAAGGCTCTTACGACAATGCGGTCGTCAATGGCCCGGATATTGGCGGTTATGAATATAAAACTATTAGTGGCAGTCTGTATTTCACCCCAAGTGAAAATCTCAGTGCCGTATTTATGGGCTATTATTCCGATGATAGTATTGACGACTCTCCGCTGTCGGCGACCCCTGCTAATTGCGAGGATAAGAACCTTGTGCCGGRTTTTATAGGAACAGGAACACGTTACCAGAATTTCTGCGGTGTTTTGCCAAGTATTAAGAAGAACGATCTTTTTATATCGAAAGGGGCGACGGGCACAAAGCGTCAGATCACCCGTTTCAGCGCCAAGCTGGAATGGGAATCAGATATTGGTGTTTTTGAATCCCTGACCGGTTACAGTAAGGTGAATAGTAAGATCAACAATGACTTTGAYCGGGGTGATGAYGGTTTTAAYTTTGTTTATTTGACTACAGATGGGCATTTCTTTTCCATACCAGGGTTCGCGGACTTCTTTGGCTCCAGTTCGATCAGGTCTGACACATTTAAAGTCGGACTATTGGATGCCGGGGCAAAATCTTTCACCCGTGATTTCAGTCAGGAATTCCGTTATTCCACACCGACAAATGAAAGCATTCGCGGATCAATTGGTGTATTTTATTACACCAGCAAGTCTGCCAGTGATAATGGTGGCGGGCTTTTGCCCATCGGCTCCTTGCCGGATGATTTCTTCACATTGGGTCCATGGGTGCAATTCAACCCGTTCGGTCCTGGATTGGAAGCCGTCATTCCGGTTGGCGATAGTATTTTTGCATCTTTTCTGGATTTCAGTGCAACTGTAAGCCCGGGTGCATTCACGAATGATGATATCAATAAAGAAGATTCCATATCCGGTTTTGGTTATGTGGAAGCAGATCTTGCGGAAGGTTTGGTAGGACGTGTTGAGGTGCGTTATGCCAGTGAGAAAAAATCTTTCAGGAGCAGCAGAGAACTGATCGGCGAAGTTGGCGTGAATTGTTCATTCTCGGGCGGCGTATCGGCCTGTAGCAATCGGTGGAAAAACTGGACCACACGTATCAGYTTTGAATATCATCCCAATGATGACTGGTTGCTTTTCGCAACAGCGGCCARRGGCTCYAAAAGCGGTGGCTTTGATCAGGCMAGCCTTCCTGGCGGTGGYGCGCCGGTGGTGTCCKCCTTTGATCCAGAATCAAACTGGACCTATGARGTGGGYGCGAAAGGCAAGATGCTTGATGGRCGYTTGATTGGTGAATTGTCTGTCTATTATATCGATTGGGATCATATTGTGGTACCACAGGTTATTGATATCATCGTCCCCGGCAGCTCGGCAGCTCTGCCGATCAGTGTGAATGCAAATGCGGGTACGGCCAAGGTTACYGGCGCGGAACTGTCGGTTCAGGCCATGTTGACGGATGATTTCCATATYAATATAGGCGCTTCTTACACCAATTCCCGTTTTGTCAATGCGCAGGTTGATTCCTTTAAGGCCTTGCCTTCCTTTGCCCCGAACGGGGATGTGTCGGGCAATAAACTGCTCCGTCAGCCAAAATGGCAGTTGAATATTTCCCCCATATATGAAACACAGATCAGYGAAGATGTTGAGGTCTACATGCGGGCAGATATTACYTATGAAGGYCAGTCCTTYGTCGGCAAYACCAATCAGGCCATCATTCCGGGYCGGACAAAAGTCAATGCCCGWACCGGGRTCAGRTTGTCCAGCGGCCTTGAGGTKGAGCTGTGGGTGGAAAAYCTGTTTAATGACAAAAAAGCACAAGCCGCCTTCCGGGATGTGTAYCTCAATAACACGGCGGAYGGGGTAACCACAGGCTTTAATTCCATCTTCCCYTGGCGGATGAGCGTAATTCATCCTCGCCTGCGGACATTTGGYCTGACRGCGCGCTATAAGTTCTAGACGTTAATATTAGAAAAGAAGGAGGGGGAYATTCTCCCTCCTTTTTATTTTGGCARAGGAAAAATGATGAAATATTTTTACTTTCCTGCAAAATCCATGATAATTTTTGCAGTAGTATTCTTGCTTTCCAACGGAAGTTACGCAATGGCCTCGGATGAAAATCTTGCAGTTCGCAATATTTTGACGGCCTATCACAATGCTCTGACCAGCGGGAATATGGATGAGGTTGAAAAATTCGTGGTAAAAGACGACAGCTTTGCCATGGTGGAGGGCAAACACACYAATTGGGGTTGGAAGGATTACCGTGATAATCATCTGACACCGGAGCTTAAAGACCTTGCCAAGGTTGCATTTCGCCTAGATTTCAAGRCGGTGAAAATTTCCGGKGATATGGCCTACAGCAGYTTTATCTTCAAYCTGTCACCMAAGGGTGAYCCGTCYAAGAATTATGGYAGTGGCCGGGCCACYGCAATATTGGTAAAAACAAASAACGGRTGGATGATCCAACATCTCCACACCTCATGWATAAATTAACAGCTAAGGAAAAATAATGCGTAACAAAAGACATTTGATGGCGGCCATGACCATGGCMCTGACCGTGAGCCTGTCGGCCTGCACCCGTGAGGCTATGACGACCGAGGCCCCCGTTGCCCCGTCTGTGGCAGAGATCAAGCTGGTTGATGGCAAATATATCATGCCATCGGAAATTCCGAGTTTTTCCGACTTCATTCTGGTGGAAACCCAAATGGGCAAGGTYGCGCCCCGCATTGTYAAYCTTGACCGGGTGATTAATGAYCTGGCCCAGTATGATGTGGTCTTYGTYGGCGAGGCCCACGGCCATGCRGCMAGYCATTATGTTCAGTCAAAGGTCTTCAGCGGCCTCTATGGCAAGCATAAKRATATGGCCCTGTCCATGGAACAGTTTGAGCGCAGTGCCCAGCCSRTYGTGRAYGASTATCTGRCCGGGAAAATTGGCGAGGAAACGCTGGTTCATGACGGCAAGGCGTGGGATCATTACCGGTCCAGCTATCGGCCCATGGTCGAATTTGCCCGCCGCAAGGGGTTGCCTGTGATTGCCGCCGAGGTGCCGGGCAATATGGTGAGTTGTGTCGGTGAAGAAGGTCCGGCCTTTCTGGATCGCCTGACNGGGNGANCCAAGGAAATGGATCGCCAGGGAGCTTCATACCGGGGATGGCCCCTATAAGGAYCGYTATTTCTCTTTTCTGGCMAAGGCCGCCGGACATAGTGTGGGCGGTAAGGATATGACTGAGGARGAAAARGCRACMAARCGTTTTCGCCGCTTTTCCGCRCAGGTCAGCCGGGACGATACCATGGCCGAGAGCATCTATCTGCATATGAAGGCCAATCCGGGCCGGAAAGTCATGCATATCAAYGGCAGCTTTCATTCMGCGGCCCTTYTGGGCACGCCSGARCGSYTGAAAATGCTAAAYCCGGRCCTGACAATGGCAAATATCCATCCGATCATGGTTGATGATCCTGAACACCCCGTCTTYGATGCGGATTTGGTGGGGGAGGGACAATATCTGTTGCTGATTTACCCCACGCCGAAAAGATTTGTCAAAATGTCCAACGTGAGTGCTTTTATCAAGCGTACGAAAAAGAAAATCGACGAAAATCGTTGCGCCTATTAATGGATCAAACAGGGGTTATATTGCGCTGGCTTTTGCGTTTTTTAACCATYTTGCGGATCAGGTTTTCCGGAACGCCGGGSCGGCTCCAGGGACAGACGGCAAGGCAGATAGCACAGCCCATATTTTCGTTAAAAAAAGGCAGGCATTTGTCGAAATTCACATACCATTTCGTGACCCCGCGTACCATCTGCTTGGCAGCACTGATTGCGTTCGGCGGGCAGGCRTTTTCACAGGCCTTGCATTTCAYGCAAAAGTCATCCACATGAAAGGCRTCCGCWTCGTCCATAACAAGGGGTAAATCAGTCACCACGGCGGCCAGCCGCAGGGTTGACCCAAAATGYCGGTTGATAATGGARCCRTGYTTGCCCAGCTCCCCAAAGCCACAGGCCAAGGCCGGGGGAATGAGGAGGATAGGTACATTGCCGGACCCACCAAAGGAGGATGCCTCCCAGCCTTGCGTATGAATCCATCTGGTCAAGGCCCTTGAAACCCGGTGCCCCCGATCATATTGGCGGATGACCTCGACYGCTGCCGGGATGTCCGGAGCGGTTTTTAATTCCTCATAGTCCATGGCAACGGCTATCATGATTACGGTCTTTTGCGGTACATCAAAAGTTTCAATAACCCATTCGGGGCGCATTCTGGCGATGCCAACAATATCGGCGCCGTTTTCCTTGCCAATTYYCTTGATCAGGTCKGTCCATTCTGCGGCKGKTCTTTCCTGGCGGTCGGGGGCAACCGGGGGGATTTCCATGGCMATTGTYTCGGCCCGGTGACGCTGGACGGCCTTCATGCGCTCATCGTCGGGGACCTGTGCATAAAACCACGTCATYAGCGGCCCGAARGGGGTCAGTTCAGGCGTCTGCCAGTAAATCGGTGATGATCGCCGAACCTCTGTTTCCCCCAGACCATTTATATCATTGCCTGAAACATCCGGCATCAAGGCCATCTGTTCCGGATTCGGTRTAAATTCTGCTTTTGGGTTTTTGGCCATATTCATTCCTGTAGGGGTGAGTTTACGCCTTGGCAAATGATAAATCAACTAATGGCGGGTATAGGAGGATTGAAAATGGCGGGTTATTACTTTTAGGGTCAGGTTTTTTGTTTTTTATTAACCCAAAATGGTTATTATCTGATAGATTGTATTGGATTGGTTTTATTCTATTTAGTTCAGCATATGTTCAAAGGTGCGTAAAAATTGAGTGACCGTATTTTAACAGCGYTAGACCCGCAAAGCTTCACATCAGACAAACAGCGTGATYTATATGCCTATTGGTTAAAGATTAAAGGCGACCTTGTGATGCCGTGCCGCAAGGATTTAAATCCGATGGATATTCCGCGTTTATTGTCGGCCATCTGGATGGCGGATGTGGTTGACGGCGATGAAGTGAATTTCAAGGTGCGTTTGTTCGGTACTGATCTGGTGCGGGCGTTCAACCTTGAAAGTACAAGTATGGAACTGGACAAAATTTCTTTTACCGGCGATATTATTAAACGCTTTACCAATCTGGTCCAAACAAGACAGCCCTATTATCTTGAATGTGAATTCCCMATAGAGTCTGATGATTTCAATTTTTATTCTACGCTGACCCTGCCTATGTCCAGTGATAATGAGAATGTKGACATCATTATATCCGCRCTGGATTTCTACGAGTAATTCAGGCGTAAACCATCCCGAGCAGGATAACCCCCAATATCACCCGGTAAATGACAAAGGGCGTCATGCTGGACTTTTCCAACCATTTCATCAGTCCTGCAATGGCCAGTAATGCCATGGCAAAWGACAGGCCCGCGCCCAGAAATATATCTGCGCCCARGGCCACRTCKTCACTTTTGRCCAGCTTCAAYCCYTCGATAGYYCCYGCCGCCAGAATGGTCGGGATGGACATGAGCATGGAAAAACGGGCGGCTTCCGTGCGACTGAAGCCCAGACCACGGGCCGCCGTCATGGTAATGCCGGACCGGCTGACACCGGGAATGATGGCCAGAACCTGAGCGAAACCGATGAGGATGGCCTGACCATARCGCAGGTCGGATATTTTCCGGGAMACYTCAGATTTTTCATCCAGWATATAGAGYAGAATGCCGAAAATAATGCTGGTCCAKCCAATGATTTCCARCGTGCGCCAGGCCTCGTTCCAGCCCATACTTGAMACCAGACCGCCGATGATAACCACCGGAATGGTGGAYAGGACAATAGCGATCATCARYCGYCTGTCCGYCTGGTCCGGGTYTTTGTTAAAGGTGATCATTTGCCAGAAAGCGACMATCATGCGCATCACATCGGCCCGAAAATAGACTATAACCGCCACCAGGGTGCCCACATGAACCCCYACATCCATCATTAAACCCTGATCCGGCCAGCCCGTCAGCGCAGGCACCAGAATCAGGTGGCCCGATGARCTGATGGGCAGGAATTCGGTGATCCCCTGAATAATGGCGAGGATGATGATTTGCAATAACGTCACGGCAGATCCTAGTAATTATTTTCTTTTTCGACTGTCCCGATCACGTCGTCTATGCTTCATGAGTCCGGTAAGTCCCAAGAATATAAGGCTTATGGCCGCCAAGTCCATAAGATAAGGCCCCCATGACCCTAAAATATGCCCGGAATGAATATCGAGCATCAGGCGGGACAGGGGAACGCCCTGTCCCTGAAAATCCAGCATGATCTTTTCYGTGATCTGTTTKGGGGCCTTTTGCGTCTTTGAGCTGTGGGTMAGGCTATTCGGGACCGGRGTCCATGACATATAATCATCGGGAGAGNNGTAAWATTNNCGYCYGYTGTATCTATCTGGGCCRGACCGTTYTCTGACGGGCCAATTGCTGTGATGGGGCCGGGCAGGGATGTGCTGTCCAGACGCTCCACAAGGGTGCCATCGGGCTGATACAGGGTAAGGMTGTCTCTTGCGGCCACAAGGAGCAAGTCATCTGCGAAGGCTCCGCCAATCAGGCGGTCAGTATTTTGATCGATCAGGATGCCGTCCAGATAGAGCCGCCCCTCAAGCCAGCCCAACCAGTGGTCACTGACCTTGAAAAATATGGGYTCCTCTGTYGGGGYCATKCCGTAAAGGGTGGTGACAAGGCTGTTCTTGACYGTGATTTGGGTGAGRCCGAGTTTTTCGGTCCGGTTCAGGATCAGGCCGGTRATRCTCAGGATAAAGACAARWAWTATWGARCYATAACCMACCCACCGGTGCCACCGCCGGATWGTTTTTTGCATTATCCGGTKATTATTTTTCTTTTGACGGGTCATCTTTTTCCATAAGCTTGCTGTTTAAATAGAGGGCCARCCGACTRGCCTTTTTCATGGCGTTGGAGGACATGGTGGCGCCGGAAATRCCGTTGACRGGTTTGGACAGGCGTAATTTTTTGGTAAGGGCCATGTCMTTAAACTGATTTTTGAAGGCYGGAAAACGGATTTCCGATCCCCKGCYTTCCCGAAATGTCAGRACGGTCAGATCAATAATTCTGCCATCCTCTATGGTGATACCGGTGGTGATGGGCATGGTTCTGCCCACCACATTTAGAATCCATACGGTACGATTGCCCTGCCGATAATAACGGTAGCGCAGGGGAAAGATTTTTTTCCGCAGTATCCTTGTAATCTGTGGCTTTAAATCTCTCGTCACCCATATGATGCCCGGCTTGTCCGGCCTCGCGCCCAAGGCCGCCACGATATAGTCGGTGGCTTTCAGGTAGCTTTCTTCCATGGCCCCCGCCTTTGCTATTGCCGGTGACAGAAACAGAACCATGAAAAATATGGATATGAACAATCGTCTCATTATAAGCTGGTCCTAGAATTGTAACCCAAGCCCTAGATTAACCCGATTATCTTCCTGAAGGCTATTGGCGAAATTGTCAATCTGATAATCCAGCTTCAGTATAACATTCTCGTGAGGCCAATAGCTGATGCCGATGGTGGTTTGGCGAAAGCTGCTGTCTATGTTATCCCCGGCCTCGTTATCCCACAGGCTGTATCGGGCAAAGAAACCGATGGCGTTATTCTCATCCAGCGTGATCTTGTAAGACGGCTCCACATACCAGCCGCGCTGTATATTCCGGCCAAGTAGGCGCGCCGCATCGGATTGTACATTCCACTGGGCATAGAGGGCGCGAAGACCGAAAGACGTATTTTCGCTCACCGCGCGGTTGATTTCGGTATTGATCTCAAACAGGGTCGCTGTGGCTTTTTCGTCTAGGCCGCCGCTCTGGGTGATGTCATCCTGATATTGGAAGCTGGCGGCAATTTTTACCCCGGGCAGGCCATGCCATTTCACCCGCGTGGTGACAGCGGTATTTTTCCACGGCGCATTGCCGACCTGTTGGCGGCCTTTGCGTATTTTATAGCCATAGCCGGTGGTGTCCAACCCGGAATGCATCATCACATCATAGCTGAAACTGTCATTCAAATTGCCGCTCAGCATCACCCCGGCTTCACGCCATGTGGTCGGGATGATATTGTTTTCTACTTTATTGCGCTCCACGCCGTAAAATGTCGCTGGTTCATGGGTTTCATTTATGATGCCCACGGGGACAAGCTGCATGCCTACACTGGCCCGGGTGCGKTCAGTCAGGTCAAACTCCATGAAGGCCTGTTCCATTTCAACGGCCCCGACTTCGCCGTCACCGGATATGGCATGTTCTACCTCCAGTTCGCTGTAAAAACGGATTTTATCGCTGAATTCATGACCCAGGAATATAACAAAACGATGCTGATCGATCTGGTCCTTCTTGCCGCCGTTATAATGAAGTTCTGCGTAGCCGCCAACGGTTGTTGCGCCCGAGYTGCCATGGGAACTATCCATACCGCCCRAGAGGGCRACCTGATCCAGTATCTCGCCYGTGGCCTCAACYYTYTTTTCGGTTTCMGCCACTTTTTCAGTRGTGATGCCGATAAGGGTTTCCAGTTTTTTAATCTGCGCCTGTTGTTGCAATATCATTTGCCACATTTCAGCCTGGGTCGGCATGTTTGCGGAAGGGGTGGTTTGGGCCAAAGCTGTTGAGGCTGAAAGRGCAAAGGCGAGGCTCAGGATTAGGGGTGTATTCTTATAAGTCATAGGGCATACTCTTTTAATTTCCATTACTAATAATCATTCTTAATATTATTAACTGGAGATTATCTATCACAAATGATTTGCATTATCAATATTAAAAACTTAATATTGTGACAATTATCGYTCAATGAATTAATGTCGGTATTTATGAAACGCAGAAGACTTATCAAATTAATGGCGGCCAGTGGTCTGGTGGGGCTTATACCCTTTGATGTGCGGGCYTTTGACAGGCYGCCCGGGCYTGAATTATATGAGTGGYATGGCTTTGCCCTKGGYGCRGARGTATCYCTGCAACTYTAYCATACRGATRGCGGTGMCGCCCGGCGGATCATTCAAAACGCCCGGAAAATCATTGATGATATGGAGGGGTTGTTCAGCCTGTACCGRCAGGATTCGGTTCTGTCACGYCTTAAYCTACTGGGCGGCATTGATAACCCGCCTGCGGACTTTGTTGATCTATTACAGACAAGCCRYCGGATCAGCAGGMTGACGTCYGGCGCTTTTGATGTGACGGTTCAGCCTCTCTGGCAATTTTACAAGGCMTATTTTTCATCGCCKARYCGTAGAAAACCGCCCTTGCCAAATGCCTTGCGGGCCTTGCAGGATAAAATCGGCTACGACAAGCTCCGTATATCACGGGACCGGGTCGCTTTTGATCATACAGGGATGGCTGTGACCCTGAATGGTATTGCCCAGGGCTACGCAACGGACCGGGTGGCGGATTACCTGAAGAGCGAAGGCATGACGTCGGTTCTGGTGGATATAGGTGAATATCGCGCGTTGGGACCACAGGCGGATCAGACGCGTTGGCGCATCGGCCTGATGGACCCGGTGAGAAGGGGGCAATTTTCAGATATACTTGAGATCACGAACGGGGCAGTGGCCASCTCATCGGGGCAGGGCGATGCGTTTGATGGGCGCGGCACCTATCATCACCTGTTTGATCCTCATAGCGGCAAGAGTGCCAACCGTTATCTGTCGGTGACTGTAACAGCGCCGGAGGCCACGTTGGCAGACGCCTTGTCCACGGCTTTTTACGCCATGCCTGCGGCGGCCATAAAAGACTGCCTGAAAGACCTGCCTCAGGTAAATGCCCGGTTGACCGACAAGGCCGGGACTGTGATAATGATCTGATTATTCTTTACGGGTTTTTCCATGGCGCAGAAATCAGGCGGAAATTTTTCAGTATTTTTAGATAATAACTGCTCGGCACAGCGGGGCGCACCATCTTATTTATTTCAGAATCCCGCCCATATGGTTGTCGCCAGAAAATCAGGCGAGATCACGGCGGCTTTTGATCAGGTCAGGGATTATCTGGCGGCGGGTTATTATGTGGCRGGCTGGATCAGYTATGAAACCGGCCTGTTTATGGAGGGGCGTCTTGCCACCTTGGGGCAGGAAATCAATGAAATGCCGTTTTTATYTTTTGGCATTTATGACAAGCGCCGAAAAATGACCTCTGAGGAAAGTGAGGATCATTGGGCCGAAAAATCGGCGGCGGGCTATGCCATAGAAAATATACAGCTGAATATTACGCGCGCGGACTATGCGGCGGCCTTTGATAAAATTCAGGACTATCTGACGGCGGGGGATGTTTATCAGGTTAATTTTACCCTGAAGGCCCGGTTTGACTTTTCCGGAAACCCCGAAGCCTGCTTTGCGACCTTGAGGAAAGCACAGCGGGTTGAATATGGCGCGATGATTTTGTCCGATAACCTGTCGGTTCTGTCCCTGAGCCCGGAACTTTTCTTCCGGAAAGACGGGCAGAATATTATCACAAAGCCCATGAAAGGCACTTGCGGGCGGGGCCGGACTTTGGCGGAGGATGCCATTAAAGCCGACACCATGCAAAAAGATGACAAGAGCCGGGCGGAAAACCTGATGATTGTGGATCTTCTGCGCAATGATCTGGCCAAAATATCTGAACCGGCATCGGTAAAGCTGAAAAGCCTGTATGATGTGGAGAAATACAGCACCCTGTTTCAGATGACCTCCACCATAGAGGCCAGAGTACCGGACGGGGCGGATATGGTGGATCTGATCAAGGCTTTGTTCCCCTGTGGCTCTGTCACTGGCGCTCCGAAAATTAGGGCCATGGAAATTATTTCAGAATTGGAGAAAAGCCCGCGCGGTATATATACCGGGGCTATAGGCTATATGGGACCGGACGGAGATTGTTGTTTCAGTGTACCCATACGTACGCTAATCCTTGACAAGGATGGCCGGGGCGAGATGGGCATCGGCAGTGCTATCGTGGCAGATTCAGACGTACAGTCGGAATATGATGAATGTTTGTTAAAGGCGGATTTTGCGGTCAAACCCTTCCGGGATTTTCATCTGATTGAAAGCCTGCGTTGGGACGACAAAGGCTATCACCTTCTTGACCGACATATGGAACGGCTTTTGTCTTCGGCGGAATATTTTGATTTCGCCTGTGACCAAGAGGCCATATTAAATGACCTGAGTGACCATGCGCAGTATCTTGATCCCCGGAAAATCTGGAAGGTTCGTTTATTGCTATCCCTGCCCGGTCAAATTTCCATAACCTCCACCCCTATTGAGGAGAGCGAGGCAGAGAAGGTTATTACCCTGTCCCGGAAAGTTATGGATAGCCGGAATGTGATGCTCTTTCACAAAACCACCGACCGAACGTTGTATGATCAGGAATTAAAGTACCACAGGCATGAATATGGCAGCTATGAGGTGATTTTCATCAATGAAAAGGATGAGATTACCGAAGGGGCCTTTAACAATATCTTCGTCAAGCGGGGAGATATCTTGTATACCCCGCCCGTTGAATGTGGTTTGCTCGACGGTATATTGCGCCAGTCATTGATGGCGGATGGCGTTAAACTTCAGGAAAAAATTCTGACTATCGCCGACCTGAAGCAGGCGGACCATATCTATATGGGCAACAGTGTTCGGGGGTTGGCAGAGGTTACCTTTTCAGCACATAACACCCCTGACCCGCCTGGGTGAGCTGTGCGCAGAGTTCATTGGCCGACGCCCTGTCCTTAAACGGGCTGAGTTGCAGACGGTAATAGATGCCTTTTTCACCGAGGTCGGCAAACTCTACGGTTCCCTTATGATCGCCGATAATATCTGCAAATTTCTGCTGTAGGTCGTCCAGTGTTTTTTGCGCCACTTTTTCGGCCCGAAAGGAACCCAGTTGGATGCGGTAATTATCTTCTGTTGCCCTGTCAGCCGGTTGCTCTGGCGCGGTGGTCGCCGCCTTTGGCGGCGCAGGGGGGGTAATCTCGGCCATTTCCGGTGCCGCCGATTCCGGTTGCTTGACCATCAGCCCCACATCATCGGGGGATAATTGCCGGGAAATCATGGCTGGAATAAGCTTTTTCGCCTTTTCAATATCTTCTGATGTCATGACGCCGCGCAGCTTGTTAAGGGATGTTTTCGCATTGCCGAGACCGCGTTGGGCCGACAATGATATCCAGGCATAGGCCTTGAGCGGGTCTTTGCCCACGCCCTGGCCATTGTAATACATGGTGCCGGTCATGAGCTGTGATCTGGGGTCGCCGTTCCGGGCCGCTTTCAGAAGCCAGTTATGGGCTTTGGCATAGTCAACTTGCCCCAAGCGACCAAAATAATAGAGGGTTCCCAGATTCCGCTGTGCGCCCACATGGCCCTTTTCCGCCGCCCGCAGATAATATTCCTGGGCTATGGTATAATCCTTCTCAACCCCGCGCCCCATACGGGATAGCTGGCCCAGATTATATAGGGCATTTGGGTTTCCAAGCGCGGCATAGGGCAGCCATTCCATACGGGCTTTCTGATAGTCGCCTTGTTCATAGGCATAGACACCGTCCGCAACAGTGGCCACTGCCGGAAGGGTCGTCAGTGACAGGCCGCCCCACAGTATAATCATGAAGCAAAAGCTCTTTCTGAGGGCAGGATATGTCATTTTTATCGTTCCTTCCAGCTATGGGTTGGCGTGTTTGAACCCGAAATATTGCTTAATATAGTGAAAATTTTATGAATAATCCATTGATTATCAAAGTGTTAGAAAAGAAAAATGCTGATCTGCTTTACAATTTCTTAAGACCTGAGCGTCATAATCATACCGTAATAATAATGCCTGAGGATTTTAAATTTGGGAATCGGGGCGTTTTTTGTAAATTTAACAAGGTTGAAATTTATGCGTGTATTGGCATTTACCTCACAAAAAGGTGGATCGGGGAAAACGACGCTAAGCGGCCATATCGCGGTTCAGGCCGAATTGGCCGATGCGGGTCCGGTGGTCCTGATAGACACAGATCCACAGGGAAGCCTTACGGAATGGTGGAATGAGCGCGAGGCCCCGACACCGGCCTTCGCACAGTCCAATGTGTCGCGTCTGATGACCGATCTGGATGAGTTGCGGGCGCAGGGGTTTAAACTGGCGATCATAGATACACCCCCGGCGATCACGCTGGCTATTCAGAGCGTTATTGCGGTTTCGGATTTGATTGTTATCCCCACAAGGCCAAGCCCCCATGATCTTCGGGCTGCTGGCGGCACTGTAGAACTTGCTGACCGGAGCGATAAACCCTTCATGTTTGTGGTCAACGGGGCGACACCGCGCGCCCGGATTACGTCCGATGCGGCCATTGCCCTATCGCAACATGGGACTGTGGCACCAATTACCCTTCACCACAGAACAGAATATGCCTCATCCATGATTGATGGCAGAACGGTTATGGAAGTAAACCCCAAGGGGAAATCAGCCAGAGAGGTTGAAGACCTTTGGGATTATATCAATGATCGTCTTGAGAAGAATTTCAGACGGACAGTTTTCCAGCATCAGGCTACGCAGGTAAAAGGCACGCACCCGCGTAGTGGTTTTGGTCGTAAACAAGTACAGGCTTAAAAGATTATGACAAAAGATAAAAATGTAAAACAGGTTTCCCGCCTTACAGGGGCGTTGCTGGCCAGAAAAGGATCAGCAGCCCCGACATCGGCCTCGGCCTTTATGAATCAACAGGCTTTTGATCGTTTTGCGGCCCCGGCACCCGGCGGGGATGTCCGGACGTCATTGGATGATGCTATTGAAACGATTAAGGAAGTGACGGGCCGTCAAAATAATGCTGAAGACATTAGCCTGAAAGAAAAAGAATCCAGACAGAAAAAATCTGTCACCAGAGGGAAGGTTTCGACCCGTAAATCACAATCCGGTAAATCGTCTATAGAGCCAGCGGAAAGCAAGCGCATTGCGATGACCTTGCGTATGGTTGAGGAAGATCATCTGAAATTACGGATATTCTCTGCCCATACCCGCAAAAGCTGTCAAACAATACTCAGTGAAGCCCTTGATATCTACCTGGCTGAAAACGGCGATCAGGTCGCTGAACTGAATATTGCAACTCAAAATGGATAGGCAAGCACCACGAAAGCGGAATGTCCTATGAACGGAGTGTAAGATGATAAAGAGTGATAATGAAATGATACAGAAAAAGCCGCGTAAGAAATACGCTGTGACCATGACACGGATGCTGGCCTCGGTCGCGGTGCCGTTGTTTCTGGTGGCCTGTTCCAACGGTCCGGATTATAAAACGTCCAGCTATGAAAGCTCCAGCAGTAAAACGGTGCAGGCGGCATCAGCCTCTGCCCCGGTGAGCAGTTTTCTGGCCCTTGCCGATGAAATGGCGGCGCAGGGAGATCATAATGCAGCCATTCCGCTTTATCGCCGGGCAATGAAATATTATTCTTTTGCTTCAGGGCCGCTGGTCGGACTTGGCGACAGCCTGCGGGCCATAGGACAATATCAACAGGCGGAAGAAGCCTATAAAGATGCCCTGTCCCGGGATGAACAAAATCCCCGCGCTCTGCGTGGTCTTGGCAAAACTTTCATATCCCTTAACCGCCCGACAATGGCCGTGCCCATGCTTCGGGACGCGGTTTCCATTAATCCCCGTGATGTGGAGGCTATCAGCAGTCTTGCCGTGGCTTTGGAATTGCAGGGCAATGGCCGGGCCGCGATGGAAGTCTATAAGGATGGTCTGGAGATTGAGCCGGATAACCTGAAGCTATTGAATAATTACGGCCTGTCATTGGCCCTGCAGGCCCGGTACGGGCAGGCTATAGAGATATTGAAGCTGGCCGCACAGCATAGGGATGCCGATGCAAGTCACCGGCAGAATCTGGCCATGGCCTATGCCTTGGCCGGAGATGAGGTTATGTCCGCACGTCTGTTATCTATTGATAATGGCCCGGATCTGACCAATGAAAACCTTGGTTATTTCAGGATTTTGGCCAGCCTTCCAGCGGATGAACGATTCAATGCGGTTGTGCGCCAGTCCACCAATCCCAAAACCAATATCGCTGAGGTGGCCAATGAGGCCTATGAAGATAACAGCCGGATAAAGAATATTACCGTGGCCCGCCTTGTGGAGGTGCCGCCGGAGCCCATGGCCGTTGTTGAGCCGGAACCGGAAGAAGAAAATGTCCCGCCGCTGCTTGGCCCACAAGGCTGGGCCTTGCAGATCGCGGCTTACCGTAAGAAATCTGAATTGATGCCCGGATGGGAAAAATTGAAAAAGAAATATTTCGATATTATTGGTGATCTGGAACCCCGCCGGTCAGAAGTTGACCTTGGGGAAGCCAAGTTTGCAGGTGGACCACATGGCTTTTATTATCGTCTGAATGCGGGGCCGTTGACCAGTTTGAAGGAAGCGCAGGACGCCTGCAAGGAAATCAGGCAGCAGGGAACCGATTGCTGGGTACGTATTCCGGAAATGGCTGAGGGTACTGTGCCGGATGAGGACGTCGAAAAAGCCGAAGAATTTCGCCGCAAGGTTTATTCTGAAAAGGCAGAAAAAGCACCCGGCGGCGGCGTATAATAATATTTTATGATTATGGGTATGGGGCCGTTCATACGTTATGAGGCGGCCCCTTTGTATAAGAAAGTTGGGCGATTATGACTGAAATTCAACACCAATCTGAGGGCAAGAAAGACACCAAAAGGATGATTATCACCCTGTCCATGGTTCTTGCATTTGCTTTGATTATTGGTATTTTTCTACCAGAAAATACCGTGACGACCCAAACCGCGGCCACGGGAAAATATGCCTCACTCAGCGAGTGACATCTGATATGGCCTAGGCCGCGTGGCTGGATTGGGATGCTGATGTCAATATGGCATAGATGGCCCCTGCGCCTTCGGAGCCACGTAATTTCTCGCAAGTTGATTTGTCTCTGAGCGTTCGGGATACTTTCGCCAGCGCTTTCAGATGATCGGCCCCCGCCGTTTCCGGAACCAGAAGCAGGAATATCAGATCAACGGGCTGATCATCCAGTGATTCAAAATCAACCGGTTGGTCAAGGCGGGCAAATAGTCCGTAAGGGCGGTCTAGATCGGGGAACTTGCCGTGAGGAATGGCGACACCAAGCCCCACGCCGGTTGTCCCCAACCGTTCCCGTTCAAGCAACACATCAAGAATATCATGATGGGCCTGCGGGATGATTTTCTCCGCGTAACATGCCAATTCCTGCAAGGTCTGTTTCTTGCTGGTGGCTTTTAAATCCGGAATGATAGTATCCAGATTTATCAGGTCAGTAATTTCCATACGGACTATTTTCTGTTGTTAATCCACTTTCGGTCTGTGTTAATCCAGTTTTGGATCAATCCAGCCTATATTTCCATCGCTCCGCCGATAGACCACATTCAGCCCGCCGTGAGCGCTGTTGCGGAACATGAGGGTTTGTAGTTCCCCAAGGTCCAGCCGCATAACCGCATCACTGACGGATACTTCCGGAATATCAAGCTGCATTTCTGCGATAATTGCCGGTTGCAGGTTTTCATCATTTTCTTCAGCGGCTTCCGGTTCTGCTTTGAAGACATTATATTGCGCCGCATAGGCCCGCTCTTCGTTTGGGCGTTCCTTATGGTGGTTTGTCAGCCGCCTTTTATAGCGGCGCAGACGTTTTTCCATTTTTTCTGCGGCGGCATCAAAGGCCGCATAAACATCTTTTTCTTCGGCATGGGTTTGTAAATATACGCCGTGTCCCAAGTGAACATTGCAATCCGCACGGTGCAAATGGGCATTTTTCGACATCGTCACAGTTCCATCGATTGAATCGATTGTGTGTTCAAAATATTTATCGACTATGCCGTCGATATGACCTTCAACATATGACTTCAGACTTTCGCCGATGTCCATTTGTTTGCCTGTAACGATAATATTCATTTTAACTCGAACCATTCTCAGATAGCTTGTTTTAACGAAAGCCAGAATGATAAAAATACCAAAATTCGTATCAATTATCATCCAAAGCCGGGGAAGTTAGTGTCAGACTTGAACTTTGTCAAGTCCGCACAATCTTCCGCTTGAAAGGATAGGATGAACATATATATTCATGCTGTCCTTTTTTACTGCTTTCCACAGGAAACGCTACCTGGTTTTTTCCTGATATATATCTTTCTAGAAAGCGGCATTCTTGATTCTCCGCCGTTGTATGGAGGAGGGAATATTTAAAGATTCTCTGTATTTGGCGACTGTTCTACGTGCAATATCAATGTCTTCTGACTTGAGGATTGTGACCAGTTTGTCGTCGGACAGAATTTTTTCCGGGCTTTCACCGTCGATCAGGGCCTGTATGGTATGCTTGACAGATTCTGATGAATGGCTTTCTCCGCCTGCCATGGCCGCGATGGCGGTGGTGAAGAAATATTTCATTTCAAAGATACCGCGATTGGTGGCAATGAATTTGTTTGAGGTCACGCGACTCACCGTACTTTCATGCATCTCTATGGCATCGGCAATGGTTTTCAAATTCAGGGGTTTGAGATGCTTGACGCCTCTCTCAAAGAAATTTTCCTGATGTTTGACCAATTCTGCGGAAACTTTCAAAATCGTTCTGGCCCGTTGATCCAGTGCCTTGACCAGCCAGTTTGCCGAAGCGGCACATTCCGCCAGATATTCCTTGTCTTCCTTGCCCTTGGTATGGCTTTTGATTTCTGTGAAATATCGGTTGTTAAATAACACTTTTGGCAGGGTTTCGCTGTTCAGTTCCACAAGCCAGCCGCCCTTTGGGCCTTTTCGGATAAAGACATCAGGGATAACTGTTTGGGATATGATGGTGTTAAAGACCATGCCGGGCCGGGGGTTGAGGGCTTGAATCTCCTCAATCATGTCTTTTAAATCCTCAACATCGACCATGCACAGGCGCATTAGGGCGTTATAATCCCGTTTGGCCAACCGGTCCAGATTATCAAGCAAGGTCTCCATAGCCGGGTCCAACCGGTCATTATTGCGTTGCTGTATCTTCAGACATTCTTTCAGGTCACGGGCAAAAACGCCAACCGGCTCTAATGTCTGGGCAATTTTGATAATCCGTTCGATTTCTTCCACTGCACAGCCAAAGCGCTCGGCGATCAACTCGCTACTTTCGGACAGATAACCTGCCTCATCCAGCATGCCAATCAGAAAGCGGATGATGATCTTGTCATTGGCCTCTTCGGATAACAGATTAAGCTGGGCCAGAAGGTGGTCACTTAAGGATATTTCTTCCGTTAGGCGCAGGTCAAAGGCGAAATCGCTGCCATCGAAACTGCCCCCGCCGCCAACCATGGATTTTGAGCTCAAGCCCAGATCACCGCCGGAGACCGCCGGGGCCACCGCATCAATGGAGCAGTCATTGTTAAAATCATTGGAAAAATTGGTGTCCAGCGCCGTTTCAGCATTTTGATTTTCGCCGCCGGGATTGTTCAGATAATCATCAGACGTGGCAACAGGTTTTACCTCATTGCTCTCTGGGGCCGCTTCCGCTACTTTGGTCGCGGGCTGGTTGCTGTCGCCAAGCTCAAGAAGCGGGTTTTTCTCAATTTCCTCAGTCACAAAATCCACCAGGTCAATATTGGAATATTGCAACAGCTTGATCGCCTGCTGCAACTGGGGTGTCATGACCAGAGACTGCGATAATTTTAATTCTATTCGTGGCGATAATGCCATATTTAATCTACCCCGCTTTATAAACTAAAGCTGTCCCCCAAGTATACACGACGAACGTCCTCATTTGCGACAATTTCTTCCGGCGTGCCGGACATCAAAACCTGTCCGTCATGAATGATGTAGGCTCTGTCAATGATTTCAAGGGTTTCCCGCACATTATGATCGGTAATCAAAACGCCGATTCCCCGATCTTTCAGATGGGAAACCAGATTCCGAATATCGGAAATAGCGATGGGATCGATTCCCGCAAAAGGCTCATCCAATAAAATAAAGCTGGGCCGGGTGGCCAGAGCGCGGGCGATTTCCACCCGTCTGCGCTCCCCGCCCGACAGGGCAAGGGCCGATGCATGGCGGATATGGGTGATGGAAAATTCATTCAGCAGGCTTTCCAGCATTTCCTCCCGCACCTTGCTATCTTTTTCGCAGATTTCCAGCACGGCCCAGATATTTTCCTCCACCGTCATACCACGAAAGATAGAGGCTTCCTGCGGCAGGTAACCAATGCCAAGCTGTGCCCGGCGATACATGGGCAGGCAGGTAATATCATGACCGTCCAGCAATATGCGGCCCGCATCTGGTTCAATCAGTCCGATCATTGAATAGAAGCAGGTTGTCTTGCCCGCGCCATTGGGGCCGAGCAGGCCGACCACTTCGCCTTTTTCCACTTGCAGGCTGACGCCTTTAAGGACCGGGCGTTTGTTAAATGTCTTTTCAACCGCGTCAATGACCAGCCCGCTGCCAAGCTGCGGTGTGGTGCTGGTGGCATCTTTTTGAAGTGGTGATAATTGCGTTTGGTTCATGGCTTCTTTTTATCGTATAAATGTTAACAGACTACTGTAATGCTTATTGTTTTTTTGGCAATGTAAACTGGCCCTTAACCCGTCCGTTACCCTTGGGATCGCTCTCAATGGTAATCAGGCCGCTGTCAAGGTTATACACCAGCTGTTTGCCCTTGATTTCTCCGTCTTTCCGTTTCAGGACCACTTTGCCGCCCAGGGTAATTATCTTGTCCGTGAAATCATAAATGCCCCATGTGGAATGGATGGTTTCGGTCTTTGTGGTCAGCCGGACACTACCGGAGGCATCAATACGGTTGATGGCGGAGCCGTCTTTCTTGCCCTTCTGATAAAAAACCGTTACCCGGTCTGAATTCAGGGTCAGGTCTTTCTGGGCCACCACAACATTACCGACAAAAATAACAATATCTTTACGCAGATTTGCTTCCAGCTCATCGGCGCTGATGTCAACGCTCTTGCTCAGGTTAACCGGGGCTTTTGTATCGAGGGCGGTATTGGCGGTAACTTGTGCCATGGTTATCCTGCCGGGCAGGGCCAGCAGGGCGACGAGCAGGAAGATGGTAAAGACTTGTTGCATATGTTTATTCATAACCAAAATATCATTCCATGGAATCTTGTGCGTTATCGCCATCATCGGCCCCTGCCGGATTATAATGCAGTTTTACGTTATGTTTAAGGCGGACGATTTCCTGATCCACATCCACATGAAATTTATCAGCGCTGAAATTCCCAAATGGCATGGACCCGGTAACGCCATTTTCGCCCGTGGCAATTTTCTCATTGATCAGGAAAAAAGCCTGATTTGTGGCCAGATTGAAATTATTTTCAGTGACAATGGTTACGGTTCCGTCCAGCGTAACCTCCTGCGCTTCCGCGTCCAGCATACCGCTGGCGGCTCGTATTGTTATACCGGTGCCGTCCTGCATTTTCATATTGGCTAAAAGGTTTTTCAGATAATAATCCTTGTCATCGTTGCTTTTGCGAAAGGCGGTATCCGCCGAGATATTCACCGGTTGATTATATCTGTCGATGCCCACATAGCGCGGCTTGATCAGCTTGGCATTTTCATCCCGTTCTTCCAGCCGGTCAATGGCCAGTGTAAAGCTGCCCTCCTTGCTGTTAACCACCGGATAGAGAACAAGGGCAACAAGTGTGATCACCGTCAGGACAGGGACGATCTTCTTCAGCCGCGCGATCCGGTCAATTTCTTTCTGCATCTGCGCATAGGTCACCGCCGTATTGGGCAATAAATTGCTGCGCGCGTCTGGGGATGCTGTTTGATTAGGTGACACAGACAAAGTCCTGTTATCATATTTTTTTAAAAATGTGTTCTTTAATAAACTTAGTGTTTTAACGGCCTATATTCAAGTGTTCCCCCCTAACTATGGGCGAAAATATCCTGATCGTTCCAGCCCATCAGGTCAAGGTCCGTACGGGTGGGTAAAAATTCAAAACAGGACTTGGCCAGATCCCGCCGGCCCGCTCTCTCCAGCATTACATCCAGCCGCCCGACCAGCTTATGCAGATATAGCACATCCGAGGCCGCATATTCCAACTGATCCTGTGACAGCTCGTCCGCGCCCCAGTCAGAGCTTTGCTGTTTTTTGGATATATCCACCCCGATTAATTCCCGGCACAGGTCTTTCAACCCGTGACGGTCCGTATAGGTGCGCACAAGGCGGGACGCTATTTTAGTGCAATAGACAGGCCGCACTCTGGCCCCCAGATATTTATTCAACACCGCCACATCAAAGCGGGCGAAATGAAAAATCTTGGTCAGATTATGATCTTCCAGCAGGGCTTTCAGGTTCGGGGCTTTGGTCTGACCCTGGGCAATCTGGACAAGATGGGCGTTACCATCACCGCTGGACAATTGGATCAGGCATAGCCGGTCCCGATGGGGATTTAGCCCCATTGTCTCCGTATCTATGGCCACGGAACCGGTAAATTTTACAGTATCCGGCAGGTCGCCCCGGTGCAATTCTATTGACATAATGTCCCTTTATATTTGAAGGCTTAACTCATTTTCCTGAATTATATCGTTAAGTGACGGTGACAGGCAACCACTATCGGGATATGGCCTCAAAATAATATTTGACTAAATGGTCAAATTTCAATAGTATTATCCTTAACAGGAGGACATATATGACCAAAAATGCCGGTGAAAAAAAAGCAATTTCAGGCCAAGCCGCATCTGGTTTTTTCGAAGATTTGCATGAGCCGCTGGATGCTTTGAGTGTTGCGCCGGAGGCCAATTATTGCCTTTATTGTTATGAGGCGCCCTGCGTTCAGGCCTGCCCGACCTCCATTGATATTCCAACTTTCATTCATCAGATCAGAACCGGCAATGTGACCGGCGCGGCCCATACGATTTTGTCTGAGAATATCATGGGCGGCACCTGCGCCCGGGCCTGCCCGACGGAGGTGCTGTGTGAACAGGCCTGCGTCCATAACGCCACCGGGCATAAGGCGGTTGAGATCGGACTGTTGCAACGCTATGCCACGGATCACCTGATGGCGGAGAATGGCCCTCATCCCTTTAGCCGAGCGTCAGGCAGCGGGCGGCATATCGCGGTTATTGGAGCTGGGCCTGCGGGCCTGTCCTTTGCCCACCGGGCGGCTATGCTGGGCCATAAGGTCAGCATTTATGAGGCAAAGTCAAAACCCGGCGGGTTGAATGAATATGGCCTTGCCGCCTATAAAATGGTGGCGGATTTCGCGGCGCGCGAGGTTGATTTCCTGCTTGGCATTGGCGGGATAGAGATTTTCTACAACAAGGGATTAGGGGCGTCCCTGACAGTGGAAGACTTGCAGAAAAATCATGACGCTGTTTTCATAGGGATCGGCCTTGGGGCGGCCAACGGCCTTGGTCTTGAGGGTGAGGATATGGGCGGCATTCTTGATGCCATTGATTTCATCGCGGACATTCGGCAAACGGATGATCTGTCCCGGATAAAATTGGGGCGGGATGTGATTATCATTGGCGGCGGCAATACGGCCATTGATGCGGCGGTACAGGCAAAAAAGCTGGGGGCTGGCAATGTGACGCTGGCTTATCGGCGCGGAACAGACCAAATGGGGGCCACAGAATTTGAAGTGGAACTTGCCCGTAAATGCGGGGTCATGGTCCGGCTCTGGTCAAAACCTCTGGCTATTCAGGGGGCCGGTGCGGTGTCCGGCATTACCTTTGAGCAGACAATGCTTAAAGGGGGCAAGCTTGTCGGTACCGGCGAAACTTATGATATTCCCTGTGACATGCTCCTGAAAGCGATCGGGCAAAATCTTGATACGGCCAGCCTGTCCGGGCTGGATATGGACGGCGGGAAATTGAAAATTTCGGGCGACTATCAAACTTCCCGCACCGGCGTATTCGCGGGCGGTGATTGCGTGCATAGCGGTGAAGACCTGACGGTGCAATCGGTTGAGGATGGCAAACAGGCCGCCGTAGCCGTGGATGTTTGGCTTAAGAACAATAAGGGAGCTTGATATGGCTGATTTAAGATGTACCATCGCCGGGATTGAGAGCATTAACCCTTTCTGGTTGGCCTCGGCCCCGCCCACCGATAAATATATCAATGTGGTTCGCGCTTTTGAGGCCGGATGGGGCGGTGTGGTCTGGAAGACSYTSGGCGAAGACCCGCCGGTGATCAATATGTCCAGCCGTTACGGCGCTCATATGAACAGCAACCGCGATGTCATCGGCATTAATAATATCGAACTTATTTCCGACCGTCCGCTGGACGTTAATCTGCGCGAGATTGAACAGGTGCGCAAAGAATGGCCCGACCGGGTGATCATTGGCTCCATGATGGCACAGATTGACGAAAGGTCGTGGAAAGAGCTTGCCATAAAAATTGCCAATTCCGGCGTTCACGGGATTGAGCTTAATCTGGGCTGTCCCCATGGCATGTGCGAGCGGGGGATGGGGTCTTCCATCGGTCAGGTGCCGGAAATGATCGAGCAAACCACCCGCTGGGTTCGCGAAGCGGTGGATATTCCGGTCTTTACCAAACTGACCCCCAACATCACCAATATATTATGGGCGGCGGAGGCGGCCAAGGCCGGGGGCGCTCATGCGGTGTCCTTGATTAATACGGTCAATTCGGTGATTTCCGTTGATCTGGACGCCATGGCCCCGAACCCGATCGTGGATGGCAAGGGCAGTCACGGCGGTTATTGCGGGGTGGCGGTCAAGCCCATCGCACTCCATATGGTGGCAGAAATCGCCCGTAATCCGGAAACCAGAGATATTGATATTTCAGCCATTGGCGGCATTGAAAACTGGCGCGATGCGGCGGARTTTATYKCCYTRGGSGCRAMYGCRYTWCAGGTMTGTACCGCCGCCATGCTGTAYGGSTTTCGYATYGTTGATGATATGATCCTSGGCCTGTCCGSYTTCATGGATGCCAAGGGCTATAAGACCATTGATGATTTTCGCGGGCTKGCCATRAAAAAYACCGTGGACTGGAAYGAGTTGAATATRAATTTCGAYACCAAGGCGGTCATTGATCAGGAMGCCTGCATAGAATGTGGCCGCTGTCAYATYGCCTGTGAGGATGCGTCCCATCAGGCGATCAGCTTTGAGGTGATGGCCGATGGCAAACGCCGCTTTACGGTGGTGGATGAGGACTGTGTAGGCTGTAATCTTTGTGCTATTATCTGTCCGGTCCCGGACTGTATTGAAATGAAGCCGGTCAAGAATGACCTGCCGTACCTCACATGGCCCGACCATCCTAAAAATCCTATGGGAGATACCTCATGACCCTGCGCCCAAATGATCTTAATGCCTACTGGATGCCCTTTACCGCCAATCGTCAGTTTAAGGCCAATCCCCGGATGATTGTCGGAGCCGATGGCATGTATTTCAAGACCTCTGACGGGCGCGATGYTCTGGACGGTATTGCSGGYCTSTGGTGCTGTAACGCCGGGCATAATCGCCCGCGCATTGTGGAGGCGATAAAGAAACAAGTATCTGAGCTGGATTATGCCCCGGCATTCCAGATGGGCCATCCCAAGCAATTTGAACTAGCAAGCCGTCTGGCGTCCATGATGCCCGGCGACCTGAACCGGGTGTTTTTCACCAACAGCGGTTCTGAATCTGTTGAGACCGCCCTTAAAATGGCGCTGGCCTATCACCGGGTCCGGGGGGAAGGTCACCGCACCCGCCTGATTGGCCGGGAAAAGGGCTATCACGGGGTTAATTTCGGTGGTATGTCCGTGGGCGGTATGCCCGCCAACCGCAAGATGTTCGGCACTTTGGTGGCGGGGGTTGATCACCTGCGCCATACGCATGGTGTTGAGGGTAATCTGTTTGCCAAGGGTCAGCCGGAGAATGGCGCCGAGCTTGCCGATGATCTGGAACGCTTATGTCAATTGCATGACCCGTCCACCATAGCGGCGGTGATTGTGGAACCGCTGGCCGGCTCCGCAGGGGTTATTCTGCCGCCCAAAGGCTATCTGGAACGACTACGCAAGATATGCGATACCCACGGTATTCTACTGATCTTTGATGAGGTCATCACCGGATTTGGACGTCTGGGCACGCCGTTTGCGGTTGATAAATTCGGTGTGGAGCCGGATATTGTGACCACGGCCAAGGGGCTGACCAACGGGGTTATTCCCATGGGCGCGGTTTTCGTTCAGGATAAGATTTATGACGCCTTTATGGAAGGGCCGGAAAATATGGTGGAATTTTTCCACGGCTATACTTTTTCCGGTAACCCCATGGCCTGCGCGGCGGCCCTTGGCACCCTTGATACCTATCAGGAAGACGGTTTGCTAACCCGGGCCACTGACCTGTCCGATTATTGGCAGAAGGCGGTTCATTCGCTGAAAGGCCTGCCCCATGTAATCGACCTGCGCAATATGGGCTTTATCGCGGGAATTGAGCTGGAGCCTTATCCCGGCAAGCCAACAAAACGAGCTTTTGAGGCGTTTCTGAAAGCCTATGAAATGGGGCTTCTGATCCGTACCACGGGTGATACCATTGCCCTGTCACCGCCGTTAATCATTGAAAAAACGCATATTGACTTTGCCTTTGAGACTTTGGCAACCATCATCAGGAATCTGGAATGACCATTATCGAACATATCATCGGCGGGCAGAATACCCCCGGCGCAAGTGGCAAGACACAAGCGGTCTATAACCCGGCAACGGGGGAGGCCATTCATCAGGTGGTTTTGGGGGCTGAGGCTGAAATAAATGCCGCCGTGCGCGCCGCTAAAGAGGCTTTTCCCGCATGGTCCGGAACTTCGCCTGCCAAACGGGCCGGGATTATGTTTGCCTTGCGCGGGGTTATGAGCCGCCGGGCGGATGAGATAGCCCGCACTATAAGTGCCGAACATGGCAAGACCCATGATGACGCGCTGGGTGAAGTGGCCCGGGCGTTGGAGGTGGTTGAATATGCTTGCGGCATCCCCGACAAGTTGAAGGGTGATTTCAGCCGTGAGGTAGGCCCCGGTATTGACACTTGTTCAGAGCGGCAGGCCTTGGGCGTGGTGGCAGGTATCACGCCGTTTAATTTCCCGGCCAWGGTGCCCCTGTGGATGATTCCCATGGCRCTGGCCTGCGGCAATGTATTTGTCCTCAAACCGTCAGAGCGCGATCCGTCAAGTGCCAATCTGATCTATGACCTGTTTCGGGAAGCCGGGCTTCCRGACGGRGTGTTGAATGTGGTTCACGGCGGCAAGGATGCTGTTGATGCGGTCATCGCCCATCCCGATATTCAGGCCATCAGCTTTGTTGGCTCCACCCCCATCGCCCATTATATCTAYAGCAATGGCTGCGCGGCGGGTAAGAGAGTTCAGGCTTTGGGCGGCGCGAAAAATCATATGATTATCCTGCCCGATGCCGATATTGATCAGGCTGCCGATGCCCTGATGGGGGCYGGMTTTGGTTCTGCCGGTGAGAGATGCATGGCGATCAGCGTGGCAGTGCCGGTGGGGGAGGAAACCGCTAATCGGCTGGTTGAAAAGCTCACGCCTATGGTTCAGGCTTTGAAAATTGGTCCCTCAACGGATGCCGATGCTGAAATGGGACCTGTCATTACCAAAGAGGCCAAAGACCGTATTGAAAATCTGATCACGACGGGCGAGGGTGAGGGRGCCGAGGTTCTGGTGGATGGACGCGGGCTTAAATTACAGGGCTATGAAGGCGGYTTCTGGGTCGGCGGYACTTTGCTGGACCGGGTGACCGAGGATATGACCGTWTATAAACAGGAAATWTTTGGCCCTGTYTTGTCGGTATTACGTGCGGACAGCTACGATGATGCGGTGGATTTGATTAATAAACATCAGTACGGCAATGGCACYGCYATTTTCACCCGTGACGGCGATGCGGCGCGGGATTTTGCCAAGCGTATTCAGGTGGGCATGGTCGGCATCAATGTGCCCATACCGGTGCCGGTGGGCTATCACAGTTTTGGCGGCTGGAAACAGTCCATCTTTGGTGCGCATGGCATTTACGGCCCTGAAGCCATCCATTTTTACACGCGGCTRAAAACCGTCACATCACGCTGGCCTACGGGCATCCGGTCCGGCGCTGAATTTACTTTTCCAAGCATGGGATAATCATATGACTTCTCCGAAAACAAACACTTTACGCGGCGGCCTGATTCAGATGGCCCTKAAATCCTCAACCGAKAATGACCCGGAAACCATTCGCCAGGCCATGATCGAAGCCCATATCCCCCTGATTGAACAGGCCGGGGAGGCSGGGGTMCAGGTTTTATGTTTTCAGGAGGTTTTTACCCAGCCTTATTTTTGTCCCAGTCAGGACGAAAAATGGTATGACAGTGCGGAGCCTATCCCGAACGGCCCAACCACTCAATTGATGCAGGATTACGCGGCCAAATATGAAATGGTTATCGTGGTGCCCATTTATGAGCGCGATGATGTGACGGGTGTCTATTATAATACCGCCGCCGTGATTGATGCGGATGGGTCATACCTTGGCAAATATCGCAAGACCCATATTCCGCAGGTCAGCGGCTTCTGGGAGAAGTTCTTCTTTAAGCCCGGCGCGTCAGACTGGCCGGTGTTTCAGACCCGCTATTGCAAGCTGGGCGTTTATATCTGTTATGACCGTCATTTCCCCGAAGGCTGGCGCGCGCTGGCCCTGAACGGGGCGGAATATATCGTCAATCCATCGGCGACCGTCGCCGGATTGTCGGAGTATCTCTGGAAGCTGGAACAGCCCGCGTCCGCCGCCGCCAATGGCTGCTGGATCGGGGCCATCAACCGGGTTGGCCGCGAGCAACCTTGGGACATCGGCGAATTTTACGGTCAGAGCTATTTTGTTAATCCGCGCGGCCAGATTGAGAAAGAGGCCAGCCGGGACAAGGACGAACTGATCATYCATGACATGGATATGGGYATGGTRCAGGAAGTGCGCAACAAATGGCAGTTCTTCCGGGACCGCAGACCGGAAACCTATGGYCCCCTGACCCGCGTGGAATGATAAAAATATGAAGAATTACGACGCAGACCTGTGGAACAGTGACTTGGCCCCGACAACGGCGGCCACGCGCACTTGGGAYTGGAAAGCCTATGCGGCCCTTTGGGTGGCYATGGTGGTTTGCGTGCCGACCTATATGCTGTCCGCYGGRTTGATWGCCGAGGGCATGTCATGGGATCAGGCGGTTTTTACGGTCTTGCTGGGTAATTTGATTGTTTTAGCGCCCATGATTCTGATCGGTCATGCGGGGGCCAAATACGGGGTACCCTTCCCGGTGTTGCTGCGTTCGGCCTTTGGCACCAGAGGGGCACGTATTCCGGCATTGGCGCGGGGGCTTGTGGCCTGTGGCTGGTTCGGCATACAGACATGGGTCGGTGGTTCAGCCATTTATGTGATCCTCAACGGCTTGTCTGATAATGCTTTTCAGGGKWCGCCCCTGCCGTTTCTGGGCATTGACATCAGCCAGTTTCTGAGCTTTCTCGGCTTTTGGGCCATCCATTTGTTTTTTATCAGGAACGGGACGGAATCCATTCGCTGGCTGGAAACCTATGCMGCGCCTTTTYTGATCYTGATGGGYCTTGCTYTGCTGGCYTGGGCCTAYGTRCAGGCGGGSGGTTTCGGGGTCATGCTGTCCACGCCATCGGCCTTTGGTCCCGGCGGCGCNAAANGAAGGCCAGTTTATGGGSACCTTCATTGCGGGGCTGACGGCGATGGTTGGTTTCTGGGCCACGGTGGCCCTCAATATCCCCGATTTCACCCGGTTCGCCAAGAGCCAGAGAGATCAGATCATCGGCCAGATGATCGGCCTGCCCTTGCCYATGGCTCTGTTTGCCTTTATCGGCGTGGCGGTCACATCGGCCACGGTCACTATTTATGGYGAGGCCATATGGGAYCCGGTGGCCYTGGCGGGYCGTATGGGCGGCATTGGCGTTGTGGTGGCRCTGGCKGCYTTGATTGTSGCGACYTTGACCACTAATCTGGCGGCCAATGTGGTGGCSCCGGCYTACGGWTTTTCYAAYCTGAACCCTCAGAAAATAAGCTTTAAAATGGGCGGTTATATTACYGCCGGGGTCGGGATTGCCATTTTTCCGTGGAAGCTGCTGGAAAGTTCGGGCGGYTATCTGTTCACATGGCTGATTGGCTATTCGGCCCTGCTTGGCCCSATCGCGGGGATATTGATTGCCGATTATTTCCTGCTCAGRAAATGTGAYCTGAAGGTTGATGACCTGTTCCGTCATGACGGCATTTACGGGGCSCATAAGGGCTGGAATATGGCGGGGYTGTTTGCGWTGATCATCGGGGTTCTGCCCAAYCTGCCCGGGTTCCTYCAYGCGGCGGGTTTTGTGGAARGCGTTCCCGTAATCTTTGATACGCTGTATAGTTATGCATGGTTCGTTGGTGTTATTGTAGCGGGCGGGCTTTATCTGATATTTGCCGGAAAAAAATAAAGGAAAAATTTATGTCCCTTCTTATTCGTGGTGGTACGGTTATCAATGCGGACGCGCGCGAACGCGCCGATGTCTATATGGAGGACGGCGTGATYAAGGCYGTGGGGCTTGATYTGGACGTGCCRTCYGATGCAGAGATTATTGATGCRGGCGGYCAATATGTSATGCCCGGCGGTATCGAYCCCCACACYCATATGCAATTRCCYTTYATGGGGACYGTGGCGTCAGAGGATTTTTATACRGGCACRGCGGCKGGCCTTGCGGGCGGSACCACCATGATCATTGATTTTGTCATTCCGGACCCTCARCARCCCTTGATGGAGGCYTACCRGACRTGGCGCGGMTGGGCGGAGAAATCCTGCGCYGATTACAGCTTTCAYGTGGCCGTMACMTGGTGGGAYGACAGCGTKGGCMRRGATATGGGGACGCTGGTKACCGAGGAGGGGGTTAACAGCTTCAAGCATTTTATGGCCTATAAGGGGGCCATCATGGCCGATGATGAAATCCTCTATAACAGCTTTACCCGCGCTYTGGAACTTGGGGCCATGCCRACGGTCCATGCGGAAAATGGCGAGATGGTCTTTCAGTTGCAACARAAATTAYTGGSCATGGGCATGACYGGSCCGGAAGCCCATCCCCTGTCCCGKCCSCCTGCCGCAGAGGGCGAGGCTGCCAACCGGGCCATTCGACTGGCCGAGGTCATTGGCGTGCCGCTTTATCTGGTCCATGTATCCACCAAGGATGCCCTTGATGAGATAATTCGGGCGCGGGGCAATGGCCAGCGGGTTTATGGCGAGGCTCTGGCCGGTCATTTGCTGATTGATGACAGTGTTTACCGCCATCCGGATTTCGAGACAGCCGCCGCTCATGTGATGTCGCCGCCTTTCCGTTCGAAAGAGCATCAGGCGRCCCTGTGGAAAGGTCTGCAATCGGGTAGCCTGCAAACCACGGCCACCGACCATTGTTGTTTCTGCGCCGACCAGAAGGCGGCGGGCAAGGATGATTTTACCCTGATCCCCAACGGGACAGGCGGGGTAGAGGATCGGCTTTCTATTCTCTGGACCTATGGCGTGGGAACCGGCAAGCTGACATGTGAGGAATTTGTTGCTGTCACCAGCACCAACACGGCAAAGATTTTCAATATCTATCCCCGTAAGGGGGCGGTGCGCGTAGGTGCCGATGCAGATATTGTTGTTTGGGACCCGGCGGCGCGTAAGACAATTTCGGCCAAGACTCACAAGCAGAATGTGGACTTCAATATCTTTGAGGGCCGGGAGGTGACAGGCCTTGCTTCCCACACCATCAGCGGCGGCATCCTGCGCTACAGGCATGGGGATCTTATGGTTGAGAAGGGCTCGGGCACCTATGTCAAACGCCCGGCCTTTCAACCTATGTTTAAGGCACTGGAAAAGATTGCGGCGGCGAATGCACCCACGGCGGTTAAACGTTAAGCGATTTGTAGACACCAACGGGTTAACCTGTGGTCCTATGGCTTAGGCCCGCTCTGCGCRATATTACAAACGCCTAACGAAATTGTCTTCATATAGTCACCCTGAACTTGTTTCAGGGTCCATGTTTCCTATAACTAGATGGTGGACAGATGGATGCTGAAACAAGTTCAGCATGACAAATTTAGGTAGCTCACCCAACTATGGCTTAAGCCACGGCTTTCTGCATAAAAAAAGGGCGGCTGTGAGGCCGCCCTTGTTGTTGATTTCATATATTCCTAGAAACGATACCGGATACCAAATTGTATCCGATATACAGAAGGCAGGCGTGCAATGTTTGGATTGGCCGCCGTTGCCGTTGATGAGGTTGGTGCGCTCAGGTTAAACTGCGATCCATCACCTGTTATGTTCATATTGGCCAGCGGAATATTTGATGGCTCAAAGATGGTATCCAGACGACCCCAGTTGTTGTTGATCAGATTGCCAAGGTTTTCAATATCGAGGATGAACTCAATCTTGTGACCCGCTACAATTTCAACTTCCTGGGTGAAACGCAAGTTAACCCGGTTCACCCAGCCCGTTTTACAGGCGTTCCGGGGAATTACGCCGCCCCGGTATTGTGACAGGCAACTGTCGTTGGTGATGGTCTGATCAAGGCTCGCCAGGAAGGCCGGATCACCGGTGACAAGTGAATCGGTCAGGCCGGAGGGGACATAGAACAGGTTCGGTCCGGGGTTATCGGTGCTGGTTTTATCCGCGAGGTCGTTACCGCCGAAAGGCAGTGCGACGCCGAACCCGGAAGGCCCGTCAAAGATATAGCTGAAATTTCTGCCGCTTCGGCCTGTGTAGACAAGGCCCAGTCTGGTCAGATTATCACCGAATATCTCTTTTTGCCAGTTGAGGGTCGCGGTGATCCGGTTTGGAATCTCAAAACTGGATGTCGAGACAGCCGGRTTATTGAGGTCACGTTGCGGATCAAAGGCAAATGTTTCAAAGCCGACAAACCGATTATAGGACCGGACATCWYTTACATCCTGATAGGTATAGCCGAATGTCCCGGTGAAATAACCGTAATCCGTATCAAAGCTTTTGGCCACATCAAAGGAYAAGATCGTGCTGCTGCCCTCACTTGTGTTGCGGACAATATAATCCGCCCGGTTAAAGCTTCCGGCTTCGGTGCTGCTATAGATTGGGCGACCATCCGGSGCGGTGCCGACTTGTTGCCGGCGTCCTTCAAAAATATCATAACCGTTTTTCACATCGKTATAGATACCTTCRAGGGTAACCCGCCAGTCATCACCCAGTCCCACGCTGGACAGGTCCAGCACATAATCCAGCGCCAGATTATATTTCCAGCTGGACAGCAATTCAAAGTCAGGTGAAAGTGCATCGACCGCCTCTGCTTCGCCCGCACYCAGAAAGCTCTGAAAAACGTTGGAAACTGCGTCTGCATTTGGAAGGTTTGATGCCACACCATTAATTAGCCCGGTGAAAAATCCGTCAGGGGTACCTGTGAGGGGGCCATCGAAAAACGGTGCGAAGAAACCGGCAAATGTCCGGGTCACACCATTGCCTGAATAGCTGTTGGACAGCATGATCAATGGGGTGCCGCCGCCAAACAGACCCGCCCCGCCGCGAACCGTCAAGCGGTCAGTGGGTTGCCAGTTAAAGCCGATGCGCGGTAAGAACAGGTCTTTGCCGTTGAGGTTTTCTGTATTGGCAAAGCCGTTACGATCCATGAAGCCCTGATTCAGGGTTATCTGATCGTTGTTCTTCATCCAGTCATAGCGCACACCGAATTTTACGGTCAATTCATCGGTAACCAGCCATTCATCCTGAAGATACAGGGAATTGGTGCTCAAACTGAACTTGCCGGTGGCATCCGCAACAGAACCGGTATTTGATCCGCCAAACAGCAGGGACCCAATGTTGCGATTTTCAAGATCGTCAAGGCTGTTGAAATTCAGAAGGCCGCGAGAAAAAGGCAGGAATACATTGGTTACAGAATTGCGTTCCTGCTCAAAACCGCCGGTGATGGTRTGGTCACCAATCGTATAATCACCCTTGAGCCGGAAAATACGGGAGCTGTTATCCAGYGTATTATTATGRCGGAACTGATCCCCGCCCGCAAGAATTGTGCCGCCGCCGGGCGCTGAAATCTGGAAAGTCGGGGTGCTGGAATCAACACTCACCTGCCGGTTTTTAACACCCTTATAGCCGAGCTTTACTTCKGTGGAGAAGTTATCCGTCCAATCGGAAAAGAGCTGGAAGCTATAGCTGTTCAGTCGTTCGTTCACATTATAGCGGTTGGATTGCAGGGCYGCGAGCTCAGGAAARTCATCAAAGATCACATCGCCGTCGGCGCGTTGATAGGTTGCCGTTGCCCGATGCATGTCATTAATGTTCCAGTCCAGCTTGACCAGAATTTTTTCATCCTTGTCCTTGTCTGTGGCGGCAAATTTGCCAGGATCAAAACCATATTCATTTTTCAGAATTGAAATGGCCCGATCCACATCCCCTTGGGTCACGCCTTGAATATTTCCGATACTCTGGGCATTGGCCGGGACAGTAGTTTCAAATTTTTCATAGTTGACGAAGAAAAACAATTTGTCTTCGATAATGGGGCCGCCAAGGGTCGCGCCGTATGTTTTCTCTTTAAACTTGCCAATGGCAAGGTCCTGACCCTGACTTTTATTCCCCGTCAATCCCTGATCTGTATAGAAACCATATGCACTACCGTGAAATTCGTTGGTGCCTGATTTTGTGACAATATTAATATTTCCGCCAAGGAAATTACCGTAAGTTACATCAAATGGCGCAACATTCACGTTAATGGCCTGAATGGCATCAATGGAGATCGGTGTCCTTTGGGTTGCGGAGGCATTCTTGGACAGGCCGAAATTATCATTCTGGGCGATCCCGTCAATGGTCACACTGTTAAAGCGGAAGTTCGCGCCGGCAATGGATACGGCAGGGCCGCGCGGAACGCTTGGGTCAACCAGAATTTTTGAGTCGGTTTCAAGGACACTGATGAAATCACGGGAGATAGAGGCGATGCCTTCGATGGTATCCCGGTTAAAGTCCCGGCCAGCGCCGGTGCGCAATGCGGTCAGCACCCGTGAACTTGTTACGACAATTTCCTCAAGCGTGAGTTCATTCACCCCGCCGCGATTGGCCAGAAGAGTTACTGATTCAGCCTGTCCCAGCTTCATCTGAATATTACCAATGGATTTCGGAGCGTCTTTCATAACGCGGCTTTCATCGGTCAGCCGGACAATATAAGGCCCGCCAATGGGGAGGCCCTTGGCCACCAGAACGCCGGCACTATTGGTTTTCCGGTCAAACGTGCGGCCCGTGGGCACATGAAGGATTGTGACCGACATGTTTGGCATATCAATGCCGGCGGCATCAATAACCCGAACACGCAACACTGACGTCGTATTCTGTGCTTCGGCCTGAATGGAAAATAAAGTTGTGGCGGCAAGGGCAATTGCCATAGCCGTTGATGTATTTAGAAAGGATTTTCTGAGCATTGCGCCCATCATAATGCCTTTCATATTGGTTTTCAGATTGCTCATTTTCTTTCCCTATGCATTAATATATATATCTTATGCAACACCATTATCCATATTACTGATCTCATAAAGACATACTGTTTTTTTGATGTTAACATGCCTTAGTTAGACTTTTTTGACCAAAAAGTCAAATTTTTTATAGTTCGCAATAATATAAGCTATTATTCAGGAGGAATCCATGCGTTTTTTACTCAGTTTATTGGTTGTTTTTAATCTTGTAGCGGTGCAATCCGCTTTTGCTTATGAGAAGACAGGACATCGGGTGGTGGGGGAGCTTGCCGAGCGACATTTAAGCGATTCAGCCCGGCGGCATATACGGCAGATACTTGGTAATCAATCGCTGGCAGAGGTGGCTAACTGGGCTGATGAGATGAAATCCAACCCGGATGAATATTGGCGGGCGGCCAATGTTTTTCATTACCTTAACGTACCGGCGGGGCAGACTTTTGAAAATACCGAAAGAAATCCGGCGGGGGATATCCTGAGTGCTTACGAAGAATTTACCGCTACTTTAAAATCAGAAAAAACCAGCCGTGCTGAAAAAGAACATGCTTTAAAATTCCTGGTGCATATTATGGGCGATATGCATCAGCCAATGCATTTTGGTCATGCCAGTGATCAAGGCGGCAACCGGATCAAGGTCATGTGGTTTGACGAAGTAACCAATCTTCATGCTGTGTGGGATATTTCTTTAGTAGACAAGGAGAAACTCTCTTATACCGAATGGTCTAATTTTCTGGACAAAGCCACGCCGGAAGAGATCGCGGCCTATCAGAAAGCAACACCCATTGACTGGATACATGAGGGGCTGGCCATGCGGGAAATGGTTTACAATGTGGGCGACCGGAATTTTTCCTGGGGTTATGTCTATAAATACCGCCCGGTAATTCGCCAGCAACTGCTCATCGGCGGCATTCGCCTTGCGGGTGTATTGAACAGGATATTTGCGGAGTAATTGTCCCCAGACTCAATCGACTGGAAAGTATGGATGGTATTGTTGAAGGAAACCGAGGTACCCTTAAAACCATAGGGCGTGCTTTTACTGATGCGGATATCGAGCTAATCTCGAAGGGTGAAAGTCCTGAAGGGGATGGCCCCGGCGTACGCCTGAAGAAATAAACCTTTACCTTAAATCCTAATCTCGCACAGTTTGGGTCTGTAGAAAAAAGATAACGACAGAGCGCGAAGCTGGCTAAAGACCTGACCTGATTATTATGTGGCTAAGGCCGGAACTTACGGCTTTTCTTTTTTTGTTGATGGGGTAATATATAGACTCCAGAAATAAGGAAGCATGTAGCCACGAGGCGGTAGTACTGGTTCACCAAAAAGAGGCGATTATAAATATTGAACGTAATCAGTTGCGCCGTGAAGTATCCTGACAATGAATATATGCTTGTCATCAATGTCATAAAAGATAACGTGATTTTCACTTTCAAACCGTCTGACCGCCGGATTAACCCTTGTATCCATGCGACCAATTTCGGGATTAGCGCATATAATCTCAATCCGTTTTTCCAGAGTTTCCGCGTAAGTGTCTGCCTGTGCTTCGCCAAAATGAATAAAGCCATATAAATATATGTCTTCAAGGTCTTGCGCCGCCCCTTTAGAAAGTTTGCACTTCATCTTAAGTTTTGGCTTTTTGCGCTTTGGCTTTTGCGGCCTTTATAACATCCTTGAAGTCTCGGCTTTCCGCCCCGCTAGTGCGACCATGGTCGATGGCGGCACGAAAGGCTTGCCTATTATCATAATCCGCCTGATCCTTACGAATAAGGTCGCGAACATATTCACTCGCATTATGATACTGACCGGCACCAATAAGATCTTTCACCCAGTTCTTCATTTGGTCGGGAAGAGATACATTCATACTTGACATGACAACCTCACTTTCTAAATGGATTATAACATTAAATGACAACAAATGGCAAAACATAAAATATACTGTCACTCTTGCGGAACCCTTCATGTACAGCCCATCGCGGTACAAAGGGCGTCACGATGGAATTACCGCCCCTCTCGTTCTCGATGGTCCCATGAACGGCCTGATCTTCAAGGCTTATGTGGAACAATTTCTGGTGCCAACCCTTGCCCCGGGAGATATTGTGATCATGGATAATCTGCCGGCTCATAAAGTCACAGATGTTCGGCAGGCTATTGAGGGGGTGGGCGCAAAACTCCTGTATCTACCGCCATATTCATATGACCTTAATCCCATAGAGATGATGTTCTCAAAGCTTAAAACCCTGCTGCGCAAAGCTGCCGAACGAACCATCGACGGGCTATGGAGCAGAATAAGGCAATATTGTGGCAGTTATTTCATCAGCGGACGGCGGGGTGGGCGCAGGATGGTATCGCGGCCATCCATGACGGGGTCTGTCTCCGGATAGTCCAGCATATAATGCAGGCCCCGGCTTTCGGTGCGCAGCAGGGCCGATCGGATAATCAAATCCGCCACCACCACAAGATTACGCAGTTCCAGCAAATCCGGCGTTACCCGGAAATGGCTGTAATATTCGCGGATTTCCCCGGCCAGCATATCTGCCCGCCGCGCTGCGCGTTCCAGCCGCCGGGTGGTGCGCACGATGCCCACATAATCCCACATGAAATGGCGCAGTTCGTTCCAGTTATGAGAGATCACCACATCCTCGTCACTATCCATGACCCGGCTAGCGTCCCAGGGGCGGATATTGTCAAACAGCTTTTCTGTTTTGATCAGAGACAGGATTTCCTTGGCTGCCTCATGGCCGTAGACCAGACATTCCAGCAGGGAATTGCTGGCCATGCGGTTGGCCCCATGCAGGCCTGTATGGGCGACCTCGCCAATGGCAAACAGGTTCGCCACGTCCGTCTGGCCCGCCGGGCCGGTCATGACACCGCCGCAGGTATAATGGGCCGCCGGGACCACGGGGATGGGCTGTTTTGTCAGGTCATAGCCCAATTCCAAACAGCGTCTATAGATGGTAGGGAAATGCTCCTGTATAAAATCCGCATCCTTGTGGGAAATATCCAGATAGACACAGTCGAGGCCCAACCGCTTCATCTCATGGTCGATGGCCCGGGCGACAATATCACGCGGGGCCAGTTCCAGCCGCTCATCAAAGCGTTTCATGAACCGTTCCCCGTCCGGCAGGCGCAGGTAAGCCCCTTCACCGCGCAGGGCCTCGGTTAGCAGAAAGGTCCGGGTTTCCGGATGATAGAGGCAGGTGGGGTGAAACTGGTTAAATTCCATATTGGCCACTCGGCAACCAAACCGCCAGGCCATGGCGATTCCGTCGCCGGTGGAGCCATCGGGGTTGGAGGTATAAAGATATACCCGACTCGCCCCGCCGGTTGCCAGAACTGTGGCCTTGGCCCGGAAAACATCCATGCGGTTGTTTTTGGTATCAAGCACATAAGCCCCCACACAGCGGCGTTTTGCCGCATCAGGGTGCTGATCGCCGATCAGGTCAACGGTCATATGATTTTCAAACAGGGTGATGTTGGGGTGATTTCGTGCCTGTGTTTCCAGCGACTGCTGAACCTCCTGACCTGTGGCATCTGTGGCATGGACCACCCGGCGAAAGGAATGGCCGCCTTCCTTGGTCAGGTGATAATCCCCGTCGACAAAGACGTCTTTTTTGATTTCGGTTTCCTTGGTGAAGGACACGCCCTGATCCACCAGCCAGTCAATGGCATCATGGCCGTTTTCCACCACAAAAGCCACCGTATCCCGGTGGCACAGCCCCGCGCCCGCGACCATGGTGTCTTCGATATGGGATTCTGTGCTGTCCCGGGTATCCAGTACCGCCGCAATACCGCCCTGCGCCCAGGAGGTGCTGCCCTCATTCAGTTTGTTTTTTGACAGGATGGCCACTTTTGCATGGCTGGCCACTTTCAGGCCCAGCGACAGACCCGCCGCCCCGCTGCCGATCACCAATACATCGAAATCATGGAATTTTGACATGGGCTTCTCAGACTTTATCTGCGGAGGTGATTTGCAGGAAAATATCCTCMAGATCACTTTCCTGCGTTGACAGRTCGGCTATTTCAACGGACGCCTCCTGAACYTTYTGTARTATYTTGCCGATGGACAGGTTGCTCGGGCTGAATTGAACCACGATCTCGCCCGCCTTGTTCAGGCTTGCGCCAATTTTTTGCAGGATGTCCGGCAYGACGGACAGGGGCGATGCAGGCCGGATGATGATCACCTTTTCATCMAGCCGCCCCAGCAGATTTTTGGTGCTGTCACAGGCCACSACYTCGCCGTGATTGATGATGGCAATCTCGTCACATAATTCCTCGGCTTCTTCCAGATAATGGGTGGTCAGTACGATGGTAACCCCCATGGCGTTCAATTTGCGCACATAGCTCCATAAATTCTGGCGCAGCTCCACATCGACCCCGGCGGTTGGTTCGTCYAGCACCAGAATGGGCGGGTTATGGACCATGGCCTTGGCCACAAGYAGCCGCCGTTTCATGCCGCCCGACAGATGGCGGGTRTAGCTGTCGGCCTTGTCCAGCAGGCTGACGGCCTCAAGGATTTCATCGGTGCGGCGRTCGGCTTTTGRCACGCCGTAAAATCCGGCCTGAAGTTCCAGCATTTCGCGCGGGGAGAAAAAGGCGTCAAAAGATATTTCCTGGGGCACRATGCCAATGCTGGCCTTGGCRTTGCGCGGCTGTTSGTTAATGTCAAAACCCCAKACTCTGGCGGTGCCKGCGGTCTTGCGCACYAGCCCGGCCAGGATATTGATGGTGGTTGACTTGCCCGCGCCRTTAGGGCCGAGCAATCCGAAAATACTGCCTTTCCGCACGCTCAGGTCAATGCCTTTCAGGGCATGTTTTGCYGTCTTGGTTCCGACCTTRCCATAAATTTTTTCAAGACCCCGAATTTCCAGAGCCAATTGATGATCCATATGCTATATTTCGCCCAACATTATATTAAATTTCATATTCAGGTCGTAAACTTATGACAGATTCCCCCCTTGGCGCAAGTGCCAAGCATCTTTATCTTATCGACGGGTCGGGTTTTATCTTTCGCGCCTATCACGCGCTGCCGCCCATGACCCGCCATGACGGGACGCCGATCAATGCGGTGATGGGCTTTTCCAATATGCTGTTCAAGCTGCTTAAAGACCTTGATGATGGGGAGAGGCCCAGCCATCTGGCCTGTATTTTCGACCGGGCGCGTAAGACATTCCGCAATGACATCTATCCGGAGTATAAGGCCCACCGTCCGCCTGCGCCAGATGACCTTGTGCCCCAATTTGCCATCATACGTGAGGCGGTAACCGCCTTTAACGTCCCGGCCATTGACAGTAACGGCTTTGAGGCCGATGACATTATCGCCACCTATGCGCGCCGGGCAGAGGCGGCGGGGTTCAAGGTGACCATCGTTTCATCGGACAAGGACCTTATGCAGCTGGTGGGCGAACAGGTGACCATGTTTGACAGCATGAAAAACCGCCATATCGGCCCTGATGAGGTTTTCGAGAAATTCGGCGTGACCCCGGACAAGGTGATCGAGATTCAGGCGTTGGCCGGGGACAGTTCCGATAATGTGCCGGGGGTGCCGGGCATTGGCGTCAAGACGGCGGCTCAACTAATTCTGGAATATGGTGATCTGGACAGTCTGCTGGCCCGGGCGGGGGAGATCAAGCAGCCTAAACGGCGGCAAAATTTGATTGAATTTGCCGATATGGCCCGTATCAGCCTCGAACTGGTGACCCTGAAACAGGATGTGGCGGGTCTGCCGGATATTGACAGTCTGGCTGTTAAGGAYATTGAYCCGGASKCGGTTCTGCCGTTTCTGGAGGAACAGGGATTCCGTAGCCTGACCAACAAGGTCTTGTCTCATATGGGCTCCGACGTGCCGGAGACCTATCAGGCCGCCGCCGCCCCAACGGACATAGCTTATGAAACCGTAACCACCATGGATCAGCTTGGTCGCTGGATYRCKGRCATTCGCGCCGCTTATCAGGTGACCATTGATACGGAAACCACATCGCTGAACGCCATGCGGGCGCGGCTGGTGGGAATTTCCCTGTCCATAGAGGTGGGGAGAGCCTGTTACATCCCSCTTGGTCATACGTCTGTGGTGGAGGGGGAGCTTGACTTTGGCGACAATAAAGGKCCGGAACAATTGCCTTTAGAGGAGGTTCTGGCCGCCTTGAAACCCGTTCTGGAAGAYCCGGCRATYCTGAAAATCGGYCAGAATATCAAATATGATTATCTGATACTGGCAAAACATGACATTCATATCAGCCCGCTGGAYGATACCATGCTCATKTCCTATGCRCTGGATGCGGGGCGGCATCATCATGGCATGGATGARCTGGCCAAACGGCATCTGGACCATGAYTGTATTCCGTTCAAGGAGATTTGCGGCACCGGTAAAAATAAGATCACTTTYGACAARGTTCCGCTGGACAAGGCCACGGATTATGCCGCCGAGGATGCGGATATTACRGGCCGCCTGCATCGGCTGCTCAAACCGCGCCTTGTGGAGGAYGGCATGATGACCGTCTATGAAACCATGGACCGKCCGCTGGCCGCTGTGCTGGCGGGTATGGAGCAGGAAGGCATTTTGGTCGACCGTCAGATGTTGCACCGTCTGTCCAACGATTTTGCCGAACGGCTCGGGGTATTGGAGACGGAAATCCACGGGCTTGCRGGCCGTGAATTTAACATTGCGTCGCCCAAACAACTGGGCGAGATTTTATTTGACGAGATGGGATTRTCCGGCGGCAAAAAGAATAAAAGCGGGGGCTATAGCACCAATGTGGACGTGATGGAGGGGCTGGCCGCWGAGGGGCACGAACTGCCCGCGCGGGTATTGGACTGGCGCCAGTTGGCCAAGCTGAAAAGCACCTATACGGATGCCTTGCAGGATCAAATCAATGSMGATACCGGGCGRATACATACGTCTTATTCYYTGGCRTCCACSACCACCGGGCGGYTGGCGTCCAATGACCCCAATTTGCAGAATATCCCGATCCGGACCGAGGAAGGCCGCAAAATCCGTAAAGCCTTTATCCCCAAAGCAGGCCATAAATTCCTGGCCGCCGACTATAGTCAGATTGAGCTGCGCCTGCTGGCCCATATTGCGGATCTGGATAGTCTGAAACAGGCTTTCCGGGATGGCATTGATATTCATGCCATGACCGCATCGCAGGTGTTTGGGGTGCCTATCGAGGGCATGGACCCCGCCGTCCGCCGTCAGGCCAAGGCGATCAATTTCGGCATTATTTACGGTATCAGCGCCTTTGGTCTGGCCCGCCAACTGGGCATTGGCAATGCGGAGGCCAAACAGTTTATTGATACCTATTTCGAACGCTTCCCCGGTATCCGTCAATATATGGAGGATACCAAGGATTTCTGCCGCAAATATGGCTATGTGGAGACTATTTTTGGCCGCCGCTGTCATATTGCCAGCATCAATGACAAGAACGGCATGCGCCGGTCATTCGGTGAGCGGGCCGCCATCAATGCGCCCATACAGGGGGCCGCCGCTGACGTGATCCGCCGGGCCATGATACGGATGCCTGATGCGCTGAAAGAGGCCGGATTGTCGGCAAAAATGCTACTTCAGGTTCATGATGAACTGGTGTTTGAGGTGCCGGAGGCTGAGATGGACCGGACTGTTCCCGTGGTGAAGGAAATCATGGAAAAGGCTGCTCTGCCCGCCATTGAAATTTCGGTCTCTTTAACTGTGGACTGCGGTGTCGGGGACAATTGGGACGAAGCCCATTGAAACCTGAATGAATAGATTTAGCACATAAAAAAGGCGGTCAAACATGTGACCGCCTTTCATTTAAAGTCTGTTCTTCCTAGAAATTAAAGCTGGCCTGGAACTTAACCGTCCGACCCCGATTCAGGAAGTTATAGTTGGCAACCGCGCCGAATGTGGAGCCGGAAAGCGGCGCATCGGCGGCAAATAATTTCACCGTGTGGTCGGTCAAATTCTCACCCAATATGGCCAGTTCCCAACCATCGTCACTGGCCAGCCCAATGCGGGCCGTGACCGTGGCATAGCCCGGCTGGATCAACTTCGGATCAAGCTGGGGTGACGCATTATATGAGCTGGTATAGAACATATTGGCTGAGGTATTGATGACCATGTCAGAAGACACATCATAACTGTGATTAAAGCCAAATGTTGCCTGGAAATCAGAGACCAGCTGTTGGGTCAAACCGGAATAATCGCAGTCGCCATTGGCGGCGGACGGCCCGTTTGGTGCCTGACCGAAATAACACTGGCCATTGACATAGTCTTTAAATTTAAAGTCCGTGTAGGCCATTGAGCCGTGCAGGGTCAGACCGTCTGTGGCTTGCCAGCGGCCAYSWASWKMRARWCMSWWAWMMTCRRMTMWGKCARCNTTAMMYRMAKYWARGCNCTAGTTTGCCATCAAAGATGGATACCTGAAGGTCCTTGAATTTGGTGAAGAAAGCAGCAAAGTTTAATTCAGCCGCACCATCCGCCAGAACCAGCTTGCCACCAACTTCATAGTTGGTTGCCGTTTCATTCTGGAACTCAAACGCCTCTCTCATAGTTGCGGAACGGCCCCGGTTATTTGCCCGGAAGTCAAAACCGCCTGATTTGTTCCCTCTGGTCCAACTGGCATAAACCATGGTTTCATCAGAAACGTCAAACGTCAGTTTTACGTCAGGTGAAAAAGTAGTTTCCGTACGGCTTGCTGAAACCGGATGGACACCGTTCAGGAATTGTATTCCGGCAAAACTTGGGCCAAAACCAGCGGCAAGAGCAGCGGCGGTGGGTGGCCCGACAACGGGGCCAAGGCTGTCGGTCAGGATGCCGGTCAGGACGTTGGCAAGGTTGCTGCCCGCCGCATTATCGGTTCCAATATCAAAGGCAAAGCCATAGAAATCAGGGGCCAGTAGTTTGGCCCCGCTCAAAGCCGACCCGTCAATATTGGTAACGGTCAAATTCCGAGACCCGTCTTTTTTCTCATAGGTCAGTCGTCCGCCCAATTGCAATGTCAAGCGATCAGATATATTCCAGGATACCTGTGCGAAGCCGGAATAGACACTGGCATCAACCTTTGCATCCCGTGGGCCTTTGGTGCCGGCGAAAAGATCCCCGGCTCCGGTAACGCCCAAGGCCCCGAAAAGCGGGGCGAATCCAGCAAATCCGGGATTGCCGTTAAGCAGAGGTACCAGAACGGAGCTGTTGTTTATCGCAATAGCATCCTGATAGCCGTGATTGCTGGTCTGGAAATAGGCGCCGACAATATAATCGATGGTTTCACCGCCGGGGGAGGCAAGACGGACTTCCTGAGAGAATTGTTCAAATTGTTCTGACAGGGGCAATGTGAAGATATTGGCCCCGGTAAAATCACAATCACAATTGTCATTAAAGCTGAAATCGGAATAGCCGGACGTGGATTTCAGGGTATGATCGCCCAGTTCCCAATCCAGTGTCAGGACGATTTCGGTCTGCTTGTTGTTGCTGAAATCGCCGTTGGAATGGCGTTTGCCGTCCAAAGTATTATTCAACACAGAGGGGTCCTGTCCAAAGACACCAACCAGAATTTGAGAATATTTCAGCCCGGCAAAAGGACCAGCCGCCGCCGGAAYYTCSCCGTCAGTCTCAATATTACGGCCCGTCACRTCAAACTSACTGCGCTCTACCTTCAGGGTGGCGGTMAGRTTYTCACTRACGTCCATTTCAACGATGCCGCGCAGGGTCCAGTCTTYCTGTGCMGGYTCRTCYYGGTTCAGGGTCAGGTTCTTGATATAACCGTTCAGGTCATGATAGCGGCCCGCTACACGGACGCGAACTTTGTCGGAAATCGGGCCAGACAAGACGATGGTGGCTTCTTTTTCATTATCGGTTGGCTCAAAGGATAAATTTACATAGCCTTCGAATTCTTCCGTTGGTTTGGCGGTGGTGATGTTAAGCGCACCGGCCACAGAGTTCTTGCCAAACAGGATGGACTGTGGACCGCGCAGGACTTCAACCCGKKCCAGATCAAGGAAAGGCGCGCGTGAYTGYTGCGCGCGGCCATGATGGATRCCATCCACATAGATRCCRACAGAYTGTTCAAAGCCCTGATTGTTCCCGGACCCGATACCACGGATAAAGACATTGGTGCCGATGCCGCTTTCCGCCATGGTAAAGTTGGGGACGGAAAATTGCAGGTCAGCCATTTTAGTGATGGATTGTTTTTTCATGAAATCGCCGCTGACAACCGCCACGGAAATCGGCACGTCTTTCAGGCTTTGTTCCCGATATTGGGAGGTAACAACGATTTCTTCCAAGGTGATGGTTTCATCGGCGGCGGTTGCGGCCGATGTGGCCATCAGACCCGCCATCAAGGATGTGGAAATAAGAGCTGAGGTGGTTTTAAGATATTTGCGCATGGTGATATTTTCTCCCTAGAGTTGTTTTAGGTCAGCTTGAGCAAGATATATAGTATAGACGATTCAGGCCGGAAAAATGCTAAAACCTTCGTCTTTATTGTTTTATATCAGGCAAATACAGCCGATTGCTACGGTATGTCATCCTACCGCATTTGACTATATAGTAAAAGTTTAAAATAGCAACTGGGATACAGACGTTCGTTTTAAGAAATGTCGACGTCAATATATGGGTGGGGTTGGGGGGATTATCTTTTATTGACAATGACGTCCGAGATCAGGACGCGGGCGTCTTTATGCTTGAGAACCGCATTGGTTGCCACCTGCAGAGCATCGGCCAGCATTTTGATATTAACCGGGCGCTTAACATCAAAATAGTCGTGAGACAGGCGGCTGCTTTCCATGACATAKGCACTGCTCAGGCGCGGCAGATATTTCACAGCAGTGGCCTGCTTTTCACTATCGGTGATCTTGAGCATCAGGGTGATGGTCATATTGCCCTTTGGACGGCCCTTGTGATACATGGTGACGATAATGGGCGGAACTTTGATATAGTCCTCGCGGCTGGATTTTTCGCCGTCTTCTTTCTTTTCTTCAGAAGCAAAGGCCGRTGTATATGGGGTGAAGGCGGGCATGATTAACATTACCCCGAGACATATCCTTAAAATAAAGCGCGTCATATTGATCCTGATCTTAAATACTGAAGCCGCCGCCATTACCCAGAAAGGACAAACGTCGCAGGCCATCCTGATAGTTTGCCAGTTGTTTTGTCAAATATGGCGGGACGGTGCCTTTGCTGAGATTGGCCTGTTTCAACAGGTCCGCTTTCACCGGGTCAAAGGTCAGGGAACGGAAGGCTCTTTTTATGGTTGCCAGCGCGGTGTCGAGCTGTGCGCTGACAAAGGCGGCTTCGGTTTTGGTCCGTAGCGCGTATCCTGATTTCAGGTCAAGGCCGAATACACCGCCCAGATTATTGGGGTCGGTGCTAATAGTAGCGACACCTATGGTGCTGAGTTTTGAAGCAGGTAGAATTTTAGAGGGTTGCAGGCCGAGCTTGACCAGCGCATCTCTGCCCCCCTTACCGGCAATGATATCAACGGTGGAGCCATTGAGAGATTCTATCTTTAGTTTTTTGCCCGTAAGGCCGGCGACTTCAACTGCTTTGACAAAGCGAAAAGACACCCGGTTTATGCGCCTGGCGAGGGTTTTAARGTCATCACCAGCATTGATGGTGACCTTGCGGGGGCGGCTGCCGTTGACGGAGATGAAAAAATAATCTCCGGCCCGCGCCGATGTCTGTGTTTCAATATTTCGCGTCTGTTTGTTGTCCACAAGACCTGTTGGCAGGCCCAGCTTGGTCAGGATGGATGACCCGGACGCGGAAAAGGCAAGCGATGTRCTGCCATTATTACCGCTGCCACGRAACTGCCGGATAAAGTCGGCGGTGCCGGTTGTTGCGTTGATTTTTGCCGCAAAGCCGTCGGTGATTCCGCTTTTAACGGCGCCGGGCAAGCTGCCGCGGGTCTTGCCAGCCACATAAATCGCACCGTTTTGTACGCTCAGGCCTTCGRTTTTATCGGAGGCGCTAGAGCCAAGGAAATAGGTGAAGGATGCGCTGAGGCTGGTGCCGCCGTCAGCCAATTTGGTGACAAAACCATCCCCGCCGCCGCTATAGGCATTGGTGATGGTGCCGCCTGACAAGGCACCGTTGAATGACGTTCCGGCAACAAATATATCACCTGTGGTGCTATCCACGGCTATGTCTGAAATAGTGCCCCCGTTTAAATTGCCAAGGTCATAGGAGGCAAGTTGATTGGACAGGTTTGTTACATCCAGCTTGCGAATGATGGCACGGCCATTTTCYTTTGAGGCCACCAGTATATTGCCGTCCCCGGCGATGGCAACCGCTTGCCCGAATTCTGTGCCGGTGCCGCCAATCTGGGTTGCGCTGGTCAGGSTMCCGGTCAGGCCGCTGAGCTTGGTGACAAAAACATCAGAGCCGCCGCCCGCTGTGGTGGTGGCATTGAGGCGGCCTGAAATAGAGCCGGTGACATAAACATCCCCGGCGGCATCAATGGCAAGGCTGTTGGCCTGGTCAGAGGCGATGGTGTCCTGCTGATGGGTCCATAGTTCCAGCCCGGTTTTGTCATATTTGGTGACAAAGCTGTCAAAACCGCTGAAGGTGCCCGTGGCGGTCAATTCATTATTCACCTGACCGGCGATAAAGACATTGTCACTGCTATCAATGGCGATATCAAAGGCCTTTGCCGTACCGGATGCGCCTAACAGGCGGGAAAACAACAGATTTCCGGCAGCATCATATTTGCTCAGGAAAACGTCTTGTACGCTCGCCCCGTTAATCTGGCTGCCGAAATCCCCTTTGCTGTTGCCCACGACAAAGACATTACCTTGACTGTCCACTGCTGTGGCGGTGGCTTTTGTGTCAAATACGGTGTCCGGYACGGCGACCGGGTTGCCATTTTTGTCCAGTGGAGGCGGGATGAAATTGGCTTGATCAGTRCCGGCCACCTGCCGGGAAAATTCCGTGAGYGGCAAAGTGGTGCCAAGGCCGCGTATCTTAGTCAACGTGCCGGTTTCAACCTTGTTTAGTCCGGCGGCCTTTTGGCTGCCGGTGATATAGAGCGCGGGTTCGGAGGCTTGCGCRGTCAAGGTAATTTTTTCGCCGCCAATGACATTGAATTTCAGGGCRAATTTTCCGGTGCTGACTTCCGCGGCRGCAACAGAKGATTTGTATTTTTTRACCGGGTTTCCRTTAATATCCGGGACCGTAAYCGCATTGATCTGTTGATTGATAAAGGTCACCAGTCCACCCAGAGTGAGCGGCGTTGTCATTTGTGACAGATCAACAATAACGTTGTCATTGGCTGTGAGCCTATCCAGATTTATGGTGAAAACTTCTGTGCCGGTCAGRCCCGGAATTATTTGKGTTTTGGAAYTGACCGGAAGCGTGGCTCCGATAATATCAGCCTTGTTCTTACCAAGGTTTATATTACTTTCTACCCGGGGTATTTTTTTYCCGAATATGAGAGACAGCTTGTCCAGTGGCGCACCACGGATAAAATCCTGAACCTGTACCAGTCCACCCCGGAATTGATTATTTAAATTGGCCAGCAGGGCTGWRGGCGTRTTTTTRTCCGCGCTGTAATCGGCAATGGTTTTTAAATCATTGAGGGCCTGATAGAGGGCGAAAAGRGCGCGTTCATCCTTGTTTCTGGTCTGGGTTACATTTTTGACATTCAAGTCAATAAAATTGGACTTGCCGCGYACGGCRTTGAATTTCCCGGCTAATGTCTGAGTGCCGAGATTGGTTGTCTGATCCCAGGGGGTGATGACGGCGGGGCCGCGCTCAATACGGCGGGATGAATTTTGRATGGCGGCGACTGTGCGGGTAACGGATTGGGCATTGAAATAGGAGCCGAGCAGATTTGCGTCTAAACTAAACAACTGGAATGAATTATTGAATGAACCAAAATCAGCCATCGGGTACCTAAAAATCCTGTTCTTGCTATATTCTTGATATATTAGAATATAAAGAATCAGTTAATAAAACCGTAATGTAAAGATAGCATTTTACTTTTATCGCGCCAATAGGGCGAATTTGCCTAGTAAAAGGGCTAAAAGCTTGCCAAACCCCCTTGGGGTGGCCCATTTTTGCCGGGTTTTTTACATTTCGGTCCATACTTCTTAATTTCGACTGCTTAATTCATATGATTTTTAATAGGCTACTCAAGCTGGTGACGCTCCAGTTTGAAAGACACAAGGCCATCTGCCGCCGCCATTGTATATATATTGTTTTCCTGTGATATAATTGTTCCGGGATCATAGTGATGGTCCTGTTGCCAGAAACGGACGCCCGATACAAATTCAACCATGCCGTCAGGGTTGATAAATCTGTGCGCCCTTAAATATTTTTCGACGCGATCCACGCCTTTATTATAGTCCACAACAAATCTGTCCGGGTGGGCCATGGGCCAATAATCACCGGGCTGGCGAACCTGAGGGAAGGCCTTGTTCCAACAGTCTTCTGGAGAGTTCAAAAACCGTCGCAATAATTTTGTGGCAAGAGTTTGGCTYTCGCGCAATAAATCTTCTAAATTCTCATTGCCCCGCAAATGTATTTTACCCTGAAGGATGATATCCCCGTCATCCCAATTCTGTGACAGTTTATGTAGCGTAACGCCGGTTTTTTTCAACCCCTTGATGATAACAAAGGGGAGGGGCATGGGGCCACCGCCCTCGGGGAGAAAGGAGGGATGAATATTTATACCATAACGCAGGGAACCACCCTGCCAGGGCGGTATTTTATACCGGTATCCAGCAGAAACGATCATGTCACAGCCTTTGCGCCGGAGTTCTGTTATATCATCATTGGCCGGTTTGGAATTTAAAACGGGAAGACCAAGACTTTCCCCTTGGGCGCAAATATTTTTGGTATAATCATATTCATCAGTATCCGGCAGGTTAGTATACAGSGCGATGATTTCGTGGCCGCTGYCCAAAAGCAATTCCAAACAGGGATAAAACATATCACCGCCAAAATACGCAATACGCATAATTGCCTGCCTCTCTGCTAATTACCTAGGGTCAYTCACGGCTCTATCTACTCTGGCTTTATGAATTTATAGGTCAGGCGGTCACTTTCGCCAATGGCRCGCATTTTATCATGATCSGCCTTGTCCCCGGCCAAKGTGGGCGGCARWGTCCAGACGCCTTTGRCRTGATGGTGRTCGTCTTKCRGGTTGGYATTGATCTCGCTGGTGGCTATCAGGGTAAAGCCCGCTTCYTTGGCAACGGTYTTTAAATAAGAGGGYTTGATATAGCCGTCTTTGCCCTTTGTACCTTCATTGCGATGATCGGTTATGCCGAAAATACCGCCGGGCTTCAGGGCCTTGTATATGGCGGCCAGCACATCCTTTTCCACGCCGCTCATTTGCCAGTTATGGAAATTGCGGAAGGATAAAACCATATCGACGGAACCTGCCGGGGCGACGTCAGTTTTTTTTGGCACGGTCAGTTCGGTGATAATYACCTTRCCATACAGGYCRYCATTRCTGTTCAGGCGSGCCATGACTTTCTGTTTACTCTTGAAATAATAACCCTCGGTCGCCGAAGGGTTATTGAGGGCACTGTAATAAACACCCGCATCGTGGAGGTAAGGSGCCAGTATTTCCTGATACCAGCCACCGCCGCCGGGCCAGATTTCAACCACGGTCATATCTGGTTTCAAGCCAAAAAATTCTAACGTCTCCTTTGGATGGCGATATATATCCCGCGCCTTGTTTTTTGCCGAACGGTGATCCCCCGCCAGCACCTCATCCATCGATTTTGCCTGTGCGACACCCGTGGTCCCGGCGGCCATGACCAACGTCATGCTGAGTGCCATGGCTGTTTTTCTGATAAATCCTGAGGTCATTTYTCTCTCCTAATGATCTGAAAGCTCAAATTTGTCGCCGTAACCCGTGTCATAATCCAGCCCGGTTCGGGTCARGGTGGCCTGAAAGGGRAAGCCGGAAATGATCATGYCCCTGCGCGCCAAAGCCCGCCAGACGGCCTCATTGGCAAAACCGCTGGCCTCTTGGGCGGACAGGGTGAATTTGCCAATATGAACATGATTCCCATGTGCTTCCGGCAGATATGCCACCGTAATCTCACCCGTGGCCTCATTTAAAGTGGCGCTTTCCGGGYTACGGGCCAGCAGTTGAAACAGAGCCAATGTGCGGCGTTGTAACGAATTGAGTTTAATAGTCTTTTTCTTCATGACCCTCAGAATAGCCGGAATGAATAATGATTGCACGGGCTTTTTAATGTTACCGGATAGTAACAAAAAGGTTAACGAAASATTGACAATCTGTTGACAAATAGCTAAAATTTGATATAAATCGCTCCGAATCGCAGAAAATGCTGCGTTGCAACAACTAAATCGCTTGATAAGTTTGCAGTAAATCCGGGAAGGCTTACCCGGTATCGGGCCAGAARATGCCCCGGTTTGGATTTTCATAATAATAAGTGCGTAAAGCACCAAGTCGCAAGAGGGTTTCGATAGTTTATATCTGTCGAAACATTTCTGTTGAATCAAATTTCAGCAGAATACACCAGCCGGCAAGGCTATGCCGGTAAAAACAGGAGCGTGACTTATGAAACATTATAAGCTCGTAATAAAGATAGTACCCGTTGTCGTATTTRTTTTTCTTCTGGGTTTGTACCTTTTGCCGCAAACAGAGGTCGAGGCTTCTATCCARCCGGATAGCGCRCTGARYGYYRRSSYGYYSMYSRMYGGWCCGGTCAGCGTCTATGATGAAGAYATTGACGTYCTGYTAACCCAATTRCCCGGCAATGTTTCGGCRGAATCYTTCAGATGTYTGGCGCAAGCCGTCTATTTTGAGGCCCGGAGCGAACCCTTTGAGGGCCAGGTGGCCGTGGCCTATGTTATCCTCAACCGGGTCAAGGACCGCCGTTATCCTGATAATATCTGCGGCGTAGTCTTTCAGAATGAAAAACGCCGCAATCAATGCCAGTTCTCCTTTGCCTGTGACGGYYTGTCCGATAACCCYTATGAAAAGGCRGCMTGGAATGTGGCCCGGCGGGTTGCGGGCGGCACACTGACGAATGCGTCCAGTGACGTTACGGCCCGCTCTACCCATTATCATGCTAAATATGTCCACCCYGGCTGGGCCAAGCACCTGCAACAGACACTTCAGGTGGGCAGCCATATTTTTTACCGGGAAGACCTGTAACGGMGCACTATTTTCCTCACCTCTGATCAGAAATCAGAATATTGTTGAAACCTGCAATAATTTGACTTATATCAAGGTCAGCAGTTTTATAGGGCTGTTATATTACTTGGGTAATTGAAAAGGATAAAAAATGGCTAATACAATTACGTTCATAGCATGTGGCTTCATCTCGTTACTTTTGTTGATRTCCATCATGTTTGCAGGGCATCATTTACTTCTCCCCGCAACCTTTATGATCGTAACTATATTAATCGGTGGTTTATGYATTTATGTGGCRAAYGGAATGATCMAGCGCCGTGCAGAAATCATGAAAAGCTGGGAAGACTGAACCGCWCATMWGCGGAAATAARGTYMCCGGCCTGTTTTAAATATCCTTTTCAGGGAAATACCCTGAGTACTTTAGCCCTGATAAGTACTTAATACTAGGCTCTGCCGTAACTGGCAGAGCCTTTTTTTTATGCGCYGTCAATATTTAAAGGAATACCAAATTCCTTCCATTGTTCCAGACCATCCTTATTTTCAATATAATTCATCAGGGCGGCAACGGGGCGACGATCGTAAATTCTTTCAGCATCATTCAATATTAAGAACACCGCCTCTTCCATATCCATRCCGGGTCGATGGGCGCGSGCRCTGCACATGCCGACAAAGGCATTGGCCACCGCCACAATACGGGCAGACAATAAAATGTCATGRCCTTTYAGCCCTTCCGGTGACCCTGACCCATCCCAATGGGCCCTGATCTGGCGCAGRGTTTTAACCACSGGCCCCTCAAATTCCACGGTTTCCAGCATATCYGCSGTTTTCATAATRCTGCCCCGGATGGTTTCMAGYTCYTCGTCTGACAGGCCTTTGGGSCGRGTGAGCAGCTCTCGCGGCACCAGAATTTTACCMARRTTCATCAASGCMCCGGCGATATTGGCCGTGTTGCGGGTGACCTCATCCACATTCATTTCACACGCAATGGCCTCGGCCACCATGGCCACTCGCTCTGAATGGCGCGCGCTATAGGGATCGCGGCTGTCGATAACCATGGTCAGGGTGCTGACCAGATTTTTCAGGGCCTGCTCTTTCAGCTCCCGCTCGCGGATAAGATCGGAAATATCCTCTGTCACCATCAGGACCCCCCGCGCCGCCTCAACGGTCAGCGGAATATAATCGGACTTTATGGTTACYGYACTGTCCGGCAAACGCTCCACAATRGAYARYGGTTCTGCGGTTTCCAGCACCCGCACATARTGGGCTTCCATCTGCGGCGAGGTGAGCTTGCCATGAAGCTGTGCCGCCGGTTGGCCGATGACCTGCTCCCGGTCCATATCTATGCCCGTCATGGCCTGTACATTGGTGAAAGTATAGCGCCCCTTCTCATCCACGGCGGTGATGGCGGTGGGYTGGCTGTCGGTTACAATTTGCAGGAAGTGACTGAGCTTCTCATAACGCCGGGTCAATTGTCTCTGCTGTTCTGCCGCCTTGGTCAGGCGCACCGATACCCCGTGACGCCAAATAAGCAATATTGAAATACTCACCGCCAGAATGGTCAGTACCGCAATCCAGAGAATGGTTTTCTTGCGGGTCAGGATCGCGCTCAGGACTTCTGCCGAATTCACCGTGCGCACGATAACCCAATCCGTGTCTTTGATCTTGCGGCCCGTGATCAGAACCTGCGACCCGTCGTAATTGACCCGTTCGGCAAAGCCGCCGGTTGTCTCCCCGGCTGTTTCAATGGCATAGGCGGCGGCAAGAGATCCGTTCCCGCCGTCAAGGCTGACCATAAGCGGGGCCACTTCATCRCCGTTGAGTGTTCTGAGCGGTGACAGATATTCGATGGCCGTTCCATTTTTGCGCACCAGATAATTTTTTCCGGTCATGGTCACCTCRCCCGGCTGGACAAGCTTGTCATAAAACTCATCGGGCACCAGCTTGATACCGACGGCAAAGCCGATGGGCGGGCTGTTATTATCATCCTGAACCCCGAAAATCGGCGCGACAAAGGCAATGACCACCCCGCCGTGGTCTGACATATAGGGACCGTGAATGATCACATCACTGCTGGCCCCGCGTTCCAGAAAGTTGGCAACACTGCGGATTACCGACGGCATGGCCGGGGTGGATACAATGAGCTGTCCCTGGGGGTTGGTCAGGGCAAGGCCGGAAATCTCRGKCCGGGCCAAATTGGCTTTGACCCTGAAGTCCTGATCCACGGGCGGTGCATAGCCATTTTGCTGAGCCACCGCCTTCATCAGATTTTCCAGATAGGCCGCCTGTGCCTGACTATCTTCATCCGGCGTCAGGCCCGCAGCGGTCACATTGGCCAGATAAATTCTTAAATTGGGGTTTTCCGCCAGCCGTCCGATGGTTTTCTTCTGCTCCCCGAGCCATTCTTCCACCGCCACTTCCCGGCTATTGATGATAACCGACATTTGACGTTGCCAGATCAGGCTGTCACGGTCWGCCTCGGACTGGGCGAATCTTAGGGCTAGAAACARGGCTATGCCCGCACCGATAAACACTGTCACCGTCAGGATAACACCGCCAATATTAGGTCGAAAATTCATATTTCCGCTACTCTCTTTAAGATTTAAGTAACCTTACCCCGTATATAGTTACGCCGTAAACTCTTAAAAATCATATAAGGCTAAWTTATTAACTATGTTTACCACAAAAACAAAAAAGGCCGCCCGAACGGCTTTTGCCAATAGCCTTGGCAAAGCTGCTCTGTGCCTGCTCCTGATCTTTATTCTGCCCCTGAATGCCGTTGCCCTGCCAAAGAAGATGAATAAATCCGGTCTATTTGGCTCCCACGAAATCATGAGTCGGCAACTTGGTGCCTTTAAAAAGTGGAATAGCATGCTGGCCCGGCATCGCGAAAATCTTAAAAAAAAGCCTGTATCCAAAGAAACCTGCCGTAAAACGGCAACGCAGAAATGCTATCATGAAGATTGGGAAGATCTGCTGAGCTTTCTGAAAGACAAACCTGCGGATCGACAGATCGCCGAAATCAACAGYTATATGAACAAGGCCCCTTATATTACCGATATTATCAACTGGGGCGTACCGGACTATTGGGAAACTCTGCGKCAGTTTTTTAAAAAGGACGGGGATTGTGAGGATTATGCCATMGCTAAATATATGTCTCTGAAACGGCTGGGCTTTGATGCGGATCAAATGCGTATTGTTGTGGTTCAGGATACCAACCTTGATGTTCCTCAYGCGGTATTGGTGGTTTTTTTTAAAGGCACGCGCCTTGTGCTGGACAATCAAATTCCTTATGTGGCCAAAGAAAAGGCCGTATTACACTATCGCCCCTTCTATTCCATCAATGAAAAGGCATGGTGGCTACATAGAATGTAAATACGAACCAATTTTTAACCAAATTAGAAGTATGATACCAAAAATTCCTGAAGCAAATACGGTTTCAGAYTATTTTATATGTTTTTATAGTGATTAAAGTTATGCGTCCCATGGAAAATACTRCTTATATGGAAAGTTCRGCCCCCCCCTGTCAAGTGGATGACCTTATGTCCGCCATGCAGRCCATCAAACGGCACCCGAAAGGCTATCGTGCCATTCACATACATTTTTCCCTGCTGGAAAGAGAATATAAACAGCCCTATCATCGGCGCGCCATTGCCACCGTCTTTAACAAACTGGTTCATCACAAGAATGGTCAGCTCTTCTGGACCAGTTATTTTGACGTTGTTTTTATTTGTAAAGGATGTTCCCTGACCGAACTTGATACGGCGTTCCTCGCCGCCCGGCGTGTGGTTGAGGACAGCCCGCTATTAAAAGAATATATTGAGGCGGAACGGGATGACGCGCTCTGTGACTGGTATGACTTTAAAGAGGACTTGGACCGCTTTATGGGCATGGCCGCAACGTTAAAAACCCGTGTCGAAGAGRGGAACCCTGCCAGCCCCAGTTTGAAGGCTATGATTACCAGCCTGAGTGTGAAACTGGATGATGTTGAAGAAACGCTGGMACCGGCACAGGATACGGAAGAAACAAGACCCCTTTATAATCCTATTGCCCAGAAAAAAACGCTGAGCCCCATGGGACCGATCCAGCTTGACCAGCTGGAACGTAATTTGATAARTATGGAAATATTCCAGATGATGGCCAATCAAACCGCCTATGTAATTGTTGGCGAGGCCACGGCGCAGCCTATTTTTGTTGAACATTATATTGCGGTGGCGGACATCAAACGGAAACTGCTGCCGACCTATGACATCGCGGCGGACAAATGGTTATTTCAAAGACTGACCCGAACCTTTGACATGAAATTGATGCAGGCCCTGCCCCAAACCAGTCTGCCGCGCAATCAGGTCATCAGCATTAACATCAATGTGGAAAGTGTTTTTGCCCCCGAGTTCGATAARTTCATGTCCGAATTTAAAATGCAAAATGATCAGCCGTTAATTCTGGAAATGGCCCTGTTCGATGTTCTGTCCGATATTCARAAATATTATGATGCTCAGGAAAAGCTCACCAGCCTTGGCTGTCGTATCAGCCTTGATGCCATGGACGTTCAGTCCCTGACCGTTATGGACCGGGATCTGCTGGCCGTGGATTTCCTCAAAATACACTGGAATTCAGATTATAAACGTCTGCTCGGTGGCCCTCAGGAACAGAAAATTATATCTGCTATTAAAAGTCATGGTAGTACACGAATTATTCTCAGCCATTGCGATACGGAATCWGCCCTGAAATTTGGACAGGCCGTCGGTATCCATATGTATCAGGGTTTTATCATCGATAAAAAATTCGGCTAGGCCATTTCAAGCCATGCGATTTAGCCAAAAAGATCGTCAATGGCACTTTGGTCAAGGTCTTCGCCGTCCAGTTTTTCTTCATCTTCGTCAAAATACTGGTCGATGCTGTCCTGATGGGTCATGTGTTTTTCACCGTTGATGATACTGCCGCATTTTTCGATCAGTACGATCATTTTCGGGGTGTAATTTTCAACTGTGATTTGCAAGCTACCCATGTCATTTTGTTCAATAAAAATCTCCACCCCGGTAATGGTTTGCAGAATTAAATCATCCATTTTTGCAACGATTTCCTCAAAMGGAAGACGATATTCATCGGGGGAATAGGCATAGGCATTAATGGCCAGATCCTTTGCGGCGAATACACTATTCTGAAAATGTTCCTGATAGCTTTTCGGGGCCCATTCCCGGATGTCTTCAATACAGTCGGGCATGGACGGTAACATATCTATGAGCATATGAACCTCATTGAAATGATTCAGATAATCCGTCGCCAAGAGGGTCTGAGAATTGATATTCTCATCCTTGACTTTTTCCTGATATGTGGTGAAATCCGTCACTGTATCAGTTCTTCCCTTATTTTTACCGTCCCCATATGGCGGAAGGACTAGCATAAGGTATCGGGAAATACAACCMCAACAYCYCCGCAAAGCCAAGCTTCACGGGGGTGTCAGGAAAATTATATGACAAATTAAACAGAATAATACAGTTTAAATTCTGCGGGATGAGGAATTACGCGAATAATATCAATATCTTCCCGTTTCAAAGCCATATAGGCATCAATTTGATCATCCGAGAAAACATCGCCTTTTTTCAGGAATTCACGGTCCGCGTCCAAGGCATCCAGGGCTTCTTCCAGAGAGGCGGCCACGGTTGGCACCTCTGCCAGCTCTTCTGGCGGCAGGGCGTAGAGRTCTTTGTCCATGGCATCACCGGGGTGGATTTTATTTTCAATACCGTCAAGGCCGGCCATCAGCATGGCAGAGAAGGCCAGRTAMGGGTTGGCGGTCGGGTCGGGGAAACGGATTTCAACCCGCTTGCCYTTGGGGCTGGTGCTATAGGGAATCCGGCAGGATGCGGACCGGTTCCGGGCGGAATAGGCCAGCAGRACCGGSGCYTCRWAKCCSGGCACCAGACGCTTGTAGCTGTTGGTGGAGGCATTGGTAAAGGCATTCAATGCCTTGGCATGTTTGATGATGCCGCCAATATAATAGAGCGCCGTATCGGACAGGTCCGCATAGCCGCTCCCGGCAAATAAAGGCTCACCATCTTTCCAGATTGACTGATGGGTATGCATGCCGGAGCCATTGTCTTCGGCGATGGGTTTGGGCATGAAGGTGGCGGTTTTGCCATGTTCATGGGCCACCTGATGGGTGACATATTTATTGATCTGTACCCGGTCAGCGGTCTGAACCARGGTRCCGAACATCATGCCCAGCTCATGCTGGGACGGGGCGACCTCATGATGRTGCTTGTCCATGGGCAGGCCCAGTTCTTTCATAATSGTGACCATYTCGCCGCGAATATTGGCGCAGGTATCAACGGGGGCCACGGGGAAATAACCACCCTTGACAGCCGGRCGATGACCCTGATTGCCAAACTCATCTTTGCGGCCCGAGTTATAGGGGCCTTCCACATCGTCCAGGGAGTAAGAGGCCCCATTGTAATCGACGCTGAACCGCACGTCATCAAACATGAAAAACTCTGGCTCCGGCCCGAAATAGGCGGTATCACCGATGCCGGTATATTTCAGGTAGGCTTCGGCGCGCTGGGCGGTGGAGCGGGGGTCRCGGCCATAGCCTTCGCCGGTGGCCGGTTCGACGATGGAGCAGAAAAGGACCATGGTTGGCTGGTCCATGAAGGGGTCCATGGTGATATAGCCGGGGTCAGGCATCAAAATCATGTCTGATTCATTGATTGCCTTCCAGCCGGCAATGGATGAGCCGTCAAACATGACGCCTTCTTCCAGCATGTCTTCATCAAAGACGCCGGCATCCATGGTGAGATGGTGCCATTTGCCTTTTGGGTCCGTAAAACGGAGGTCCACAAAGGCAATGTCTTTTTCTTTGATCATTTCGAGGACAGTTTTTGCATCTGACATAATTTAAGTTTCCTGATTTTATTTGCGATGGGTTTTTAAGAATATTCGGMGTGTTTAGATGGCATCGTCGCCGGTTTCGCCGGTGCGGATGCGAATGGCCTGTTCAATATTGCTGACGAATATCTTGCCATCACCGATTCGTCCGGTTTTGGCGGCAGTTTGAATGGCCTCAATGGCATTTTCCAGAAGGTCGTCACTCAAGACAATTTCAATTTTAACCTTGGGCAGAAAATCAACCACATATTCGGCGCCGCGATAAAGTTCCGTATGGCCTTTTTGTCGGCCAAATCCCTTGGCTTCGGTGACGGTGATGCCCGAYAGGCCGACCTCATGCAGGGCCTCTTTCACTTCGTCCAATTTAAAAGGTTTGATAATTGCTTCAATTTTTTTCATAACGCTTGGGTTACCTTGGGTTTGTTAATCTGAAATTCCGTCAATATTCACATGACTTGTAAAGCATTTTTCATGCCAATTATGACCCGCCCCAAAATCCAGTGATACAGGCTGTTTATGAGGTATTTCAAGGTTGAAACAAGGGGCAAATGATTAAAAAACAGGCACCAGATGCCTATAAATAAGGCATGTTACTTTGAAGCTGTTTCAAATAAGCGCAGAAAGGCTAATTCTTCTCTTGACCCTGCGGTGAACTGGACGTAAAACGGCATTCATTCTTGTGGCGGGTGTAGCTCAGTTGGTTAGAGCGCCAGATTGTGATTCTGGAAGTCGCGGGTTCAATCCCCGTCACTCGCCCCATTACTTTCAATGACTTAGACGATTTTCATTAATTATGATGTTGCTCTGGGGGAATATTGGGGGACTTCTGGGCGAAAACTTTCTGAGCTCTTCGCTTACATCCAAATTATACAGTGACTATTTGGCTATTCCTACTCTACTATTATTAAATAAATTAAATTTGATGCTCATATGAATATGTCCTTATCTTTTGTCATCCTATTTGCATAATTCACTATTATTTTGTTATGATGTCTTCTCTGTATAATCTCTAGTGCAACGCTTCATTTAAGTTGACATATTTGATTATTTCTGATTCTCTCTGTTTGATATTATTTTACGATTGGAGAGGGAATTATGACTATTCATGCAGGTGGGGTAAAGAAATACATTGTGCGGTTAAGCCGTGAGGAAAGAAAATATCTTGAAAGGATCATTAGCACGGGGCGCGATGCTGCGGGACGGCTGTTAAAAGCGCGGATTTTGTTGAAGGCCGATATAGCTGGCGGCGCGGGCTGGCTGGACGGGCGCATTGGGGTTCAGGGTCTGGTTATAAATAATTTCTACCTTGCCAAGGGCTTCCTCAAGGGTGGGCGATAACATCTGCCCTCGTTCCGCCGCCCCGTTAATATTTCGCAACACCCGGCCCAAATAGTTTCTAACTTCCTTGATCTTCTTGCGCGCCCTGAAAATTCTTAAAGAAGGCGGTTCCACGGGGAAGCGATGCTGGAAATACGGGTTCTCACACCAGACAGCGCAGACTTCCTCATCGGACAAGCYTTTGATRTCTTTCAGGAAACAAAGCCCCGTCATCAGGCGAATTGATCCGGCAGGACGACCATTATCCGCGCAGTAAAAGCGGGAAAGGTCAGATTCCAACCATCCCGGTCAATGATCAACGCAAGCTTCACCAGCTCGTGACGAGGATCAATGAGGTTTTCCAGCCGCGGGCGAAACAGGTCGTCCTGACGGTTTTGGCTATATCTTTTAATATGAATCTTATGTGACATATGCTCACTCTATTTACAAATACGTATTTTTAGGGTARTATATTGTTCGTGTTTCTTATTTTAAGGGAGTAGCCATAGTGCCGCGAAATCGGCCGCCGCAAGCGGAAAACATCAGTCCCGCCAGCCTGAGCAACCCCCTTTATATTGCCAATTTTCGTAAGCGCCTCCCGGTTTCCGGGGGGCGTTTTTTTTAACCTTCAACACGGCAGGAGTATACCATGGGTAAAAAAACAAGACGGGCAAAAAGTCATAAGACAGTTCAGAATATTCATACGTCCAACATCCGGCCCCTCTATCGGGACCGGGAAGATGCATGGAATCCCCTGCAGGGTTGTGAGGAAAGCCGGGAACGCAAATATACCCGAAAAATTAAACCGCAAAGTGAAAATCAATGCCAGATGATAGCCGCCATCGAAAAATATAATGTTGTGGTCGCTGTGGGTCCGGCGGGGACGGGCAAGACCTATGTGGCGGTGGCCAAGGCGGTGGAGGCATTGGAGGATGGACAGGTATCCCGTATTGTCCTGTCTAGGCCGGCGGTTGAGGCCGGCGAAAATCTGGGTTATCTGCCGGGGGCACTGGATGAAAAGCTCGCGCCGTATCTGCGCCCGCTTTATGATTGCCTCAGCGACCGGATGGGCCTGCGCAACCTGAAAAAATAYCTCCATGACGGGACCATAGARATMGCCCCCATTGCCTATATGCGGGGCCGGACRTTGAATAATGCCTATGTGGTGGTRGATGAGGCYCAGAATTGTACYTATGCCCAGCTTAAAATGCTGCTGACCCGGTTGGGCTGGCAATCCACCATGGTCCTGACCGGGGATCCGGACCAGTCGGACCTGCTGAACGGCCTGTCAGGGTTAACGGATATTACGACACGGCTTGAGGCCTTGRCGGATGTGGCCGTGGTTCATCTTCAGGACAGAGACATCGTTCGCCATCCGCTGGTCGCCGCCATGTTGACGGTTATTTAGGGACTGTCTTCATGAAAATGGTCATAGATGCTTTTGGCCAGCACACGGYTGATACCCTTGACGGCTTCCAGGTCYTGTAACCCGGCGGCTTCCACGGCTTTTGCAGAGCCGAAATGATGGAGCAGGGCTTTTTTGCGGGACGGGCCAATGCCAGGCAAGTCGTCCAGAATGGATTTATGCATCTTTTTGGCCCGCTGTTGCCGGTGGCTGCTGATGGCAAAGCGGTGGGCCTCATCGCGCAACCGTTGCAGGAAATAAAGCGCCGGGTCATTGGGCGGCAGCTTGAAAGGTTTTTGTCCCGGCWGATAGAAATCCTCGCGCCCTGCATTGCGGTCCGGCCCCTTGGCGATGGAAACCACCGCAATATCCGACAGCCCYAKATCCTCYAGAATTTTCATGACGGCGGAGAGCTGCCCCTTGCCRCCRTCRATGATGAGCAGGTCCGGCCAGGTGGGACTTGCGCGGTCCGGGTCTTCTTTGATCTGGCGGGTAAAACGGCGGGTCATCACCTCGCGCATCATACCGAAATCATCACYGGGGGTAATATCGGGCGATTTGATGTTGAACTTGCGGTAACTGCCCTTGTCAAAGCCGTCTGGCCCGGATACCACCATGGCCCCGATGGCATTGGTGCCGGAAATATGGCTGTTGTCATAGATTTCAATGCGCTCCGGCGGCCCGTCCAGCTTGAATTGTTCGGCAATACTGTTCAGCAGTTTCTTTTGTGATGATTTCTCCGCCAGMCGCCGTTCCAATGCCTCRCGGGCATTYTTCTCGGCCATGAGGACAAGRYTRCGTTTATCACCRCGCACAGGGCAGGTGATGRYKACYTTATGTCCGGCCTTRATGGTCAGRGCTTCTTCCAGCAGGGCGGACTGGGTAATTTTATGGCTGACTAATAATGTCCGGGGCGGCGGCTTGTTGTCATAAAACTGRGACAGGAAAGCGGGCAGAATATCATCCAGATTCTGATCCTTGTGATGGCGCGGGAAATAGGCCTTGTTGCCCCAATTCTGTCCGGCGCGAAAGAAAAAAACCTGTATGCAGCATTGTCCGCCCTGTAGGTATCCGGCGATGATATCAGCTTCTTCCACATGGCCCTGCGCCGTGTCCTGCCGGGAYTGTACGGCGGCCAGAGCTTTCAGGCGGTCCCGGTAAATGGCGGCCATTTCATATTCGGTGTCGGTGCTGGCCTGTTCCATTCTTTGGGTCAGGTCGTCCTTGATGGCCTGACTTTTTCCGGTCAGGAAATCATGGGCGGACTGAACCAGTTTTTTGTAATCCSYGAGCGAAATCTTTTCAACACATGGTCCGGCGCATCGTYTGATTTGATACAAMAGGCAGGGGCGGGTGCGGGCATTATAGACGCTGTCGGTACAGGTACGCAGCAAAAAGGCCTTTTGTAAGATGTGAAGGCTGTGGTTGACCGCTCGGACCGAAGCAAAGGGGCCAAAATAATGGCCGTCCCGGTTTTTGGCACCCCTATGTTTTTTAACCTGCGGCGCGGGATGGGTGGTATCAATCAGGATATAGGGAAAAGACTTGTCATCCCGAAGCAGGATATTATAGCGCGGTTTCAGCCGCTTGATCATATTGGCCTCAAGGAGCAGGGCTTCGACTTCTGTATGGGTGGTAACAAACTCCATGGTGCGTGTTTCGCTGACCATACGGGCGATGCGATAGGGCTGGTTCGTAATATTGGTATAGTTTGTGACCCGGTTTTTCAGGCTCTTGGCCTTGCCCACATAGAGGACATTTTCCTGAGCGTCCATCATACGATAAACCCCCGGTTTCCCCGGCAGGTTTTTGACATATTTTTTGATGATGTCGACGCCTTCAGTCATATTTTTCCCGACGGTTAAAAAGCCTATGTGCATCATGCTTAAAAATAGTGTCATTCACAATGGCAAATTTTATAAAATATACAGTTTAGAATATTATAATCTAAAGACAAAGTATGGTTAATAAAATCTTAAAGCCTTGGGAATCAACGGCTAAAGAAGATGTGCAGGGCAAGAAAAAAAACTATCCACGAATCTTGTGGATAAGTCGGTGAACAACTTTTGTGACAGTTATGTTAAAGGGCAGGAACATTGGGGTTTCAGCCTTTTGCCTNNAAAATAGGCATATTACGTAACCATTTGATTTATATAGTGAAAAATAAAGTCAACAAGCATTTAAAAAGATTACATTGTTGCAGTGCAATGGATGGGTAATTCATAAAAATCAGATAAAAACTTATGTGTACAAGTGAAGGGCTGTAAAAGGCTAAACACTGATTATCCAAGGTTTATTTTTGGTATTAATCGCGCGCATTCCTGAAATGCATTATTTGCGATACCGTTCTATTTCAATACCAACACTGGTTGTATTCTCTATGGCTTCGAGTTTTTCCACCCTTACCCTGACACAGGAAACCCTGGGGTCCTGAAGGTTCATTTCGGCGATATTYTCGGCCAGGGTTTCCACCAGATGGACATGGCCTGAGTTGACGATGGTTTTAATGGCATTGGCTATTTTTTCATAACAGACCACATTGTCAATATCATCATTCAGATTCCGGCTGTCTTCCCTGACCGACAGGTCCACATTCACCCGGATTTTCTGGGGGGCGTTTTTTTCATGATTATAAATCCCGATATAGCTTTCAAGAACAAGGTCGCGGATAAAGACATGTCGCACAGACCGGGCCGCATCGGCAAACTTTATGGGGGACAGGTTACTTGTTTTCATAGGCCTAAATCTGTTATTTCAAGAGACGTTGCCTCTAATTAGTATGAATGTGCCGTCTTGGCAATTAAATTAACCGATCAGGTTCGCTTGTGCGGCAAGATACAGAAGATATAGAATATACATGGTGGAAAAAACAAAACCGGTAAACCGGTTGATCTTGATTTTTCCTGTGGCAAGGGGGATGAGCATGAGTGAGGTTACCAGTAAAATGGGAAAATCAACGCGGAAAAATTCTTCAGGAATGGACACAGGCGCGATCAGGGACGTCACTCCCATGATGGCCAGAATATTAAAMAGRTTGCTGCCGATGAYATTRCCWATGGCGACATCRCCGTGATTATTGCGCGCSGCYATGAGGGWGGTCACCAGTTCCGGCAGGGATGTTCCAATGGCAACGATGGTCAGTCCGATTACGGCCTCAGGTATGCCAAAGGTGCGGGCAATGATGATCGCGCCGTCCACAAGGAAATGAGCGCCTATAACAAGGCCCGTAAGGCCAAGGATAGTAGCTGTTACAGCTTTTACAATAGGTGGTTTCCTGTCCTGTAATGGCTCTGCATCTCCCAGAACCCGCTCTGCAAAGGCAGCCTCATGCTTTCGTATTCTTGAATTATTTCTGGCACGTTTTATGGCATAAAATAAAAATAATATAAGCAGTATGAGCAAGAGTAACCCCTGCCAAATATGTAGGGGGCCATAGAAAGACAGCAAGATGAACAGAACGGTGGCCAGCATCATATAAAAAAGACTGTGCCTTATTTCCTTATCATTACAAACGAAGGGGTAAATGAGGGCCGGAATGCCCAGGACCAGGAGAATATTGGCAATGTTACTGCCCACCACATTACCCAAAGCTATTTCCGGGGCGCCGGACAGGGCGGCATCAATACCAACCACCAGTTCCGGCGCAGAGGTCCCGAATGATACAACAGTAATACCAATAACCAGTTTGCTGACATTCAGCCGTTCTGCAATGATTACCGATCCCTCGACTAATTTATCGCCTGCAATGACCAGAAGTATAAGACCGCCAATAACTAAAAGATATTCCACTGTGGTTTCCGCTTTTCGGATATTGTTATTTCATTGGGTAATGTAGAAGCTTATAAAGCATTTACAAGTGTCTTGTTTTGAACTGTTGATAGGTTTCAGGGTAATCCTGTTAAAACAGTTTGTCCCAAAATGAGATTTTTCTTGCTTGTTAAGGACTTACTAAGGTTTTAGAAATGCTTTATTCATAAATTTCTACTATTGTATGTCTGCAAGAGGTTATCTTTCATTAGCCCACGAGCAAGGCATGTCGGGAATATATTTAGGCACATATAAGAAATGATAAGAATATTTAAACATTACATTCCAAGGTCCCTGTTTATATTGGGGTTGATGGAAAGCGTTATTCTTATGGCTGCTATCTGGGCCGCCCTGAATTTGCGTTATTATCAGGTTGGTTTTGAAAGGCCTGTTTTCTCAGAGTATGCTGTTGAGATTTTTTCTTTTGCCTTTGTGGTTTATATGGTCTTGCTGGCAACGGGATTATATCAGCTTGAGGCCGGAAGGGATATGCGTGTAACGGTTATCCGTCTGATTACAAGTCTTGGATTGTCRTTCATWGTTCTCTCCGTTGTGCTTTATATKYTRCCGGAMATTGAGTTATGGCGTAGTGTGATCATTATTGGTTTGTTATTCTCTTTTGTTGGCATACTACTCAGCCGTTATATCTATATGCATATTGTCGATTTAAAGGGGTTGAAAAGAAGGGTTTTGGTGTTGGGGGCCGGGGAAAGAGCCAAAATGGTTTATAACTGTGGGGTGATGGTGTCCAATGAAGTGGAGTTCGTGGATTTTTTGCGGGTAAATGTCGCCGAGAATGCCATTGAAAACGCAAAGGACTATCAAGCAGGATACTCTTTAAGTCAATATGTGGACCAGCAGGCGGTGCAGGAAATTGTGGTAGCCATTGAAGAAAGGCGCGGCGCACTGCCCATTGATGAACTTCTGGATTGCAAATTGAAAGGCTGCTACATCACTGAGGCGACATCTTTCATTGAACGACAATCTGGCACAGTGAGCCTGAAAAATATTAATCCAAGCTGGATAGTATTTTCGGATGGGTTTGGCGGCGGTGGTAGCCTTGATCTTGTTCTAAAGCGTATCTTCGATGTGACGGCAAGTCTGTTGCTGTTAATTCTGAGCATGCCAGTTTTGATTATTACCGCAATTCTGGTAAAAATAACCAGCCGGGGGTCTGTTTTTTAYCGGCAGGAGAGGGTTGGGCTGAATGGAAAATCGTTTAACGTTTTGAAATTTCGAAGCATGACCGTTGATGCGGAGGCAGACGGGGTGCCTAAATGGGCAGCCAAAGATGATATTCGGGTAACGGCGGTCGGGCGGGTAATCCGGGCATCCAGAATCGATGAAATACCGCAGATTTTCAATGTGTTGATTGGCAGTATGAGCTTTGTCGGGCCCAGGCCGGAACGCCCGTTCTTTGTGGAGCAGCTGGAAAAGAAAATCCACTTATACCGGGAACGGCACCGGGTAAAGCCGGGTATCACAGGATGGGCACAGCTGAATTATCCTTATGGCGCATCGGAGGAGGATACGAAACGCAAACTGGAATATGATCTTTATTACATAAAAAATTACTCTTTATTCCTGGATTTCCTTATACTGATACAAACAGTTCGTGTTGTGTTGTGGCCGGATGGCGTGAGGTAAGGCGGATTAAATGGAAATCGAATTAGGGAATATAGGGTTTTTAACCTTTGGTCTGGCTGGGTTGTCCTATGCGGTATTGGCTGTTTTCCTTATTTTTAAGGGACAGAACCGTCATGAGAATCTGTGGCTTACCGGGGCCGTCATTATCAGTGCCATTTGGCTGGTTGCCACGGCAGCGGCTTTTTCCGGCTTTCGCCTGATAATCTATTTTCTGCCTTTTCTGGAAATCCTGCGCGCGGTTGCATGGATTGCWTTCTTTACGGTCTTATTGTCCCGWATATGGACCATGCAGGGAAATGRGAARCAKGCTCATAATTTAAAACTATCTCTATTTRTTTTCCTGRGTGTTATCCTGCTTATCAGCCTGATCCAAACCATCAATCTTATTGGCTATACAGACTTTCAGATTACCGGCGGCTTTAATATTTATCGAAATTTGATTCTCTGTATMATCATCTTTTTGCTGGTTGAAAAYCTCTATCGAAATTCTGCGGAGGAGGGACGATGGGGGATCAAGCTCTTATTGCTCTCYGTTGCMGGCCTGTATATATATGATTTTCTCTTATATGCRGATAGRATWTTATTYACSGCTATYGGRCAAAAACTKTTTGAAGCRCGSGGCATGGTGAATTTYCTGATYGTGCCAATTTTGGCCATWGCSGTTKCCAGAAACCCCACATGGAAACTRARTATTAAAGTATCCCGGAAGATGGCCTTTCATACCATCACMCTGATYGGTACGGGGGCTTATCTAATTGGTATGTCGGCGGCRGGATATGTCTTGCAGAATTACGGCGGMAARTGGGGAAATATACTTCARATYACYTTCATTCTYGCGGCCTTGCTGGGATTAGTGGTTTTTATATCTTCCGGAAAGTTCAGAGCCCTYACYCAAGTTCTTTTGACAAAACATTTTTTYCAGTATCGTTATGAYTATCGTGAAGAATGGYTGAAATTTATTAACACCATATCCGCCACGGGGGAGCATTATGATCTTCGGGAACGTGTTATMAAARCACTGGCCGATGTGATGGACAGTWCCGGAGGGGCTTTATGGCTGTGTGAGCAACCGGATATTTACCAGTTGGCGGCCAAATGGAATTTTCAATTTGAYGTGGAAAACGAGCTSCTGTCTGAGGAYGMATTCATCARCTTTCTKGAGCGGGAAGAATGGATTGTTAATCTGAACAAGGAAAGAGATGGCAGAAAAGCAAAGCATARGGAYATACTTACGCCGRAATGGCTRCTRGKGGAMRCYAAATTCTGGCTTGTTTTGCCGCTTATTCATCTGGGRAAACTTGTGGGTTTTGTTGTTTTGCTRCARCCKCGYGTGAAGARYAGTCTKAAYTGGGAAAGCCGGGATTTGTTRAARACCATWGGWCGMCARACGGCGAGCTATCTGGCAGAGCAGATTGCGGAAATGGCCCTTGCAGAATCACGCGAATTTGATTCTTTTAATCGAAAATTTGCTTTTGTCGTTCATGATATTAAAAATTTGACCAGCCARCTRTCCCTCATTGTKAAAAATGCRGAGAAATATGCTGATAACCCGGAATTCCAAAAGGATATGATGTTAACGATACAGGATTCTGTGGCAAAAATGAATAACCTGCTCTCCCGRATCACGGTTGTGCAGGAACCGTCTCTGGARAAAACCGATGACAGCCTGAATATTGGCSGGATGATGRSGGARATMGTWCAGAATTACCAYCATGGHGGTTTGAATATYRCCTATGAKGGYAAAGGGGCAGATATTGATGTTTATGCGGATGCGGAAAGCCTTAARATTATTTTTATGCATCTCATCGAAAATGCCCGKGAGGCTTGCGKCGAAGAKGATGTTGATATTAAACTTGATCTGTCCCGTAAAGGGGGATTTGCGCTCATTAAAGTGAGTGATAATGGTCATGGCATGGAACAGGATTTYATTCATAATGAGCTGTTCAGGCCTTTCAGRTCAACCAAAGAGAATGGATATGGCATTGGCGCTTACGAAAGCCGGGAAATGATAAAACGTATTGGGGGYAGATTGGTGGTTAAAAGTGAAAARAATGTTGGAACGGTWATGAAAGTGTATCTGCGTTTGGYGGATGGTAATAATAAGAGCTTRGRSGCWGGGGAAAAATAAYATGACAAAAAAARTAAGAARCTTGCTYGTGGTTGARGATGATCCGGGTCTTCARMGGCAATATAAGTGGAATTTTGAAAATTATAACACAATCATTGCCGGGGCGCGGGAAGAAGCCATAGCGTTCTTTGAAAAAGAAAARCCGGCGGTTGTRACCCTTGAYCTTGGGCTGCCGCCTGACCCGGATGGCACCTCGGAAGGTTTYGCCACATTGGAAGAAATYCTTAAAATTGCCCCCAAYACGAAAATYATTGTGGCCAGYGGTCATGGCAGCCATGAMAGTGCKTTGAAAGCGATTGCCATGGGSGCCTATGATTTTTATCAGAAACCGGTTRAYCCSGATCAGCTYGGSYTGATTGTAGAGCGTGCCTTCAGGCTATATGATCTGGAAGAAGAAAAYCTGCGKYTGTCCCAAAATAACAARGCYTCTGGCTTTCAGGGGCTGATAACCGGCAGTCAGGRTATGTATAAGGTATGCAACATGGTAGAGCGTGTCGCACCGGCGAATGTYACGGTTCTATTGCTTGGGGCCAGCGGGACCGGTAAAGAACTWCTGGCCCGGGCTGTYCATAACCTTAGCGATAGAAGTCAGGAAARATTTGTTGCTATWAACTGTGCGGCCATTCCGGAAAACTTGCTTGAAAGTGAATTGTTCGGTTATGAAAAGGGGGCCTTTACCGGGGCTGTAAAACAGACCAAAGGCAAGATTGAACTGGCCGAGGGTGGAACATTRTTTCTTGATGAAATCGGCGACYTKCAATTKTCWYTRCAGGTAAAACTYCTCAGRTTTYTGCAGGAAAGGGTGATTGAGCGCATTGGGGGGCGYCAGGAAATAGCCGTTGAYGTTCGSGTGGTTTGYGCCACCCATCAGGATATTGAAAAAGATATTACGGAGGGGGGATTYCGCGAAGACCTYTATTACAGGTTAAGTGAAATTGTTATCAATATTCCYTCATTGGCGGAGCGWGAAGGAGATYCAATTTTATTGGCCAAGGYTTTYCTGACCAAGTTTAATGATGAACTGAARAAACAGGTTAAAGGCTTTACCCAGGAKGCRCTCAGTGCCATTGCATCCYATAATTGGCCCGGAAATGTCCGYGAACTGGAAAACCGGATCAAAAGATCTGTTATTATGTGTAACGGAAAAAAGATTACTGCGGATGATCTGGAATTGAGTWTGAAAGAAGGCGAAGTCGCTGTATTAAATCTTAAGGCTGTGCGGGAGAATGCAGACATAAAAGCCATAAATATGGCGATGGCGCAGGCCAGTGGTAATGTAAGTCAGGCCGCTAAAATACTGGGTATTAGCAGGCCAACGTTTTATGGTCTGATTAAACAATATGACATGACGATATGATATATATCATCATTATGAAAAAGGAAGAAAAATGAAAAAACTGGCTATAATTTCTGTCGCATTGGTTTTGGGAATATCTGTGTCGGCACATGCGGCGGTGGGCAATGATAAAAGCAATGCGTATAAGAGGGATGCACAGGCCTATATTAAAAAAGGTGACGTGAAGGCGGCTATAATTCAGCTGAAAAATGCGGTTGTTGCTGACCCCAAAAACCCTGGAAACAGAATTGCATTGGCGGATTTATACCTTCAGGTCAACAATGCCCTGTCGGCGGAGAAAGAATATTTACGCGCCATTGACCTAGGTATGGACCCCTCAGACGTTATTGTGAATCTTAGCAAGGCCCGCCTGCTTCAACGCCAGTATCAAAAGGTATTGGATACGTTGCATGAGCCGGATGTCAGTGATGATGCGAAAGGGGAAGTATATCTGATTATTGGTAATGCTCATCAGGGATTGGGGGATTTGGATAAGGCTCTGGAATATTTTGAGAAGGGCGAGGGCGTTAACGGYAAGAATGAYAAAATMTCCATTGCCATTGCACAGATATATTATTTTCAGAAAAAAATCGAAAAAGCCGAACAAAAAGYAGATGAGGTTCTTTCCCTCAACCCAAAAAATATTAAAGGTCTCATTCTAAAGGGCGAATTGGTCAATGCGGCTTCCGGYCCGGAAAAATCCTTGCCGTATTTTCAGCAGGCRCTTGAATATAGCCCTAGAAATATCCCGGCATTATTTAAAGTTGCCGCTATATTATTTGATTTAAAACGGTCCGATGAAGCTCTGGAAAAACTTGAGGCAATATTTGCAATCGTCCCCAATCACCCTCTGGCAAATTATTTGTCAGCCGTTATTTATGCCCAGAAAAATGATATGGTCAAAGCCGAAGAATATCTTGATGCTTCGGGTACGGCACTGGATRATTTTCCRGGMGCTTTGATCTTAAGAGGGGTCATGAATTATTCTAAAAAGAGCTATGCACAGGCTGTTTATTTTCTGGATAAGCTGATTAAGATTTCGCCGGATAATATTGTGGCACGGCGTCTGTTAGGGGCGTCCCTCTTACGCCAGAATGAAGCAGATCAGGCCATTGATGTTTTGATGCCCATCGTGAAAAAAGGGCAGGCTGGCTCGGTTGTATATGCCTTGTTGGGTAGTGCCAATATGAAAATTGGTGACTTTGAGAAAGGGACGGAGTTTTTTCAAAAGGCCGTAGACATCAAACCTGGCCAAAGCAAATTAAAAACCCAGTTGGCGTTGAGTAAGCTGGCGGGAGGGGACGCRAAAGCGGCKCAGGCTAATTTGCAGGAGGTTCTGGAACAAGATCCGAACTCAAAACAGGCCGCCGTATTTATGACCCTGATTTCTTTACGGGAAAARAATTATGAAGAGGCCATTGCCAATGCGGACAAGCTGCTTAAACAGTCTGCGGTRAATCCTATCGGGTATAACCTGAAAGGTGTGGCTTATAAGGAGATGGGTAAGATGCAGGAGGCCAGAGCGCAATTTGATAAAGCCCTGAAAATTTCTCCCAATTATCATTCAGCCTCAATGAATTTAGCACAGTTGGAGGCCCAGTCTGGAAATATTGAGCAGGCGGTTAAAATCTATCAGGATATTCTTAAAGCAGATGAAAAGCATGAAGGTGCGCTTATGGCATTGGCTGGCTATTWCAGAAGTAAGGAWGAMCCWGCCAAGGCAGAGCAATATTATCAGCGGGCTATCACGGCAGCCCCAAATAATATACGTAGCCGGATAAAATTTTCCGAGTTTTTTCTGAGCCAGAAGAAACTGGACCGGGCAAAATCCGTAGCTCAGCAGATCGTATCTGACTTTCCTGACCTTGCGGCGGGTTACGAGGCGAATGGGAATATTGATTTAATACGTAAAGATGTGGCCTCTGCTGTGGTTAATTTTGAACGGATGGCGGCTCTTCTGGGYAATAACGCCGGCGCGTTTCAAATTTTGGGCCGGGCGCAGTTGAGAGCGGGCGATCCGATGGCAGCCAGAAARAGTTTTATTAAAGCCTTGTCAATGACCAACAAGRRKTYANCMGTNGTYGWTKNAYCWTSMNCGSAYYSSMWTYRAKMMWKWMWRMWTMYRACGAAGCACAGGCTTATCTTGATCAATTGAAAAAAATAGMTGAAAAAAGCCCCGCACCATATGTATTGGAAGGCCGTYTGTTCGGGTYGCAAAAGAAATATGCCAAGTCACTGGAAAGTTTCTTAAAGGCATCTGATCTGGGGGCGGAAGGTAGCCTGTTTACGGTTGATCTGRCCCGCGCCTATCTCAATATAAAACAGGACGATAAAGCGATTGCTATTATGCGGTCCTGGCTGACGAAGAAAAAGGATGATCTGGCGGTACGTCATATTCTGGCGGGTTATTATCTTCAGGAAAAGATCTATGATAAATCTATTAACCAGTATGAAATYATTTTGGGTATGAGTGCTAAAAAYCCCATWGCYCTGAATAATRTCGCRTGGTTATACAGTCAGACYGGYCAGCCTGAAAAGGCGCTGTCGATGGCAGAACAATCCTATAACCTGTTCCCGGATTCAKCCCCCTTCATCGATACATATGCCTGGATACTGATAGAGCAGGGACAGAATGAAAAGGGGTTGACGTTATTGCAGAAGGCCGTGTCCAAGTCTCCAAAGATGATGGAAATACGGTACCATTTGGCGGTGGCTCTTAATAATGCAGGTAAGCGGACGACAGCACTCAAAGAGCTTGAAACCGTTATTTCTAGCGGTGAGATCTTCCCCGAGGTGGATAAAGCACGCGAATTGATGAGARAATTATCAAAATAAATTTTTGTGAGTAAGTKTTTTGGAAATTCTATTTCTTAGCCATCGTTTTCCCTATCCGCCGACRCGCGGGGACAAGATCAGATCATTTAACATGGTCAGGCATCTTCATGAATCGGGCCATAAAGTAACCGTTGCCTCACTTGCCMGMACGGCAGAGGAGGCGGCGGATTGTCAGGGCATCCAAGATTATTGTKATGATTACGTCATTTGTGAAGTCAGGAATCCGGTTCAGGCAGTGCGCATGGGGCTTCGCCTGYTCACRTCTGAGCCGTCGTCCATGGGATTTTTCTATTCATCAAAATTRCARAAAGAGGTTAACCGSCTGYTATCGGAAAAGAATTTTGAYCTGATTGTGGTTTTCAGTTCCACGGCGGCGCAATATGTGTCCCATGTGACGGATATTCCAAAGTTTCTTGATTTYTGTGATATGGATAGCCAGAAGTGGCTGGCCTATTCCGCCTTCAAGAAATGGCCGGTCAGCATGGGCTATCGTCTGGAAGGCGGCAAGCTGGAACGGGAAGAAAAGAAGATTTGCCATCAATTTGATCTGTGTAGCTGTGCCACTGATTTTGAGGTTGATACCTTGGAAGGATATGGCACCGGTGTCGCCAGTGCCTTTTTTCCCAACGGGGTTGATTTTGATTTCTTCACACCGGGTGAGGGCGAYTATCCGCGCCACAGCATYAGTTTTGTCGGGCGCATGGATTATTTCCCCAATGAAGAATGTGTCCTGTCTTTYTGTGAGCAGRTKTTYCCKCAATTACAGGCGAAATATCCKGATGTTACCTTYACKGTYATCGGSGCCTGYCCSCCGTCMAAYATYATRGCYCTGAATGATATGCCGGGGGTGACGGTTACGGGCACAGTGGATGATATTCGCACCTACGTGCGCAATTCTGCGGTAATGGTAACGCCGCTGGAAATTGCCCGGGGAACCCAGAAYAARATTYTRGARGGCATGGCCATGGGCGTGCCGGTCATCAGCAGCCGCACRGCRGCGCGSGGGGTTGACGCCGTGGTGGGGGAACATATCCTTGCGGCCACAACGCCMGATGAATATGTKGCCCATATTTCAAGRYTATTYGATGATGAGGGGGAGCGGGACMGATTGGCAAAGGCCGGACGTGARCGGGTAACGASCCATCATAACTGGCCCCGGGCTATGTCATTGTTCAATGAGGCCATCGACAGATGCCTCACTATTGCTAAAGGATAGTATATTAATGCGCATATTGCATGTATTTGACCATTCAATCCCGCTCCATAGCGGCTATACCTTTCGCAGTTACCAGATTTTGCGGGAGCAGAGGGCATTGGGYATTGAAACCCTGCATGTGACCGGTATCAAGCATCTRAATCCTGAGGGGCCRGAGGAATTGGTRGAGGGCTTGAAATTTTACCGGACCACGAAWTATAACAGGTTGCTGGCCAAGCTCCCGGTGATTGGCCAATATGAGGTGGTCAGAAGCCTGAAAAAACGGCTTCGGCAGATTTTAAAAACTGAAAAGATAGACGTTATTCAGGCCCATTCGCCTATGCTGAACGGCATGGCCGCCGTGGCCGTGGGCAAGGAATTCAATATCCCGGTTCTCTATGAAATCCGCGCCTTCTGGGAAGATGCCGCCGTCAGCCTCGGCACCAGCAAGGAAGGTGATCTGCGTTACCGCTTGTCCAAGGCTATGGAGACCAAAGTGGTGCGCGCGGCTGATGCCGTGACGGTCATTTGTGATGGTTTGAAACAGGATTTGATTTCACGGGGCATTCCGGCGGAAAAAATAACCCTGATTCCCAATGCAGTGGACATATCCAAATTTTCCGGCCCGGCTAAGCCTGACCCGGAACTCAGGACCAAATTGGGTCTGGACGGCAAGACGACATTGGGATTTATCGSCTCATTCTATGACTATGAGGGGTTGGAAATCCTGCTGGAAAGCCTGCCGGTCATTATCAGGCAGGTGCCGGATGTAAAGCTCCTGCTGGTGGGCGGCGGCCCGGTGGATGAGGCGTTGAAAGAACGGGCCAGATTATTCGGCATAGAGGACCACGTCACGTTCACCGGACGGGTGCCTCATGACAAGGTACAGGATTATTATAATCAGGTGGATATTTTTGTCTATCCGCGCAAGAAAATGCGCCTGACGGATTTGGTGACGCCGCTTAAACCGCTGGAGGCCATGGCCCAGCACAAGCTGGTGGCGGCCTCTGATATTGGCGGTCATAATGAGCTTATTGAAGACGGCAAAACCGGGGTGTTATTCAAGCCGGATAATTCCCTCGCATTGGCCCGAACTATTATTGAGTTGCTGAACAAGCGCGAAAGCTGGTCTGAAATGATCGCAGGCGGGCGCAAATATGTTGAGGATGTGCGGAACTGGAAAARWWSTANTCGCCAATTACCCGGCTGTTTTTGACAGAATAGTCAAGAAGCCGTAACACCCCAGATTTTGGCATAGGCCGCAAACATGCGGCTCTGATCATATGTCTTTTTGACATGCCGTTTATTGTCACCCCCAATTTCTTGCCTGAGCAGTTTATTGGCGGTCAATTCTGTGAGCGCGCTGGCAAAGGCCTGATCATCTCCGGCGGCTGTGATGAAAGGTTTGTTTGAGGTGGAGACAATGAATTTCACATCTCCAACGTCCAGCCCGGCAACGGGCAAACCTGCGGCCATGGCCTGATTAACAGAATTGGGCATTTGCTCCGTGTCAGACGACAGCGCATAAATATCCAGATGACCCAGCGCCATGGCCGGATTATCAATATGGCCGGCAAGATATATCCTGTCCTGTAAGCCGTAATCCGCGATCATACTTTCCAGCTTTGGCCGCTCACTGCCTTCGCCCATAATGATCAGGCTGGTCTTTATCGCCGGGCGGGACTGAACCAGTTTATTAAAGGCGGTAATCAGGCGGGGCAGATTCTTTTCCGGACGTAACGGCGTCATGGTGCCAATGGTAATTTCGCCTGCTTGTTTGGTAAAATGGGGAATGATACCTTCCTGCGGGGGGGAGGCATAAAGGTCGCAATCCACACCGTTCGGGGTATAGAGGATTTTCCGGGTCGGGATTTTCCAGTCCGCAGCGCATATTTTGACCAATGTGTTGGAGGGAACAACAATGCCCTCAATATTACGCAGGGCAAGACGGCGGAATAAATTACGGCGACCGATAGTCCCATTTGCTTCTTCCGGCCCAAAACCGCTTTCCAGGTGGAAATGGCGACAGACGGGTCTGATACTGTTGGCCATGGCCCATTCCGTTGATCCCCAGTTATAGGTTAGCAGTAAATCTGGTTTCATCTCGCGGAGAATTTTACGGTAATGCCACAGACGTTTGAGCATATTACCCTCAGCGGCAGTGCCGATTTCTGGAATTTCATAGATAACATTTTGATTTAAACGTGATTCGCAACTGTAAATACCATCTGTAGATAAAAGCGAATGACGTGCCAAAGGCCCGAAATGATTCATCAGATATGAGATGCGGATGGGGACGCCGCCATGGGCAAAAGATGGAATAACATGAAAAATATGTGGTACATCAGCCGTTTTTTTGTCTATTACTGATTTTGTCATTTTTTTTCTTTTGTTTTTATGAGTACACTGCCTAACTTTATTTTGTTAAAATAGGTGAAATTTACATATTTTTCAAAGAAATATGGCAATAAGCTGTTTTCCCGGCAACAGGGAAAATAAAACAGGAGGATATTGCTTGTGTCGAGAAATTTAACATTCTTTATTTTGGGGCTGGCTGCCGCTGTCATTGCTTATTTTTTTGCACCGTCTTTGACGGGGGTGCTAGAATTTCTGGTATCGGAAAGATTGCCGCGCGAATTTACTCACCTGATACAGAATAGCGACCTTGTGGCCTTTGCCGGATATATCAGTCTGTTCGCCTTGTCTTTCTTTCTGTTGTATCTGATCTTTCCGGTTGTCTATGTCTGGTATCTTATCAGTTCCGCAAATGAGATCGTCGGTGATTTACCTTTGATCAGCAATATAGTCAAACGGACAGACAAAAAAACTTTTCTGGGAAAACTAAAGGGTTTCGGCTTTATTGAAAAGCTGGCTGAGGCCTATGGGCCATATCTTGTTCAGGGACCGGAACAGGAAGTAAAGCAGGAGAGCCTGAAAAAAATACGCCTGACAGGTCCACGTGCCAAGACTGAGAAAATTATTATTNCACCCGTAAGTGCGGCGGTTCCGGCAGAAACCATWTTTAATGTGGACAGTATGGTGAATGATAACCTCAGGTTTGGTTTTTTCACGATCCTTGCCCGCCTGATGGTTGGGGCGGGGATTATCTGTCTGGCTATATCTCTAATTTCTTTCTCTATCGTAAAGGGCGAAGACGGCCTGACCTTTCTGACGGCCCTACAGCCGGGGTTGGTGTCCTTGCTCTATTTGCTCATAGCCGCCGTGATTTTATCAGGGGTGAGCCATATGGTTAGTCTGGGACTTTCCCATAACGCCGGGACTCTTGCTCGAACGATTAACGGTCTTTTTTACCAAAATAACTGGCAACAGGATTTGAGCCGGATTACCGCTCACCTTGATGGAAGCGCAAATAAATTTGAAACTATTCTGAAAGGCAGCCTTGATAAACCGCTGAAAGAAATTTCCGCTGCGGTGAAGGCCTTGTCGGTGGAACAGGAAAAGAAACTAAATAATATTCTGGCAAAAACACTGGAGAATTTTGCCGAAAATATGGTGAAGAAAACGGGGGACGATACGGTGACCCTAAACAAGGCACTGAAAGAAGCAAGTCTTGCGGCGGAACAGATGAAGAAGCAATTTACCGGGGCTAACGCGGATTTTGTCAAACAGATGGACAAACAATCGGCAGCCATTGCCAAACATCTGTCTGACATGCAGAAGGTTCTGGGTAACAGTGAAAAGGCAACGCAGGCCGGGGCAGAAAAGATAATATCCAAACTGGCAACACAGGTTGAAAATACCCACAAAAAATTTGGGGATTTCATTGAGGTCAGCCTGAAAAGACTGGACGAAAAACAGAAAAAGATTGAAAARACGGCCAATGACAAGGACGGGATTCTGAAAGACCTGCATGATACCGCAAAGGATCTTGCGACCATTTCCAATGCGTCCGGAATTTTGCTGGAACGGTTTATTTCTCTGTCTGTTGAATTGGATATTGTGCTTAAGAACATTCAGGAAAATAATATCGGTCAGGGTAAGGGCGACGCGCAGAAGCGCGACAAACTTAAATCGGCCATGATGAAACTGAAGAAAATAAACAAAGATAAAATCGGTGAATTGCCGGATATGTAAAGTGCAGATACGGCCTATAGAAATTTGGCCAGCACTTTGCGGTAATTTCGGCTGACCTGTAATTCCGCACCGCTTTCCAGCGTGATCTGATATTTTCCGCCGCTGGTGGGTTGCAGTTCGCCAACCTTGGACATATTGATGATCGTTGAGCGGTGAACCCGTTGAAATAATTCCGGGTTCAGTCTTTTTTCCATATTTTTCATGGTTTCGCGCAGRATATGGGTCTTGTCGCCCACATGAAGGCACATATAATCCCCGGCGGCATCAATCCATTCAATGGTTGACACGTCCACCCGGGTAATCTGGCCTCTGTCTTTGATATTCAGGTGGGTTTCAAAAGTATTTTCCAGCGGCAAATCCTGCGAATTTATGATTTCTGAGAGCTCAAATGTCGGGGGGTTATCCAGAGAGCGGATCAGGTTTATCAGCCGGGCGTTCTGTTCAATGGTAATGCGTTCCTGAATTGATTYTCTGATTTTGGTAATGGCCTCAAACAGGCGGTCTTCGTCAATAGGTTTTAACAGATAATCCTGTGCGTGGGCTTCAAAGGCTTTTATGGCATATTGGTCGAAGGCCGTGGCGAATATAATCAGCGGCATTTCTTCCCTGGCCAGTGCCTTGACCACGGCAAAACCGTCGAAGCCTGGCATTTGAATATCCAGAAAAACAAGGGCAGGGCGCTCGGCCCGGATTTTTTTGATAGCCTCCCGGCCATTGGCGCAGGTGCCGATAATTTCTATGTCATTAAATTCCTTTAAGCGTAGCTCAAGCCCGCGCAAGGCAAGCGGTTCATCATCGACCAGCAATGTCCTGATTTTTTTGTCTGTCATTTTGTCGCCTCCACATTTGGCATATTCTTTTTTATGTATCAGTCGCATATTCACAGGGCAGGGTAATTCGGATGGTGACCCCTTTCCCCTTTTCACTGGTAATATCAAAGCTGCTTTGTTCGGGATAGAGCTTCGCCAGCCGTTCTCGGGTATTTGCGATACCAACACCGCTTGATTTTGGGTCATTTTCTCCGGGTTTTTTATCGCTGAAACCCGGTCCGTCATCGGACAGGATAATGATCAGTTTTTTATTTCTGATTTCTGCTTTGAGGCTAATCGTCCCGCCTTTAATTTGTGGGTTAACAGCATATTTTATGGAATTTTCCACAAGGGGCTGTAACAGCAGATTAGGGATTTGGGCCGCCCCGGCCTCTTCTGAAATATCAAAGACAATTCTCAGCCGTTCCTGAAAACGAACCCGTTCAATATCCAGATACAGGGACAGGGCATATACTTCTTCCTCCAGCGTCGTTTTCTGCATAGGCTGGCTGACCAGACTGAATCTCAGGAAGGCACTCAGCTTGGTCAGCATACTGTTGGCTTCTTTGGCCTGTTTGTCCAGAACCAATGTGGATATGGCATTGAGGGTATTAAACAGAAAATGGGGGTTCAACTGATAGCGCAACATYTTGAGCTGTGCCTGATGAGCCTGKGCGGCGGCRGCAAGATACATYTCTTTCTGYTTTTGGAGCTGAAAATGGTTGTTGATGATAAAATACAGACCGGACCARGCCATAAGAACAAAGGTGTCATAGAGGGTCCGGTAAAGAAACCCGAGTCCCTGCATATTCCAGTCGGGATCATAGAGTTGGTTCATAGACCATACTTCGATGAAAGAAAATAACATGGACCCTATCAGAATGCAGGCTGTTACAGACAACAAAAGCATAAGCGGTGACATATCAGAACGGCGCAGGAACTGAAATATATGGCGTAAAGCAATGGTTATCCAGAAACCGCCGATTACTCCCATCATGACCGCATATATGAATTCCGGTTTTTCACCAAGGGCATAGGCATTGAGCGTTCGGGCCGTGCAATAGGCTATCCAGCCCAGAATCTGAAGGCTCCAGAATAATTGTTCCTTATGTTCAATAAGGTTTTTGAGTTTTCTGTCCAATTGTTACCCTGCGTAAATATCTGTTAATATTGAGAATATAGCTTTGTCCTGTGTGGATAATCAAGTTATCTCTTGAGTGGCCATGGTTGCCTTATCTTTACGGTGATATGGACAGCAGGCAGGGCATCCATAATCAAGCTGTGTGGTCTTGATGGATGCCCGTGCCTTTGCCGTCCCTACGGAGGATTGGAGATAAAGGCGGTATTCATTTTACGCACACAGCCGTTTTTAACGGTTTTTTTAAGGGGCGGAACAGTGACTGCCCTGCATATTGATTTCTTATTTTCAAGGTAACAGTAAGCCCCCGGCCAAATATAATCATTTGCGGTGAACGGGCCCTCGAATAGGATCAAATACTGTTTGTTACCCTGAAAATGCATTTATGATGTTAATTGCTGCTTTTTTTATGTAAACTGTGACATGGAAATAATTTAATGTCAGGGGATAAAATGACCTGTAGAACAGTTAATCCAATAAAATTATTTTTTATATTCCTTGTGATGTTTCTTGGCTTGCCCAAGGCATATTCACAATCCCTGGAGGCCCAGTTCATCGGGAACGAAGCTTTTCGTATCACCGACGGCAAGACCATTCTGATGACGGATTTTCCCTATAAATCCGGGGCCTATGATTATATGGAGTATGAATTCGATTTCTCAGGCACAACGGGAACCGTACTGTCATTGATTACTCACCGGCATGATGATCATTTCGCCCCCGTATTATTTGCTAATCAGGGCTGGTATATTCTGGGCCCCGGTGAGGTGACGGTGGGCTTGCCGCAAAACCGGCTATTGCCATTTTCAGAGAAAGTCATTTTTGAGCCGCTTACCATATGGCCCAAAAAAAGCACACATGGAAATACGGAGCATTATTCTTATCTGGTGGATTGGAGTGGCCGGAAATTATTCTTTACCGGGGATACTGAGGATCTGGCGGTATTGAAAGACCTGCCGGAGCTTAACGCCTTGTTCATTACGCCCTGGTTTTACCGGAAGGCAAAGTTGAATGATGCTTTGCCGGAGAGTAAAAAAATCATTATCTACCACCATTTGGAAAATGATATTGTTCCAGAATGTCTGGGGTGCATCATACCGATGCAAAATGAATATATCGAAATAAACTAGACGGGACCCGGAATATGGATACAAAAGATGTCATAGGTCACACCCTTGTCGGGTCAGGACCGCAAAAGGTGGTTATCCTTCACGGCTGGTGGGGGGATTATAGTGCCTATTCGGCCATGTTGCCCTATCTGGATGGCGAGAAATTCACCTATGCCTTTATGGATTATCGGGGCTATGGCAAATCCTCAGACATGGCCGGGCCCCACAGCATAGAGCAGATAGCACTGGATGCCATCGGGCTTGCGGATTATCTGAACTGGGATAAATTTCATGCCATTGGMCATTCCATGGGCGGTATGGYGGTACAGAAAATAMTGGCCAWGGCAGAKGGGCGGRTTATATCAGCGGTGGCYATMACGCCGGTTCCGGCCTGTGGTTCGCCGCTGGATGAAGAYGGSAAGGCCCTGTTYCACGGGGCAAAGGCAAGTGAYGAAAACCGCGCAGGCATCCTGAATTTCCTGACCAGTGGCCGCCTGTCGGACAGCTGGTATAGATATACGGTGCGCCGTTCGCGGGAAACTACGAACGAACAGGCTTTCCATGATTATATGCTGGCCTGGACCGAAACGGATTTTGTGGATGAGGTGCGCGGAAACGAGACACCGTTGTTAATTCTGATCGGTGAATATGATCAGGCGATTACCGTTGATGCCATGGATCAGACTATTCTTGAATGGTGTCCCAAGGCCACCATTGATGTTATCCATAATGCGGGGCATTTCCCCATGGCGGAAACGCCGGTGCGGCTGGCAACGCTCATGGAAAACTATATGGCGAAGAATAGTTGACCTGACAGACAAAAAATCCGATACCTTAACCCAAAGGCGTCAATCAGGATGGTAGTATGGAAGCGCGCGATCTTTTAGACAATGATAACAGCAGGAATTCGCCCCATCAGGAGGTGTTCGAGGTCACRCCTGAACTGGTYGAGGAAATCTCCCATGCGCTGGCAGAAAATGATGTCGAGCAGCTGGAATTTCTGTTAGGCCCTCTGCATTCTGCGGATGTCGCCAATATTTTTGAGCAGTTACGTGGTGAAGAACGTACCGCYTTAACGTCTTATTTCGGAGCCGAACTGGACCCGGAAGTCCTGACAGAACTGGAAGACACCGCCCTTGATCAGGTCATTCGCGAAATGGATGACAAGGATGTAGTTGAGGCCRTCAGCCAGTTGGAAAGTGATGATGCGGTCGATATTCTCGAGGATATTGACGCGGCAAACCGCGAACGCATCATGGCCGCYATGCCCGATGAGGAAAGGCTCGCCGCCGAAGAAGGCTTGTCGTTCCCTGAGGATAGCGCGGGTCGTCTGATCCAGAAAAATGTCATCACGGTTCCCGGGGTCTGGACAGTGGGGCAGGTGATAGATTTCCTGCGCACGGAGCAGGAACTGCCGCCGGAATTTTATGAGATTTTCATTGTTGATCCGTTACATCACCCCATCGGCATGATTTCACTGAGCCATCTGATCCGCTCACCGGATCAAACCCATGTGGGTGAGATCATGGATACGGACCCGAAAGTGGTGCCCGCCAGCCTTGATCAGGAAGAAGTCGCCCATATGTTTCGTCAATATGACCTGACCTCCATGGGGGTTGTGGATGATAATGGTCGCTTGCTGGGTATGATTACGGTTGATGACGTGGTGGATGTGATTGACGAGGAGGCCGAGGAAGATATTCTGCGCATGGCCGGGGTCACGGAAACSGATATTACGGAATCTGTTTTTGAGGCCTCAAAAAACCGTATTATCTGGCTGTTGGTAAATCTGGCCACGGCCATTTTAGCCTCCATGGTTATCGCCCTGTTTGATGGCAGTATTCAGCAGATGGTGGCTCTGGCTGTTCTTATGCCGATCGTGGCCAGCATGGGCGGCAATGCGGGAACCCAGACCATGACGGTGACGGTGCGCTCTCTGGCCACCAAAGATTTGACTTCGTCCAATGTGCGGCGGGTAATCGGCAAGGAATTTGCCATTGCGGTCCTGAACGGGACGGTTATGGCCATCATTATCGGGGTATTATCCTATGCCTATTTCGGCAATATGCTTTTGGGCGGTGTGATTGCGACGGCGATGATCATCAATATGGTCATGGCAGGTTTRGCGGGTATCCTGATCCCGGTGGGACTGGAAAAAATGGGTATTGATCCGGCRCTGGCCAGCAGYATTTTTGTAACCACCATTACCGACGTGRTWGGYTTTTTCGCTTTCCTCGGTCTGGCRTCACTGGCGTTTATGTAGATGACGGTTCATATTCTTAAACTATGCGTTGGCATTGACAGTGTTGATCATCTGATAGAGGTGCGTAAGGGGCGGCAAAATCTGTTGCCAGACGGGACGCYTTATAATTATCACATCACCCGTTTTCGCCCGAAACGGGCCGATGACGTTCTGGACGGCGGCTCCATATATTGGGTGATCAAGGGGTTTGTTCAGGTGCGCCAGTCTATAATTGGGTTGGARAAGCTGGAAACTGATACCGGGGTTAAATGCAAGATCATYATGGATGCCACACTTGTCCGCACGGAAAGCCAGCCCCGCCGGCCTCATCAGGGATGGCGYTATCTKGMRSMAWCAGACGCGCCGCACGATATTCTGGATGGGCAGAGGACAGATAACCTGCCCCGCCATATGTCGGATAAGCTCCGGGAAATGGGTCTTATTTAGAAGAAAATCTTGATGGGCATATTGTCGATCAGGCGCGTTTTCCCGACGACAGCTGCCACCAGTATACGGGCCAGAATGGGCGAAGTTTCGGCRATTGTCGTGGTGATGGGGTCCAGATTGTCGGACTGGCGAATTTCAAGATATTGAACTTCCTTGCACCCAYTATCCAGYAAATGCTGGGTGCCCTTGGCGAGGGCTTCTTCCATGGATAATGCGCCGCTTTCAATATCCTCAATGGCCTGTTTCAGGGTTTTGGGAATTTCCAGTGCGATCTTGCGTTCTTCGGGGCTTAGGTAAATATTACGGGATGAGGTGGCCAGCCCGTCATCGTCCCGAATCAATTTACCGCACATGACGTCCGTGGGAATATCCAGGTCATTGGCGAGCTGTTTCAATACGGTATATTGCTGAAAATCCTTTTCACCAAAAAGCGCCACATCGGGCAGACATTGGAGCAAGAGCTTGGTGACAACGGTGGTCACGCCGTCAAAATGGCCGGGYCTTTTGGCCGCGCACAGGCCCTCGGTAATCTTGGCTACTGACACATTGGTTAAAAAGCCCTCAGGGTATATTTCTCCCACATCCGGCGCATAAAGCAAATCCGTATCGACCTCATCCAGTTTCCTGATGTCGGCGGTTTCCGAGCGGGGGTATTTGTCAAAATCTTCATTAGGGCCAAATTGTTTCGGATTGACGAAGATGCTGACCACAACCTTRTCCACATGYTTYTGAATTTCCCGGATCAGGGACAAATGACCGTGATGAAGGGCGCCCATGGTCGGAACCATGCCCACCTTCAGGTCCGCCATATGCCATTCCCGCACCTGAGTACGAAGGTCTTTCTTGTTCCGAATAATTTTTACAGATGAAGTAGCCATATAATATYCCGTTATTAGCTTCTCAGGCGGGCCTGATTGAAGTCCTTCAACCTGTTGACCCGAATGATRTTTTTAATTTTYTCCACATAGTCCGGGCCTTCTTCGGAATAGCTGGTCAATGTTTCCACCAGCGGGATAACATCCACCACCTGATCATCCCGAAAGGCCCGCCGGGCGGCCCGCAGGGCGCGGTAGGCGTTATGGGTATTCAGATTTAACATATAGCTGTCAACGGCTTCTATGATGCTTTTAAAGCATTTCATCCGGTGGGTTTTGCCCTCATCACGTTGGGCCGGCACCATGCCACAGCCGCTGCCCCACGTCCATTGGCCGTAGAGSGCRTTRCCCTGYTGGGCAAAGCGGGAGGTKCCCCAGCCGCTTTCCTGYGCYGCCTGMGCCAGYGCCAGCTCCGGCGGGATGATATTCATTCGGGTCAGTAATTCTTCCAGAATATCGCCGAGCCGCCGGGTAAAATCCCCCACATCCTGCACCTTGACTTTATATTGCACCAGCTTTTGGGTCAGCCAGTAATATTCCGGYTCYGACACCTTGGAGCCAAGGGTAATTTTCAGGATAATYTTTTTGAGTTTGYTCCGGTCTGCRCGAATGATCTCATTCACTTTCAGAACSGGCGGTAGCAGGACAGAAAAAAAGAGTTCCTTCTTTATTTTGCTGTTTTTAATCCGGGGCAATTCACGGGGCAGATTGGCGAAGAAAACTTCCGGCACGGCGGCTTTATTCYTGCGAATCTGTTTTATATCGAAACCATAGGCCGCGAGGACTTTCAGRGCATATTCYCCTTCACCAAGCTGAATGCTCCGGATCATTTCAATGGGGGAATGAGGTTGCAAGCTCTCATTTACCTGCCAGTTTGCCAGAAGAACAGGCCCGCCGACAAAAAACAATGTTGCAAAGAAGATCAGAATCGTGTCTTTGATAAAGGTATGATTACGGCGTTTATACATTTCGTCCATTCATAGATTAATCTGGCACAGTATRGTCTTGTCAGGTTATAATGATATCTGAATGAAAAAACCAGAAATTACTATCATTGAAATACAGGCTCGATAAAATTCGTCAAGGGACCAAAGAAATATGACTGGCAGCAAAAGCGGTAAAACACATATCATCGTGGTTGGCAATGAGAAGGGTGGTTCGGGTAAATCCACCTCGGCCATGCATATCGTGGTCAGCCTGCTGGAACGGGGTTTTCGGGTGGCGGTCATAGACCTTGACGCCCGACAGAAATCGCTGGCGCGCTATATTGAAAACCGGGCGGCCTATGCGGAACAATATAACCTGAAACTGACCATGCCGGACGTGCATATTCTGGAACGGTCCGAAGGGGGCAKCMCGGCAGAGATGGAACMGCAGGACGAARAAAATTTCACCGCCCTGATTGAGGGGCTTTCGGGTAAGCATRATTATATCCTGATTGATTGCCCGGGCAGTGACAGCTATCTGTCCCGCTTGGCTCATATGTCGGCGGATACCCTGATTACGCCCCTGAATGACAGCTTTGTGGATGTGGATTTACTGGCCAGGGTAAATCCCGATACTTATCAGGTGGAAAAGATCAGCCTGTATAGTGAAATGGTATGGGAAGCCCGGAAAATGCGGGCCATGAAGGATCGCGGCACCATTGACTGGATTGTCATGCGCAACCGCACATCTGCGCTGGATGCRAAAAACAAGCGCCGGGTTCATGATGTGTTGACCCAATTGCAAAAAAGGGTGGCCTTTCGCTATGTCCCGGGCTTTGGGGAGCGGGTGATTTACCGTGAATTATTCCCCAAGGGCCTGACCCTTGTTGATTTTAAAAGCGGGGGACGAGAGAAAATGACCATGTCCCATGTGGCCGCCCGGCAGGAAATCCGGCGCCTTATGGATGATTTGAAACTTCCCGGTTGGGAAAAAGCGGCTGTTGCGGCGGCGGAATAGGAATTTAGATGCCCTTCATCCTCACATTGGCTGGTTTTGTCTTTCTGCTCTACATGATTGCGCGTTTTTTGAARCAATCCAAATCACAGAAATTAAATCGGCTGTTCCGGTTCGGTTTTGCCATYATTCTGGGCCTGCTGGCYTTTYTGATACTGGTGCGCGGTAATATTGCGGTTGGCGGTATATTGGGGCTGTTGTCCTTTTTGTCGGCGCAGGGCGGTTTGTGGACGTTTTTTACCAGTGGCCCGGCGCAGTCTTCGGGCAGGGCCAATCTGAGCAACTCACCAATGACGCGAACCGAAGCCCTTGAAGTTCTGGAGCTGTCCGGCCATCCGGGGCCGTCTGAAATCAAGGATGCTCACCACCGGATGATGCTCAAATATCACCCGGATCAGGGCGGGTCGGACTATTTTGCTTCCAAGCTTAATCAGGCCCGTGATATTTTGCTGTAAGGCATTTGTTGCCGTTATGTGAATTATTTGTTGCACTGCACAAAAATAATTTGACTTTTCAGAAAATYATMCTATATATAAGCCATAAAAGAATATTGCACCGCACAATTTATAGCGAAAAACTTTATATAAAAGGATAATACTAATGGTAAATGCAAAGACAACGAATAAAGTAAAAGAAGAYAAAACATTCAAAACTGTTCAGGATACAGTGGAGAAAACCGTGAAAGCGGTTCAGAAGACTGTTGAAGATAATGTTCAGAAGGCTGTCAAGGAAGCCACCGGCAACCTTGATAATGTTACGGAATTCAGCAAGGCAAATTATGAAGCTCTTGTGGCATCCGGCAAAGCGGCTGTAAAAGTTGCTCAGGGCGCAAATGCTGACTTCATGGAGAAATCCAAGAAAGCTGTTGAAAAGAATGTAGCCGATGCGAAGGCCTTGTTTGCGGCCAAAACACCCGCTGAATTTTTTGAACTTCAGGCAAGTATTTTTAAAACCCGTTATGAAGAAATCGTTTCTGAATCAACACGTGTCAACGAATTTGCGACCACGACCGGCGCAGATGTCGTTGCCCCTTTGAAAGCACGTTACGAAGAAGTTGCRACAAAATACAATCTTCCGCTTGTTGGTTAACAGCGTAAATTAAAYTCTATAAAGGCCGGCRTTAYYATATTTGGTAAYGCCGGTTTTTTTNKSMCMTTYRTYCATTMAAGATAAATATTTCCYCCGGCTTRTCATTAGTGTTAWTATATTCAGATMACAGTTGYGATGAGGGCTGTAATGTTAAATRTTYTGGGTAAAATTGCGTTAGTAATTTTTATTGTCGAGGGGCTTATCATGCTCRCTCTGGCAAATTTTGGGGCTTTGATCCCACATGATTGGCTCCCTCTTGTTGATGCGGGCTTTTTAAGCCTCTTGTCCTTCTTTCCTATTTTCTTTTGGGTGATCCGGCCTTTTGTTCTGGCACGTGAAGCCGCGCATGTGGCACTGGTCAATGAAAGCGCCGAAAAGGCGGCTATTGTTGATACGGTCATTGAGGGAATTATCTCAATCGATGATAAAGGCATGATTAGAACCTTTAATTTGGCTGCAGAAAAAATATTCGGTTACATAAAAGATGACGTCATTGGCCAGAGTGTCAATATGCTCATGATAGAGGATGATAGCCGTCATCATGATGGATATATGTCGAAATACTCTAAAACCGGGGTGACGAATATCATGGGGATTGGCCGTGATTTATGCGGCAAACGAAAAGACAATACTGAATTTCCCATGCATTTGGCGATCAACAAGATGAAAGTGTCCGGCAAACGGATGTTCGTTGGTGTGATGCGTGATCTGACGGAGGAAAAGCGAACGACCAAATTATTACAGCAGCAGGTAGAGGAGCTTGAGCGACAGCGTAAAGAGGTCGAAAAGGCCTCAAATGCGCGGGTGAAAGCCATGGAAAAATTGTTGTTGGCAAAACATGAAATTGAGGAGAAACAGGCTCTTTTACAAAAGATAATGGATAATACCGGGCATGGGATTGTCGTCTTTAATCGTGATCTGAGGCTCATGGCTTGGAACGCGACTTTTTCGCGCCTGATGGACTTTAGCGATGAAGGCTATTGTGAGGGCATGACTATAAATGATTTCTTTCAACTTAACATGCAAGATGATGACCAATATGATCAGAGCATAGAGGAATATGTTGAGGATTTGCGCCRGAAAATCAAGAACCGRTCCAAGCAAAATGAATTTTCCCGTGACCGGGTTCGACCAAATGGAACAATAATAAATGCGGTTCAGATAATCATGCGGGACGGTATTGTTATCAATAGCTACCGGGATGTGACGGCGGAAAGGAAAGAAGAAGAACGCATTAAAATCATGGCGTTGCGGGATGGGTTGACAGGTCTTGCCAATCGCCGCGCCCTTAATGCCCAACTGGATGAGATGATAGAGAAATACAAGCAAGATGATACGCCTTTCATGCTGGCCTATATTGACCTTGATAATTTTAAATCCGTTAATGACACCCATGGTCATACTGTGGGGGACGATGTTTTGAAATTTGTTGCTGGAAYACTGAGGAAATATACCAGAAAGACGGATATAGGGGTCCGTTTCGGTGGTGACGAATTTGCCATAATATTTACCGGGGTAGATACAATTGATCTGGCCGTTGATCGCTTGACCAAAATTATCTCAGATATAAAAAATAAAAAAACCGWTGATGGAATGCGGTTAGATATTGGGGCGAGTGCCGGGCTGGCCTGTTGCCCGACGGACGGGGCGGATGTGGCAACCTTGATGGAGGTCGCCGATAAGGCTTTGTATATTGCAAARGAAAAAGGCAAGGGCCAAGTTTTTTATGATGATAAAAATTAAGAATGGATTAGGGTTCAGCCGTTATAATAAATCCGGTAAATTTATTTTTTTGCCAAAGAATGCACTTGGTGTCTTTAAAAATGATATTGGATTATCTATTTATATAGGTAACTGATAAAATAATGATGACAGGTAGATGAGCGAAAATCAACAAGATGACAAGGGCAARGGTAAAACCGGCGTTTTAACCAAAACCCGCCCCAAAACCAAAAAGCCGTCGATGTATAAGGTGTTGATGCTGAACGATGACTATACGCCGATGGATTTTGTGGTTCATACGCTTCTGACATTTTTTCAGAAAACAGAGGATGAGGCGGTACAGATAATGCTGAATGTTCATCAGAAGGGTATCGGCATATGCGGGGTTTACAGTTTTGAAGTTGCAGAAACCAAAGTCATGCAGGTAATCGACCATGCCCGGCGTAATGACCATCCCCTGCAATGTACTTTGGAAAAGGAGTGAATATCCATGCCAACATTTTCCCCAAACCTTGAACATACATTGCATCGCGCTGTGGGTGAGGCCAAYCTGCGCAAGCATGAATTTGCCACACTGGAACATCTGTTGTTCGGCCTGCTGGACGACAAGGATGCGGTGGCGGTCCTGCGCGCCTGCGAAGTGAATGTGCGYCAGCTCCGGGCGGAGATAAAGACCTATCTGGATATTGAACTCGAAAATATCAAAACAGATCAAAGCGGTGAGGCSACSCCMACATCCGGYTTTCAGCGGGTCATACAGCGGTCCATCCTGCATGTGCAAAGCTCCGGGCGYGAGGAAGTTACGGGGGCCAACGTCTTGATTGCCCTGTTYTCGGAACGGGAAAGCCACGCGGTTTATTTCCTTCAGCAATATGACATGACGCGGCTGGACGCGGTCAGCTATGTCTCTCATGGCTTGGCTAAATCAGCGGGCAAACATAGTGAAGAAGAAAGCCCCATTGGTGCGGATGAAGACTTTGACGAGGCGGAAAAAGAAGAAACCGCCTTGGAAAAATACTGCGTTAACCTGAATGAAAAAGCAAAAGCCGGCAAGATTGACCGCCTTATTGGCCGGGAACATGAGGTTGAACGTACGATCCAGATCCTCTGCCGCCGGTCCAAGAATAATCCGCTTTATGTGGGCGACCCCGGGGTGGGTAAAACCGCYATTGCCGAGGGGCTGGCCCGCCAAATCGTGGAAAAGAAAGTGCCGGAAGTATTGCATAATGCAACCATCTTCTGTCTGGATATGGGAACCTTACTGGCCGGGACCCGTTACCGGGGTGATTTCGAGGAACGGCTGAAAGCGGTCATTGCCGAGGTGGAACAGCATGACGGCGCCATTCTGTTCATTGATGAAATTCATACCATTATCGGGGCCGGKGCSACCAGTGGTGGGGCCATGGATGCCTCAAACATGCTGAAACCTGCCCTGTCATCKGGTRCCATCCGCTGTATYGGSTCAACCACTTACAAGGAATTYCGCTCACATTTTGAAAAAGACCGGGCTTTGCTCCGGCGGTTCCAGAAGATTGACATCAAAGAACCGACCATTCCGGAAACCAAGGAAATCCTGAAAGGCCTGAAGAARTATTTYGAGGAACATCACGGGGTAAAATACAGCGATGATGTGATTGATGCCGCCGTKGACYTGTCCTCGCGCCATATCAATGACCGTAAGCAGCCYGATAAATCCATTGATGTGATTGATGAGGTCGGGGCGTCGCAAATGTTACTGGCCCCYGAYAAACGCAAGCTTGAYATTTCTGTGGAAGATGTTGAAGTCGTGGTGTCAAAAATCGCCCGCATTCCGGCTAAATCTGTTTCCAAGGATGATACCGCTGTTCTTGCCAGCATTGATACCGACCTGAAACGGGTCATATATGGTCAGGACAAGGCTATTGAGGTTCTGACCGATGCCATACGGCTGTCCAGAGCGGGTYTGCGCCAGGATGACAARCCTATCGGCAGTTATCTGTTCTGTGGCCCCACCGGGGTTGGCAAGACCGAGGTAACCAAACAGATGGCCAGCCTGCTGGGGCTTGAACTTCATCGTTTTGATATGTCGGAATATTTGGAACGCCATTCCGTGTCCCGCCTGATCGGCGCGCCGCCCGGCTATGTGGGCTATGATCAGGGCGGATTGCTCACGGATGCCGTGGACCAGTCGCCCCACTGCGTTATTCTGCTGGATGAAATCGAAAAGGCCCATCCGGATATATTTAATATCCTGCTTCAGGTTATGGACCATGGCAGGTTGACCGACAGCAACGGCAAAAAGATAGATTTCCGCAATGTGATATTGGTCATGACCACCAATGCCGGGGCGATGGAATTAAGCAGGGAGGCCATTGGCTTCGGCTCTGGCGTGCGCGAAGGCGATGATGAGGAGGCCATCAAAAAACTGTTCACGCCAGAATTCAGAAACCGGCTGGATGCAACGGTGCCGTTTAAAAACCTGTCTATGGGGGTTATGGGACGGGTGGTTGAGAAATTCGTTCTGGAGCTTGAAATGCAACTTGAGGAACGGCAGGTACATATCAACCTGACCCCGGCGGCGAAGACCTGGCTGTCCGAGAAGGGCTATGACCGTCTGTATGGCGCGCGGCCTCTGGCGCGGACTATTCAGGAATATGTCAAGAAACCGCTGGCCAATGAATTGCTGTTTGGCAAGCTGGTCAATGGCGGTGAGGTCTTGGTTCGGCTCAAGGATGGCAAATTGATTTTTGATATTGAATCTGCTCCGTCACCGATCAAAAAAATCGCCGATGGCAGTTCTGGAAAACCGAAAGAATTTGTTAAATAACGTGGATTCGGGATACGAACCCCAAGTTATTTTCTGTGAATTTGATGATTTTTGCAAGGTGTTTTGCGCCGGCGTTGACTTGTCACAAGCATTATTACTGAAAATTGACATGTAGGTATGGACTATCGTATTTCCCTTATTGTAAAGACCATGGCGACCCTTTATACAGGGCATTAAGAATGTCTTATATCATAAGGAGTTTTTCTATGTCAGATACGGCAAGCGCACGTCAACACATGATTGATAGTCAGCTCAGGCCTAATGAAATGAATGATGAAACAGTCATTCAGGCCATTACAGACACGCGCCGGGAAAAATTCGTTCCCAAAAGCCTTGGCGGCGTGGCTTACCATGATGATGTGATACAGGTGGTCCCGGGTCGGTACATGATGGGTCCGATGGTATTTGGCCGCCTGATTGGTGCCGTTGATGTTAAAAAGACAGACCTTGTTCTGGATATAGGATGTGCAACGGGATATTCCAGCGCTGTTTTAGGCCGGCTGGCCGAGGCCGTTGTGGCTCTGGAAGAAGATGAAATTCTAGCAAAAAAGGCAACGAATATTCTTGCAGAGGAAGCCTGTGATAATGTGGCTGTGGTRACTGGCCCCCTTACAGAGGGACTGGCGGCGCAGGGACCGTATGACCTGATTTTTATTAACGGCATGATTGATTATCTGCCCCAAAGTCTTATTAATCAAATTGCGGAAGGCGGGCGTTTGATATGTGTTATTAATGATAACGGTATTGGACGGGCAACTTATGTGACCGCTGAAAATGGAATAGTTGGAAAACGCGTGTTGTTTGATGCCAATATTCCTGAACTTTCCAGCTTTAAAAAGAAACAAAAATTCAGATTTTAGAACTTCAATGTTGACAGCGTCAACAATAGTGGGCTAGTTATATGTTGCGGTAAAAAAGAATGTGTGAACACTCTTTATTAACCATGAATGACTATTACATGGGGTGAATATAAAATATTAATTACCTGCCGATGAAAAAACCGGGTTCTGGAAAATGAAAAAAATACATCTTTTAGCAACAGCCACTGTTGCAATTATACTGATTTCCCAGCAATTATTACACGCCGAGACTTTAAAAAGCGCGATGGCAACCGCCTATCTCAATAATCCGACATTGCAGGCACAGCGGGCTTCCCTCCGGGCGCTTGATGAAACAATAAATCAGGCAAGGGCCGGATGGCGTCCTTCGATTGTCGGTTCTGGTCAGTTTGGTTATAAGAATTCAACCACGATCGGAACATTCGCATCCAGCGGCAACAGAAACCCGAGAAGCATGACGTTGGAGGTCCGGCAGCCTGTTTTCAAAAGTATGCAGACGGTAAATTCAACCAGCGAAGCCCGGAATAATGTTAATGCCGCGCGCGAGCAATTAACATCTGTGGAGCAACGGATTCTTCTGGATTCTGTCACTGCTTATATGGGCGTTCTTCGGGATATTGCCGTTCTGGAATTAACCAACAACAATGTTACTGTGTTGAAACGTCAGCTCGAAGCCAGCGAAGACAGGTTCCGGGTTGGTGAAATTACCCGCACGGATGTGGCCCAGTCAAAAGCGCGTCTGTCACGGTCAATTTCAGAAAAAATAAAGGCAGAGGCTACTTTGATTGCCAGCCGGGCGGCCTACCGGAAAACAGTAGGAAATTCGCCGGCGGGTCTTGAACAGCCTGCCAGTTTGCCGCCGATGCCAGCCTCAGAGGAATCGGCTCAGGAAATCGCAAAAAACAGCAACCCACGGCTTATTGCCGCGCTTTATACAGAAAAAGCCGCACGTTATAACGTAAAAAAACAATATGGCGGGTTGGGGCCGACCGTGGATGTAGTTGGGCGACTTGTTAAAAGCTGGGAAAATTTTAGTACCATAGATCAGTCTATCACCAAGGAGGTTCTAGCGCAGGTGACCATGCCGCTTTATCAAAGTGGTTCTGTTTCTTCACGGATCAGACAGTCACGGCAGGTTGAAAACCAACGCCGTCTTGAAGCATTGTCTGTTGAGCGTGATATAGAGGAACTTGTGCGAAATGCCTGGGAAGGCTACCGGGAGGCAACGGCGCGGATCGTGTCTTCCGAGGATCAGGTGACGGCCAATGACATTGCCCTTGAGGGCGTTCGTCAGGAATCCGAAGTGGGATCAAGAACGACACTTGATGTTCTGGATGCGGAGCAGGAATTGCTTGATTCGCGGGTCAGTCTGGTCAGAGCGCAAAGAGATCAGTTCGTGGCGGCCTATACGTTGCTGTCTGCTGTTGGCAGGCTTACCATGAAAGAATTGCGACTTGATGCGGCCCCTTATGAGCCTAATCGCAATACTGAAAATGTTGAAAATAAATTTTTCGGTTGGGGAATTGGTAAAGAATAAGGCAGATAAAAACTGTTCTGAATAGCTTTTTAGGCCGTTTTAAAAACGATCTGGGGATATTTTAGTTCCATAAGGTCGTTTTTTTTTATATATGTTACTCTGTATGCAGTTTATGCAGGATTTTTGGTGCTTAAAATAAAGAGGGATAGCACTTTGAGAGGCGAGGGATCATACGAATGAGTGAAACAGAAGGCCAGGAAGAGCCCACGATGGAAGAAATTCTGGCATCAATTCGGAAAATAATTTCTGAAGATGATGTGGAAGAGGGGGAGGAAGCCAAAGTGACCGAACCAGAGCCGGAACCAGAGGCGGTGGTAGAACCCGAACCTGAACCAGATATGGACATCGAACTGGAACAAGATGATCAGGTATTGGAACTCACGGAAGAAGCTGAGGAAGAACCAGAGCCTGAAGTCGAACCGGAACCAGAAGCCGAACCGGAACCAGAAGTCGAACCGGAACCTGTAGCAGCTACGGCCACGGAGATGGCCATTGATGATGTGGACCCGGCGGATGATGAAGATCTGTTGATGTCAGACGAATCTGCTTCTTTGGCCATGGATCAGTTCGGGGTCTTGTCGGACCTTCTGACCACGGGGTATCAGGGGGCCGGGAACACATTGGAAGACCTGGTGCGGGAAATGTTAAAGCCGATGCTGAAAGTCTGGCTTGACAAAAATTTGCCGCCCATCGTGGAACGGATGATTGCCAAGGAAATTGCCCGCCTAGCCCGAACCAAGAAACCCTAGGCCGGATCAATATAAATCTGAATATGAAGGGCCTTGAAGGGGCTCTTCTCTATTTTTAAGCTGTTTTTTAATTTGAAAAGATTTGAACAATGCCTGAACAACAGGAAACTGCTGCAAAGCTCGATAAAACATTTGATTTCCACGCCTCTGAAACGCGGATTTATGATAATTGGGAAGCCAAAGGCGCCTTCAAGCCCGGACGGACGGATGGTGAGCCTTTCACAATCGTCCTGCCGCCGCCCAATGTGACCGGAAGCCTGCATATGGGTCATGCGCTAAATCATACCCTGCAGGATATATTGATCCGGTTCGAGCGTATGCGGGGCAAAGATGTGCTGTGGCAACCGGGTATGGATCATGCGGGGATAGCGACCCAGATGGTGGTGGAACGGCAACTGGACGCGGAAGGTATCACCCGCCATGATCTGGGCCGGGATAAATTTATCGAACGGGTATGGCAGTGGAAGGAAGAATCCGGCGGCATTATCTTTAACCAGATGCGCCGCCTTGGGCAGTCCTGTGACTGGAGCCGCAGCCGTTTTACCATGGATGAGGGCTTTGCCGCCGCCGTTCTAAAGGTTTTTGTCGAGCTGTATAAACAGGATTTGATCTATAAAGCCAAACGTCTTGTTAATTGGGACCCCAAGTTGAAAACCGCCATTTCCGATCTTGAGGTGGAACAGCGGGAAGTGAATGGACATTACTGGCATTTTAAATATCCGGTGGACGGTGAAGAAGGCCGTTTCCTGACCGTGGCCACAACCCGCCCCGAAACCATGTTGGGTGATGTGGCGGTGGCGGTGCATCCAGGCGATGAACGGTATCAGGATTTAGTTGGCAAGACCCTCACTTTGCCACTTGTGGGCCGTACATTGATTGTGGTCGCGGACGAGCATGCGGACCCGGAGAAAGGCTCCGGCGCAGTGAAAATCACCCCGGCCCATGATTTTGACGACAATATGGTTGGCAAGCGTCATGATCTGGAAGAAATCAATATCTTTGATGATGAGGCCCGGACCAATGACAGGGTGCCGGAAAAATATCAAGGCTTAGACCGGATGGACGTCCGCAAGATGGTTGTGGCGGATATGGACGCCCTTGGCCTGTTGGACAAGGTTGAGGATACGGTTCATATGGTGCCTTATGGTGATCGTTCAGGGGTTGTTATTGAACCTTGGCTGACCGATCAATGGTATGTGAATGCCGAAGTTCTGGCTAAGCCCGCCTTGGAAGCCGTTGAAAAAGGCGATACCAAATTCGTGCCCAAGAACTGGGAAAAAACCTATTACGAATGGATGCGTAATATTGAGCCTTGGTGCATTTCGCGTCAGCTCTGGTGGGGCCATCAGATTCCGGCATGGTACGGCCCGGACGGCGAAATCTTTGTCTGTATGACAGATGATGACGCTCGCGAGGCGGCCTTGGCCCATTACGGCGAAGAAAAACCGCTGACCCGGGACCCGGATGTCTTGGACACATGGTTTTCATCGGCGCTCTGGCCCTTTGGCACCTTGGGCTGGCCGGACAAGACGCCGGAATTACAGAAACATTATAAAACCGATGTATTGATCACCGGCTTTGATATTATTTTCTTCTGGGTGGCGCGCATGATGATGGACGGGATTCATTTTATGGATGATGTGCCGTTCCATACGGTTTATGTCCATGCGCTGGTTCGGGATGAAAATGGGGCCAAAATGTCAAAATCAAAGGGCAATGTCATTGACCCCCTTGACCTGGCCGACAAATTCGGGGCTGATGCCCTGCGCTTTACCTTGGCGTCTATGGAGGCACAGGGGCGGGATATTAAGATGTCCGAAAAGCGGGTTGAGGGCTACCGAAACTTTGGCACCAAGCTGTGGAATGCGGCGCGTTTTTGTGACATGAACGGTTGTTTTGATAACCTTGATCCGGCGTTTGACCCGGCGAAGGTGAGCCTTGCGGTCAACAAATGGATCATAGGCGAGATGGTCAAGGCGGCGGTGGATGTCACCAAATCTCTTGAGGCCTTTCGCTATAATGACGCAACGGCGGCGATCTATCATTTTACATGGGGCACCTTCTGTGACTGGTATGTGGAATTGATCAAACCGCTGTTTTTTGGCGAGGATGAACTGGCCAAGGTTGAAACCCGCAATACGGCGGCATGGGTAATGGATCAAATTTTAAAGGCCCTGCATCCCTTCATGCCCTTCATTACCGAGGAAATATGGGGTAGTCTGCGCACAGACCGGGATACGGACCTGATCGTTGCGGACTGGCCGACACAGGATGCCGCTCTGATTGATGAGGCGGCGGCGCAGGAAATCAACTGGGTCATCGGTTTGGTGTCTGATATTCGCACCGCGCGGGCGGAAATGAATGTTCCGGCGGGGGCCAAGCTCACTATGCTGGTACAGGGGGCGGCGACGAATACTAAGCAGGTTCTTGACAATCAGGACGATGTTATCCGGCGTCTGGCGCGCCTTGAAAGTATCAATCTTCATGACGGCGTTGCCCCTAAAGGCGCGGTTCAGGTCGTGGTTGGCGAGGCGACCTGCTTCCTGCCCTTGGCCGGTGTGATTGATGTTGCAGCGGAAAAGGCACGGCTGAATAAAAATCTGGACAAGCTGCTCAAAGAAATCGGCGGCATTTCTGGCCGTTTGAATAATGAGGCTTTCATGGCCAAGGCCCCGGAAAATGTGGTGGCCGATAACCGCAAAAACCTTGCCGAAGCCGAACAAAAAGCCGACAAAGTCAAGGAAGGGATCAACCGTCTTGATGCTATGGATTAGAAATGTGTAAACGTTTTCTTTTTGCCGTTTTACTTCTTATCTTTGCTAATGGAACGCAGGCGGCAGAGGAAACGAGGGCTTCTTATGACGTAAAGTTGACCTATAAGGCCTATTGGGCCGGGTTCGTTATCTCTAAAATAAATTCCGTCACCCATATCAGCCCGTCCGAATATCAGATGGATGTGGCCTATGAGATCACAGGCCTTGCCACCCTGTTCAGCAATATGAAAAATGAGGTTTCGGCGCGGGGGGAAATCGGCCCTGACGGCAGGCTCAGGCCGCTTTTCTACCGCAATACCGGTAGCTGGGGCAAAGAAGGTTATGATATTCAAACCAAATTCAATCCCGATGATGGTAAGGTCATCGCCCATGATTATACCTTTAAATTCAAGAGAAAATTCAACTATATCCCCATCCGGGATGAGCTGAAATTTGGCCCGGATATGGTCAGTTATTATCTTGGGATGACCCTTGATGATCAGGCCATGAAGATAAGCTCCGAGATGACCCATCAGAATGTATTTGGGGGCTTTTTCCTGCTTGATATTGGTCATCGCTGTACGGGGGACAAGATATTTAAAAGCCGCCGTTCCATTTATAAAGGCCCCGTTCGGATATGTGAATTCAAGGATGAGATCATTGGCGGTAATTTTGAAAGAGTGAAAAAGAAGAAAAAGCGCAAAAAGAAAAAACGTTCGGACCTTGAACCGGTGCCCATGCAAATCTGGTATGCTAAACTGGATGAGTTGAAAGCTCTGAATCCCTGGGTACCGGTTTACAGTGAATTTGCCATAGATTGGGGCAAGGTGCATGTCTATCTGTCTAAAATAGAGGTCATAAAGAAATAGGCCATGGAATTTCATGATCAGGGCATAATTATTTCTCTGCGTAAATACGGCGAATATGATGCGGTCATTGACGTCCTGACGGCAGATCATGGCCGTCATGCGGGGCTGGTCAAGGGCGGTATGGGGCGGCGGCTACGGGGGACGCTTCAGCCCGGCAATGAGGTCACCCTGAAATGGCGGGGCCGCCTTGAAAGTCAGCTTGGCTCATATTCTGTGGAGCTTCATAATGCCCGCGCGGCGGCCTTTCTGGATTATCCGTCAAAGCTCGGCGTGTTAAACAGTGTCTGCGCCATATTGTCCGTTTCCCTGGCGGAGCGGGAAGAACATCGGACGTTGTATGACGGGTTGATAATCCTGCTGGATAATCTGGAACATATGGACCACAGGCCGGAAAATTGGGGTGCGTTGCTGGTTCATTGGGAAATTGGACTGCTGTCAGAATTGGGATTCGGCCTTGATTTAAGCTGTTGCGCGGCAACCGGGCTTACCGATGATTTGATTTATGTCTCACCAAAATCTGGCCGGGCGGTATCGCGGGAAGCCGGACGGCCCTATCATGACAAGATGCTCACTTTGCCACCCTTTCTGCTCGGGCGAACGGATGTAACAGCGGAACATGTCAGGGAAGGCCTGCGGTTAAGCGAGTTTTTCCTTGAACGTCATGTGCTTTTTCCCCATAACAAAAAGATTCCGCAGGCCCGGCGCATGCTGATGAATTTTATGTGAATGAATAAGGACAGACAATGAAAATTACCCGCCCCGAACGCTCAGAACTTCTGATGCCCGCCGGCGATTTGCAGAAGCTGAAAATGGCGGTGCTTTACGGCGCGGACGCTATCTATCTGGGCACGCCGGATATGTCTCTGCGCAGTAAATCAGCCTTCAGTCTGGAAGATGTGGTAGAGGGGGTTAAATTTGCCCATAGCCACGGCAAACGGGTTTACCTGACCCTAAATCTGTTCTCTCACAATAAAGATATTCCCAAATTGAAAGAATATGTGGAAACGGTGCGCAAAGTGAAGCCGGACGGGGTGATCATTGCTGACCCCGGCGTATTCCAGTATGTCAAGGAAATGGCCCCTGATCTGGAACTCCATGTCTCCACACAGGCCAATGTCTGTAGCTGGCTTAGCGTTAAATTCTGGGCGGAGCAGGGGGCCTCACTGGTGGTTCTGGCCCGTGAGGTATCTTTCAGCGAGCTTGTGGAAATCCGCGAAAAATGCGGCGATATAAAGCTGGAGGCCTTTGTTCACGGGGCCATGTGCATGACCTATAGCGGGCGGTGTCTGCTCAGCAATTATATGTCCGAACGCGGGGCTAATCAGGGTAATTGTTCCAATAGTTGCCGCTGGAATTACAAGGTTCATATGCGTCTGAAAGACGGCACCATCAAGGAGCTTGAACTTAACGAACATACCATGGATATGTTTGAATTCCTGCTCGAGGAAGGCATGCGCGAGGGCGAAATGATGCCCATCGAGGAGGATGAGCGCGGCACCTATATCCTGAATTCCAAAGACCTGTGCCTGATGCCGAAACTGGATGATTATTTAAGGATTGGGGTGGATAGCCTTAAAGTGGAAGGCCGTAACAAGAGCCAATATTATGTGGCCCTTGTGGCGCGGGCCTACCGTATGGCTATTGATGACTGGTATGATGATCCCGAAAACTGGTCGCCGGAACCCTATATGGCGGAGCTGGATACGGTGCAGAGCCGGGGCTATACACTGGCTTTCCATGAGGGACGGCTGACGAACCATGCCCATAATTATGAAAGCACCTCAACCATGGCCGAATGGGAATTCGCCGGGTTGATTAGAGCGGTTGAGGACGATGGCTTTATCATTGARGTGAAAAACCGTATTGAGGCCGGGGATGTGYTGGAATTTGTCTCRCCYACCAGTCGGGAGACCATTTTCCTGCGTATTTATGAATTTGTCGATGCGGCAAGCGGTGAGGTGACCCAAGTCGTCAATGCGGGGCAAAAGCCCATCATCCGGGTGCCTTTCTCATGGTTTGACCGGGAAGACCTGARCCAGTTGCGCACGGCTTACCCGGAAATGTGCATCATCCGCAAGGAACGSCCYCTGACCCGTGAYCAGTGGGACCGYCTGAAAATGGACCGSGAGGCCAGCAAGATTGAGCAGGGCAATGGCTCGGACGCSCTTTATGARAAACGCCGTGATGMTCTGGTGGATAGCCTTGCCGAGGCCAATAAAGAACGKAARTTCAAAACCCCGCGYNTTGGGGNTAGAGGGYTGTTGTGGCCGGGGGTGCAATGGCTGCCTGATTTTCTGGCAGGACCCAACTTATGAAAAAGCCCGAACTCTGATGGCGCAAAAGAATCAGGGCGAGATGCTGGCAAAAAATACGCGCGGCAAAGCTGTGGCTCAGGGTAATTGTTGATTTTCCTCGTCTTTTTCCCGCCGCTAAATTCCTCCTGCTCTATGGCTTGCTGGAACCGGGCACCACGGGATAGGTGCGCCTAAAAATCTGGAAATAATAAAAAAACCCCAGAAAAACCACAAAAAAACCCGCCCGGCGAGACATAAAGACTGGCCTCAAAGCCCGTTATATGAAATTATACAATAAATCAGGCCTTACGCAGAGGCCTTAATTTATTATAAAATACAAAATTTGAAAAATTGTGATTGTTAATACTTTACAGAGAGAAACAATGATTAACCTTTATAATATACGAAAAACAACTTGCATTTTATTAATTATTTTTTCGAGTATATCATTATCTTTTGGAGAAGTAGGGCGTAAAACACCTAATCTGGAAGGAACTGTCAGTGCCGGTCCCTATTACAACCCAGCATCAAAAAGTTATTTTGAATTATTCAGGATGCAAAAAAAACCAGGCCTGCAAACAAGATGGTTTGGGGCTAAGGCTCTGGCAGAAAAACAGTATTTTAAAGACACTCGTGGGCGACTGGCAATTATTAAAGACCTTGACACGCACCAATTCCTTTTGCAAAATTTTTCTGCGAAGAATTATTGGATTGGTTTGCAGTATTTTTGTAATACTCAAACCTTAAAATGGGTTGATGGAACGAATGCCACCAGATCAAAATTTACAGCCTGGGATACGGAGTGGTCAAATACTTATATTCGATGCGGCAATATGGGCTATATGCCCGTACATTACACGACAGCGACCACTACGAAAGCTTTACGGTGGCGCGCATCCGGGCCAAATAAAGGCTATGCACTCTTTCTCGTAGAATATCCCACGGGCAGAGAATAATCAGCCCTATAACCCGTCACTATCCAACGTCATAAAACCATTGAGGAATATCTCAACGGCGAGGTCGGCGAATTGTTCCTGATTTATGGGGCCGTCTTTCCGAAACCAGATATAAGTCCAGTTGATCATGCCCAAAAAGGCCATGGTAACCGGCTTGYGATAGTTTTTTGATTTTTCCAAAGCCGGRTTCATCTCCAGAATAAGCTGYGCCACGCTATTCACCACCTGATCCTGAAGCCYCATAATCTCCGCCCGYAAATCATCAGGCAAACAGCCCCGGTCATTAAGCAGAATCACATGCTTCGAGCCGGCATTAACGTAGATTTCCATAAAATTACGGGCMAGCCTGCGGAATTTTTCTTTCGGACTGCCGGAACTCGCCAAGGCCTCCYCCGCCATCTCGACCAGTTCGGTCACATGCAGGCGCATAATATCATACAGGATCGCTTCCTTGGACGGGTAATAATGATACAGCCARGACTTCGACGCATTGCAGGCCGTGGCAAGCTCCGAGATCGAAGACCGCGCATACCCCCGTTCGGCAAATARCGYGGCKGCGTTGTCCAGAATATTCCGCCGCCTTTCGCCGTAATCTTCTGCTTGTTTTCGGGCCATATTCAGCACTTCTTTTTTTATATACTCGGAATTTTTCATTTTCCGAAAAACATCTTGATATTTTATAGCGGATAGATTCTGCAGTGTCCATGATGATACGCGGTAAATTCTTAAGCACCCGGCAACGGGCTGATGAAGGCAAGCCGCAGGATTTCATTGAGAAATACGAGATATTACAGCGTCATCTGCCAGCAGACGAGGCGATTTTGGCCTTTTCAGCCGCACGATGCCAAAAGAATGGCCCCAATTCCGCGACATAGTCACGGATACCTTTCGGATAATATCATTCCAGAATTTTCGGGTTCTGGCGCAGGACGGGTATATGTTAAATTTGGCAACATTTTTACTGTAAACAGCAGTTATAATATCTTGACTGACATCGCCTACTGGCAGAATATAATAGGGATTGGTGATAACAGCTAAGGAACAGCAGATGACAACGCCATTGGTGATTGATTATTATACGGATGTCTTATGCGTTTGGGCATGGATTGCCCAGCGGCGCATAGAGGAGCTTCAGGATGAATGGGGCGGCAAAGTGGATTTACGCTGTCATTATCTGGATGTCTTCGGGGATACGGCGTCAAAAATGGCCGAACAATGGCAAAGCCGGGGCGGCTATGAGGGCTTTGGCCGGCATGTGGTGGAGTCCGCCAAGCCCTTTGAAAATGCACCGGTTAATGCGGACATCTGGCGGGATGTGCGGCCCCTGACCTCCGGCAATGCCCATCTTGTCCTGAAGGCCGCGCAGTTGGCGGCATCACCGGCGGTGTCTGCTGATTTGGCTCTGTTGCTGCGGCGCAGTTTCTTTGTGGATATGATGGATATTGGCCGGATAGATGTTTTATTGTCCTTGGCGGCGCAGAGCGGGCTGGATGTGGAAAAAATAGAGCTTTATCTGGAGGGTGGTCAGGCCATGGCTGCCCTGCAACGGGATTATCATATGGCACAGAAGATGACCCTGAAGGGCAGCCCGTCATGGGTCATGAACGGGGGCCGACAGGTTTTATTCGGTAATGTGGGCTACCGCATTTTATCAGCCAATGTGAAGGAAATACTGGCCCATCCAACCAATGATATGAGCTGGTGCTGATTTTTGGTATTTTTTAGCTTTTTTTTCGGCGTGACCTCTTGACTCTTTCCCTCTGATGACTATCTCTTGAAGTAGTTGTTAGCACTCTCCCCATGTGAGTGCCAGCAGGGAAATTTTTAACATAACAAAAGAGGTCTATAAAATGGGTTTTCGTCCTTTACACGATCGTGTCCTGGTACGCCGCATTGATGCTGAGCAAAAAACAGCTGGCGGTATCATCATTCCTGACAGTGCGCAGGAAAAACCAAGCCAGGGTGAAATCATCTCCGTGGGTAGTGGTGCCAAAGCCGAAGACGGCACGGTAACGGCGCTGGATGTAAAATCTGGTGACACCATATTATTTGGAAAATGGTCCGGTACGGAAATCAAGATTGACGGTGAAGACCTGTTGATCATGAAAGAATCCGACATCATGGGCATCATTGAATAACCCCCTCCACAAGACATAGTTTTTAAAAAAGGAAATTTATAATGGCTGCAAAAGAAGTTAAATTCAGCTCTGACGCACGCGCCCGTATCATGAACGGCGTAGACATTCTGGCTAATGCGGTGAARGTAACATTGGGTCCAAAGGGCCGTAATGTTCTGTTGGACAAATCATTCGGTGCGCCGCGCATCACCAAAGACGGYGTATCCGTTGCCAAGGAAATCGAACTTGCAGACAAGTTTGAAAATATGGGCGCACAGATGGTTCGTGAGGTTGCCTCCCGCACCAATGATGTGGCCGGTGATGGAACCACGACCGCGACTGTGTTGGCTCAGGCCATCGTTCGCGAAGGCTTTAAAGCCGTGGCTGCTGGCATGAATCCCATGGACTTGCGCCGTGGTGTTGATCTGGCCGTAGCCAAGGTTGTTGAAGACCTGAAAAGCCGCACGAAAACCATTTCTTCCAGTGAAGAAGTGGCACAGGTTGGCTCAATCTCTGCCAATGGTGAAGCTGAAATTGGCCAGATGATTGCCGATGCCATGGACAAGGTTGGCAAAGAAGGTGTGATCACTGTGGAAGAAGCCAAAGGGCTTGAGTCCGAATTGGAAGTGGTTGAAGGCATGCAGTTTGACCGGGGTTATCTGTCGCCTTATTTCGTGACTAATGCGGAAAAAATGTCCGTTGATATGGAAAATCCTTATATCCTGCTACACGAATCAAAATTGACCAGCCTTCAGCCTATGCTGCCGCTTCTGGAAGCTGCGGCCCAGTCCAGTCGTCCTCTGCTGATCATTGCCGAAGACGTGGAAGGCGAGGCTCTGGCAACGCTTGTGGTAAACAAACTGCGCGGTGGCCTGAAGATTGCCGCTGTCAAAGCCCCCGGTTTCGGGGATCGCCGCAAAGCCATGCTGGAAGATATTGCCATCCTGACCGGTGGTCAGGTTGTATCCGAAGATCTGGGCATCAAGCTGGAAACAGTGACACTGGACATGCTTGGCACCGCTAAACATGTGACCATCACCAAGGATGACACCACCATTATTGACGGTGCCGGTGAGCGTGATGCCATTGAGGCACGTTGCGGCCAAATCCGTAATTCCGTTGAAAATACATCTTCCGATTATGACAAGGAAAAACTGCAGGAACGTCTGGCTAAGCTAGCAGGCGGTGTTGCTGTGATCAAGGTCGGGGGTGTCACGGAAACCGAAGTGAAAGAACGCAAAGACCGGGTTGATGATGCGCTTCATTCGACACGGGCTGCGGTTGAGGAAGGCATTGTGCCGGGCGGTGGTGCTGCGCTGCTTTACGCCATTCGGGCTCTTGAAGGTCTTGAAGGCGTCAACAGTGACCAGAAGGTAGGCATTAATATCGTGCGCAAGTCGCTGGAAACACCTTTGCGTCAGATCGTTGAAAATGCCGGCGAAGACGGCGCGGTTGTGGCCGGAAAGCTGAAAGAAAGTGACGATTACAACTTTGGCTTTGACGCGCAGAAAGAGGAATATACCGACCTTATCGCTGCCGGGATCATTGACCCGACCAAGGTTGTGCGTACTGCGCTGCAGGATGCGGCCTCCGTTGCGGGTCTTCTGATTACCACAGAGGCCATGGTTGCCGATGTACCCGAAGATAAATCTGCAATGCCAGCGATGCCTGACATGGGCGGTATGGGCGGTATGGGCGGCGGCATGGGTTTCTAAACCCGACGTCCCAAACGTCAAAAATTTAAATCAGAGCCGGAGCATAATTCTCCGGCTCTTTTTTTATGGTTTCAGGAAATTCAGCCGCTCTTTTTGGTCTTGTTGGATAACCAGACAAGGGCCAGACCAGATACAACCATCAGCCATTTTGGTGGGTTAGCCGTATTTTCCTCAAGCGCAGTATATAATCTATTCTTTTCCCGGAAAAGATTTTTCTGTTATACAGAAGGGGATTGGTATTTTAAGCACAGGACAAGGCCTTGGCTGAACAGGAAAATCTATTCAATATTCGGGACTGGGTGCCATATCAATTATGGCGGTTATCTCTGGAGGCGGGCTATATCCTTGAAGATAATTATTCCTTGAAATATAATATTAACGGGGAAAGCTGGCGCTTTATGGCTATGCTGGCCAGTTCCGCCCCTATATCGGCCAAGGCATTGGGCGCTCATCTGGATATGGATCAGGTGCAGGTGACCCGCGCCCTGAGCAAGCTGCTTGATAATGGCTATATCACCCGCCGCACAGACCCTCTTGATCGCCGCAAGGCTATCCTTAATCTAAGTGACCATGGTGCCGAGGTCTATCGGGCGATTGTAGATATGGCCATGAATCTGGAACATAAATTACTGGCAGAGATGACGGTTGAGGAACAGGGCACTTTTCGAGGCACTCTAAAACGCCTGTTGGTAAATGTGGAACAAATCCGTGCGAAGCTACCYTCTTCATGAAGGARGGGTACATATATTTTTTTGAGATTCTTACTTATAGGGGAAAATTAAACGGCCTTGTTTCTTCTTGCTTAAACGTGACCTTCTCATGTCCATAATGATAACCTCTATCAGTTATCTAGGACAGCCCCTTATTTTATTCATTYCGGCACATAGTATCACTTACATAAAAAGGAAAGATTACTTATTATYGGAACCTATTGATTAACGGAAAATATCTGCCACTAACTTCTCCAGATACCGCCGGTCCATATCGTTAAAGTTGCTTTCCCTTGTGCTGTCCACATCCAGCACCGCAATCAGGTCACCGGCGGGGTTAAACACCGGCACCACAATTTCCGAGACACTGCGGCTGTCGCAGGCGATATGGCCGGGGAAGTCATGGACATTATCGACAATCTGGGTCTGMYCMGTGGCCGCCGCCGTGCCGCAGACGCCCCGGCCAAAGGCAATGCGCAGACAGCCYAAAGACCCCTGATAGGGGCCGACAACCAATTCACCCGGCTTTTGGTCATCAACCAGATAAAAACCRGTCCAGAAAAAATTATCAAAGGCCTCTGATAACAGGCAGGACGTGCTGGCCATGCGGGCAATGATATTTTCCTCACCATCTGTTACCGCCAGAATCTGTGCGCTGACATCTTCGTATTTCTGATTTTTGATCACCCTTTATCCTCTAATTTTTTTTACACACTGTTCTGTCAAACTGAATTTATATTAACAGGATTATCCCCAGCCGTCCCGGTGATCCCGATGCATATACTCATCTTACTCATAATATCTGCGAAAACACTATGTTCAAGGGTGAAGTGAGCCGCCTTGACGGTCCCATCCGCATGCCCCGCGTTAAAGTAATCATAAAAAAAGGAGCCAGTTATGGCTCCTTTCTAAAATATTTTTCCTGCTTTAATTCAGGATCATAACGTCCTGATTGAGCTTACGGATAATTTCCTCGCTTTTATTACCGCGCATGGCCGCCATAATACCCCGACGAGACAGAGTTCCGATCACCACCACATCCGCCTCAATATCATTGGCCACATCGGCAATGATGCTGACGGGATCACCTTGCTGAACATGGGTATTTTCCTGTTTGGTCTGGGTATCCCGCAACAGCTTGGCCCGATCCGGAAACTCCATGGAATCCTCATAGGCGTTGACAATATGTTTTTCTGCGCCGTAAGCAACGGCGATCTGACGGCTCATGGTCAAAATTTTCCGGTTCAATTCCACATAACGCGGATTTGACGTTTGCATATTAACCGCCGCAAGAACCGTCTTGCGTTGTACCTGCGCCCCCGGATGTACAATTAAAACCGGACAGTCAGAAATGCGGAGCAAAGACCATTTGGCCGCTGACAGATCATTGCCATTATCTTCAGTCATATGATCAGACATAACGATCATATCAATGTCATTGCGCCGGGCACTGCCAAGGATTGACTGATGCCAGTCAGCGGTCCAATATACTTCTGCATTATAGTCTATGCCCTTTGCCACCAATGGCTTAACCAAATCGGCAAACCAGTCATTATCGCAATGGAATTCAAAAGTATCCTGACTTTTCCGCAATTCATCCATTTCATAGGAAATGAACAGATGAATTTTTATATCGCTTTTCAGAATTTCATTCATCTTCAGGGCGCGCTTCAGGGCGAATTGTTCTTTCTTGGCCGGGTCAATCACAACAAGGATGTTACGAAATTTGTTCTTATCTTCAGGCATATAGTCCTTCTCTTTCTTTTCAGTTCATTTCAGGTCCGGAATGTGTCCAAAAACAGATTATACACGCTGAAACATTTTATACATAGGTAAAATATACATGGTAAAAGTCGTAAAAAATTGATCTAGGATAAATTTAGCCCATTAACAAATTCCGGGACTATTTTCGTCGCCCGGCCATAATGCCCCTCATCAAAGACGTCTTTGCCAGCGGTTGGCTCCATATTAAGCTCCACGGTTTTCGCCCCGMAGGCACGGGCGGTTTGAACAAATCCGGCGGCGGGATATACGCTACCCGATGTCCCAATCGATACAAACAGGTCACATTCCCTCAACATAATATCAATTGTGTCTAAATGAAAGGGTACTTCACCAAACCAGACAATATGGGGCCGCAGCTTTCCGGAATGTCCACAGGACGAACATTTGGTTTCCCGCCCCAGATCATCCGTCCATAGAACGACCATGCCGCACCCCTCGCAGCGGATTTTGTTTAATTCACCATGCATATGTATCAGATTTATACCTCCCGCCCGCTCATGCAGGTCATCAACATTCTGGGTGATGATGGTGACATGACCCGCATATTCCATATCAATGCGGGCCAGAGCAGAATGCGCCTCATTGGGCCGGACATTCTTAACCTGCTTTCGGCGCGCATTATAGAATTTATGGACCAGATCAGGGTTGCGCAAAAAAGCCTCCGGTGTGGCCAGTTCCATAAGGTCATATTTTGCCCATAGGCCCCCTTTATCCCGAAAAGTGTCCAGTCCCGATTCCGCAGATATGCCCGCCCCCGTTAAAAACACGATATTGTTATAAAATGCCATCTTCCCTCATCGGATTTTTACGTATATATAATGTAGCATATATTAAGGTAAAAAAATCAGCTGAGTAAAATGATAAAAATATTGTTTGTATGTTTGGGTAATATCTGTCGCTCTCCTACTGCTGAAGGCGTCTTTCGCTATAAATTGAACAAGGCCGGAATTCGCGACGGTTATCTGGAAAATATTTTTATTGATTCCGCCGGGACCGGAGCCTATCACGTAGGTGGTAAGCCCGACAGCCGTTCCCGGGAAATAGCTCTGAAATACGGKGTTAACCTTGACGATCTACGTGCCAGAAAAATCGCCCGGCAGGATTTTCTTGATTTTGACTATATTTTGGCCATGGATCGGGAAAATGTCCGTAACCTGACCACAATATGCCCCCCGGACCAGCAGCATAAAATAACGCTTTTCATGAAATATGCCGAAAAACGCCCCGGAATTACCGAAGTGCCAGACCCCTATAGCAGCGGCGTGGATGAATTTGAGCGGGTTTATGACATCATTGACCGGGGGTGTAGCGGCTTTTTAAAGTATCTTTATATGCATGATCATCTATAAAGATATACGAATATTTCCGGAAAGACTTGAAATTCCCCCTCGTCCTGCCAATATATGCATCAAATGTCACTCTCTGAAAAAGGATGAATATTAATGGTTGAAGACTATAAAACACGTTACGGATCGGATGCACGTGCCCAAACGACGGCAGACGTAGATGAAGGCCTGAGGGCCTATATGCTGACCGTATATAATTACATGGCGTCTGCGCTTGCCTTGACCGGGCTTATGGCTTACGTCACCGCCAACGTACCTGCGCTATATTCTTTGCTCTATACCTTTGGTACCGCCCCGGATGGCTCCGTTGTTCTGACCGGGCAGACCATGCTTGGCCTGATTGTCATGTTTGCGCCGCTGGCTCTGGTATTTTTTCTGAGCTTTCGCATCAACAATATGCAGGCCTCGACAGCTCAGATGACATTCTGGATTTATGCCGGGCTTGTGGGCATGTCTATCGCCTCGATACTTTTCATCTATACCGGGACCAGTATTGCCAAAACATTTTTCGTGACCGCCGCCGCCTTCGGCAGTCTCAGCCTGTATGGCTATACYACCAAACGCAATTTGACCGGTATGGGGTCCTTCCTGATTATGGGATTGTTCGGCATTATCATTGCCTCAATTGTCAATATGTTCTTGCAATCAGGCATGATGGATTTCATCATTTCCGTTGGTGGCGTTCTGATTTTTGCCGGGCTTACAGCCTATGAYACGCAGAGAATAAAACTGATGTATTTGCAGAATGATGGCCATGAACTGGCAAAAAAGAAAGCCATAATGGGGGCSCTMAGTCTCTATCTTGATTTTCTCAATATGTTCCTGTTCCTCCTGCGTTTCATGGGCAACCGGAACTAAACCATTGAACATTGAATTAACAAAACGGCTCCGGATCCGGGGCCGTTTTTTTATTGGCTTATATTACAGTAAAAATTCATAAAATCGATATTAGTCATTGCCATTGGGATGTTTTAAAAGTAGTCTCCGCTCACTCACTGGCACCCGTAGCTCAGCTGGATAGAGCGCTGCCCTCCGAAGGCAGAGGTCACTGGTTCGAATCCAGTCGGGTGCACCACTAACTTATTGATATTATTGTTATATTTAGACTGGCTTGTTTCTTATTTTTTGATAATCACTCTATGGCAATCACATAGCAATCACCGGAATCAATTTCAGCAAAAAAATATATTAAATCTCTACCGGAACCGATTATCAAGGTTAAGGTCAAAATCTGCCACCATTCCCCTTAATGAAGTTTCCCGATAATACGTTTCTTCTATCTGAAGCCGATCAAACGTCTTCTGGTGCATTCCTTTGGGTTTGAAAAATACCGGGCCATCCAATATGCCAAACTCATATCCTACCCGTTCGCGTATCTTTTCGGCCCTTCTTGCCGCCCTGTCATAATCTTTTTCACGTTGCACCGGATAGGCCAGATCAAGGCAGTGACGGCATAGAAAATAGGGATAACTACCATAAAGATGCTGAACACGGCGATTACAATTTTGATTAGGACAAATGAAATAAGGGCGCGTTCCACCAAAACGACAATGGGAGAATACAAGCGGAACGGTTAATTTTATATCCTGCCAGTCTTCGCCATAGCCATTTTTTCTAACACGATAAATTAAGCGTAAATGATCGGACGCACAAACATACTTTATCCACCCAATTTCCTCACCGTTACACGACCAATGCAAAGAACCTTGCTTTCCAGCCACAAGAAAACCTTCCCGCTTCATCCAAAGGACATCCAGTTTCTTGTGATCCGTCGTCAAGTCTTTACAACTGCCCCACCGCCTCCCGGAACCATAGCCGCCCATATCATCATCTTTGATTTTTTACCGAAATCTCTTGGTAAGTTTAACATAAACAAATGTGTTTTACATCTGCCTATTAGCGGCTAGAATCGGATCATACTACTTCGATAAATATATATATCCGTGGTGCACTGGGTCGGCCATTTTTACGAAAGACTATGCCTTGAATATTATGTCCGTTATTAATCCATGACAATATTGCTCTGGATTGAATCCGGTTTATGTAACCCAACTTAACACTGTCCACCTCAACCTTTACGGCTTTTGGATCATGAGGATTATTTGGCTCCGGAACAAAGTTTACCGACTGACCAAGTTGAAGGTTGTTGATCTTGACATCACCAAACTGCAAACCTGCAACCTCAGTAACGAATTCAACAGGTGGCACAACATTTTTATAAGAATTGATGACCTGAAAACCATCACTAGGCAGACGCCCCTCTCCATACCCCAACAAAGCAAAATCAGATATTTTATCTTTATCTGACGGATTTATTGCCAAAGTTGATAAATAAAGGTCAAAATCCTCCCTTTCACGCCGAGTAATCCGGCTCATGAAATATTCCATAACTCCTTCAGAGTAGGTAGTTTCTGGCTTACGGAAAACAATTATAGGTTCAAATCCTTTTTTCTTTGCTTCCTTAAAACTTGCTGAATCTGGAAAATATGTTAAGGTTGCCCCCTCTTCTTGACGCTTTAATTCTCCAATAACAAACCGCTTGTACCCTTTGCTGTGCCAAGCTAAAATCAATGAATCTGGTTCTTGTAAGTTCCTGATTTGGTTTTCAATAGGCATTAGTCCAGAATCCTTGATAAAGCTTTTTTCTTTGCTCCGATTATCATAGCCGTAAAATCAGCTCTTTTTTCTATAAACGGCACGGAAATGTCAAATTTAATTAACTCATGCAACATTTCTTTTACATCATCCATATTAAAAGAAAGTATCTGAGATAATAAATCTTTATATTCTAGGTTCGTTTCGGTCATTTCCACGATAAGTTCAACATGCTTGTATTTATCACCCTCAGCCTCCTTACGCAAATGATGTGTGCCTTTCTCAACATATTTATCTAACCATGTCTTATTTCCTATATAATTGGATAGTTTGTTATCAATAAAATTATACCCGAGGCTCGTGCCGTTATCAAATGCAGGAGAAAGGTCTAAAATTAGTTCCTGCCCTTTACTTCTTGCGCCTTTAAGAATAATGCCCCAATTCTCATGATGCCGGTCCGTATTGGCGATTAAGGCATCAAACACGAATAATCGAAAAGCCTTTTGTAACAAAGGCCCATCCTTCGGGCTTAATCTTTGAATTATATTTAAGCCATCCTTCAATAATGGATAGCAATGACGACGGCCATATTTCTTGTCTAATGCTCTGTCTCTGTGGCTTAAAAGCGTAAAACCGTTTATGTAATTATCTTTTTCTTCATCATAAAACCATTCAATTAATGCGCGGCAAATGCCATCACTATCAATTGATACAAATGCAGGGGGAACAGGAATCCCACAAATATGCCCCAACCTATAGGCCACAATTTCCATCCAGAATTGAACTGGAAAGTTTTTGTGAGATTTTTTTGATAAATATCGGTGTGAGGTGGTCCCAGAAAACTGAACAGTCTGTTAAGGTGTATCCGATTATAGATTCGGAGACAAATTATGACGAAGAGACGTCGCTTTACATCAGCTTTC
>NVVY01000015.1 GCA_002749135.1 Alphaproteobacteria bacterium | reverse complement strand
AAAGCTGATGTAAAGCGACGTCTCTTCGTCATAATTTGTCTCCGAATCTATAATCGGATACACCTTAACAGACTGTTCAGTTTTCTGGGACCACCTCAGGGGGACGGGTAAATAAAGAATTAGACCGCCTTTATGCTCCACGGTTATTTTCTCATTGGGACAGAGAAATTCTCAAAAACAATTTGTACGGTGTTGACCTTAGCCCCGAAGCGGCTGAAATTACCCGCCTGTCTCTCTGGCTTAAAATTGCCAAAAATAAAGAAAAGCTTGTCGCCCTTGATCATAATATTCGGGCGGGTAATTCCGTCGTAAGCGATCCTGAATATGCTGGTGATATGGCTTTTGACTGGCAAGCGGCTTTTCCCGAAGTGATGGAACATGGCGGTTTTGATATTGTGATCGGCAATCCGCCTTATGTAAGGCAAGAGCTTATTACAGACATTAAGCCAGCATTAGAAAACAGTTTCCAAACATATCATGGTGCGGCTGATTTATTCGTCTATTTTTATGAACTTGGATATAATCTTCTTAAAGACGGGGGCTATCTTGGGTATATTTCCTCAAATAAATGGATGGTTGCTCAATACGGTAGGGCTATGCGGGGTTTTATACTGGATAATACCACACTCACTATGTTGATTGATTTAGGTGAAGATGACTTATTTGAGGGAGCTACCACCTATACAAATATGCTGACATTTAAGAAGATATCACCTTCTAAAAAATCGTTTTTTATTATGTCCGAAGCTCCTTTTGGTGAGGAAACAACGAAGTTAAAACAATCGCAGTTAAATGCCGATGATCTGCAAATTGAAAACCCACTTTTTTACAGCATAAAAGAAAAAGTTGATAAACGCGGTACGAGGCTTTCTGATTGGGATATTGAAATGAATCGAGGTATCACAACGGGCTTTAATGACGCTTTTTATATTTCAGATAAAATTAAAACACAGTTGATTAACAAGGATGCAAAATCAGCAACTATTATTAAGCCGGTGCTTCGAGGCCGAAATATGCGTAAGTGGTATGCTGATTGGGATCAAGAATGGTTAATTTTTACAAGGCGCGGTATAAATATTGATGAATACCCTGCCATAAAGGAATATCTAGAACAATTTCATGAACAGTTGCAACCTAAAGCCAAAGGAGCGAAAAAGAGCGAACTAGGCCGTAAGACGGGAAGCTATGAATGGTTTGAAATTCAAGACTCAACTGCTTATTATCGTTCTTTTGATAGAGAAAAAATTATCTGGTCAAAAACAGCATCTACCAGCCAATTCAGCATAGATACAAAAGGGCATTATCAAAACAACACTTCCCATTTTATTATTGGGGAAAGTATGCACTATATGGTAGCTATTATGAACTCCGATTTAGTTTATTGGTATTTATCTAATCGAGGTTCGAATCTTAGAGGGGGTTATTTGGAATTTGTGGATTGGCTGGTGAAGCTGATGCCTATACCACAGATTTCGGCGCAAGAACAAAAACCATTTGAAACACTGTCTATAGAATTACACGAGATTACTTCAAAGCGTTTAGCATTAACACAAAGATTCACTAATCTTCTCAAAGAAGAATTTGGGTTAGAAAAACTGTCTGCAAAACTGGAAAACTGGCATGAATTATCTTTCAAAGATTTCTTGAAAGAGCTTGCCAAGAAAAAAGTCAAATTAACAGGCGAAGACAAGGAGGAATGGCACGAACGTTTCAACCGCCTTCAAACCGATATAAAAGCCCTAAATGAGGCTCTGAACGCCAAAGAGCAACAACTAAACGCCCTTGTTCATGTGCTGTACGGATTAACCGATGAAGAGGTTGTTTTTTATAAAACAGCATTAGCTAAGTAGGAGAATAAAATTGGAAAATAACTTAAAAAAAGGACACGCAATCCTTGATGAATGGGCTGACGTTATTAGAGACCCAAATCTGAGTATTCAGGAGAAAAATCAAAAAATATATGATTTAGAGCAGCAATCTGTTGGGATATTTGGGCTCAGAAAACATCTTGAAGAATTATACAAGCGTCACCCTGATGTGAAAGACTGGAGGAATAAATGATGGTCTATATAGTCACACCTTTTTTGCAAATTGACAATACAGGGTAATATCCAAAAATTATGGACGAGGGGGCTGTGGTTTTTTGTTGCCACGCGTCATTCTTTTTTTATGATCTGCTATTGTATTGGCGTTTAATCTATCTGCAAAAGGTTGTGCAAAAGCCCGCGATTCATCTGTTAACCTATTGTTTTCAATTGCTTTTCTACTAAATCGATGTCCCGTCTCAGCAAGGGTTTTGCCAGTAGTCACTCTTTTCATAATTTCTTTACACTCTTTTACTGATTTCATAATAACCTCAACTTTCTTAATTGTTTTTTATTTATAACAGGTTAAGTGAGTTTTGTCTATATGTGGCAATCGAATGCATATCACCTATTGAAGGCTTTAAATACTATATCAGAAGTCTGACCGTTATTATGAGATTTTTCTAATATCTTTAAAAGTGCCTTCTTTAATTTTTCGCGAGATATAGAATCTAAATTCTGAAAGAATTCAAGGTCTCTGAGTTTAGAATTTCTCTTTCCGTAGTTATTATCAAGTACTTGAGCTTTGACAATATCGCCATTACCGTATGTATTCATTATACTAACTAAAGATTTTGGTGCGTTTATATGCGTGTTAATGAAGCCATCAAGGGACATTGTTCTGCCTTCATCATTAGCGCGTGATAAGGCACCATTCACAAACGATTGAATGGGATCACGATAGACATAGATAATTCGTACTTTGAATCCTTTAACTATAGCCATCCTAATTCTTTCGCGTGAGGCTATTTCGTTTGATAGAGTGGTATCATAAATAAATTGAGCACCATCCTTCACCCTCTTTGTTTTGGGATGACTATCAGTGCTCGTAGTTTTACCAGAACCTGCGCCACCTGCCATAAAAACAATATAAGAATCTGGTGTAGAAGGTCCTTCTTCTAATGCTTCTTTATACACTTCAAATGCAAGAGTACCGGCGGGTTTGAATACGGCAGAACTCCATTTTGATCTAGCAATTATGTTGGCGTCTTTTGATACATTTTGTGGATTATAGTCTTCTGATAATTCTCTTGCTTTATCGGTGTCTATAATCTTAGGAAAAGTTTTTCTATATAGAGCAATTGCCCCTTGGGGGTCATTTTGAAGGTATTTGATAAAATTCTGTTCAATTTGCTGTTCTTGTTCAGAAAGATTTTTACTAACGGTTAAATTGCTATAGGTGTTATCTTTATCACTACAGCTTGAAAGAAAAGTCAGAACAAGAATAAGAAAAATGTTTAAGACCCATTTGTGACGAACATTTCTTATATTCGAAGTTATAAGCACTAATTTAGATTCTTGATGTTTTTTCGAAAACATATTTAACGCTCCATATTTTTGATTTTTCTATTTTTCCACCTAATCTTGGCAAATCCCACACCATCATAGGCAATGGCTTCAATCACGGCTTGGCGTAGGTCGAGCTGTGATCTGTCTGCACCGTAATTGGCAGTTTCAAGCTTGCCTTTTTCATGCCCCATGACGAGGCCAATATCAGGTTCGCGGATATATTCACCATTGGCCATTTTTCTACCGCGCAGATTATCAATGGCGGTATGGCGGAAACTGTGAAAGCTTTTGCTCCAGCGTTGTCCAGCTTCATCCGCGCCTTTGCTGATGACCCCGCGCCGCTCAATATAGCCAAGGGTAAATTGACCGTCTTTGCGCTTGTCTATGCGCGAGAACCAGTTTGAAACCCCCTTCGCCAATCGGCCTTGTTTATCCCGTTTGAGCTTAAAGAGGCCTTTATCTGACCTATCCGATTTACGGCTTGCCACATAGTCCATAAAACCAATATTGATCAGGGTGGAATGGATAGGAATGGGGCGCACAGAATTCTTGTTCTTGGCGTGTTTTTTGGCACCATCTGCCGCCGCACCGCTATCGGCGATATTGGCATAAATGATGCCGGTATCAGGACAGGTTTTAATATCGCTGGTTTTTAATTGGGCGATTTCTTCCAGTCTTGCCCCTGAAAATACCGCGAGCAATGGAAACCAGAATTTCACATTCGGGTCTAATCCCTTGCGTCTAATACCAAAATCAATGCCGTAATCCGTGCCCGGAAAAATCAGGTTTAAGTCATCATTTGAGAAAAGAAGACGGCAAATGGATTGACTTTGTTTGGTATTGGGAATTTCAATGTATCGCGCCATATCATTGACCACAAAGCCGCAAGAATGGGCATAGTCAAGCACGCCCTTTAATTGCCCCAGATATTCAGCGCGGGTTTTGTCGGATATGGTCTGATGAGTCCCGGTGGGATTTTGCGCCATTTTTATGGCTTGTGCCGTTGTATAGCCTTTTTTGGCATAATTGGTCGGCATCCGGGTTAACCAGTTCTGGACGTCTGATAATTTTTTTAAGGTAATTTCATGGACGGGAGTAGTGTTAAAATATGCCTTCCAGAAATTCAAGCGCGTTTGGTAATTGATCAGGGTGCGCTGTGATAATTTCCGTCCACGCCGCCCTTGTGTGGTGAGCTTGGTGGTATAAAGGTCAACGGCCTCATCAAAGGGAGTTGGGGATTCGGGCTGATTGCCTTGGGCTTGCCTGCCCTGATTCTGTTTGGTGGGTTTTTGGTAACTATCGGCGTTCAGTGATAACAGCCGTTCGAGAATATCCGGCTGATCGGCAAATTTATTGAGAAGCCTGTTGGCATTCTGGTGCATTTCTTGGGCAAGCTTCTTTTCATCCTCTGGACTATCCAGATCAAAGATATGTTTGCGCCCGAGAGCATCATAGGTTTCAATATAACGCATTGTATTTCCATGACTTTGACGAAAACTGTCTGACAGAAATTTTTTAAAACAGTGCCCTGTTTTGAATATAATTTCAGTATTAGACATATTCCTAAGCGTGTCAAACCCTCTCTGACAATCAACCCAGAAGGAAAGGGAGCGTTTTTTTGCTTGAAATTTGTCTGTTGTTCTCAAGGAATGTCGCAATTCACGCTTGCCGTTGAATTGCGCGCGCAGGGAAAGGGGAATGATAACGCGCCCATAAAACATATTATTATGGCGGTTGCGGATTAAAAATTGACCTGTTGCCATGACCACATCTCGCAAATCATATGCCCGAACGATTGTGCGTCATTTTTGGTGAGGAACAGAGCGAACGGCGCATAAGTGTATCACCAAAGTGTACCACCTTGGTCTCAATATGCTCTGCGAGAGAATAACCCTTTGATAAATAAAGGGTTTTAAAATCTGTGGTGCCCAGAAGAGGACTCGAACCTCCACGCCTATACAGACACTAGCACCTGAAGCTAGCGCGTCTACCAATTCCGCCATCTGGGCAACATGATTTGTGTGATGTGATTACGATTAGGAAAAGATAAAGTCAAGTGATGAAATGAAAAATTTAAAATAGGCTGGACTATCCGCCGTAGGAAAGATAAAAAAGACGGTGATAAACACAGCGTTTCTGGAGAATAAAATGACACAGCAGTTGGTGACGGTTTTTGGCGGTTCGGGCTTTGTTGGGACAACATTGGTTGAACATCTGGCCAAAAGAGGTTTGCGGGTCAGGGTGGCCGTGCGGCGGCCCAATTCAGCCCTGCATGTGAAGCCACTCGGCAATGTGGGCCAGATACAGGTCGTACAGGCCAACCTGCGCAATGAGGCTTCCGTACGGGCGGCTGTGCGGGGGTCTGACGCGGTGGTCAATCTGACGGGAATTTTATTTGAAAGCGGCGCTCAGAAATTTAACGCGGTTCATGCAAAGGGGGCGGCGCTGGTGGCCCGCGCCTGTGCGGACTTTGGCGTTGGCAAGCTGATTCATATGTCCGCGATCGGGGCCAATGAAGATTCGCCCTCAAATTATGCCCGGAGCAAGGCCGCGGGTGAAAAGGCCGTAATGGCGGCTTTCCCGGAAGCCACAATAATCCGTCCCAGTGTGATTTTCGGCCCGATGGATCATCTGTTTAACCGTTTTGCCCAAGTGGCAAGTCTGCCCTTTGTGCCGGTATTTTCCGGTGATACTAAATTCCAGCCGGTTTATGTGGGSGACGTGGCCGAGGTCATTGYAAAGGCCGTTACGACTAAGGATATGCAGGGCGAGATATATGAGCTGGGCGGCGCGGATATATACAGCCTGCGCGAGATGATGCAGCTTGCGGCWAAGGAGGCYATGCARGCCCCGTGGTTTGTGGATGTGCCGGATTTTATCGCGCCGTTTAAGGTTTTCTTCCTCGGCATGTTGCCCAATCCGCCRATCACATTGGACCAGCTGAAAATGTTAAAGTCCGACAATGTGGTGGATGACGATGCAAAGGGCTTGTCTGACCTTGGCATCACGCCAACACTGGTGGAAGCCATACTGCCCGCCTATCTGCATCACTACCGCCCYAAAGGCCAATTCGCCGTGCATGTGAACAGTTAAAACGGTTCATGTCCCAAACAAAAATTCTTTTCAGGCTGTCCTTCTTCAAATATATCAAGGAGAAGGTCAAGGAAAGCCTGTCCCTGCCTGGTAARGTCAAGGGTGATATTTTCCTTAACCCAARTYTGAAGGCCGGGCAGGATATTCTGCGGGARGGCCGYCATGATGATCATATCATTCAYGCYATYCGKYATTTTTCCGGCCATGAGGGCTACGSKAAATGCTATATTGAYCTGAATGCGGGGTTTGGGGCCATAGCCGCTGAAATCGCCGGATATTTTCARCAATATGAGCTTTATGAGGCGGATGAGRTGCWACGCGCTGTGCTGTCGGTYAATATGAGGTTGAAGGCCCCRTCCGGGGAGGTGAAAATCCTGTCCCAGCCGACTTTCCCCGTGGGCCGGGCCATTGTGCGGTGTGAGAAGGCGGAGAACCTCACCARATTTATCAAATTTGATAAGCAGATCATCATTTTTCAGAATMGGGAMGCCGCACAGGTCGAAACCCCATACCATGATGTYTAYCTYTATTCGGCTCATATGGATAAGGYCCGCCCGTTSMAAACCYTSYGGCGGCTTATYACGCGCGGCTATGCYTTTGATTTGACCAGAGTGGARGAKGGGGAYMGTYTGAAAGMGGCGGATTACATCCTGTTACCCAAGGGTCAGTCTTTGTAACCGTTGGGATTTTGGGACTGCCAGTTCCAGGCATCMCGAACCATRTCKTCCAGATCSCGCGTGGCCTGCCAGTCAAGTTCTTGTTTGGCCAATGTGGGGTCGGCGTAACAGGCGGCAATGTCCCCGGCGCGGCGCGAGGTGATGCGAACCGGGATTTTAACACCGTTGGCTTTCTCAAAGGCCTTGACCATATCCAGTACGCTATAGCCCTTTCCGGTGCCCAGATTATAGGTAACCAGRCCCGGATTGGTCATAAGCTTGYCMAGGGCTTTCAAGTGGCCWAWYGCCAGATCAACCACATGRATATAATCGCGCACGCCSGTGCCGTCCGGKGTTGGRTAATCRTCKCCAAARACKGANAASNTCTTTCARYTTGCCSACGGCCACCTGRSTGATATAGGGCATCAGGTTGTTGGGGATATCCTGTGGGTCTTCGCCAATTAGGCCRCTTTCGTGGGCGCCCACCGGATTGAAATAGCGCAGGCGGGCAATGTTCCACCGGGGGTCTGCCGTCGCCATATCCGCCAAAATACCCTCAATCATCAGTTTTGAGGTGCCGTAGGGGTTGGTGGTGCCGCCGGTGGGAAAATCCTCAGTGATGGGCACGCTCTCAGGGTCGCCGTAAACGGTGGCCGATGAGCTGAACACCAGATTGCGCACGCCCTGCCGTTCCATGGCCTGACAGAGGGTGATGGTCCCGGCCACGTTATTCTGATAATAGGTGAGGGGCTTTGTGACGCTTTCGCCCACGGCCTTCAGCCCGGCAAAGTGAATGACCGCGTCAAAATCATGGGCACTGAAAAGCTGATCCAGCCCAGTGCTGTCCAGGATATCAAGCTCCTGAAAAGACAGGCTGTTTTTACCAGTAATATTTTTAACCCGATGCAGGGATTCCGCGCAACTATTGCTCAGGTTATCAATGACAACCACCTCATGGCCGGCTTGCATAAGCGCCAATGTGGTGTGGCTGCCGATATAGCCTGAACCGCCGGTGACCAGTATTTTCATTTTTTTGTTCATAGACCTCAATCTTTACCCCTGAAATTTTACAGAAATCTTAAGGAAGCACAAGAAAAGTCAGATAATTTCGTTAGAGGCCAGACTGAGCTGGTGGTAATCCTCCATTATGGGGCGAAAATAGGCTGGAATGGGGATCGGTTTGAAATAGGTGCAATCGGTTAGACAATAGGTGAAATTGGCCAGAAAACAGTCGTTGCCGTCCTCATCCCGGCCATGAAGCTGATAGATCACCGATGACTTACCCACCCGGGTGATCAGCAGGGTGATATGGGCCTTGCCCCGGGCGAGGGGRCCGGTCATGCTCATGTCAATCTTGACCATAGGGGTGCCGATCCGGCGCTTGTCCACCATATCAAACCAGTCAATRTCCAGRTATTCCCGCTGCCAGGCGTCAATGGCCTCCATGCAATAATCRAAGAAACGYACCGTATAGACRATACCCACCGCGTCCGTGTCACCAAACTGGATTTGGCGTTTRTATATGAAYAGATCCTGCATTTTAGCCCTGATTATTGTCTGCGRTYAKTATAATTCATCTGGTRAGTGATCACAAACATTTAATATGTAAAATAGTACGTTAATGCGTTATTGCACACTATTTTGGATTCTGGCCAAAGACAGCGGCCCCGATAGCGCCGGAATATTGGGCGTTGGGGGCCAGCATGGTTTTCATGCGTGGGTTAGCCTCAGTCAGTGTTTCGGTGAACATGGCCATCAATTTCGGGTGATAACGCAGAACCCCGCCGGAAAAAACCACTGTGTCGGTGGTGATGGCGGTCATTTCCATGACCCKTTTGACCACCGAGCTATAGAGGGCATAGATGATATTTTCGATCCGYTCCCCRTTCATRAGGGTTTTGATTACTTCCTGCCCGGAAAACACGGTGCAAAAGCTGTTGAGGGACAATTCCTTRTCATTATCCCCGGCCAGCGCGGTCATATCCTCCAGGGGAACTTCCAGCCGATGGCCCAGTTCCTCAATATAGGCCCCGGTTCCGGCGGCGCATTTWCGGTTGATGATAAACTGGTCAACACGGGCRTGGTCAACGGCGATKATTTTACTATCCTGCCCGCCAATATCAATGATGCTATAGGCYTCYGTCAGGTCGAGYTGATGTTCAACGCCTATGAAATGGGCCTTGATYTCGGTCAGGGCATCATGGGCAAAGCTGATATATTTGCGGCCATAGCCGGTGGCGATGATTTTGTGACCGGCTTTGATGTCTGTGYCGCTTGCGCCTGTGAAGGGGGAAAAGTCGCCTACTTCGCCGGATAAGGCGTGATAGACATGATCCTGCAGGGGAAAGAGGGTTTTTTGTTTGCGTTTCAGTAAGAGCGTACCATCCCGGTCGAGGGCAACGACCTTGATTTCCGAACTGCCGCAATCAACCCCCCAATAGATTTCTTCCGTTCCGGCCATCATATGGTCTCCAGAAAAGCTTCGATCAGGGTGGTGGATTGTTCATCGCTATAACAGCGCAAATCACACAGGTCGCCGTCAATGATAATGGTGGGAATCCCCTTRTTTTTCAGCTTACGCGGYAGATTRTAATAGGCGTTGCTGTTATTGGGGCAGGTGCGGGCGGCCATGAAYACCACGCCGTCAATATTGAAATCMCGGRCCATYTTTTCAATGTAATCTTCYTTGAAATGGTCGTTGCGRTTGATGAAAATCTTGATATAGGCCTTGGCCATGCTCGCCAGCGGGTCKWSSGGATCAAARTCCGGGAAAACCCAGCTATTGCAATAGGTWGAGGCCACGACRCAGGCGTTATTYTCGCTGAAAATATTRGAYAGGGCACGCAACCGTCCCCAGACCGGCATGCCGTCCCAATARATRCGCTTGCGCTCATTTTCCACGGCGGCRGGYTTGTYTTTCAGCTCTGCCAGCAGGTCACGGTAATAGTCAACGGCAATYTGCGTRCCGCGCARWACCACRATCGGCCCCATATAAATGGTGCYATCAAAAAAGGTCAGCGGGCTTGGCTTAAGGCGYGCCATATCCAGAACTTCGGACCACAGGTTGGTAGCTTCCCGGGACAGGGCCACGCATTGTTTCAGCTTTTYCGGGTCCATGGGGGTGCCCATAATCGGCTCCAGAAAAGTGATCAGTTCCTCAAACTGCCGGGCCACATCGTCGATATATTCCTGTTTGATACCGGGCAGGTTGGTGGGCGGGTGGATGCCGAAAATGGGACAGTCAAATTCCCCGGCGTAATATTCAAACCAGTGCATCACATCCTTGCATTGGTTGGTGTTATAGACCAGAACATCGGGCCGGGGTATTTCCTCTATGCCGAACGCCTTGGTCAGGGGCGTRATCCCCTTCATATAGGCCCCCACATCAGAGGTGAGATAGCTGCATATTTCCGGRGAATAGCCATTGGCATTGGCCACCGGAATCGTATCCATACAGACCCGTGTCGCGCCCAGCATGGCCCCGTGATTTTCCGGAAAGAATACCTCAAAGCCCATGGCGCGCAGAATTTCCGCCGGRCCGACAGAGGTACACCAGGCCACTTTGCGGGCGGGGTCTTTTGMGGCCGCATCCAGATCAAGGAAATAGTCTTTCATCACATTGGTCATGATTTGTCCTTTATAATTTTGTCTAGGCCGCGCCGGATAAARACCGGGATCATGYTTTYCCGGTAATGRCGSGGAAAGAAATYCTGATTATAGGTCTTGGCAAAATCCATGGCCTSYGYGCARACATGGTCAATCATMTCATTAAAATTGTCAAAGTCACCGGGCTTGACGTGAAACAGGCCGGGCMGGGTATTCAGGCCRGTCAGGGCAACGCTGAYCGCGCCGTCTGTCATGCGGACCCCAACRCCGAGGGAGGGGAAGTCGAGSGCATTGCGGATGGTSAGCTTTTCATAATGAAGGRCCGTGTCCTCTGGAATATCAACCTCTATGGCCGTGATCACGTCGCYCATCTCAAGGCTGCGGTTGTCAATGCCGTCCCTTAAGTAAAGGTCGTTCAAGGCCATCTYTCTTGTGCCCTTTGTYCCCATGACGGTAATTCGGGCCCCCAGCAACAGCAGGATCGGGGCGGTGTCGGAGACAAAACGGGCCTGACAGAGAATATCATCGCCGCGCYTGGCACTTTTCACCAGATGACAGACATCRCCGTCCGCCTTGAAACARGGSGCRTGACATTCCCGGTTGATYTCGCTYTGATTGATATAGATACAGCGGTTATCGACCATGATRTTHCCGCCGATAGTRGCCCGGTTSCGGATYTGCGGGCTGGCCACYTTATGGGCCGCATGGGCGAGGGCGGGYARATRRTCCYGRAYMAGGTYATTAYTCGCCAGATCATGGAGCGTGGTCAGGCTRCCGATGATWAGGCGGTTGCCGCGMTTTTCAATATGGYTCAGVCCTTTAAGRCCGCCAAGGCTGATCAGACAATCCGGGCGGAGCGTATCGCTTTTCAGCTTGGGGATGACATCCGTCCCCCCGGCGCTGAAGGCAAAGGCCTGCCCCTGTTTTTGGCAGTCACTAACCAGTGCCGAAAGTTCATCAAGGCTGGTGGGGCGGTGATAGTCAAAATCCTGCATCAGAAGACTCATGCCTTGTCCCCCCTTTTCTGGTCACTTTTTTCACTTTCTCTGGCAAGAGCTGCTAATACCCTGTCGGGCCGCATGGGCAATTGGGTCAGCCGGATGCCCACCGCGTCATAGACCGCATTGGCAATGGCGGGAATGATCGGGGCCAGGATGCCTTCACCGGCTTCCTTGGCCCCGAACGGTCCCTCGCTGTCGTCGCTATAGGTGGGGACAATATCCACCTCTGGCTGTTCGAAAGCGGACGGGATTTTATACTCCAGAAAGGACGGATTTTGGGTCGCGCCATTGTCATAAACCATTTCTTCCATCAAGGCCTGCCCAAGGCCCATATGAATACAGCCTTCAATCTGACCATTGACGGCCAAGGGATTAAGCGGGAAACCGCAATCATGGGCGCAGGTCGCTTTATCGACTTTGATAAAGCCTGTTTCAGGATCAACGGTGACTTCAACAATAAAGGCGGTGAAGCTATAGCTAGGGCTGAGACCCGCGCCGGAGCCTTTGAATTTTCCGCCCATCTTCGGGGCGCGGTAGGTGCCGCTAACCTGAAGAATACCCTCCTGTTCCAGGGCCTTTTCCACGGCCTCAAGAAAGGTGACGCTGGCGTTATGCTTTTCGGAGCGGATCAGGCCGTCTTCAAAGATAAAGCCATCGGCATAATCCGGATTGGCCCCAAGGAAGCCCTTTTTATAATCCGGCTTGCGTCCGCCCTGACGAAAGAAATCCTCCGGCGGCTCGGGTCTGTCATATTTGGGCGGTATCATTTCCATCAGTACGCAAGCGGCCTGCACCAGCAGGCGGCGCATGCGGATGGCGGCGTTGCGGCTGGCRTTSCCGGCCATGAARGTGACCCGTGAGCTGTAACTGCCCAGATCAACGGGGGTGGTGCGGGTGTCGGCASWGATCACCTTGACATTTTCAAGGGRCTGRCCCARGACCTCTGCGGCCATCTGGGCCAGCATGGTATCGCTGCCCTGTCCGATGTCSGCGGCTCCGGAAAARACCGTTACCCCGCCGTCATGGTCGATGGTAATBCGCACCGTACTGGCCGGAAGTTTRTTCCAGTGAATGGGCARGGCACTRCCSGAAATAAAGAAACCGCACGCCACGCCGATACCTTTGCCAAATGGCAGCTTGCCGTGCTTGTCATGCCAGTTYGTGCGCCGRATGGCCTCRGTCAAGCCATTGCGCAGMCCCACGGAGGTGACYCGATATTCATTGGTGGTCAGGGTATTTTCYTTGTGGATCATTTTCAGRCGCGTTTCCGCCGGGTCAAGGCCYGTCTCGGCRCAGGCCATATCCAGCAGGACTTCACTGGCAAAGCGCGGATTTACCCCGCCGTGGCCGCGCATGGCCCCGCACATGGGCTTGTTGGTATAGAGCCGCTGCACATGAAAGCGRAAATTYGGCACTTTGTATGGCCCCTGCAACAAYACCCCGTTGTAATAGGTGGTGACAATGCCGAAACTGCCGTAAGCCCCGCCGTCAATCAAGGTATCCAGMCCAAGGGCGGTRATGCCYTTGTCYTTGCTGAAKCCCAGCTTCATGGTCAGRTCGGTYTGRTGKCGKCCATGATGGCTGAAGAAGACTTCTTCGCGGCTGAATTTCAATTTTACATTGCGGCCCAGATCAAGGGCGAATTTGGCGGCAATCATTTCATGGGGGAAGGGGTCGCTTTTGCCGCCAAAKCCSCCGCCCAGATGGGGYTTKATAATGCGAATGCGATGYTSSGGAATTTCCAGAACCTCCGCCATGGCCATATGCAGGTAATGGGGCACCTGYGTCGCGGAATAGACGGTAATATTGCCTTTGTTGTCAATCTCRACTTGYGTKGCATGGGGTTCGGTGAAGGCATGATTGATGGAGGCAAAGCGAAAGCGTTTCTCCACCACCACATCGGCMTCYTCAAACCCYTGCGYCATATCGCCGAATTCCTGAACYACTTTCTTRTGCAGATTATTTTCCCGGCCAAGTTCCGGATGCAGGGGRTGYTCGGTGGGTTTCAGRGCTTTGCGGCTGTCAAAAACGCCGTCGGTAAGCGCGTAGTCCACCTTGATCAGGTCAAGGGCRCGGGCGGCAATCTCAGSCGTTTCRGCGGCCACGGCGGCCACGGGTTCGCCCTCATAACGCACCACATCGCGGGCCAGCGCCGGCTCATCCTTGCTGATGGTCAGCACGCCAAAGGTATTTTTGAAATCGGCCCCGGTCAGAACSCCTTTAACSCCTTTCAGGGMCARAGCYTCYGWGRYATCCACSGACAGTATATTGGCCGATGGATGGGGGGAGCGCAGAATTTTGATGGTCAGCGGRTTATGCAGGCGWATATCATCGGTATAGAGGGCCTGTCCCATGACCTTGGCCCGGGAATCCATAAGCGGCACTGGTTTGCCAATAATTTTATAGCCCTTGTCRGGATAGCCCTTGGTCAGATCAACCATGCKGTKYYYNCCCTCATCTTTTCYGCCGCACTATGGATGGCCCGTTCGATGCTGTTATAGCCCGTACAGCGGCAGACCGTGGCGGAGATACATTCTTTGACCTCATCATCAGTAGGGCTGTCGTTGTTGTCCAGAAGRTGGACGCCGTTAATGACCATAGCCGGGGTGCAATAGCCACATTGAATGGCGCCCTTTTCCACCATGGCTTCCTGAACCGGATGCAGGTCATTGCCSTTGGCGATRCCTTCGATSGTGGTGAYSTCATGACCCTCWGCATCCAGCGCCAGCATCAGGCAGGAYAGCATGGGCTTGCCGCCCACCATGACAGTGCAACAGCCACATTGACCGCTGTCACAGCCATTTTTCGTGCCSGTMAGGCCAAYYTCRTCCCGMAGGAAATCCAGCAGGGTCATGGTGGGGGGCACCGCCTTGCTRTGGCTCACATCATTTATGGTCAGGGTCAATATTTTCATAGGGATAACAATCCACAGCTTTTGCCGCCGTCCACATGGAGAATTTGGCCATTGATAAAGGTGGCATCATGGGACGAAAGAAAGGCCACCGCCGCCGCAATATCATCCACTGATCCCATCTTGCCCGTGGGTTGCATCCGCAAGAGCCGTTCGCGGGCATGCTCGGGCATGCTGCGGGTCATGGGCGTTTCAATCAGGCCGGGGGCCACCGCATTGACATTGATCTGAAACCGGGCCAGCTCCAAYGCCAGCGTGCGGGTCAGGCTGACCAGCCCGCCTTTACTGGCTGAATAATTGGCCTGCCCGATATTGCCCAGCCATGACCGGGAGACAATATTGACGATCTTGCCGCTATTCTGGGCTTTCATGGTGTCGAAAACCGCCTGACAGCACAGAAACGGGCCTTTCAGATTGACTTCCAGCACCTTGTCCCAGTCATCTTCACTGAGCTTGGCCAGAAAGCCGTCCCGGATGATGCCYGCATTATTGACCAGAATATCCACGGTGCCGAACGTATCTTTGGCCTGTTCGATCATGGCAAAGACCTGATCCTTCTTGGAAATATCCGCCGCTATGGTTAGAACTTCGGTGTCCAGGTTATGGTCTTTCAGGCATTCCTCGTTAATGTCCACAAGAACAAGTTTGGCCCCTTCGCTGGCAAGGCGTTTTGCGATCGCCGCGCCGATGCCTTGTCCGGCCCCGGTAACAACGGCTATTTTATCCTGAAGTCGTTTTAACATCTTTCCACCACCATTGCGATTCCCTGACCGCCGCCAATACAGGCTGAGGCCACACCAAATTGTTTATCGTCCCGCTTCAAGGTGCGCAGTACCGTATGGGCGAGCCGCAAACCTGTGACCCCTAGAGGGTGCCCCAAGGCTACGGCCCCGCCGTTCACGTTGAGCCTATCCTCATCAATATCCAGCTCACGGGCGCAGGAGAGAACCTGAGCCGAGAAGGCTTCATTGATTTCATAGCGGTCTATGTCGGATACTTTCATATCCAATGCATCAAGCAGACTGCGGATGGCCGGGACCGGGCCGATGCCCATATAATCTGGCTCCACGCCAGCAGAGGAAAAGCCCCGTATTTTACCGATGGGGTCAAGGCCGTGGGCGCGTACATAATCGCCGGACGCCACCAGCATGGCGGCGGCCCCGTCCACGATGCCAGATGCATTTCCGGCTGTGGTCGGACCGTCTTTGCTAAATACCGTCTTTAGCTTGGCCAGATTTTCCATTGAGGTCAGGCGCGGATGTTCGTCATGACTTAGGCCATCCCGGTTGGCGCATTTATATTTGCGCGGGATCAAATCACCCATTTCAAAAACACCCCGCGCCGGAACGGCGGTTATCTCACCGTCAAAGAATCCGGCTTCCTTTGCGGCGACATAGCGGTTTTGACTGCGGAAGGCATAGGCGTCCACCTCTTCGCGGCTGAGATTATATCTGGCGGCCAGATTATCGGCGGTCCGGCCCATGGGTACGGCGGCGGTGTCATTGAGGGCCTCCCACAGCAGGTCAACATATTGCGGACGGCCAAGGGGAAAGCCCTGACGTGCGCTATAGGAAACCAAGGGATAGCGGCTCATGGTATCAGTGCCGCAACCCAGAACCACATTGGCCTTGCCAAGGGCGATCTGTTCGGCGGCCTGTCCCAAGACCTCAACACCGGAGCCACAGATGCGCTGGACCAATACGGCGGGGGCGGTAAGCGGCGTGCCTGCATAAAGTGCGATATGACGGGGCAGGAAGAAGCAGTCCGAATTGGCCTGTCCGATGTTGGAGGTGATGACCTGATCCACGTCACTGCCCTCAACGCCGCTGACCTCCAGGGCCGCTTTTGAGGCCAGAATACCAAGATCAGTCGGCGATACGGTGGACAGGCTGCCGGTAAATTTGCCAAAGGGGGTGCGTTTGCCGTCGATGATATAAATATCGTCAAACAGGACGCCGATGCCGCTCTTGCGGGAATTATAGCCTTGTGCTGATACGCTCATTGTTACGCTCCTTTRAATTCTGGTTTAAAGCCTTTGACCACACTGTTCAGGCCGCGCTCGGCATCTKYGGTGGCGAATATTTCGTTCAATCCGGCAAGTTCCAGYTTCAGRCCTTCCTCAAGGGAMAGYYYRGCMCCGTCATCCATGAGMTTCATGGCKGTTTTYAGGGCGATGGGGGCCTTGCGRGACAGGGTCTTGGCATAGGGRTGRTCRGGGTCAAAGYTRCCRTCAAAATCRGCAAACAGATTTTCAAGYTCGGCCTGATCCTGCTTTCCGGCCTGCGGGGGRSYMAGATCAATATCTGACAGGTCAGAGGGGTCAAATAGAGGCTCAATTAACTGGTCCACCAARCCATATTCACWGGCYTTRGYKCCATTRAGAAATTGTCCTGTGGCCACCAGAAATTTRGCMAGYCCYTTGCCGATCAGGCGGCTTGAKCGYTGRGTKCCGCCCARGCCGGGATAGATGCCAATGCCGGTTTCCGGGAAGGCCATCACGGTATTTTTCGTCCCGACCCGGTAATCACAGCTAAGGGCYARYTCCAGCCCGCCGCCAAGGGTCAGTCCGTCGACAAAAGCAATGGTGGTCTTGTCAGAGGCGGCGATCCGGTTAAGAACTTCCTGACCAAATTCAGTGAATTTCTGGATGCGGTCAATGTCACCTGCCGCCAATCCGTCTAGGAAGAATTTAATATCGGCCCCGGCGACAAAAGCCTTGCCCCGGCCAAGGAAGAAAATCTTGTTTATATCCGGATTTTGATCCAGTTCGCTAAAGCAGTGATCCAAYTGACTGACCACCAGCTCACCAAGGGCATTCATACGGTCGGGCAGGTTGAAAATCACAAAACCGCTGTCGCCTTTGACGGCGCTCTCCACCCAGTCAAGGGTGACGGGATCATTGCTGTTAAAGGCAAAAGCGGGCATGGGCATATCCCAGCTGGAAAACAGCCCCTTGACCATGGCGGCCACTTTATCCACACCGATATTATTCATCAGCTCAAAGGGACCCACAGGCCAGCGCAGACCGGCCCGGGTGCCAAGATCGGTGGAGGTGGCATCCACAACCCCCTCACCAACCATCTGGGCCGCAACGCCGAGGGCGGCGGCAATCAGGCGCGAGGTAATGGCGTCTTCGTCATTGGCCCCCTTATTCAGGAGGGTGGTGTCACCTTCGTCCCACAGGTTRCCACTGGCCACCTGATCACATAAAATCYGGCTGGGTTTATAAAAATCGCCCAGCTTCCCGGCCAGCCCGTCCGCCGCATGCATGGCGATGGGCACACCAGTGGCATTCATCAGGGCAAAGGGCCCCATRCCRATRCCAAAGACYGCGCGSGCGAYCTCATCAATATATTTTATGCTGCCGAAGCCTTCTTCCAGCAAGCGTGCGCCTTCATTGAGCCAGGGGACAAAAAAGCGGTTGATGGCAAAGCCGGGCGCATCCTTGACGATGATCGGTATCTTGCCGTGAAAGGCATAGAAATTAACCAGATCATYGAYCARRCTRCCSTCGGTTTGCGGRCCGGGGATGACCTCCACCAGCTTGTTCTTGGCCGCATGATAGAAATAATGSACGCCGACAATTCGTSCCGGATGTTKRGCGCCCTTGGCAATRTCSCCGATCAGAAAGGATGAGGTATTGGAGGCCAAAATACAGTCAGGCCGGATGACCTGTTCCAGCCGGGCRAAMAGGTCTTGCTTGACTTTTAAATCCTCAAAAACCGCTTCGACCACAAGGTCGGCATCTGCCAAGGTCGCCTGATCKGCTGARCAGGTCAGGTTTGACATGATCTGYTYAAATTGTTCTTCGCTGATGATGCGCCGYTTTTGGGCCTCMCCCAGTGAGCCTGAGATAATTTCCCGGCCCCGYKCGCARCTTTCCTCTGTCTGATCCAGCAGGGTRACGGGYAGGCCTTTCATYAAAAAATGCTGGGCAATGGCGGACCCCATGGTYCCGGCGCCGATAACGCCAATTTTTTCAATTTTTCTCATCTCTARCTCTCTGTCGTTTTTATCAGGTTGTAWATGATGGGGATCARGGTGATCTCGACCCCATATTCTTCTGCGTAGCGGGTTAATTTGCCGCACATATATTCATTTTCGGTGACTTTGCTGTTYTCAATATCAATCAGGATTGACGGCTTGTGGTTGCCGCCCTTTTCCAGATAGCTGAGGGCTTGATCCAGAAAATCATCGGTGATCGGGATATTCATGGCTTGCGCGATTTTAATGCCTTCCGCTATGATCTGAGCGACCATTCTCCGCATCGGATCGCGTTTCATGATGTTGCTCATGGTGTGGCGGGTGATGGCGCACAGACTGCCGAGGGAGGAATTGAGCAGGGCTTTTTTGAAAACCTCCGTTCGGTAATCGGCCCGMACCTCAAGAGGGGTYCCRGCMCGGGTGAAATCATCGGCAATCTGATGGGTAATGYCTTCGCCCACATCCGGCATTAAGGACAGATAATGGCACATGGMAAAGCTGACCCGGACMACATTTTCCGATGACTTKCCGCACCCCATATTCACYGACATGCGCAGGGCATGRCCGGGGCCGAAAATATCACTGATCTGATGCTCYGTATCCAGCCCGTTCTGGCAGGATARAAACAATATATCATCCCGGTRGTTGAGGGATTTGATCAGCTTTAGAATAYCAGGGGAATCAGAACTTTTGGTACAGATCAGGATCACATCAATCCCCGTATCCARAAAKGTCTGCATATCAGAATAAAGATCTGTGACCTCTGCGGATGCCGTAAGCTCGCCCTTGACCTCAAGGGGATGTCCCCGCATGGCGATACGGACCGTGGGGTTGCGGTAAAATACCGAAACCCGGTGGCCGTTCTGGGCTAGATGGGCGGCAAAAACCCGTCCAACCGGTCCAAATCCTATGACGCCATAATGGGTTTTCATATGCTTATTCCAATTCTATGACGTAGGCGTCATCGGGYARATYGTCATAATCCTGCTGTTGCATGRCCTGAATATAGGCCTGATATTTTTCTTCGATACGGCGGGGGATBAGCTTGAATGACGGGGTCARTTCATTTTCCTCCAGCGATAATTCCCGCTGGATGACCAATGCYTTGCCGATRCGYTCAAAACCGGTCAGTTGATAGGTATTAATCTCGTCAACACAGCTTGACAGGCAGCTTGACAGGCTGGCGCAACTGCCGGGRAAWTCACAGCCSGGATCGTCCATCTKGTTGCGGACGCTGGCGGCCATAAGTTCCGAGTTGGGGAAAACCAGCATGAAGGGGTTTTTCTGACCGGAGCCAAAGACATAAGCATATTTAACAAATTTACAGCGGCGGCAGACGTTATCCTCAATATTGGCCGGGAACAGYTTTTCGCCGTTGCTGAGCTTGAACATTCTTTCCTTGCGGGARATAATTTTAACCCCGTCATCGGTGATCTCGCCAATRTCGCCGGTATGRAACCANMCSSCCTTNGGAAAARGCCTTTTCGGTGGCYTYCGGGTTRCGAAAATAGCCGCTCATGACATTCTCGCCCCGRACCAGCAATTCATTATCTTCGCCAAGGCGGATTTCAACGCCGGGAATGGGGAAGCCAACGATGCCCGGKATGCGGTCCATGTTAAAGTCGGTCAGGGTACAGCAAGGGGAKGTTTCGGTCAGGCCCCAGGCTTCCAGYACGGGCACCTGTTTCTTGCGGAAAACATCGGATGTGCTGAGGGGCAGGGCGGCGGCGGCGGTAAAGATRAATTTCAGTTCATCATGGAAAAAGGATTTTTCCGCCTTTTCAGAGGTCAATACCTTGCCGACAATGGCCTGATAAATGACCGGGACGCTGAAATAWACATGGGGCTTGATSAGRGCRAAATTYTCCAGCAARCGGTCAATATCCTTGCCGAAACTGTCATCAATGGCMAGGCAGCCRCCGGAATGGAGRGCAAAGAAACGCTCAAACAARCCGCCGAAACTATGGTGCCACGGCAGATARCATAAAAAGCGCATGCCCGGCTCYGGCTTCCACATGATTTGCAGGGCNTTTNTGCTGRCTCATGATATTGGAATGATGGAGYTGAACCCCCTTGGGGAAACCGCTGGTGCCGGAGGTATACATRATCATGGCCAGCTTTGCGGSGGGAATGGCCTTAAAATGCTGTTCWATTTCRGCGRYYYTTTCCGGGCTGATMTCCTGCGYCAGRATYTGGTCAAATTCYTCGGTCGGGGTCAGTAATACGCGGCCTGGCAGGCAGCCGGGATTCAGGGAGGCCATCTTTTCAGGATTATCGCCGATCACCATGCTGGCCTCAGAGAAGGTGATCAGCTTCTCCATAAAGTCGTTGGGATATTTGGCAAAGATCGGAACGCAAGTCAGGCCGCAGCTCATGATGGCCATCTCGCAAACAAGCCGCTTGTASCTGTTGCCGCCGATATAGCAGACCCGGGMSARGTCCGCATYRTCGGGGTCAAGGYCGCTGTTYARGAGRTAKGCRGACAGGGCAATGATGTCRCGGGTCARRRCMTCCCATGACCAATATTTAAAGTCATCGCCGTCCCGTTCGGCAAAGGCAGGCTTTGGGCCAAAATTCGCCCGGTTGTTTAAGAACATTGTCCCCACRTTGGGGGTATATTCGCCAAGATCAATATCWGATTTTACAATATTCATAACGACCTCTTTCAGTTCATTCTGTGGCGCAACAGCCYTTGGTAAAGGTGCGGAAAATATCTTCCGATACCTGTTGTGCTGTTCCGTGTTCTTCGGCGGAATACCAGCCGAATATCCAATTCATCATGCCGTAAAGCAGGAAGGTTTTACGGCTGAGTATATTATCGGCATAGTCGGCCCCGCTTTCGGTGCGCATATAATCACCAACGATTTTCCGGGCCAGATTGGTATATTCCTGTTTCAGTTCCCGCAAAATCCGGCTACGTTCATCATTCATTTCCATGCCCCCCGACGTCATGATCCGCATTTCACTCAGGTGGTCGATGAAATAGCTCACATGATTTTCAATCAGGCGGGCCAGCCGCTCCGCCGGGGTCATGTCTTGGGCCAGTAGGTCATTGGACATGGCCAGAAGCGAGGTAAAGCCGCGCTGATTAATCAGGAACAGCAGTTCCTCCTTGTCGCTGAAATAATGATACAGGCCGGACAGGCTACGTCCCGTGACCCCTGCCAARTCCCGCATGCTGGTGCCATGATAACCAAGCCGCGCCATAAGCTGTGCRGATTTGTCCAGAATYTCGTCCAGACCCGTCAGGCGYTTATCTATGGCAGCTTGGGAKGTCATTCAGCGATTTTTCCATTCTGCGGGCCGCTTGGCGAGGAAGGCRTTGATYCCCTCATTGGCGTCATGGCTTTTCATTAATTCGTCAAGATAGAGCCGTTCCAGATCGCAGATATGTTGACGGTAGAGGCTGTTGACGCTCATACGCACCGCCCGGTTGGCAAAACGCAGGCTGCTGGCACTGCGTGGCAGGATGTTTTTCTCAACATAATCCACCACATATTGGTCAAGCTCCGCCGCCGGAACAACCTCATTGACGATGCCGCAGTCTTTCATCTGTTCGGCRGACARCTTRGCCCCGGTCAGCARCATATGTGACGCCGTGACGCCATTRGCGAGGAAGGGCAACAGGGCGGCGGCYACGGGCGGAAAGACGCCGAGCTGTATTTCCGGCACCGCATATTTTGATTTTTCCCCGGCAAAAATCAACCCGCAGGCGATGGCAAGCTCAAAGCCGCCGCCAAGACAGAAGCCGGAAACCTGCGCCAAAGTTGGCACCGGATGGGCCAGAATATCACCGATCATCACATGAAAGCCCGGCAACATATTATCCACCTGTTCAGCAGTATGCTCCTCCACACTGGCGCCAAAGCAGAAATGATCTCCGGCCCCCTTGAAGATCAGCATCTTTCGGTCCTGATTGCTGGCATCATCCTTCAGAAAGGTTCGGATTTCGGCCATCATGGCCGCCGTCAGGATATTGGCCGGGGGATCATTCAGGGYTATTACGGCAACCTGCCCGTTATATTCTTCTTCGATRTYCAGTGTTTGATATGTCATATGCTTTACTCCGTATCCGGCACCATGATGGCGCGGCGGSTGAGTTTATGGGCGTTGGCCAGTTYAATGACCTCATTTAATTGGGAGAGGGGATATTCAACGATRTTATCCAGCAGGTTRATGCTRCCGTCKAGCACGCCCTTGACCACCGGCGGGTAATATTTCGGRCTRCAYCCCCAATTGCCGAACAGRTCCGCGTCGAAAGCCATTACATTGCTGAGCCGCAATTCCAGCTTACCCATGGTAAAGCCGATGATACCCAGGGTTCCRGCAAAGCTGAGCAGGGAGAARGCCACATTYTGYCCGGCAGTGGAGCCGCTGGTTTCAAAAACTTTCCAYTGATATTGGGGCAGGCCATGTTCCTTGACCAAGGCSCGGATTTCTTTTTTAATGGCCCGCACATCCATCCCGGCGGTGCAGATACCAAAGTYYGCCCCYTGGGCCGTRACGGCCTTGATCTTGGTCTCGTCWATATCCAGCGCGATTACSGTGGCCCCGGCATTATGGGCGTGYTGKGCCATATATAAGCCYACGCCGCCTGTKCCGATRACRATGGCAAGGTCGCCTTTCTTCAGGCCACTGCGRACCATGGATTGATAGGGGGTGGTKATGGCATCGGCKATCACCGACAGRTCRCTGAGYTTGAATTTKCCWAGATCATCATCAAGAACRCAGAGGAAACGGGCMGGGACCGTAATATGGCTGGCAAAACCGCCGTGGAAATCATTGCCGGGCATCAATTGATGCTGACAGATATTATCACGGCCCGCTTTACACAGATCACATTCGCCGCAGGGCAGAACCGCCGGGATAATGACTTGTTTGCCCAACAGATTTTTATAATTTTCACCGGTCATTTCAACCGTGCCACTGATTTCATGACCTAAAATGAGAGGTAAATCGTGTTTTGTGCCAACCGCGCCAGAAATAAAACCGAGGTCCGTATGACAGACGCCGCATCCGGCGACCTTGACCACCACATCATCATCGGAAATATTTTCAATGACAAAATCACGTTTTTCCAGCGGTTTTTCCGTACTGGTAAAAAACATTCCCCATGCAGTGATTGGCGGCATTTTATTCTCCTGTGATGCAGTTTTCAGTTATGAATTTCTGTACCCGTTGGATAAGCAATAATTATCCGAACGACCGTTCGTTAATTTAATAAATTATTACGCTATATGCAATGTATATTTTTTTGGGGAAGGGCGTGAAACCCAATGTAACTACCGTTTTTCTATAAATATTTAAGCTATGGAATAATTTTAAAGAAACGCAGAAACTATAGTTGGTAATACTTGTAACCAATTTTTCGGGAGAAAAATAACCTTATCCGAGGGATGCATTTAAGGGGTTAAATAAAATTCACGGATATATTTTTTCTGAAAATTTATATTTCTTGGCAGGTAATATATTGTGAAAAGTGACTGATTCTATAGTTTTGGAATTTGGTGATTTGCAGTCTGTTTATAAAGGTATTTGATTTTTCTTTATTCCAGCCTTTTTTTAACCATCTTTATCTTTTAGATATTAAAAGGTAATTTTCTTATTTTTTTATTCAACTTATTGTGTTTGTTAAGCAGTTGTATAAGCCCAACAGATAAGATAGAAGCAGAGAAAATAAAATTTACAGGGTAAAAATGATTTCAAGTAATAATATAAAGCTGATATTTTTCGGCATATTTTTTAATTTTGGGACGTTACAGGCTGTTTCAGCAGATGATTTTTCCGACAAGATCAAGGTCGCTGATAATAAATTACTTGTTGAGCAATATGAAGAAGCCATAACATTATATCAAAATATTATACAATCGTCCGATGTCCCCGCTGTTGTTGCTTACGCACATTATAAATTGGGCACCCTGTATAAACGGCAAAACAGACCTGAAAAGGCAAAGCTTGAATATAAGGCAGGGCTTTTATCCTTGAAGGAAGCCGATGAATCACATCACCAGATAGCCAAATACCTGACCCGGGCATTACAGACCGGTGGTTAAGCCATTTCGATATTCAACATTAGGCCTATTCATAGGGTCGCCGAAACATATGCTTTCTGATCAATCGGCCATAAAAGAATTCAAACAGGAAAGAAATGCCGATAAAGGATAAAAATATCCCGACGGCACGCGGGTTGTTTGAAAATGTATGGACCAGTATGGTGGCCAATGCCGCCCCGCTAATCAGGCAGGCCATGACGATGATATATCTACGGCCCGCTATTTCCCGGTGTAATTTATAGGCCCCTAAATTTACAATAAAGAAGATCAACAAAAAGCTCGCACTGCCGATGATGGCAATTTCGGTTATATTAATCGTATTTGCCATGATCAGGCTCAGAATCAGGGTAAGTATGACCCCCGTAGTTGGGATATTTCGTCTTTCCCTATCCAGCATTTTTGGAAGCTCACCTTCGATGGCCAGAATATAACCCAGACGGGCGTTGCCATATATCGTGGCGTTGATGGCGGAAAAAGTTGCCAGCAGGGCCGCGATGGACACAATCGTAAAACCCATTTGCCCCAGAGCCGGTTTCGCGGCCACGGCCAGGGCATAATCTTTTGCCGTCAGAAGCTGGCTCTCCGGAACGGTGCCTACTGTAATGATAGCAATAAGAACATATAGAATAATGACCAGCAATACGGAGAAATAGAATGCCCGGGGTAAATTCAACGCTGGATTTTTAATTTCTCCCGCCGCATTGGCTATAAGTTCAAACCCCTCATAGGCCACGAAGATAATCATTCCGGCAACGATGATGGAAAAGGGCCCACTCCATTGTGCCGGTGAGAGCCGTTCAGGATCAACATAGGAGGCGCAGGTAACTATAATGATGATCAGCAGGGTAATTTTGATCAAAACAACGATGGTTTCTGATTTGCTGACAAAGGAAGCACTTATCATATTGATCAGGGCGGGAAGCAGGATAGCCATGCTGATTAACAGATGCTTGAGCCACGGGCCGCTATGGCCTGGAAAAAATGTTTGGGCATATGAGGAAAATGCGACAGCATATAGCGAAATGGTCACAAGATAGCTCAGCCATAACATCAGATTTGCCGTGCCTGATAAAAGATTATGACCAAAGGCCTTGTCGATGAATATTACGGTGCCGCCGCTGTTTTGGTATGTAACGGATAATTTCGCGTAGGAATAGGATGTGAGGAGGGCGACAATGCCCGCGAAAAGAAAGGCCACGGCTGTTGCGCCGTGCGCCAATGAAACTGCCTCGCCCAATACGGCAAAAATGCCGCCGCCTACCATGCCGCCGATGCCAATAGAAATGGCCCCGAACAGGCCGATGGTTTTGGCGCGGGATGGGGCGGGACTAGGCATTCCAGTCCAGTATAACCTTGCCGGATTGGCCGGAGCGCATGATGTCAAAGCCGTCCTGAAAATCGTCAATGGCAAAATGATGGGTCAGGATGGGGCTGATGTCCAGCCCGCCGTCCAGCATGGCGATCATCTTGTACCATGTTTCAAACATCTTGCGGCCATAGATGCCGTGGATTTCCACGCCCTTGAATATCACCTCGGTCCAGTCAATGCCCGTATCGGCGGGCAGGATGCCCAGAAGCGCCAGCTTGCCGCCGTGATTGATGCTATCCAGCATATCCCGAAAGGCCGAGGGTACGCCGGACATTTCAAGGCCCACATCAAACCCTTCGGTCATGCTTAGCTCAGCCATAACCTCACGTACGGTTTGGCGGCCCACATTCACCGCGCGCGTTGCCCCCATCTGTTTGGCGATACCAAGGCGGTAATCATTGACATCGGTGATGACAATATTGCGCGCCCCGACATGGCGGGCAATGGTCACGGCCATAATGCCGATGGGTCCGGCGCCGGTGATCAGCACATCTTCCCCCACCAGATCAAATTCAAGGGCCGTATGGGCCGCATTGCCCAGCGGGTCAAGGATTGCGCCCAGGTCATCGCTGATGGCATCGGGCAGGGGGCAGATATTGACCGCCGGAATGGATACATATTCRGCRAARCTACCCGCCCGGTTGACGCCGACGCCAAGGGTGTTGCGGCATAAATGTCGCTTYCCCGCCCKGCAGTTCCGGCAATGACCGCAGGTCACATGCCCCTCTGCCGATACCCGCTGGCCCATTGACAACCCCTTGACCTCTGAGCCCATGTCAACGATCTCGCCGGAAAATTCATGGCCCACGGCCATCGGACTGGGGACGGTGATCGGGATAGTTTTCCGGGCCCACGCGTCCCAGTTATAGATATGAATATCGGTGCCGCAAATGGCGCTCTTGTTCACTTTGATCAGAACGTCATTATAGCCGACCTCAGGCGGGGGAATATCCTCCAGCCAGATGCCTTCCTCGGCCTTTGATTTCACCAGAGCTTTCATCAGCTGATCACCCCCAGATCACGGCCAATGCGCGTGAAGGCGTCTATGGCGGTGTCAAGCTGCGTTCGGCTGTGGGCGGCGGACATCTGGGTGCGGATACGGGCGGCTCCCTTTGGCACCACGGGGAAGGAAAAACCAACCACGAAAATACCCTCGGCCAGTAACCTTTCCGCCATATCAGAGGCCAGCCGTGCATCCTTTAACATGACCGGAATGATCGGATGATCAGCCCCGGCCAGGTCAAACCCGGCGCGGGTCATCTGGCCGCGAAAATACTGGCTGTTGTCCATAAGCCGCCTGCGCAGATCGCCGCTTTCCTGCAACATGTCCAGCACTTTGCAGGTGGTGGCGGCAATGACCGGGGCCAGACTGTTGGAAAACAGATAGGGGCGGGAACGGTTGCGCAGCCAGTCAACAATCTCTTTTGACGCCGCCGTATAGCCACCGGACGCGCCGCCCAGCGCCTTGCCCAGGGTTCCGGTCAAAATATCCACCCGGTCACTGACCCCCCAATGTTCCGGGGTTCCGGCCCCGCTCTGGCCCATAAAGCCCACCGCATGGCTGTCATCAACCATGACAAGCGCGTCATATTTATCGGCAAGGTCACATATGGCGGGCAGATTGGCGAGGATACCATCCATGGAGAAAACGCCGTCGGTGGCGATCAGGCGAAAGCGGCTGCCGTGTGCCTTGATCAGACATTCCTCTAGCTCGGCCATATCGTTATTGGCATAGCGAAAGCGCGCCGGTTTGGACAGGCGCACCCCGTCAATGATGCTGGCATGGTTGAGGCTGTCGGATATGATCGCATCTTCCGGCCCCAGCAGGGTTTCAAACAGCCCCGCATTGGCATCAAAGCAGCTGGGATAAAGAATCACATCTTCCTGCCCCAGAAATTCCGCAAGGCGGCCTTCCAGTTGCTTGTGAATATCCTGCGTACCGCAGATAAAGCGCACAGATGACATGCCATACCCATAGTGATCAAGGGCGGCCTTGGCCGTATCCACTAAAACCGGGTCATTGGACAGGCCCAGATAATTATTGGCGCAGAAATTAATGTAATGTTGATCCCCGCCAGAGGCCACGGTCACCTCCGCCTGTTGGGGGCTGGTGATGGTCCGTTCGGCTTTATAGAGGCCCTGATCTTTCAGTTCCTGTAATTGAGCTTTCAGAAAGGCGGTATATTTAATACTCATAATGGGCATTTCCTGTTGAAAAATTTGCCTTGAGTATATTGCACTTGTCGATAAATGAAATGGAAAATTGACTTTAAATGCTCACTGCCTACTATCCCTCAAAAGGGAAGGCTGCAAATGAATAAAACCCGTAAAGTCGGTCTGATATTGGGCCTGTTGTTTTTGGCGCTGCCCATGGTGATTGCGCCGCCAGCGGGTATGAGCCTTATGGCATGGCAAACCACAGGCATTGCCCTGTTTCTGGCCGCATGGTGGGCGACGGAAGTCTTGCCCATTCCGATGACATCTTTGCTGCCCTTGCTGTTGTTTCCGGCTTTTGGGGTGATGACCATGGCCGAAAGTTCGGCCCCCTATGCCCGGCCAACCATATTTTTGCTGCTGGGCGGTTTTATCATTGCCACGGCACTCGCCCGCTGGAACCTGCACCGCAGGCTCGCGCTCAATATTCTGGTGCGGGTGGGCGATAATCCTACGGCGTTGATCGGTGGCTTTATGGCGGCCACGGCGATCATGTCCATGTGGATCAGTAATACGGCCAGCACCATCATGATGATTCCCATCGCCCTGTCACTGGCCAATGAAGTGGTCCGCGATCACAACAAACAGCATCAGGGCTTTGTCCTGTGCCTTGTGCTGGGCATTGCCTATGCGGCCAGTATCGGCGGCCTTGGCACGCCCATCGGCACGCCGCCCAACCTGTTCGTGGTCAGCTTTATGCGCGAAAACTATGATATAGAAATCAGCTTCCTCACCTGGATGACCTTTGGTATTCCCACCGTGATCATCATGGTGCCGGTGGCATGGTTCGTGCTGACCAGATGGGCCTATCCCTTTAACCTGTCCGATGCCCCGGTGGCACAGGATATGTTGCAGGAAGAATTGCGGGACATGGGGCCGATGACCGTGGCGCAAAAGCGGGTGGCCATGGTGTTTCTGCTGGTGGCGGCCTCATGGATATTGCGGGTGCCGATCCAGAAAAACCTTGAGATTTTGTTATGGGTCAATGATGCCATGATTGCCGTGGGCGGCGCGGCCCTGTTGTTTATTGTCCCGTCCGGTTGCGGGCAGGACAAGGGCAGCGCGCTTTTGGACTGGGACACGGCGAATCGTATTCCCTGGGGCGTTTTGCTGTTGTTTGGCGGGGGCCTGAGCCTTGCCGCCGGGGTCAAGACATCGGGCCTTGCGGTCTGGCTCGGCACTGCCATGGCGGCCCTTGGCACCATGCCGCTGATCCTGATGGTGTTAAGTCTTGTGGCGCTGGTGGTTTTCCTGACCGAGTTGACCAGCAATACGGCGACGGTGGCAACCTTGCTTCCGGTCCTTGCCGCCCTCTCGGCCAGTACGGGTATCGACCCCATGATGCTCTTTGCGCCGGTGGCTCTGTCGGCGAGCTGTGCCTTTATGTTGCCGGTAGCCACCGCCCCTAATGCGGTGATTTATTCCACTGGCAAGGTCACCATCCCCCAAATGGCCAATGCCGGTTTCCGGCTTAATCTGGTGGCGATCATTGTGGTGACCAGCCTGTCCTATGCCTTGGTGCCGATTATTTTTGGTTAGCAGGCATCAAGTTTTTGTGGACTTTCCGCCGATTCCCCCCATATAAGGCACTATGACCAAGGAAAAGACAGGGGCCCCGCGTGCTTTTCGCAAGATGCACGGGTTGGGCAATGATTTTGTGATYTTTGATGGCCGGGCGGATCAGCTTGATCTGACCGGGGATCAGGCGCGCCATATTGCCAGCCGCCAYCACGGCATTGGCTGTGATCAGGTCATCACCCTGTTGCCCAGYRYGAAGGCCGAWGTYTTCATGCGGATTCAGAATGCGGACGGCAGYGAGGTCGGGGCYTGCGGCAATGCCAGCCGCTGTGTCGGGCAGATTCTGATGGTGGAGAATAACACCGACCAGATTGCCATAGAAACCACCGCCGGGCTATTGCAGGCCGCCCGCGCCGGAGATTTGATCCGGGTYGATATGGGKGTGCCGCGCCGGGACTGGCAGGACATTCCCTTGAGCCGGGAGATGGCGACGGATGATCTGGACTTGACGGTTGGCCCTTTAAGTCATGGTGTCGCGGTCAATATGGGCAACCCCCATGTAGTATTTTTCGTCGATGATGTRGCGGATATTCCGCTGGCCGMGCTTGGGCCACAGATTGAAACYCAYCCYCTGTTTCCAMAGCGGGTTAATGTGAGCATTGTSGMGGAYAAGGGCCAKGGCCGCCTGCGCCAYCGGGTGTGGGAGCGGGGSGCWGGGATCACCAAAGCCTGTGGSTCCGGGGCYTGCGCSGTGATTGTGGCCGCCAGCCTGCGCGGAATTGTGCCAAAAGAGGCAACTGTTGAGCTTGACGGCGGCGACCTTCATATGCTGTGGGACGAGGACGGTCATATACAGATGACCGGTAGTGCCACCCATGTTTTTGACGGGCATATTCTGTTATGACCGCGCCGGATAATAAAGCAAAGATGGTCACTTTTGGCTGTCGGCTCAATACCTATGAGTCAGAGGTTATGAAAAACCACGCGGATCAGGCAGGGTTGCGCAATACGGTGATTTTCAACACCTGTGCCGTGACCGCCGAGGCCACCCGCCAGGCCCGTCAATCCATTCGCCGCACCCGCAAGCAAAATCCGGACGTGAAGATCATCGTTACCGGCTGCGCGGCCCAGATCACGCCAGAGGCCTTTGGCGCCATGGATGAGGTGGATATGGTGCTGGGTAATGTGGAAAAATTRAAGGCGGAAAGTTATCTGGATTTCGGCCTGGGCAAGACGGAAAAACTGCTGGTYAATGACATTATGGCGGTGAAGGAAACCGCCAATCACCTTATTGAYGGYTAYGCGGAACGCACCCGCGCCTTTGTGCAGGTGCAAAATGGTTGCGATCATCGCTGTACCTTCTGCATCATTCCTTATGGYCGGGGCAACAGCCGCTCTGTSCCCGTGGGAGAGGTCATTACGCAAGTRCAACGAYTRGTCGATAACGGCTATCAGGAGGTGATTATCACYGGGGTTGATATTACCTCTTACGGCCCTGATCTTCCCGGAAACCCTAGCCTTGGAAGTCTGTGTCAGAAGATTTTAAAACTCATTCCGGACCTGAAACGATTGCGGTTAAGCTCCATWGATTCCATTGAGATTGATGAAGCACTTTTTCAGGTCATTACGGAAGAGCAACGAATGATGCCCCATCTTCATTTGAGYCTTCAGGCCGGGGATAACATGATTTTAAAGCGYATGAAACGYCGCCAYARCCGKGARGACAGTATCGAATTTTGCCAGCGGGTTCGGGCCGCCCGTCCCGATGTGGTTTTCGGCGCTGATATTATCGCGGGCTTCCCCACGGAAACGGAAGAGATGTTTCAGAACAGCCTTGCGTTGGTGAAAGACTGTGACCTGACTTACCTTCATGTTTTTCCCTTTAGTGCCCGCGAAGGCACGCCGGCGGCAAAGATGCCCCCKGTGSCAAAGGTGGTCCGTAAAGAACGGGCGGCGCGGYTGCGGGCCTTGGGTCAGGCGCAATTTGACCGYTATATGKYGTYYCARGTGGGGCGCASCGTATCTATTCTGGTGGAAAAGCCCGGTGAGGCAGGTAAATCGGTYATYGGCCATACGGAACATTTYGCYCCGGCGAAGATATTRGCCGATTTAACGGCGGGTTCCCTTGCAAAKGCGCGGGTAACAGGCTATGAAAATGGCATCCTTATCACAGAATTAGAGCGTTGATGTCAGAAGAATACCTCCCGGATAATCAGAAGAAAAAAGGCTGGTTCAGTCGCCTGAAAGACGGCCTGAAGCGCAGCACCACGGCTCTGAGCGGCGGCATCAGTGATATTTTCGTCAAACGAAAGCTGGACGCCACCACACTTGAGGAGCTGGAAGACCTGTTGATCATGTCCGACCTTGGGGTCACGGTTAGTCAGGCGGTCTGCGCGCGTCTGTCCAAAGGCCGGTTCGACAAGGAAATCTCACCGGAGGAAGTACAAGCCGCGCTGGCCGGAGAGGTGGCGGATATTCTGCGTCCGGTGGCCCGGCCTCTTGAGATCACGGCGGCGCATAAGCCCCACATCATCCTGATGGTCGGGGTCAATGGTTCCGGCAAAACCACCACCATTGGCAAGCTGGCCAAAAAATTTCAGMTKGACGGGAAGTCGGTMATGCTGGCKGCGGGCGATACTTTTCGGGCGGCGGCTATTGARCAGYTGCARGTCTGGGGTCAGCGCAATAATGTRCCGGTGGTGTCGGGCAAGGTGGGGGCCGATGCGGCGGGGCTGGCCTATGATGCTATYGCGCGCGCGCGGGCGGAAAACWGCGAYATTCTGCTCATTGATACCGCCGGGCGYCTGCAAAATAAAAGCYAYCTGATGGAGGAGCTGTCCAAAATCATCCGGGTGATAAAAAAACAGGACGAAACGGCGCCCCATTCCACTTTGCTGGTACTGGATGCGACCACGGGGCAGAATGCGGTGATGCAGGCCCGCGTTTTTCAGGAGGCSGCGCAGGTTTCCGGCCTGATCATGACCAAGCTGGACGGCACGRCCAAGGGCGGCGTTTTGGTGGCGATTGCCGAAAAATTTGAYCTGCCTATCCATGCCATTGGTGTYGGTGAATCCATTGATGATTTACAGCCTTTTGATGCYGATGATTTTTCAAAAATGTTAGTGGGACTTAAATAATGAGTGACACCCAAAAGCAATTGCTCAAGCTTTTTATTGAGATGTTCCCGATTATCCTGTTTTTCTATGCCTATGATTCAAAGGATATGGAGAGCGTCTATCTGGCGACCAAGGTTTTTATGGCGGCTATGGTAGTATCCTTGATTGCGTCCAAACTTGTGTTTAAGAAAATAGGCCTGATTTTATGGATTTCCGGCGGTCTTGTGGGTATATTGGGCGGGGCAACCATTTATTTTCATGATGAGATTTTTATCAAGTTAAAGCCGACTATTCTTTATGGTTTTTTTGCGGTTGCCTTGCTGGGCGGGGCGGTATTTGGCAAATATTTTTTGAAAAATATCTTTGGRGCCGGATTCCCGCCCATGCCTGATGAGGCGTGGAAGAAGCTGAGCGTACGTTTCGGCGTCTTTTATATTTTCAATGCCATTTTAAATGAGATCATCCATCGCAATTTTGCCTTTGATACCTGGATAGCGACCAAGTTATGGCTGTTCATGCCCATGAGCATCCTGTTCATGATGGCGCAAATGCCCATGTTGATGAAATATATGGATATTGAGGAYGAAAAGCCTAAACCCTGATGTCGATGATCTGACCGGGGCGGGTGTCWWSRGGTCGGCTGGRGTTGCCCAGATTTTCCCGMAGATTCAGATTTACGCCGCCGCTATTTTGACCGCCCTGATCTCCGGCTGARAAGTCYGCYTTCAGYTTWTCAAGATTGTCAGCTTTCAGCCGTTCCTGAAGTTTCCGCAACGCATCCCGGTTGGCATTGATATTGTCCTGACGGGAAACCTTGCTGGTTTGATCGGTGGCTTTTTTCTCTTGCTGTTGTTGCAGGGCCTGTTGCTGCCCGCGCTGATTAGAGTCAACCAGAGAGGCCAGAGAGGTCAGTAATTGTGAATTTGTCGTAACTTTCATCGCAAATCAAACATAGTTAACAATATTTAATATATTGCWAAGGGTTATATTAAAACWCCYGGTCCTTCTGAGGGGAAGAAGTCAACATTCTGCGACTCTATTTATCCRATAYTATTTTACTCTTGTTTTTTTAATATTTCCAGTTGTTTCTTGATCKGGGGTTTTTGGTCATCAGGCGCATATTTCATGGCCTGCTCCATAGCCTTGATAGCATCCGCTTTCTGACCAAGCACGCTATAGGCTCTGGCAAGTCGGAACCAGCCGTCAATATTCTTCGGATTTTCATCCATTTTGCTCTGCAGGCGCGCCACCATGCTCTTGATCATTTTTGCGCGTTCTGCCGGTGACATATCGGCGGCGGTSGCCCGTTGTTCGGCRCTTAACGCGGGRCCGGTACCTCTGGCGACACTRMTTGGGAGGYCCAGTTCTTTTTCGGCTTYGCGGATCCATCGGTTGAGGGCATTTAACCACGGTGCGCCGGGTTTGCTGTCGGCGGCCAATGCTTTCCAGYCCGCCAGTGCCTGTTCCACTTTGCCRTCCTGATATTCRGCCARGGCCATATAATGRCGSACGCCGGGGTTTTTGGGCTGAATTTTACGGGCGCGGTTCAGCACAAGCAGGGCRGCGGGGMCAACCCGGCCATCRCTSAGAATAATCAGGCTTTCGGCATAAACCACYGCCGCGTCAATACTRTYCSGGTCCAGCTCATGCCAGCGTTGAAAGGCTTTYGCYGCTTCRGGSCGGTYATRMAGGTCGGTTTCAAGCTGGCCCARYGYGCGCCAGGMCTCTATATCGTCCGGTTTTTGAGCCAGATARGTTTTCAGGATAGCCACTTSGTTGATCATTTCCGGGGATTTGGCATCTTCYTTGGTCATCCGGGCCGCAGARTTTYTCTGCTCATCAAGGGGAAAGTCCGGCATGCCGGGGTTGCCGWTCAACAGATAAAAACCATAGCTGCCCAAAAACACAAGGACAGTCACCATGACCAGCGTGGGCCGCGCCGCGCTGGTTCCGATTGTTTCGATCTTGTCTTCTGAATTGYTGGCAACTTTAAGTAGCCGCCGCTTTATTTCAAGGCGGGCCGAGACGGCTTCGGCTTCGCTGAGCTGATCATTCTTCTGATCGCCGTCAAGTTCTTTCAGCTGGGCTTTATAGACATTGATGCTCTGGCTTTGATCCTGTTCCGCATCCTCWCGATACCGAAACAGGGGGATCAGAATTATGGCAAGCGCAATCAGGAGTAAAAAAGCAGATACAATCCAGAACATAATCTATCCTCTGTCTTCGATAATTTGTTTYAGACGTTCTTCTTCATCCGCGCTTAAAGGGCTGAGCTTGACGCTATTCTSAGACTGCCGGATGGTGCGGAAAACCAGAAAACCACCGATCAGAAGCAGGAATATGGGGCCTAGCCAGAGTACGGCATTAGAAGCCTTGAACGGTGGTTTCAGCAGAATCCAGTCACCGTAACGGCTGGTCATAAATTCAATGATCTGTTCGTGGTTCTTGCCCATGGCCACCTGTTCGCGAACGATCGCCCGCAAATCACCCGCCAGCTCAGCATCAGACTCAATGATTGACTGGTTCTGACAGACAAGGCAGCGCAATTCTCTCATGATATTCTGGGCGCGGGCCTCCATCACCGGATCGGGAAGTTTCTTAAGGTCAACACCGATGGCAAAAGCATTCTGGCTCAGGCCGATGAACARCAGGGTCAGCAGTAATTTCATGAGCCACTTTCCTCTTTAAGTTCATTGATGATTGGCACGATCTTTTCCGCAATTTGAGATTCATAGATTGGCCCGATATGTTGATAACGGATGATACCATTCTTGATGAAAAAAGTCTCCGGTGTGCCGGTGACACCCCAGTCAATGGCGGTCCGGCCTTTCAGGTCAGTGCCCACCTTGGCATAGGGATTGCCCAGACTTTTCAGGAAGCTGATACTGTTTCGCGGCAGGTCTTTATAGGCAATACCAAAGAGTTTTACGCCGTCCATCTTGCCCAGAATTTCAAGGGAGGGATGTTCCACACGGCACGGGCCACACCAGGAGGCAAAGAAATTGATGATGATGATATTTTCAGTATCTTTCAGGTCAGCACTGCTCAGTCCAACACCGTCCCCTTTTAACGGCGGCAGGGAAAATTCCGGCACCGGCTTGTTGATCATGGCAGAGGGGATTTCCCGGGGATTGAGCGTCAGCCCGATGATGAAGACCACAAACAGCCCGGCAAAAATAAACAGCGGCAGAAATCTTTTAAACTGCATGAGCCTGCTTCCCTTTGTTTTTCTGTGAGGTCTTTTTCCCTTGCGGTGAGCCAATGCGGTAGCGACGATCGCTCAGGGAAATAAAACCGCCCAAAACCATGATTGAGGCCCCGATCCACAGCCAGACCTGCATGGGTTTGTAATATACCCGCATGCCCCAACGGTCGGAACCCTGCATCTCGCCGATGACAATGAACAGATCYYCGGACAATGTGGTCCGCACGGCACCCTCCGTCGTGGTCATGGGGGAGGCCACATAGGTCCGGCTTTCCGGATAGGCCATATAATGGTTGCCATCCTTGTCGGTTACGGTGATGGCCCCGCGCACTGCCGTGTAATTGGGCCCGGCAACGGCAACAACATCGTCAAGGGTCAGGGTAAATTCACCAATGGTCATGCTGTCCCCCACGGGCATGACTTTCTGTTGTTCCTGGCTCCAGTATGAGGTGGCGACAATGCCGATCAGGCCAATGGCAAAACCCAGATGGCCAAGGCTCATGCCCCAGCTGGACCGGGGTTGACGCCGCAGCCTATCTAAGCTGTTTTTAAGCGGAACCTTAAATAATTTGATCCGGTTTGCCAGTTCCTGAAGCATGGATAACAGCAACCAGATACCAAGCCCCATCCAGACCACGGGCATAATGCCGCCGCCATAAGTGACATAAAGCACCATAAAGGCCGCCAGCAGGGACAGCAGGGTGACCAGCTTTAATTTTCCGCTTACCGCCTTGAGCCGGGCCCGTTTCCATTTCAGGTGAACGCCAAACCCCATGGTGATCACCAGCGGGATCATCAGCAAGCCGAAAACCAGATTAAAGAAGGGCGCGCCCACCGACGATTTGATGCCCAGAATAGCATCGCTAAGCAGGGGATGCAGGGTGCCGTAAAGTACCACAGCCGCCGCCACCGACAAAAACAGGTTATTGATCACAAGGCCGCTTTCCCGGCTGACCGGGGCAAAGAGGCCGCCGGCCTGTAACCGGTCAGAGCGCAGGGCAAACAGCAGGAAGCTGCCGCCTATAACYAGCGCCAGAAACATCAGGATAAACAATCCCCGTTCCGGGTCCGTGGCAAAGGCATGAACCGAGGTGAGGACACCGGACCGGACAATGAAYGTGCCSAGMAGGCTAAAGGAAAAGGCAATGATCGCCAGCAAAATTGTCCAGCTTTTCAGGGTATCGCGCTTTTCCACCACGATCGCCGAATGAAGCAGGGCCGTGGCCACCAGCCAAGGCATGAAAGAGGCATTTTCAACCGGGTCCCAGGCCCACCAGCCGCCCCAGCCCAGCTCATAATAGGCCCACCAKGASCCMAGCACGATACCAATGGTCAGAAASACCCASGCCAGCAATGTCCAKGGHCGRACCCATCKGGCCCAKGCCGGATCAACCYKRCCYTCAATCAGGGCGGCAATGGCAAAGGAAAARGCCACYGACARWCCCACATAKCCCAGATAKARAAAYGGCGGATGAAAGGCCAGTCCCGGGTCTTGCAACAGAGGATTCAGGCCGTTGCCTTCAAAGGGCACATTGGCCAAACGGTCAAAAGGATTGGAGGTGATCAGCATAAACAGGAAAAACCCGATACCGACCATGGCCTGTATGGATAGAACCCGCGCTTGCAGGCTTTTGGGCAGATTTCGTCCAAAACGGGCCACCATGGCCCCAAAGAGTGCCAGAAACATCACCCATAACAGRAGCGAGCCTTCATGGTTGCCCCAKACMCCGGAAATTTTGTAAATCAGYGGTTTTAAAGAATGGCTGTTRYKRGCCACCACRGCCACGGAAAAATCCGATTGCAGATAACTATAGGTCAGGGCCAGAAAGGCYCCCACGGTAAAGATGAATTGGCCATAAGCGGCGGGGGGGCCCAGTACCATCATCCGGCCATCACGGCGTGCGGCGCCGATCATGGGGAAAATAGCTTGTATGATTGCCATGCCCAGTGCAAGGACCAGGAAAACGTGACCTAATTCTGCGCTCATGAGGCACCTGCCTTGTTGGTTATGGTTGATTTGTAACGTTGCCATTGCCCGCGTTTCTTCAGGCTGTCGATGACTTCYTTGGGCATATAATTTTCATCATGTTTAGCCAGAACTTCCGTGGCCACAAAAACCCCGGCGCTATTCATGGACCCTTCGGCCACAACGCCCTGTCCTTCCCGGAACAGATCAGGCAATAGTCCTTCATAGGTCACGTCAACTGTTTCATTGCCGTCCGTGACGATGAATTTATTGACCAAAATGCCGCCTACTTCATGCCTTTCAAAGCTGTCATTGGCCACCAGGCCACCGAGGCGAAAATCCTGACCGGGCTTTATGCCTTTTTCAACTATTTCAGTGGGGTCATAAAATAGCCGGATGCTGTCTTCTAATGCGTTCAGAACCAGAAGGACCGCCAGTCCCAATACGGCGAGTGAGGTGAACATAAGATACAGGCGGCGTTTTTTTCGCATCCCGGCCTTTGTTGCTGGTTTCTTCATTTTTTACCCTGCCTGTCTGTTAAATCGCGTATCTGGCCCTGCAGCTTGCGCAGGGTGGCCTCATCTTTCTTCTTTGTCCATAAACTTGTCACAAATAAGGCAAYCAGAACCACGGCGCTGGCCACATAGCTGAACAGGAGAAAAACGTCATTTCCYTCCATTACCCAAGCCCTCCGCCAAGYTGAATCCTGAGCGAGCGGATACGTCGCCGCAGGATCAGGCTCTGAATTCGCCAGATTACGATGGTGAAAAAGAACATATTAAAGGCTGCAATCATCAAAAGCAGGGCCGCCAGCATATCACCGCCTATGGTCGGGCCGTCCAGGCGCATCAGGCTYGCCGGTTGATGGAGRGTATTCCACCAGTCCACGGAAAATTTAATRATGATCACATTGACAAGGCCAACCATGGCCACGATGGCGGCAATCTTTGCGGCGCGCGCGTGGTCTTCTATGGTTTGCCAGACAGCGATATAACCTAAATAGACAAAGAACAGGATCAGCATGGAAGTCAGCCGGGCATCCCATATCCAATAGGTTCCCCACATGGGTTTTCCCCATAGGCTGCCGGTGATCAGGGCAAGGGCGGTAAAGGCCGCGCCCACGGGCCCGATGGCTCGCGCCGCCTGATCGGCAAGGGGATGTTTCCAGATAAAGCCCACGGCACTGGCCACCGCAATGGCCCCGTAACCGAATTGAGCCATATAGGCCGCCGGCACATGAACAAACATAATCCGGTACGTGTTGCCCATCTGATARTCCTCGGGCGCAACCACAAGGGCATAATAAAGACCAAGGACAAACAGCAGAACAGTCAGGCCYGCTATCCAGGGCAGAAACATATTACTCAACCGCATAAAGCGGGCTGGATTGGCAAATTTATGCATAAAAATGGTCTACATGCTGCGAACTTTTTAATCAAGTTAAATARCTTTATTTGATTCYCGCTCACATAAGTTTGATTGAGATCAATTTGAGCCCTGTATAAAGGCTGGTTATTTAATGTTTTCCGGGGGCCAGCTTAACATTGCGCCGCTCATGAGTGATATAGGCCTGCATGGCGACCATCTTAGGGTCATCAAGGGCCATTGGTTTGCCTTCAAGGGGGTTGCGGATGCACCAGTTGATCATTTCCGGCAGGGTAATGACCCGGCCTATCTGTTTCTGGAACTTCGGATAGGTTTCCGGGTGSGTATTGGCCCCGTTGGGATGACATTGGGCGCAGACCACGCCGTTGGTGCCCAGATTTGGGTCCGTAAACGCCGCCCGGCCAATGGCCACCACTGCCATAAATTCCTTTTGCCAGATGTCCAGATCTTCCTTGGTGAATTCATCCGCCTGTGCCGYCAGKGTRCTCCCCAAGCCGATGGTGGCGACCAAAAGYAGTGTTTGAATGATGTTACGCATAATATTTTCCTTGTGATGTCCGGGACTAATAGTGGTTTTGCGGTGGTTTTGWGCGGCTGAYATATTTGGTRTCCACCGGWTRSCCGCGTTCGGCATCATAACCAACGGTCCGGGGYTCATTCTCGGTCAGGCTGAATTTGACGGTGGCCTTGCCGCTGTTGATGTCAACATATTGCCAGCCGGTGGCGTCGCGCTCAAAGAAGGGGTCRGCCCGGTTAATGGGSACRGTSAGATGGGGCATATGGTTTTCCGCCTGGGCATAGCTTTCCGGATAGGGCCAGGGCCAGGCCGTGGCCATCACTGAATGAAAGGTRATATTGCCGATCTGGTTATACTGGATTTGATGGACRTGGCCGTAAAATACGGTGACACTGTCAAAGGGCTGGAGGATCGCCTGTACCAGCTCCGCATCGTCGGTCCAGAAATTCCAGTTTTTAAACAGTTTTTGCAACGGCGAATGGGAAAAGACGATGATCGGCGTATCCTTGCTGACGCCTTTCAGGTCATCGGCCAGCCATTTACGCTGCGCCGCCCCAACCATRAAGGGWGATCCACGGGGATCGTCCAGCCCGGCCATAACCCCCATGCGTTCGGTGCCATTGGCCCAACGCTCATGGGTCCAGTGGTCATCGGTCAGGATGCTGTTGAGTACRATGATATGAACGCCYTTGTGATCAAAGCTGTAATATTGCTTTCCCACCTGAGAAGACCAATATTCGCCGAGGTCAGCATAATAGTCATGCTCCCCCATAACATAATGGGTCTTATGTTTCAGGGCCGACATTATCTCAAAACCRTGGTCCAGTTCTTCCCGGGTGCCCAGTTGGGCCAGATCACCGCCATACATGACGAAATCCGGCTTGGGCGACATGAGGTTGGCCTCGGCCACGGCCCGTTTCAGGCCCTGATCCCAGTTGCGGACAAATTTTGTGCCTTTGATATGCTGAATATGGGAATCAGAGATATAAGCAAAGGTGAAATTCTGTGAYYGGTCGGCAAAGGCAAGCTGGATATTGGTCAGGGGCAGACAGGCCCCAGCGACAAATGTACCCCCGGTTTTCAGCAGGGTTCGGCGAWTGATAATGCTCATGGTTCTTCTCTTTCTGTCATTATTTGACGATTGATTTTCACAGAAATCAGTTTAGCGGGCTGGTCAGCATCTTCAGAAAGGCYACCAGATCAGCTTTTTGCGTATCGCTCAGGTCAAGGGGCCGGATGCCGCCGCTTTGAAAGCTGTTGACCGGATCGCCGGCGTTGACAAAGCCGCCGTTGTTATAGAAATCAACCACATCTTCCAATGTCTTGATGCTGCCGTCATGCATATAGGGCGCGGTGAGGTCAACATTTCGCAGGGTCGGGGTTTTGAAAGCCCCGATGTCCCGCCATTGCCCGGTGACCACGAAACGGCCCAGTTCAGCCACGGCCTTGTCGGTCAGGATGCTGACGTCCAGATCAACGCCGTCGGCCTTGTCCTGYTGCTGGCGCTTGGCCAGCGCCTTTACGCCGCCGGAAATGCTGTTGAAATTCACATTAAGGTTATGAAAGCGGCTGTCGGTAAACAGGGCGTGGGTCTGGGACACCGTATGGCAGGATACACAACGCCCCTGTTCCAGAAAGACATTAAAACCCCTTACGGCGGATGGTGTCATGGCGGCCTTGTCATTGGTAAAGTAATAATGATCGAACGGGCTGTYRCCGGAAATGATCGTCCGCTCAAAAGACGCAATKGCCTTGGCCACATGGTCCATGCTCAGGGCATYTTTCTTCTTAAGCCCAAAGACTTTCCGAAACATCTTCCAATAAGTCCGGTCGGCCCGCACCAAYKTTAAGATGGGGTCATGATTTTCCAGGCCCATTTCCACGGGATTGATGAAGGGGCCTTTTGACTGGCCTTCCAGATCAGGTTCACGGCCATCCCAGAATTGGCTTTTCATAAAGGCGGCATTGAGTATCGTTGGTGCATTGCGGGTGCCGGTCAAGCCYTTTATGCCCTCTGATGTTTTCAGGGGRCCATCRGCAAATCCCTTGGCCGCATCATGGCAKGTGGCGCAGCTTACGTCACCGGTACTRCTGAAACGGGGRTCRTTGAACAGYTTTTCACCAAGGGCRATTTTTGCYTTGGATTGGGGATTGTCYGCCGGAATYGGTACGGGCGGCAAGCCCAGGGGTTCGGCAAAACCCGTCTGGATACTAAAAAAAAGGACAATTGCTGTAATCGAAAATATTTTTTTCATCRTGACYACCTTAAGTAATTTTTATAAAAATATCCTAYACTTGAATAATAGTTTAGACAAGTTCTAAAATAAAAAAATTTATAAATTACTTTGTTGGYCTTATTTWYAGGCGYCTTGGYCGCATAGATATTGCTATTTGGCGGTTAAAAGTATCCTATGAATATATATGCTCGTCAACAGATTNCCGGAATTTGGGTATGAAAAGATTTAAACGCTCCATAAAGCTCGCCACAGGATGGCTGTTTGTGYTGATTGGTTTGATCACGGCRCCRTTGCCKCTGCCGCTTGGGCARYTGYTGGCTTTGATCGGGCTTAGCCTGCTGGYGTCGGAAAGCTATATGATTTGCATGTTCACCCGTAAGCTGCGTCGGAAATATGCGTTGCTYAACAAGCTGATGGACCGTATCAAGCCTTTTGTTCCCGGTTTTCTGAAATCAACCATTGAGGATACGGACCCCCGCCACTTAAACTCGGTTGCCCTTATTCCAGACCGGACCTGATGGCTGCCGCCGCCGCCCAGGGGGTGATGGCAGCGCTGAACAGGCTGAAACTGATGAGCAACATCAGATGCTCTGTTGCCGGATAACCGCCTATGGTCGCCTTGACCGCCAAAACCCCGAAAATCAACACCGGAATATAGAGCGGTAATATGAGCAGGGACAGCAACACCCCGCCCCGGCGCAGGGTGACGGTGAGGGACGCCCCGATCCCGCCAATAAAGCTGAGCGCCGGCGTGCCCAGCACCATGGTCAGGATCAGCGGGAAATAGCCCTGTTCCGGTAAATTCATCAGGATGCCCARWATGGGRGTGATRATAATCARSGGCAGGGAAGTGGTGATCCAGTGGGCAATRCATTTGGCCAGYACCACAAGCTCCAGCGGGACCGGGCTTAAAATAAACTGGTCCAGCGAGCCATCCTCATAATCGGACTGAAATATRCTGTCCAGYGAYAGGAGGCAGGACAGGAGGGCCGCCACCCAGATCACGCCSACGGACATYCGTTGCAGGATATTYTGCTCYGGCCCGATRGCRAAGGGGAACATGATSACCACCATGACRAAAAAKCCCATGACCATAATGGTGGTGGAYCCGCGCCGCAGGGACAGGCGAAGGTCACGGGCAATGATGGTAAGGATGAGGGAGATCATAGCAGGCTTTCCTCAAATATATCCGGCATCTGATAGGCAAAGTCGGCCATATTCAGGACCGAGCTTTTATCCGCCTCAAGACCAAGTTCGATATGGGTGGCCGCCAGAATGCGTCCGCCCCGCGTTAAATGATCATTCATCAACCCCGATAAAAGCGCAACACCATCACTGTCCAGCCCGACGGTTGGTTCGTCAAGGAGCCATATATTGCCCGGATGACACAGGATGCGGGTCAGCGCAGCGCGGCGGGCCTGACCRGAGGACAGGTAGGACACGGGCAGGTCRAGACAATGATCAATACCGATTTTTACGGCCTGTTCCCGGATGTCGCCGTCATGGCGTTCCAACCTTGCCCAGAAGGTGAGGTTTTCCGCCACGGTCAGTTCCGGCTTCATGCCGTTTTTATGGGCCAGATAGCAGATATTCTGACTGATCCAGTCTTTATCGCCGAGGATATTCTGACCCTGAATGGAAATTTCACCGCTGGTGGCGGGCAATAGACCGGCAATGATTTTCATYAGGCTGGATTTTCCCGACCCGTTGGCCCCYAGAAGAATCAGCGCCCGGCCCGGCGGCAGATCAAAGGCCAGATTTGAGAAAACCGGCCTGTCCCCCCGGATGCAGGCAAGATTTTGCCCGCTTAGATGATCACTTATTTTATCGCTCACTGAAAAACCCATATTTGCTTTTCAGAAAGCTATAACATTTGACGGATATTGTCTCTATATGTTTTTTGGCATTAACCGCCCGGCCCAGACCAGCAAAATGGCGGCCAGCGTAAACAGGGCTGTCCCGATGAGAATTTCACTCACCTGGGTGGTCCAGTTGGCCATCGTTTCCGTATTGGTTGTTCCGGTGGTGGCAAAAATCAGGAAACTGCTGGTCATTAAAAACAGCAGGGTGATTTTTGACCACGGGAAGGCATGATCGGTGRTTTTGGTGGCAAAAGCGTTGGTTGGATATGGATAAGAATGTCTTCTCATGGTTTTGGTCTCCTGATTCTATTTGCTATGACAGAAACATAAGAGAGCAATGGGGTTATAGTTTGACCTGACTATGGTGATTTGCGGGCGAAATACGGCAAAGTTGCCCTATTTATCCGAACAGCTCCACATCATCCATCAGGTCAACCTGATCTTTTCCCGGCCCCTGATTTTGAAGATAGACATTAAACATACGGATCAGATCTTCATCTTCATCCGCATTAAATTGTGCATTGATAATGTTATCATTCATATTGCGGATACTGAAGGAGATTACAGAGCCAGATTCGCCCGWAGAAATTTCGCCTTTGGTCACGTCCTCGGATAACGGTTTATCCAGCAGTTTAACTTTAAGCCCCCCCATGGAGAAATCCATGATCTGAACGGGTATGTCTTCTTTTGAGCCGTCCAGCCTGATGGTTGATTGGACAGAAGTCGTGAATCTCCGGGATTCGCGCCGTTCATTATCGTCCAGAGCACATTGGATAATTTCCATCATGTTGGTACGGATAGATAATACCTGTTCGGCCAACCCTTCTGAAATATGATTTATTTCCCGGACGATTTCGACGTTGCTGGTGGCTTCGTCAGATATGTCCTGYGCGCCGTCTGTTACGGTCTGGACACTGTTACGGGCACCGGTGACATTGGTGGTGATTTCCCGTGTGGCGTCACTTTGCCGGGCCAGTTCATCCCGGATGACGTCTGAGGATTCCTGAACCTCATCAATGCTTTTCTTGATTTTATCAATATCCGTAACCGCTTCGGCGACTTTGGCCCGAATACCATCTATATGTCCGGTAATTTCACCGATGGATCTTGTGGTCTGGTTGGCCAGGTCCTTGACTTCTGCCGCYACAACGGCAAATCCTTTGCCGGCGTCCCCGGCGCGGGCGGCTTCAATGGTGGCGTTAAGGGCCAGAAGATTGGTCTGGCCGGCAATATTGCTGATCAAACCGATGATGTCACCGATGCCCTGCGCGGCTTGTTCCAATCCGAAAATGGTTTGCTGGGTGTTGTCACTGATGCCCACGGCCTTTTGGGTAAGCTCTGTGGTCTGTTCCATCTGGCGTGCGATTGTTTCCACGGCGATACTTAATCCCTCCGCAGACTGTTGTACCGTAGCAGTATTATCAAGGGCCTGCGCAGCACTTTGGGCAACAAGATTGGATTTATGGCCAACGGTTTCGGCGGACCCGGTCAGCCGGGCGGCAATATGATTGGCCTTTTCGGCCTGATTGGTGATGTTCTGGATATTATTTTGCAGTTCAATRTCAATGGAATCTGCCATTTTRAACAGACTTGTTTTGGTTTGCCCGGCGAATTCTTTCAGAAAATCCAGCTCTGATTGCACTTGATTTTGAATATCCCGGGCCAGACCTGCCTTCTGCGTCATCTTAAGAGCTTCCTGCTTTTGTCGGCAGAGAAGGTCTTTTTCCTGATCCAGTAGCGCCAGTGCTTCTTTCAGRCGGTTCTCTGTATCGGCAAGCCTTTCCTTGTCAGGCGACATATTACGATGGCGCCATGGGCTGATAACTATTGCCACGCTTGCGCGCACTATATTTAGTATTTTACCTGATAATATATGCATATCTAATGCCATTTGTCATAAATATTTCAGTATGTTATATCAAGAGCAACATTCACCGTCCCCTGAGATAACCGAATTGATGTTTAATATGTATATGAATATCCTTAACAGTTKGTGTATATTAAAAAGAGATTAANTTTTTTTAATACACTTTTTGATTGTTCAGGTGAACCTTATGTAACCAGATTTTTAGATATTTAACATTATTCACCTGAGTWTCTCTCYATTGTCTTGTATGATATGAAATCATTCTTATATAGCAAAAATTAAGGTCAACAGACGGAAGCATAATGACAAGAGTAASKAATTTTATCCGCGATTTYGTGCGSCAGGAATCYTTCGCCGGGTTATTGTTAATGGCAACGGCTCTGTTGGCTATTATCATCACAAACTCACCGGTGCGGGGCTTTTATAATGCCTTGCTTGATACGCCTGTTGCGGTGCAGGTTGGGGCGCTTGAAATTGCCAAACCTCTGTTGCTCTGGGTGAATGACGGCCTGWTGGCGGTGTTTTTCTTTTTGATCGGGCTTGAGCTTAAACGGGAATTTCTGGTCGGRGAACTGAACAARCCACAGAATGTTATTTTACCGGCGGTGGGGGCCATTGGCGGCATGTTTGCACCTGCTCTTGTCTATATTCTCTTTAATCATCAGGATGCGGTTGCCCTGAAAGGCTGGGCTATTCCCGCCGCGACGGATATTGCATTTGTCCTTGGTATTTTGATGTTGCTGGGCGACCGGGTGCCCATCAGTCTGAAGATATTTCTGGCCTCTTTGGCSATATTTGATGATATCGGGGCCATTGTTATCATCGCACTTTTCTATACCAGCAAAATTTCTGTGRCAGCGTTGCTTGTCGTTGCAGTTTCCATTGTCATTCTGTTTTTTATGAACAGGCGGGGCGTTGTGACTAAAAGCATATATCTGCTGATCGGTGTCGTGATGTGGRTYGCSATGYTAAAGTCCGGWGTCCATGCCACRCTGGCNGGGNGTTATKCTGGCSTTTTTTATCCCCATGAAGAATCCCGAYAATCCAGACCATTCACCCCTGAAAGACCTTGAGCATGATTTGCATAGCGTTGTGGCCTATGTGATTTTACCGTTTTTTGCTTTTTGTAATGCGGGGATATATTTCGGTGATGTCAGAATCAGTGATATTACCCATCCGGTCACGCTAGGCATCGCAGCCGGCCTTTTCTTTGGCAAGCAAATCGGTGTTTTTGGCTTATGYTGGCTGGCCATCAAAAGCGGTTTTTGCAAATTGCCGGACGGGGCCAGTTGGTTGCAATTATATGGTGCTTCTTTGTTGTGYGGTGTTGGTTTTACCATGAGCCTGTTCATYGGTTCKCTGGCYTTTGAGGAAACGGGCGTCAATCTCATGTTTGATGAGCGACTTGGCATTATATTCGGCTCGCTGATTTCGGGCCTGTTTGGTTATTTTGTRTTGAAAAGAAGCCTGATCAAAAGCAGTCTGGTCAAAAGCTGATAAATATTGAGGAAAGAAACGTGTTTTTCCTTGAGAATCCGCTCATTATGGTGCAAAAAGCACAGGAGAATTTCAGCATTCATTCATAAGGAGACTCCCCGTGGCAACAGTAGGTCAAGATACGCTCGGCACCCGCCGGACATTGGACGTGAACGGCAAGGAATATGATTATTATTCCTTAAAGGCGGCGGCGGAAAAACTGGGCGATATTTCCCGTCTGCCCTATACCCTTAAAGTATTGCTGGAAAATCTGTTGCGTTATGAGGATGGTGTCACCGTTTCCACCGGCGACGTACAGGCCATCGTGGACTGGCAGAAAAATCTGGGCAAGGAAAGCCGGGAAATCCAGTATCGCCCAGCCCGGGTATTGATGCAGGATTTCACCGGCGTGCCCGCCGTTGTTGACCTTGCCGCCATGCGCAACGCCATGAAGGATATGGGCGGCGACCCCCAGAAAATAAATCCGCTCAGCCCCGTTGATCTGGTCATTGACCATTCGGTGATGGTGGATGTGGCGGGGACCGCATCGGCCCTGAAGGAAAATGTCGATCTGGAAATGACCCGTAATGCGGAACGYTAYCAGTTTCTGAAATGGGGACAGGGCAGCTTTGATAATTTYTCCGCCGTACCGCCAGGCACYGGCATCTGCCATCAGGTTAATCTTGAATATATTGCCAAAACAGTCTGGACCGCCGAAATCGAAGGCCGRACCGTGGCCTATCCYGATACTTGTGTCGGCACCGACAGCCATACCACCATGATTAACGGTCTGGCTGTATTGGGTTGGGGCGTTGGCGGAATTGAGGCCGAGGCCGCTATGCTYGGCCAGCCCGTATCCATGCTGATYCCYGAAGTGGTGGGCTTTAAGCTGACCGGAAAATTRCAGGAAGGCATCACGGCCACMGATCTGGTRYTRCGGGTTGTGGAGATGCTGCGCGAATTGGGCGTGGTCGGTAAATTCGTTGAATTTTACGGCTCTGCACTGGATGAACTGACGCTGGCGGATCAGGCCACATTGGCCAATATGGCCCCGGAATATGGCGCYACTTGCGGCTTCTTCCCGGTGTCAAATCAGACATTGAATTTCCTGCGTYTGAGCGGACGGACAGAAGAAAATATTGCGCTTGTTGAGGCCTATGCCAAAGAACAGGGKATGTGGCTKGAYGAAAATTCACYGGAACCTGTTTACACGGATCGTCTGGAACTTGACATTTCCACCATTGAGCCRAATATTTCCGGCCCAAAAAGACCTCAGGACCGGGTGGCCCTGAAAGAATCCGTYACCGCCTTTGACAAGGTGCTGGCCGATTTYGGCAAGATTGAYGAGAAGGGCAAGGTCTTTGACACCGAGGGAGCCGACCATGGCATCCGTCACGGTGATGTGGTCATCGCGGCCATTACCTCCTGCACYAATACYTCCAACCCCGGCGTTATGGTGGCCGCCGGGCTGGTGGCGAAAAAGGCTCACGCTTTGGGGTTAACTAAAAAGCCGTGGGTCAAGGCATCGCTTGCGCCCGGATCGCAGGTGGTCAGTGAATATCTTGAAAAGGCCGGCCTGCAGACTCATCTGGACGCGCTGGGCTTTAATGTGGTGGGTTATGGCTGTACGACCTGTATCGGCAATTCCGGTCCGCTGGCAGCCCCAATCTCGGCGGCGATCAATGCCAATGATCTGGTCTGTACGTCGGTTCTGTCCGGTAACCGGAATTTTGAAGGCCGGATTTCCCAGGACATCAAGGCCAACTATCTGGCCTCACCGCCCCTCGTGGTGGCCTATGCCATCGCCGGGTCCATGTGCTTTGACATCACCAATGAYGCCTTGGGACAGGATGCGCAGGGCAATGACGTTTACCTGAAAGACATCTGGCCCAGCAATAAAGAAATTGCCGACGCCATCGCCGCSTCCCTCAACCGGGATATGTTCATTGACCGGTACCGCGAYGTATTCGCCGGGACCGCCGAATGGCAGGCGATTAATGTGGCCGAGGGYGAAACCTATGACTGGGAYGARGAYTCWACCTATATCCGCCTGCCGCCATATTTTCAGGGCATGAGCAAGACCACGGACGGCGCATTCTCTGACATCAAGGGSGCCAGCCTKCTGGCCCTGCTGGGCGAYAGCATCACCACCGACCATATTTCACCGGCKGGSGCGATCAAGCTGGACAGTCCGGCGGGTAAATATCTGCAGGATCATGGTATTGCGCGCAAGGATTTTAACAGCTATGGCTCACGGCGCGGTAATCATGAGGTCATGATGCGCGGCACYTTTGCCAATATYCGYYTGCGCAATCTGATGGCACCGGGGACAGAGGGTGGCTGGACCACCCATTATCCGTCTGGTGACGTGATCAGCATCTATGATGCGGCCATGCGTTATCTGGAAGCAGRCACCGCGCTTGTGGTTGTGGGCGGCAAGGAATATGGCACCGGRTCCAGCCGGGACTGGGCCGCCAAGGGCACTAACCTGCTGGGGGTCAAGGCYGTGCTTGTGGAAAGTTTTGAGCGTATTCACCGGTCCAACCTTGTGGGCATGGGCGTCYTGCCGTTGCAGTTCAARGACGGTGATAACCGYGRGACTTTGGGCCTTGTGGGGACGGAGACTTTCGACATYACCGGCATTGCSGATGGCATCTCCCCCCGTCAGGATGTGGCGGTCAAGGTGACCTATGCGGATGGYWSTWCAAARGATATTACGGTTCTATGCCGCATTGATACGGCCAATGAAGTRGAATATTTYGCCAACGGCGGCATCCTGCATTATGTSYTGCGCAACCTTGCGGCGRAATAGGTAACAGATATTAAACCGCTTGCCCGGAGACTTTGCTTGAGGCAACGTCTTCCCGGCGGGGGCCGGAATCTGCCCTGTGGGGGACATCGCCCTTGCGYACGCCGATCAGCACCCGGAAGGCTTCCGCATTGGCGGCYACCACRATGGCCAGCATCATAAAYGTCAGGAAGGCCGCCAGCGTTTCCACCACGATGGTRGARAYAATATAATGGGCGGCCATTCTTTCCAYRGCGATATKCAGAAACCATGTCAGTGCATAGTTATAAAGGCTGRGCGGCAAAAACCCCCGGATGGCCACCAGCCACAACGTCGCGGTATAGCCCCTGGTCTGCCGCCAAAGCTGTTTGAAAGTCAATGAGGTGCGCCCCAAGGCAAAACCCGCCGTATAGAGGGACAGGCGAACCAATATGGGGGAAAAGATCACCATAACGATGAAGGTGCTTTTGATGGCCATATCCTGAATGAGTTCGTCCGAGAATTGTACGCCTTGYTGGGCAAAATAGACCATCATACTCATGGAAACAATTAATGTGGGCACCAGCAATACCAGTGTGATGACGATAATTCGCACCAAAGCCCGCCATGCYCTCYGYAGGGTGAAATGACTGCCGGAGAAACCCTCTTTCAGCATCAGACGGTAGCTGGCATAGTCTGAGCCGAGCAGAAAYTGACGGTACCAGACGATGGCAAAAGCCGCCGTAAACAGATGCAGGATGTTATTGCTGTTTATCTGAATGTCATATTCTCTGGCAAGGAYCTGTTCGGCCAGCTTGACGCAAACCCACARGATGAGCGGGCCATACATCAGCCGGAGAAAATGGGGCATATGTCCCATGAGGAACTTGTAGCTCTCCGATATGGATGCCTCAACAGAAATYTTTTGTTCACTCACAAAAAGCGTATCCTTGCTGTGTTTTTGTCTCTCAACAAAATACTCTATTACATTCACTATAGTGTGATTAGCAGTTTATTCACGCTTACGATACCTTGGAGGCATGAATATAGTTTTACATATGGTTAGAATTTTATCTGTTTTTTTAATATTTGCAGYGCTGGGTGCAAATATKAATACGGGCTTGGCTCAAGCGCGTTCCRAGACGGCAGACGGGGGCRYCCAAGATCTTGTTGTTGTGGAGCTTTTYACCTCWCAGGGATGCAATTCATGTCCGCCGGCGGATGAGGTTCTGGCAAAACTCAGCACGCRRAAAGATGTTCTGGCSCTYAGYTATTCTGTTGACTACTGGAATTATCTGGGTTGGAAAGATACGCTGGCMCAACCGGATTGTRCCATCCGGCAACGGAAATATAATGTATCTCTGGGCAAGAATGGTGTTTATACCCCGCAGATGATCATTCAGGGCGCGCGCGACGTGATCGGGTCAAAAGGTGATCTGGTGAGGCAGATGATCACTGAGACACGGCCTGACCGACAAACTGACTTTGACATCACTTTTGATAAATCCGGTGACATGATCGACCTTAGAATTGGGGCTAGTGACGGGGAACCAGCCGCGACCATATGGGTCATTGGCTATGATTTTGAAAAGACAGTGGATATTCGGGGCGGCGAAAATTCCGGRCAGACCCGCACCTATCATAATGTGGTTCAATCCATCAAACGCATCGGTAGCTGGATGGGGCAGGAAGTCCGCCTCACCCTGTCCCGGCAGGATCTGGGAAAAGGTAATTATGATGCCTATGCCCTTTTGTTACAATCCCGTGAGACCGGCCCCATCATTGCGGCGGTCAAGCTGAAATAACTCTTATTTCAACCCGCTGGTCATCATGGCCGATAGGCGTCCGGCAAAGGCAACCGGGTCTGCGGGCAATTCACCCTCCATTATCCGGGCCTGATCCAGCAACAGGTTGGACGCATCCTTTAAGGCGTCAATGGCACCCTTGCCCGTGGCTTTGGCGGCGATGGCYTTGATCAGCGGATGATCCTCATTGATTTCCAGAACCCGCAGKGTGGTCTGGTCAAGCTGTTGGTGCTGTTTTAGAATCCGCTGAAGGTGAATATCCATATCTCCCTCGTCAGCCACAAGGCAGACCGGGCTGTCCGTCAGGCGGCCCGACAGACGAACATCCTTGACGGAGCCTTCAAGATTGCTTTTCAGCAGGCCGATCAGGGCGTCAATTTCAGGGCTGTTTTTCTTGTCCTTCTTGTCGTCACCGTCTTTCTTGCCCTCAAGGTCGGCGGTGCCGCGGGTGACGGACTGGAATTTCTTGCCCTCATATTCCGGCATCATCTGCAACCAGAAATCATCCACCGCGTCGGTCAGGAACAGCACTTCGATTCCCTTGGCTTTAAAGCCTTCAAGCTGGGGCGAACGGCGGGCGGCTTCGGGGTTGTCGCCGGTAATATAATAGATATTTTCCTGCCCRTCTTTCATGCGGCCAAYATAATCGTCAAGGCTTTGCAGGCCTTCTGTGYCGGTGCTTTCAAAGCGGGCCAGTTTCATCAGTTGATCCCGGCGGCCAAAATCCTCATAGATGCCTTCTTTCAATACCGGGCCAAAAGATTTCCAGAAAACCGCATAGGCATCCACATCCTTTTTGGCTTTTTTCTCCAGCTCGGACAGGATTTTTTTGGTGACSGCKGTGCGRATGCTGTTCARYACCGGGTTATTCTGCAGCATTTCCCGGCTGATATTCAGCGGCAGGTCTTCGCTGTCAACAATSCCGCGCATAAACCGCAGGTAGCTGGGGATCAAGTCCTCGCAGTCATCGGTGATGAAGATGCGCTTTACGTAAAGCTTGCTGCGGGTTTTACGGGCCGGGTCGAACAGGTCCATAGGCGGCTGGGTCGGGATAAACATGAGCACCGTATATTCGATCTTGCCCTCGGCCTTGTAATGAAGTGTCAGCCACGGGTCATCCATGGCATGACCCACATGATGGTAAAATTCTTTATATTGCTCCTCGGTAATGTCGGATTTTGGCCGAACCCATAGCGCGGTGCCTTCATTGATTCTCTCCGCCTTTTCTTCGCCGTCTTTTTCCATGACCAGCGTGATGGGGATGGCGATATGGTCGGAATAGGTCTTGATGATGGACCGGATGCGGAATTCTTCCAGAAACTCTTTGGCATCATCCTTGATATGAAGGATGATGTCTGTGCCCCGGCTTTCCTTGGTGGCGGGGGTGAGGGTATAGTCACCGATGCCGTCCGAATGCCATGACCAGCTTTCATCYTCRCCSGCYTTKYKRCTGATGACSKKAATATYRTCRGAYACCATGAAYACGGAATAGAAKCCGACCCCGAACTGGCCGATCATATTGAYGTCTTKGSTGTCRTCRCCGGACAKYTTGTCCATRAAGSYSSMGGTGCCGGASCGGGCRATGGTGCCCAGATGSGAAATCAGGTCATCATGGTYCATGCCGATRCCGTTATCGGACAGGGTCAGGSKKYTKKYKKYMTYRTCMAGGGTGATGGTGACTTTAAAGTCCGGATCATCCTTGGTCAGSTCCGGTTTGGTCAGGGCCTCATAGCGTAGCTTGTCACAGGCATCAGAGGCGTTGGAGATCAGCTCGCGCAGGAAAATTTCCCGTTCGGAATAAACCGAATGGACCATCATGTGAAGAAGTTTGGAAACCTCGGCCTGAAAACCGTGTTTTTCCACCTTTTTCGTTTTGGTTTTTGTYGTCATATTTAATACACCCTACTTTRGTNAAATCAGTTGTAGCTAAATATGGAACGGACCGGGCGGAATTCAAGGGCTAACGCYCATCTCAGGCAGGTTTTTTTGTCCGGATGACTTTACCCAGACCGCCGAAGAGATCATCCATCTTTGCCCGCCAGTCATATAGGGGCTCATCGGGTGAGATAATTGTCAACGCACTAACCCCCTTGGCCCATTGAAACAGGCCATACATGATATAATCCGTATAGGCTGGTTGGCTGCCGTGGAAGAACGCCTGTGATTTTAGCAATGTGTTATAGGGCCAGAGCTGTTTCTGAAAGATTTTCAGGGACTGGTCCTGATGGGCGTGGGCTTCTTCAAGGCTTTTGCCGAGCCGGGCTTCCCGTGTTTCGCGGAAATAGGCCCGGTCCTTGTCATCCAACCCTTCAAAAATATCGTAAGCCAGCATTTGAAACAGGGGCATGACAAGATGGGTAAAGCTGRTGAAATTAAAGAAATTGGCATAAGCCTTGCCCGCCGGGCCACCGAACAGAGATGGCCGGTCGGGAAATTTTTCTTCCAGATAACAGGCAATATCCCAACTGTCGGTGATGATGGTGCCGTTATCATCCAGAATAGGMACAGTTTTGGCATCAATATCTTTCAGCTTTRCGATTTCGGTAAAAATAAGAGGCACCATTTCAACCTCAAGCCCCTTATGGGCGATGGCCATGCGCGCGCGCCAGACATAGGGACTGAACCCTTGGGTTTTGTCCTTGCCGACCAGTTCATATAATTTCATGAGGTTGCCTTTTTCTTGATGGAATATAGAGGTGACCATCCTATCAGAAGGCAAAAAAAATAGCCAGCTACCGGAAATATACGGGGTGGAAGAGGGGTATCTATCGCATTTCCAGTGGCTGGCTAAAGGGGATTTAGCAATTACAGATACTAGTGCCGCGTTTCAGCTAAATAGCCGGGTATAGATGCCTGAGTTTAACGCGTGCGGTCTGGTTTGAGAAATGCCAGTCTGCTTTTGCATTGTGTTTGTTTCGATAGTTTTCCCAAGCTTTGACTTCGCCCTCAAGCGTTGCTTTATCGCCGATACGCCGGTCGAGGCATTGTGTGGAGAACACACTGAGTTCAGTTTCAGCCATGTTGAGCTGAGGTGGTCCTATTTTATGGGACCAGCTCTTTGAAGTCCAATGGTACGAAAAACTCCGATTTTGATGAACTCAACCTCTATCTCCATGACAGAAAGCCCGTGTTATAGGATGTATCGAGCGCTCAAAAATAGATTCTGTATCGCCACTTTCAATAATGCATCCGCAGCCTGACTGCACCCAACACACTGCCGCATGATCAGCAATACGGCGTGCCTGAGCCAGGTTGTGTGTGACCATTAATACGGTATAGTCTGGCGTCAGCTGTTTAATGAGTTCCTCAACCGTTGAGGAGGAGATCGGGTCCAATGCGCTACAGGGTTCATCAAAGAGAATAACCTTGGGTTTCAGGGCCAGACATCGCGCGATACAGAGCCGCTGTTGCTGCCCGCCCGACAKCTGCAGGGCATTTTTTTTCAGCCGGTCTTTCACCTCATCCCAAAGCCCCACCTGCCTTAATACGGTTTCTATAATTTCGTTAATGATGTCGTCGTCACGGATGCCATGTTCTTTTAACGGAAAGCGAATATTTTCTTCAATGGACAGGGGAAACGGATTGGGCTGCTGGAACACCATGCCCACATGCCGTCTCAGCAGCGAAAGGTCCGTTTCAGGATGCAGAATATTTTCATTGCCTACCATGATTTCACCAGATACCCGGCAGTGGGAGATCGTGTCGGTCATACGGTTGATGCTGGCCAGCAGGCTGCTTTTGCCGCAACCTGACGGCCCCACGAGCGCGGTAATCTGCCCTGCGGGAATGTTCAGATTGGCATTCTCCAGGGCAATGGTGTCATTATAGCGAATGGTTACTTGTTTCAGGGTGATGGAAGGCGCAGTTCCTGGCATATTAGATGCCGCAGCAGTTGGTTGTGCAGGGGGCTTTATGACCGTTTTCACATGGTCTGTCATGATTGACTTGCGTAGTTTTTTCAGCATGATATTACACCGTTGGTTGCCAGCGCAGAGATAATCTGTGGGCGAGGATATTGATAAAAATAATTAAAAGAACGAGGATAACAGCTGTCGCTGCCGCATTATTTTGTCCCCCCGGCACATTCATGGACAGATCGTAGATATGTACGGATAATGCCCGTCCGGAATCGGTCCAGCTAGAGGGCATTCGCGTAACATAACCTGCCGTAAAAATCAGTACTGCGGTTTCCGCTAATGCACGCCCTGTACTGATGATCAGGGCMGCCGCGATGCCCCGGGCGGCGGTCGGTAACAGGATGCGTATGACAAAGCCAAAAAAGCTTAGATTGAGGGCCTCTGCCGCTTGTCGGTAAGCTGGGGGGCAGGACCGCAATGCCTGCTCCGTCGTGCGGATAAACAGAGGTAACACCATACAGGCCAAACTCAACCCGCCGGACAAAATTGAAAAGCCCAGACCCAGTTGTATGGCAAATACCGCATAGCCGAAAAGGCCAAACACAATTGAGGGAACCCCGCTCAGCACATCCAGGCTTAAGCCAATAAAACGCGCTAAAAAATGTTCAGCGGGGACACATTCGCTGAGATAGATGGCACAGCCCAAACCAATTGGAATGACCGTGAGCAGGCAGACGCCCAATATCCAGAGGGTGGAGACCAGCAAAGGAAAAATGCCGCCACYGCGTCCGGCATCTGAAGGCTCATTGAGGAGAAATTCCAATGTTATATGCGGTAGTCCGTCGACGCCAATCTGTCCTAACATCATGAGGGGCAGGACCGCCACCAGGATCGCCACAGCCCAAATGATAACGGCAATACAGTCGTCTTTTTTGAGACCGTTAAGCATATTGTCTGCCCTTTAAATAGTGGGCTGCGGCAACCAGCACCACCGTGATCAGCAACAGCAGTAATCCACTTATAAACAAAGCGAGGCGATGGTCACCCAAGGCATAAGACATCTCCAGGGCAATATTAGCGGTCAGGGTGCGCACGGGTTGAAACCAGTTGGTGGGCAGTTGAACCACATTTCCCGTGACCATCAGGATGGCCATGGTTTCCCCCAGGGCTCTCCCACTCTGCAAGACAACGCCGGACAAGATACCCGGCATGGCAACGGGCAGAGCGATACGGGAGATCATGCCCCAGCGGGAAAGGCCTAACGCCTGGGCACTGCGCAGATAGTCTGGCGGGACTTTTGCCAAAGCCCCATCAGAGGTTAAGACAACCAATGGCAGGATCATCATCGCCAGGACAATGATTCCGGCGAAAACGCTGGCACCTGGCGGGGCCCAGCCGGTTATCCAGGGAACGAGTACCGTGAGCCCCCAAAGACCAAARATCACGGAGGGKATGCCSGCTAATAATTCGATCATGCCATGATATAGTCGCGCCAGTCTGGCCGGGGCGTAGAACTGGCCAAATAYCGCCACAATAATGCCCAGCGGCGTCGCCAGTATAACGGCACCTGTTGCCACATACAGACTGCCCATTAACATGGGCGTCAAACTGAATTCACCCTCTAACGGGTGCCAGCCGTCGCCTCGGAAGAACACGCTGACACCCAGTTTCTGAATTAATGGGGCACTTTCGCGYAGCAAAAAATAAACAATAAACAGCAATACACTTGCCGAGACGAGCGCGGTAAATAATAAACTGGCTCTAAACCCCCGACTAGTGCGCATCGACAGGAATAAAATATTGTTGCTCAACAATTTTATAAGCCTGTGGTGAGCGGGCAAACTCGATGAACTCTTTCACTAAACCCTGCGGCGGGCTTAATGTCACAAAATTGAGCGGGCGGGACAAAGGGTAGGTACCTTGCTTAACAGCCGCCGTAGATGCTTTGRCCCCGCYCACGCCCAATAATTTGATAGCTGTGCCATTCTGCGCTTCAAACTCAGCGGTGCCTATGGAGACATATCCTATGGCCCAGRGATTGCCAGAGACCGTTTTGATGCCTTGCTGGTTGCTGCCAATAACGATATCAGCTTTGATATCCTTATTYTTGAGCTTGAAGTATTTCACAAACAGCTCCAGCGTAGAATGGCCTTCCGCTTTATTCACCACAGTGATAGGCTGATCAGGCCCGCCCACCTGTTGCCAGTTATTTATAYGGCCCAGRTARATATCGACAATATTTTCGTCAGTCAGGGCAGTAACAGGGTTCTCTTTATTGATAATAAGCGTAATACCATCATAGGCAATGGTGTGGGCAAACAAGTCACTTTCAGAGGCTTTCARGGCCCGCGAAGCCATGCCTATCTGAGCTAAYCCTGCCCGGGCATCCGCGACCCCGCGCGACGAGCCGCCCATCTGCACATCAACGCGCACATCAGGATGTATCTTTTCAAAGGCGCGGCCCAGTTCCATGGCAAGGGGGGCGACGGTGCTTGATCCGGTCAGCGTGAGTTTTTCTGTCTCTGATTGCCCGCATCCCGATAAAGTCAGCATGATTAGACTAAGAAACAGGCTATAAATTAAACTATCTTTTTTCATTTATTGTGTCCACTTGGCATAGTTACYAAAATGCAAAGTAATACAGTATATATTTCCGATTTGATCGCCTGACCCTAAGTGATCTAATCTTACAGTAAATCCACAAACCAGTCGGGTCATTATTAAAATCAGGAAGTAAAACGCCCTAATCTTCGTTCTGTTGTAAATCATATTCCGGGAACATACAATCAGCCGTTATTTGGTTCGTGTAACATTATCGTGATCAGGGTCAGTACAGTCTGTTAACGAAAGGCTGGAAAATATGTTAAAATCGACAAGCCGGAAGGAACGGCTATTTGCAAGGATACTTGATGTGATGATAAYGAAGGACARGAAACCAAGGATCCAGACATCTYGCCCGCAGCAATGCCCATAAATGAGCGCTAAATTGATTGGAGACTGRATCCGMGGAAATCRTCRGGNCCAGCGGYAANAACACCGCAYAAACAGGCCGGAYACATGACAGCACCTAACCCTWTCGTTACAAAAGACARAATATCCCTTGCATTTAAAGGGCCGTCCACACATGGTTGYGGGGRTWGGATTTGAACTYAAACTATACTCCAACTTGTTATTTTATACAGGKAACATTTAACGAAAGAGTACACCCCATTAAAAGCGGTYATATTACCCACAACCATGAACTAYCTTCGGCATTATCCTATTTAGAACCGATTATTTATCCCCATATAGAGGGCGCGRGGTTTACCGGGAAAATAACGCTCATCTGTGAAAGTGGTCCAGTCGGCCCTTTCAGCATATCTGCTATTGGTTAAGTTCATCACCCGCAGGAAAAAACCGTAACGATCCGTAACCTGAAACGCGGCCCGCAGGTTCAAATAATCATGACCCTCATATTTATGCAGATTTTTCGGATCTAGAAAATAGGCCCCCATATGAACCCATTCCAGTTCTGCTGTAATCTTGTGGGTGGGTTTCCACGCAAGCTGCATGCTGCCRAAATGGCGCGGGGCSGTATCAATATCATTGCCGTTCARATTTTCACCGYCMCTGAYAAAATCAAACTTATAACGATGGCGGGCAAAACTCACATTTCCGCGAACGCTCAGTTTTTTGCTCAAATTAACTTTTACCATAATATCAGCCCCCARATGATCGGACTTGCCATTATCCACATTGAAAAAGGCTGAATCCCGCAGGATATAATTATCCTTTTTCATRGCATAGAAAGAGATATTATAACTGATGRYCTCCTGCTGGCYCCKAAAGCCTAACTCAATGTTTTTCAAACTGACCTTGCTCAGGTCCGCCACCTGTTGCGCCCGCTGCAGCCGATATAGCTCCGTAGCTTGYGGGGCCCGAAAACTCTYGCTCACATTCARATAAATATCGTGGYTAGCGTTATATTTGTATAAAAGMCCGATCTTTGGGGAAAAGGCGGTGAAATCATCCTTGCGGCTTTCCGGGCGACTGTAACGACATCCGCCAAAACCGCAAGCGACACCATTTTCATCMGTCCGGCCGCTGATCATATTGTTGGTATAATCATACTGCATATATTCAAGCCGCACGCCAGCGAGAAGCTGCAACCGTTTGCTTATGGCCCAGCTCCCCTGTAAGAAGGCCGCCGCCATGATACTATCCACGTCGTAATCATACTGCTTGCCGGACGGAATAGTTTTGCGCAGRAAMAAAGAGCCTTCCGTGGGTTTGGCCTGTGTTTGTTTCARCGATCCACGGGTATATTCAAAGTCGGCACCCGCGATGATCTCAAGGTTGCTGCCCTCATTAATATAAAAACCATTCTGAATACCAAAACTGGTCTGACTATTTTCTTCCAATGGCTGTCCGGGCAGGAAATGCATCAGGAATTTCATGTCCAGAACGCGAACGTAGGGCGTGAATTGCCAGCGYACCCCCTCTGCTATGTCTCTGGAAAAGCGAGACCARTAACGCAGGGATTTTGCCTTGCGAAAAGCCTCCGGATTTGGGTTTATTTTAGAAAGTTCCCGRTCTTTAAAGGCGTTCAAACCCGTGATAAACCCGGCTGTTTCCTGATCCAGATTAGTAAGGTAGAGATTTGATGAGATTGTCCAGACATCGCCGCGATAATCATGGCGCAAGTTAATCTTCTGCTGATCAAAGCCCGATTGATCCCGATAGCCACCGTCATGAGTGATGGATGCCATCGCMCGGAATCCTTGGTTTTTACGCGTCACGCCCTGAGAATAGTTAAAACGAATATAGTCATAAGCCCCGCCCTCAATGCTCAGGCTACCGTCATCACTATTGGCGGCAGGGGTAATAACATTGACCATACCATGTAAGGCATTGGAGCCATAAAGCACCGATCCCGGCCCCTTGGTGATTTCTATACGCGTAGCCTGCTCGGTGAAGGCCTCAAACAGTTCRTTCACATTACAGAAGCCCGCAGAACGTAGCGCAATACCATCCTGTGCCATCAGAAACGCGCCRCAGGCCCCCGCACCTGTGAATATGGGCGAGCGGATAGAGGCCAGATATTCCTGCCCATTATTGCGGGAGAAATTCACCCCCGGCACCCTTACCGCCAGTTCACTGAAATGGGTTGGTTTGACCAAGTCGAGYTCTTCTTTTGTMACCAGAACCAGATTGCCGCTTTGTGTRGACAGRAGTTTCYCGCTTCGGCTKCCTGATGAGACAACCTCCTCAAGTTCTGTCTCAGCCGTAAAGGCCGTTTCTCCTGAAAAAATTACCATGACCAGTAAACTTAAACAAAACTTTTGGCATMKMAKCACGTTATTTCCCATTTTTATCCTGCGAATTTTTCAAGAAGWKKGCACGWACAATRATATACTGCCTGATATCTTCCAGTTGTTCWTTRGTTAATTGATCACCGAARGAAACCATRCCRTTRTCTTTAAGGGTGCCCCCAATSGTAATATCGAACCATGTATCATCCTGTAAAGCRTATGAATATCTCAAATCYGGYAATACGCCWGCACTAACGGCTTTATCTCCGTGACAACTGCTACAAAAACGGTGAAACAGGGCATTCCCAGCAGCAACCTGTTTTTCATYACCYGTTCCYWYGGGTGGTTCCGGCAGGTCTGGTTCTGTATATTTCCAATCAGGGAGCTTGTCTTTGCCGCCAAGTTTGAATGTTAAAATACGGCTATTATTGCTAACCTTGCCAGACTTTAAAGCAGCCTCCCCCGCCAGCAGTGGGAAAACGCCGCCCCATCCCGCCAATATTGTGACATATTGTTCGCCGTCCACACTATAGGTAACAGGGGAAGCTACGATCCCTGTCTGCGCGGGAAAAGACCAGAGCTTGTCACCATTACTGGAATCATAGGCAACAAAATATCCCGCAGCGTTGCCTTGAAACAACAGTTTCCCTTTTGTATTTAGCAGGCCGCCATTCCATGGCCCCGGATGCTGAACCCGCCATAACTCTTTCTGAGCAACAGGATCCCATGCGGAAATATGCCCTTTAATCATGGACATGACCTGATCTCTGGCTGTCTTGTCATCAGGCATTGATGCTGCAGCCATATCTATGCCAAGATTAATGCCGGGGTGTATGGCCTTGAAATCTTTGTCTGGGGCATATAGAAAGGGGACTTCCTGAGCGGGAATATAAACGATATGGCTATTCGGATTATAGGACATGGGATGCCAGTTATGGGCCCCAAGCGGATTTGGGAACGCCAACCACGGTTCATTATAATAACGGGCCCTGGGGTCTTCTACRGGACGCCCTGTTGCCATGTCCACATGRGATGCCCAGTTAATMTCCACATAATTCTGAGCCGAAATAAGTTCSCCTGTTTCCCTGTCAAGAACATAGAAAAAACCATTYTTTGGGGCCTGCATTAATGTTTTGCGAATTTTCCCGCCKATTTTAATATCRGCCAAAATCATATGTTGTGTCGCGGTATAGTCCCACATTTCACCAGGTGTTGTTTGATAATGCCAGACATATTCCCCCGTATCAGGCTTTAAGGCCAAAATAGAGGATAGATAGAGATTGTCGCCGCCCCCTGGGCTTCGTATAGCCTGATTCCATGGCGAACCATTACCAACCCCCACATATAGAAGATCCAATTCTGGATCATAGGCCATGGAATCCCAGACCGTCCCACCACCGCCCAGTTTCCACCATTCCCCAGTCCATGTTTTTGCCGCTYTCTCAAGWGCCAAATTTTCAAAACCATCTTCGGGATTGCCCGGCACAGTATAAAAGCGCCAAACCTGTTTCCCGGTTATGGCATCATAAGCCCCCACATAACCCCGTACGCCAAATTCCGCACCACCATTACCGATAATAACCTTGCCTTTAATGATACGGGGCGCGCCGGTGATGGTATAGGGATATTTTTTGTCAATGGTCAACACGTCCCAAATAACATGGCCCGTTTTRGCATCAAGGGCGATAAGCCTTCCATCCAGGGTGCCGACATAAACCTTGCCCTGCCATACAGCAACGCCGCGATTAACCACATCACAGCAGGCATTTACCGCCCATTCTCCGGGGACTTCTGGATCATATTGCCATAACAGTTCACCTGTCACGGCATTAAGGGCATAAACCCGGCTCCATGATCCGGTCACATACATAATGCCATCTATGACGATGGGGGTGGCTTCCAGCCCGCGATGGGTATCAAAATCATAATGCCACTCAAGGGCAAGGTTTTTYACATTCTGATCYGTAATCTGGTCAAGGGGACTATAACGCTGCTCATCGTATGTCCTGCCATGGGCGAGCCAGTTTTGCGGTTCATGGTCAGCATCAATAATCCGCTGATCGCTGGCTGTGGCGGCACTGAGGTCCACCTGTGTGGCCTCCTGATTACAGGCAATGAGCAATAAAGTGGTGAAAAGGGGGAGGATCAGTTTGTAAAGTTTCATAGAATTATCTTTACTCTTATTGGAAAATATTAATAAAAACTCCGGGTGGAGCGGGAACTCCCACCCGGAGGAAAACCGTCTGAATTAGTAATTCAGACGCAAAGTCAAATACCATTCGCGCGGACGGGCATAGGTGCCTTCCGTGTAGCCCACGCCTGGCTGGTTAAAACCGGAAATAATATATTTCTTATCACTCAGATTCCGCCCGCCTACAATTAATTGCCAATGATCCCCCGGATGGGAATAGGTCATAGCCGCATTGAACAGATGTATGCCATGCTGGGTAAGTTCCGGGGTATTCTCGGCATTATTATAAATCGTGCTGGTATAATTCCAGTCGCCGTGGAGCATCAAGCCCCCCTCATCGGCCAAATCAATAGTATATTCAAGTTCTGCCGTAGATGAAAATTCCGGCGTATTGGCAAATCGGGCACTAGTATCGATGGTGGCAAATGGATCAGTGACCTCGGTATATCTGGCATGGATATAGGCGATACCCACACTTAGTCTCAGATTGTCAGTGGGTAGGGCTTGAAGTTCAAGTTCCATCCCCTTGATGATGGCCTTGCCAGCATTAACAGTGATCGGCGTAATGCCTTCTTGATTAATCAATTGAAGGTTGGAATAATCGGTATAATAAGTCGCACCATTCAGACGAACCCGGTTATCAAACATTTGCGATTTGAAACCAAATTCATAGGACCATACCGTTTCCGGTTTAAAGGAACGAGCCGCCGGTTGAGGATCAACCGTCCGGCCGGTCCAACCCCCAGATTTAAACCCTCTAGATACCGAAATATAAGTCATGAAATCTTCGGCCCAATGATAGTTAATATCAAAATGCGGCGAGGTATCTGTAAATTCTTGGCTCACCCTGTCATCGGGGACGAGAAGAACACCGGAAACAAGGTCACGGTGAATTGGGCGATAATGTTTTTTGTCCTTGGTAAAGCGTACCCCTGCAGTGACCCCGATATCTTCGGTCAAGTTGTAAGTTGCCTGTCCAAAAGCGGCATAGCTAGTGTTATGGGCAAGGTTATTTTCATCAAGATTAAGAAACGGTGGAAATGACAGCTGGCCAAGTGGAACAAATACATTGTCCCGTCCAGTTTCCGAAAAATAAAATAATCCAGTAAGCCATTTAAATTTGCCCCCAAAGGAAATGCCGTTAAGTTGCAGCTCCTGAGTAAACTGCCGGTGTGAATATTTGTTGGAAGTATGATCGATGGCTAGGGGTGTGTCATCGGCATCCCGGCCAAAAGCTGCAGATAAATTGCGGTGGGCAGTAATCGACTTTAAATGAATGTCATCTGTAATATCATAGTCCAGCGTTAACGCGATGCCAAACAGATCAAGGTTTGAAAAATTAGGCCCTGTCCCATAGGTAGTATAGGGGCTATCCGTCAGAAACCGCTGGTCAAACGGGGTATGATCGCCGGCATTCAGGCTGGTACAGGCGGGAGCAACGGGAACTCCTGCTATACAGGCATTATATGCCCCGGAAAGATTTGGGCCGGGAAATATCGCCAGTAATTTTGACGGGACGGAATGTTCCCGTGTCCTCGTGCCATCAAGAATCAGGGTTGCCTGTAACTTGTCAGTCGCATTTAATTGAAAAATGGCCTTTACCGTATCGGTATTTTCATCTCCCAATTCCGTATTCTGTCCGATGGCTTGTGACGGATAGGAAATATCAGAGCCGTGAGGGCCAGTGAATTCAATTCGTTTTGCATAGCCGTCCCGGTTTTTAGAAGAATAACTGAATGATGAATATAATTTATCATCAATCAGGGGAACATCAACTGTCATGCGTATGTCGCGGCGATTGTAACGACCAATAGTAGCCTCTGCCTTGCCGGCAAACTCTTCCTGCGGTTTGGCAGAGACTATATTAATGGCCCCGCCAATAGTGTTGCGGCCAAAAAGCGTACCCTGGGGGCCTTTCAGTACTTCAACCCGTTCCAGATTCAACAGATCAACAATGCCGCCTACTGAACGGGCCACATAAACGCCATCGACATAGATGCCAACGCCCGGGTCAATTGTCAGCAGGAAATCGCTCATGCCAATACCGCGAATAAAGGCGGTTATGGTGGCAGAGCTTCCCGTCAATGTAGCCGTAGAATCAAGGGTCAGACCGGGGGTATAATCCCCAATTTGTGAAATATTGGTCAGGCCTTTTCTTGCCATGGCATCTGCCGTGAATGCGGTTACCGCTACCGGCACCTCCTGCAAACTTTCTGAAATTTTCCGGGCTGTCACAATAATTTCTTCTAACGAAATTTTGTCTGAATCATCTGCAAAGGCCTGTGCAGCGTTTATTTCTATAGATAGGAGACCCGTTAACATAAGGCTTGTTGATAGCATCATGAGTGACGTAGATTTGAAATTATAACTTAGATTTTTACGCATTATAAAGCTCCCTGCGATTGCATTATGAACAACCTATATTGAAGGTTGCCTTTTATTTATCGTTATCAAAATGACATGAATAAATCCGACCTACTCAACTGAGGGGGCCTAAAAAGTTATCTGAAAGGGAAGATAATGACTTTATTGTGTGATCAGCACAAAATGCGGGAGATGTCTTTACGGAAAGATCGTGGAGACAAGCCGTATTTTTCTTTAAAAACCCGTGAAAAATGGGTCATGCTGTTGAAACCCCAAGTGAAGGCAATGTCTGTAATTTTCATGTGAGAGACTTCTGTATCATGGAATTGTTGAGCACATTCCTCTAACCTGCGGCTCAGCATATATTGCCCGATCGTCTCCGTGCCTGTCCCAAATTCCGCATAAATCCTATGCATATAACGTGGCGTAATCTTAAATATCCCCGCTATTTTCGACGGGCTTAAATCAGGGTCTGATAAATTATAATCAATGAATCTCTTTATTTGCAGATAACGTAACCTCCGAATGGAATTTGAAGAAATTATCTGACTGGTTTGACTGTTATATGATGTCGCCAGAAGGTCCAGCATATTATTGGAAAACTGACGATGAACAGCTCTACTATTAGACTCACTTCACAATTGGAATAAATAAAGTTTTTGGTGCATAATCTTTGTGCGAGAGGATTATTTCATGAACACACTGAAAGTTTTACGTGCGC
>NVVY01000053.1 GCA_002749135.1 Alphaproteobacteria bacterium | reverse complement strand
GGGCCTTGGCAAACATCAATTTGAAAACAGTTTAAAATCAGGCCGTAGAAATAAATGCGTCCGGTTAATTATTTGCTATTGCGAATCGAGTCTAATATTTATGGTGACACACGGGACATGGCGGTTCTTAAAGCGAAATATAACAAACAGGCGCAAAATTACGCGCGGATCAGGCAGGAAAGTGACGTCATCGCCATCTGGGACGACCATGATTTCGGGGAGAATGACGCGGGCAAGACCTATCCCTTCCGGGACCAGTCCAAGACATTGTTTTTTGATTTCTGGAATGAGCCCAAGGGCAGCCCCCGCCGCCGCGACAATGATGGTATCTATACCTCTTACCTGTATGGTCCGGCGGACAAGCGGGTTCATATCATCCTGCCCGACTTGCGCTACAATCGGGACGATCTTAAAACCGTAGCCAGCCGCCAGATTGCCAAGGAACGCGATCTTGCCGGACTTGGCCCCTATCTGCCCATCGCTGACAGATCAACAACCATGTTGGGGGAGGCCCAATGGCAATGGCTGGAACAGCAGATGCAAATCCCGTCCCGGATCAAAATCATTGGCTCCAGCCTGCAATATATTGCCAGCCAGCCCGGTTGGGAGGCCTGGTCAAATTTCCCCCATGAACGCCAGAGACTGATTGACCTGATCAGTAAATACAAGGTTGACGGCCTGTTCTTTATCAGCGGCGACACCCATTGGGCCGAATTATCCTGTCAGACGGAGAATGCCCCTTACCCATTATGGGATATGACCTCCAGCGGCCTGACCCAGACATGGGACAATGTCAGCCCCAATGCATACCGCTGGCAGGATTTAAGCTATTCCGGCCAGAATTTCGGGGCCATATATATCGACTGGCTGCTGGAAGACCCGCTGATTATATTTGAAGTACGGGACGTTCAGGGCAACCGTGTCTTCCAGCATACTATAATGCTAAGCTCCCTTAAGGGGCCTTGGTAAACATCATATCAATGGGTTTTCCGGCCTGTAACTTTTTGTGAGAAGACTTATATGTCTTACCAAGGAATTTAACCAGCGTGGCGGCGATCTGTGATTGTTTCACATCTGCCACTTTTTTCATCTCGCCAAGAGCCGGGGTATCCGGCCCCATGACCGCCATCCATATGGTGCCGTCGCCGGGAATGTCGGCTATTTTCTTGTTACCATCCTTGTCCACATAGGGAAAACGACCATGAGATTTCCATTGGTCAAGTGTCTCATGACCCCGGCCATGATCTGTGGCAATCAGTAATGTGGTTTTATTGCGGTAATGGGGGTCACGCTGAACCCAGGTCCATAGCCGCCTGATAAAATCATCACTGCGCCGGGCCGCGAGGATATATTGATCATAAAGACCATTATGGGCGAAATCATCCGTTTCCCCAAAGGCAATATACAAAGCTCTCGGCTGTTTCTTCTTCAGATATTCAAAGGCAAAATTAAAGGTAAAAGCATCAAGGCGCACCGTATCCCACGGGCTTGGGATGTCCTTTTGTAATTGATTTAACATCTCTATCCCCGGATTATCCCCCAGCCCCGTCATGGCCTCAAACCCGGCATTCACCGGAATACCGCTGCGTTTCTCATTGATGATATAGGGAAAAACATTCCATGAGCCAAAGGCCGCCACCTGTCCCTTAAAATCCGGCTGATGATTCAGCCATTCCAGAAAGGTCCAGTTGGGATTGGCCATTTTGTCGTTGCTGTTAATGCGCGGGTCGGCGAACCCGGTCAGAATTTCCTGATAACCGGGATAGGAAAAATGCAATTTGTTGGTCACATCCGCATGGCTACCCAGTTCCCGGTTACCATAAATCTGCCCCTGTTTCGCCACCACATTCCACAGAAAAGGAAACAGGACTTTACGCCTCTCTTCGGCTTTGTCCCGCCAGAATTCCTTTTTAAAATCGCCGTGGGTTTTTCGATAGGCCAGATAGTCTTTCTGATCAAAGAAACGCCGGTCCACGCCCTGAAACACTTCCTGCCAGCGCACACCGTCCAACGTGACAAGGATCACATTTTCCGTCAGGCAACATTTATCCCCGGCCTGCACAAATAACGATGATGACAGGAGTAAAATAACCCCGCATATCACCTGAAAGATAATTTTAAACATCCTGTTTTCCGATCATTGAAGTTTGTTTTTAAGGCGTAAGGCATGATACATCACRTGRAAGATATAATTCTGTTCCACCACGCCCTGAAATAAATAGGCATCCGGCCCATCGGCATAGATGGCCACATCCTCACCGCCRTGGGCCTCATAATCCAAAGGCACCAGAGCCTGCTGRATATAATCCTTACCCTCCGTATCAACATCTGTCAGRTCGGTCCGGCCRCCCTTGGTTTTTTGCGCACCGGGSCCYGTATAATACCCAACGGTGGTATAGGGCAGGTAATCCGTACCAAAGGCTTCATGGTCTTGTGGCTGGCCCCGCTTATCATTCAGCACAACCTTACCCAAAATCGGGTTSCCCCGGGTGGTATATCCGGTCATGACAAAACCGTGGGAGTGATCCGCCGTCACGATGATCAGCGTATCCTCGGCATTGGTCATCTCTTTTGCCCGTTGTACGGCCTCTGCCAGCGCCACCCCTTCATGGAGTGCCTTATAGGCATTGCCCTGATGGTGAGCATGATCTATCCGTGCGCCCTCAATATACAGAAAATATCCCCCGCCTTTGTTGTTCAGCAATTGAATGGCCTTTCCGGTCATATCTGCCAGCGACGGTTCCCCGCCCGCATCCCCGGCCCGTTCAGATTCATATTGCATATGGMTGGCGTTAAACAGACCCAGAACCGGACCGTCTGCGTCCATATTCAGGTGATCAAAGCCATCCTGATTCCAGATATACTGGCCGTTCTTATGTATATTCTTCCATTCACTGATCAGGTTGCGGCCATCCTTTCGCCGGCCCTTTTTGCCTTCCTTATCGGTCACGAAAGAAGGCAGAAAGTTCCGCCTGCCGCCGCCAAAAGCCACCTCGATACCATCCCCCACCGAGAAATCAACAAACTGCCGGGCAATATCCTTGCAGCCGAATTGCTGTTCCTGAGAGGGTATATCCCCGTCACTTTCCCAGTTTCGCTCCGGTGAATGGGCATAGGCCGCCGCCGGTGTCGCATGGGTCAGCCGCGCTGTTGTGATAATGCCCGTGTTCAGCCCGGCCCTCTCCGATAATTCAAGGATGGTATCCATGCTATTATTGATGGCGGCCCGGCAGTCGCCGCGCGCAACCGACTGATTKACACTGATYACYCCKGCMTYRGWTTTWRYMCCMGACANWMAKKKSKRYSMKRKKSCCKSMKRAKYCMSTRTCTGYTGRTTGGTRTTATARGTYTTRGACAGKGCKRKATWGGGGAARSKCTCMMAWRAYAGSWYATTTTCYTCYCCMGKMYYACCMTTYWTYTGSCCYRMSAARATRCGKGYMGCKGTRASKGTRCTGATCCCCATGCCATCACCAATAAAAAGAATCACATTTTTGGCCGGGGCCACATTGGGCACCTGCTGTAATTTTTGGCTCAATGTTGCTTGCGCGTCGGTAAAGTAAGGATTCTTGGCCTGTTTTATCTCAAGAGGTTGCCCACGCAAAACCCAAAAGGYRCCGACYGCCCCCAACAGCAATATCGCCAAACCCCAAAGTGAAAATATTTTACGCAACAWAATACCCATTATTAACCCATCCATTATATTTTCCAGACGTCAYAATTTCACCCGGAAAAATTGAGAAATACATAATGAATATCTATACTCATCTTTTGTGACATATTTGTTGATAGCATAGAAAAATACRCRATKATTTAACYGTAAATYACTATCTATACCCACGATAATATTGTACTCTTAGCCCTAAATGACACTGCGCAGATTATGCTTATGACCATGCCGCCAAATATCCTTATCGCCGATGATCACCCCCTGTTTCGTATTGCCCTGAAACAGGCGGCCAGACTTGCTTTTGACAGCGCGACTGTTGATGAGGCCGGGGCTATTGATGATATGTTGCGCCTTATGGCGCAAGGGCCGGCCTATGACCTTTTGCTGCTGGATTTACACATGCCGGGCGCGCGGGGTTTTTCTGGACTGATTTATATGCGCGGCCAATATCCGGAGATCCCGGTAGTGGTGGTGTCCGGCAATGATCAGGACAAAACCATCGCCAAGGCCATGAACCACGGGGCATCGGGTTTTATTCCCAAATCCACTGATCTGCCGGATATGGCGCAGGCCATCAAAACCATCATCAATGGTGCCTTTTGGGTGCCGCCGGGCTTTTCGGCAGGGCATGAGAATTTACAGGATGAGGAAATGTCCATCGCGGAAACAGTTGCCGCCCTCACGCCTCAGCAATTCAGAGTCTTCACCCTGTTGTCCGAGGGGATGCTGAACAAACAGATCGCCTATGAAATGGGGGTTGCGGAAGGAACTGTAAAAGCCCATGTGACGGCCATTCTGAAAAAATTCGGCGCATATAACCGGGGCCAGTTGATCATTGCCGCTCAAAAATTGGAAACCGATGAAATGCCGGAATAAAACTCTATTTTCGGTAGATCAACAGGCTGCTGATCAGGGCACGAAGGGCTGCTGACTTCACCGGTTTGCGCAAAAATTTATAGCCCTCTGTCATGGCTTGGTTTTTCACCTCCTCTGTATGGTCCGCAGAAATGACAATCCCCGGAATGGCCCTGCCCCATTGAGACTGCAATATGGTCAACAGATCAATTCCGTTCTGCGCATGATCAAGATGATAATCCGCCAATATTATATCCGGCATAAACCCGTCCGGTATATGCCCCATATCGGCCTGCCCCCGGCAGCATATTATTTCACAGCCCCAGTTGGACAACAGAATATCCATGCCGGTCAGAATATCCGGGTCATTATCAATACACAGCACCTTCAGGTTTGAAAAATCCAGCGGCAATACATTCGGCCTGTTCGTCGTTATTATTTCGGGGGGTACGGCGGTTTTTTCTTGCCCCAAGGGCAGTATAACACTGAACATGGACCCTTTGCCCGGCGTGGATTTGACGGTAAGCTCATGGCCCAGCAAGCGGCAAATTCTTTCCACAATGGCAAGGCCTAAGCCCAATCCCTGTTCTTTATGTTTAGGATCAGGATTATTCTTTAATTGTTTGAATTCAATAAATATTTCTTCAATCTTATTTTCAGAAATACCCTGCCCCGTATCCCACACCTGAATTTCCAGATGATGGTCCCCTCGCCTGCGACACCCCAGAAGAACCCGGCCTTCACTGGTATAACGCAAGGCATTGCTGATAAAATTCTGCAATATCCGCCGTAAGAGCTTGGGATCACTATGAACAATTGCGCCAGTGGAAACCATGCCGAAGTCAATATTCAAATCCCGGGCTATGGCCGTAAATTCCAAATCAAGCTCGTGCAGAAGCGTCTCCAGAGCAAAATCTGAAAGCTGTGGCTCCATAACCCCGGCATCCAGTCTGGATATTTCCAGTAACCCCTCCAGCAAGCCTTCAACCGCATTCAGGCTGCTGCCCAAATGGTCAATCAAMGGYGACATATCATCGTCGGAATTTTTCTCTGACAAGGCAGAGGTAAACAGGCGGGCGGCGTTCAGAGGTTGCAACAGGTCATGGCTGGCGGCGGCCAGAAACCGGGTTTTGCTGATATTGGCCTTTTCCGCCTCGGCCTTTGCCGCTTCAAGCTCGCGTGTGCGTTCCGTGACCCGTTGTTCCAGTATTTCATTGGCTCTCAGCAGGGCCTCGGCGGCCTGTTTATGGGTGGTAATRTCGCTATAGCTAGTGACAAAACCGCCGCCGGGCAATGGATGCCCGTGAATCTCAATCACGGTCCCGTTCGGCAAAGTCCGCTCATAGCTGTATTTGGTGCCCCGGCTTAAATGATCCAGCCKTTTTTGCACYTCACGYRCCATATCCTTCTGGCCGAAATAACCCTGCCGGGCATTATAATCCAGAACATCGCCGACAAAACGTCCGGCATAWATCAAGCCTTCCGGATAATTGAACATCTCCAGATACAGCCGRTTCCASGCCACCAGATACAGGTTTTTATCCACCACACTGATACCCACATTGATATTCTCCAGCGAYTTTTGCAGCAGCGTTCGGTTGGACCGGAAAACTTCCGABGCCTCATCCACGATAGAGACAAAATCATCCAGCTTCATATCCTGCCCCTGMAGGCTGGTATTGATCACCACCCGCGCGGTGGCCGACCCGATGACCCCGGCCAGAAGATGCTCGGTAAATATGATCAGTTCATCATGGGCCAGACTGTTGGGGGATAACTGTTCATCGCGCTCGGCAGCAAAGTTCGAAAAGGCCTGACGGGCCTGTACCGTGCCCACAAACCGCTCCCCCAAGGCCATCAGGTCCGATGCCTTGGCCGAGGAGCGGATCAACAGGCTCTGTTCCTTCTTGCCGTCGAAACCGCTGTCCACATAGGTCGCCGCCTGAATATGTTCAATCAGGCTGTGGCGACTAAGCCGGGAGATGACGATGAAGAACAGCAGGTTAAGGCCCAGGCTCCAGATCAGGCCGTGGGTCACATGGCTCAGCCCGCCCATGCCCAGCAGGCTTTCCGGGCGCAGGAATGTGATGCCGAACGGCCCGTCATCCAGAATGGTGGAAGACACCCAGCCCGCGCGTGCGATCAGGGGAACGAGAAGCGTATAACACCAGACGAGAAAACCGGCACATAACCCCGCCATGGCCCCCTTATGAGTTGCGCCCCGCCAGTATAACCCGCCAATGATAGACGGCGCGAACTGGGCTGCCAGCACCATGGACAACAGGCCGATAGACGCCAGCGCATCAAAGCTCACCACCATCCGGTAATAGAAATAGGCCATAAACATAATGGCCACAATGGTCACCCGCCGGATCATCAACAACATCCAGCTGATGTCCCTTCGCTCATCCAGCCGCAGCCATTTCATGCGCAGGATAATGGGCATGATCACATCGTTTGATACCATGGTGCTGAGGGCAACGGCCCCGACAATGACCATGCTGGTCGCCGCCGACAGGCCGCCGATAAAGGCCAGCAGGGCAAGGTCCGTTCGGCCCACGGTCAATGGCAGGGTCAAGATGTAAAAATCCTGATTTGACCCCGCCGCCGSGKYWRKMAKSCSSSSSRSSSYMWSSGGAAANATAAACAGGCTCATNSCCAANNAGATAKAYMGGAAAYARCCAGCGGGTCAGGCGAATATCWCCSGGYTCSGTATTYTCRACCACCAGYACATGRAACTGGCGCGGCAGGCAGAAAATAGCCGCCATACCTAAAACCACCGAGGTCATGAAATTACTATGTTGGCTTCCGGTTCGGAAAATTTCCTGAATAGCCGTATCCTGCGTTGCCCGTGATGATATATCACCAAAGCCATCAAACAGGCCGTATGTGATAAACAAACCCACAATGGTAAAGGCCGCCAGCTTTACGATGGATTCAAAGGCGATGGCCAGCATCATCCCCTCATGATGTTCATTGGATTTAATACTGCGCGTACCGAACAGAATGGTGAAAAGCGCCATCAGGGCCGCCACGAAAACCGCCGTATCCTCCCACAGGGATAGCCCGCCGAACCCCTGTACAACTTTACCGGTAAGCACATTATAGCTGGTTGAAACCGCTTTTAACTGCAGGGCAATATAGGGAATGACCCCCATGGCGGCAACAAAGCTCACCAGAATGGCAAGCTGCCGCGACTTGCCGTAACGGGACGAGAGAAAATCCGCAATGGAGGTAATATTCTGTTTCTTGCTGACCGTAATCATCTTGATCAGAAACGGCCAGCCCAAGATCAGAACAATGATCGACCCCAGATAGGTCGGGGCGATAACCCACCCCGTGGCCGCCGTTTGCCCGGATGTGCCATAAAAGGCCCATGACGTACAATATACCGCCAAAGTCAGGCTATAGATTACCGCGCGATATTTATTACGGGGCCGGTCAGCGGGCAGGGAGCGTTTATCACCGTAATAGGCGATGGCAAACAACAGCCCCACATAGCCCAGTGATACCGTGATGATGACCCAATTCTGGAGCATGAAACGTTAAATCCCTATTTTGCGGGAATTTTGACTATTCCCTGTTCGATCTTAATACGGGATTGCGCCGGAGTCTGCATAATTTCAGGCAGATTTTTCAGGCTCAGCTCTTCCACGTTGCCCTTCTCATCTATTTGGCGCGGCACAGTCCAGACAACCTGGCTGCCTGGCAGGGCGGTGCCTTTGGTCATATGGTCATACATCAGGTCAAGGGCGGCGGTAAAATAGTAATGCAAGGGGACAAAGCGACTGTTAAATCCGGGCAGGGCATTGAAAGCATCAAAATGATGGGCATTGGCGATTTCATAATAATGCAAATCGCTCTTTTCCCCCTCCACAAGGTAATTAAGGCCAAGGTAGGCACGGGAGGAATGATTCACAGGGATCAGCGCGTCCGACCGACCATGGACAATGATCGCCGGAAGCCCCCGGAGGTTGGCCGTGTGATAGGTCTGTTTGATACCCGCCTGCACCCGTTTGGCCTGTTCCGTATTCCCGGTCATCAGATCGCGGTAACAGATGGCATAATCAATGGGTAGTTTCAATTCAGTGGGCGCAAAAGTCAATCCCGCCACCGGGATAATGCCGCCGGAAGTGGAGAATATCGCCGCCATTTCCGCCGGGCTTTGTTCAACCGCCTGCCCCGTGGGACCGAGCTTGGCATAGCTCAGACCGCACAGATTATCCATCACCGAAAAACGGCCATAGGCATTGGCATAATCAACCACAATGGTAGCCCATAGCTTAATGGCCACATTAATTGGCCCCAGATCAAGTGTTTCATCCAGAACKCCAAGATCACGGATTTTGGCAACGGATTGTTCAATCTGACCCTCCAGCGTATCCGCTGTGAGCAAACCCCGTGCCTTGAGCAGACCACAATGTGCGCCCAACATCTGCCGCGCCATGGGATTGGCCCCCGCCCCAAAGGGTGCCTTCAGGGCGTCCGGCGTCAGARCCGCGCAGGGCTGATACAGGTTCAGCAGGGTTGCATAATCATATAAATGTCGGCTGTGATTGGTGAACGGTGCCTGATCCCCTGTCTGAATGGAAAATTTACTATTCTGCGGCAGGGGTAAATTCGGTTCTGCCACGGTAACGGCATCTATCAGGCCCTGTTCATCCTGTTCCGCCGCCAGAAGCGAGCTATGACCGCCCTGCGATATGCTGGACCCGATGACCAGCGTGTTTTCCGGTGTGAATTGAACCGCGCCCCCGGCCCGTTCCTTATTCAACACGTAAAAGGCAAATTTGATGGAGGACAGGACATATTGCCCCCAGTTAACCTCATCATTCAGGCCGGAATGGGCATGTTTAACCGCCACCCGATGGGGATATTTTTCATTATATTGCTTTAGTTCCGGGGTAAGCGGTACGGTAAAGCCGGATCGCTCCCCCGCCGTGACAGCATCAATCAACCGTCCCTGAATATCAAAAACCTTGCCTGCTTTTAAGAAATGAAAGCCCGTCCCGGTGCCCTTATCCGTATAAGCCACGGCACAACCCTTGTTCAAGGCCCATTCGCCCACGGTGCCGATGGCCCCGTAAATGCCCCGTGATCCGGAAGACGGGGCGGTAATCAGGCACGGCTTTTCCGCGTCAAAATCATCGGGTATCTGAACCATCAGGGTTACATTCTGATGGTTGGAATCCAGCTTCATAAAACTCAGATATTCTGTCCCGGTAACCTTGCCATCCTTATTGTCATTGCCCACATTGGGACCATAGAGACGGCCAAAGCCGCCCGCCGTGGTGACATCGCTCAGGGCGCGGTAATTAGTATAAATGGCATAGGTCCGAAGCTCCGCCGGGGTTGGCTTGCCTGCATCCTTGAATGTTGGCGGCACCTGCGACTGTAATCCCGCGACCCCAAGCCCCCCGGTCAACAGATCATCGACCTTGCCATCGTAATGACTACGCATCAGATCACCCACAAGAAAAGCCGGGGCTTGCACCCTGTTATTTTGACCATTGTCACAGGAACTCAGAGAAAATCCCGAAACTATGCCCAAAACTATGACTGCGCTTATTAACGTAATTTTTTTCATATCAAAAACAATCCTATGGCTATTACCACCCCCAACAGTGGCACAATTACCGTCAGGGCTGCAAGGGGGCCGTAGGCATCTTTGTGTTTTTCACCGCAAATAGCCCGGATTGTGGTCACGACATAGCCATTATGAGGCAAACTATCCAGCGCACCGGATGATATGGCGATAACCCGGTGAAGGGCGTCCGGATCAACCCCAAGCTCCAGATAATGAGGAGCCAGAATAGGCAGGGCAATGGACTGCCCGCCCGACGCAGAACCGGTCAAGCCCGCAATCACACTAACCGCAACGGCGGCCCCGATCAATTCATGGCCCGGCAGGCTGGTCATGGCCTCAACCACAACCCCAAAGGCCGGGGATGCCTTGGCCACCGTACCAAAGCCGACAACCGCCGCCGTATTTCCGATAGCGATCAAGGCCCCGGCGGTGCCCGATGATAACGCCGCTTCAAGGCTCTTAAATTTCCCCCAGTTCAACCCGATGGTACTAAGCACGCCGCAGGTGAGGGCAATCAGGAGAGCCGATTGCTTCAGGGTGTCATGGAAGGCGAATGAAACACCCAGAACCAGAACAAGCGGCAACAGGCTTATTACGGGATGGGGCAGATTACCGTTCATCTCAACCACCGGATCATTTGCCCGCTCGTCATAACATTCCCCGGCCAGAACCGCCTTTGCGATCATACGCCGCAGCCACCAGTAGCCAAAGCTCGCCATAAAGATGGCCACCACAATGCTGACCTGCCAGCCGGAATAAAGCGTGGTGCCCAGATATTTAATCGGGATAACATTCTGTATTTCCGGCGACCCGGCAGAGGTCATGGTAAAGGTCACAGAGCCAAAGGCCAAAGCCGCCGGAATGAAGCGTCGCGGCAGATTGGCCTGCTTGAACAGGCTGAGCGCCATGGGAACCAAGCTTGTTCGCCAAGTTGTTCTAAACTTTTTAATACAGCGTCTTCGTTGCTTGGGTCAATGCAGATCACCATGCCAATACCGCAGT
>NVVY01000052.1 GCA_002749135.1 Alphaproteobacteria bacterium | reverse complement strand
TAGGGGCCTTGGCAAACATCAATTTGAAAACAGTTTAAAATCAGGCCGTAGAAATAAATGCGTCCGGTTAATTATTTGCTATTGCGAATCGAGTCTATTGATAATATTTTTCTGTTTCCAGAAACCTCGCAGCATTTGAGACAGTAATCCGCTTATATTATTACTGCCGGAAAATTTATGGCCCACAATATCATCTGGGTTGGGAATTCTTTCCCGTAAGGAGTCATAAGGTATACGCATGACACCCATGGAAATTGGATCATCAAACTCAACGCGATACGGTGATTCACTATCCACAAGCGTGAAATCGCCTTCCTTTAAAAAGACTTCGTTTCCCTTTTGCGAATTCAGACTTCCATTGGCAAGCTGTAAATGTAAAAGAAATACTTTTTCTTTGGATTTCGAGGCGTGATGCATTGTATGGGATACTTTTGAACTGGTCGTTTTAACCCGCGCATAGGTCAAATCACCAAGCGGCATAGACATTAGTTCTGCCTGAAAATGACCATCGTCGATAAAGTCAGTCACGAGACCAGTGAAGGCGTCACTAATAGCGTCATTCCAATACTCTAGTCGTAAATTCGGCGGTAATGACTTTGTTGAAAATAGCTCCATATCTACTTCAGTCCCATTTAGGCTCCATCAGAAATAATAACCATTATGCCATTCATTATGACTTAAGTATTATTTTCCTGTATCACCTAGCCTCTTGGTGTGTGGTTCCAAGTAGTGCATAATATTGATTATATGTGATAATATATGTAAAAATAAAGATAAACTTATCTCAGAGGGAACAGCTTTAATTATCGACCAGATAGATTCCTGCCCTTGTCAGACCAAACCGCGCGCGTTAAACTCAGGCATCTATACCCGGCTATTTAGCTGAATCGCGGCACTAGTCTACAAAGTTATGTGCCGCGATCATCATGGACACTGTAGAATCTATCCGCTATAAATCGTCAAGACGTTTTTCGGAAAATTAAGGATTCCGAATATACAAGGGATACAAAATGTTACAGATCACAGCTTTATATGCGGGGATATTGGCCCTGATTATGGTTTTTCTGGCGTATAAAACTTCGGCGCGGCGGCGCGAGGCCAAGATTAGTCTGGGGACTGGGGATGATGCCATCATGGAAAAGAGAAGCCGGGCTTTCGGTAATTTTATTGAATTTGTCCCCATGATGATCCTGCTTATGGCCATAATTGAGATTCAGGAGCATCGGCCTGTCATTATTCATATATTCGGCATTGCCACCGTTGCCGGGCGCTTGTTTCATGCCATGGGCATGACCGGCGTTCTGAAAGCCGTAAACGGGCGCTTCGTCGGGGCTATTCTGACTTATCTCAGCCTTTTGCTGGCCGGGGCCTTCCTCTTGTATAACAGTATCATGCATATGCTGTAATATTAGCAAAAAAAATCATGTGAGCGGCCATATCTTGTGGTGCGCACAGTTTTTTTTGCTATAGTCGGCCCATGAATGAGAATCCAACATCTAATGATAATATTCAGGATGTTCCCCTAAGCGATACGCTAGGGGACCGTTACCTGTCCTATGCCCTGTCCACCATTATGTCCCGGTCATTGCCCGATGTGCGCGACGGGTTGAAGCCGGTGCATCGGCGGCTGTTGTTCGCCATGCGGCATCTGAAACTTAACCCGGAAACGGGGTTCAAGAAATGCGCCCGCGTGGTCGGCGATGTGATCGGTAAATATCACCCCCACGGCGACCAGTCGGTCTATGATGCCATGGTGCGGCTGGCCCAGGAATTCGCCGTGCGTTATCCTCTGGTGGATGGTCAGGGGAATTTTGGCAATATTGACGGCGATAATGCCGCCGCCATGCGCTATACCGAGGCCCGGATGACCGCTGTCGCCACCGCCTTGATGGAGGGGCTGGATCAGGACGCGGTTGATTTGCGCGAGACTTATGATGGCGAGGAAGAGGAACCGGTGGTGATGCCGGCCAATTTCCCGAATCTTCTGGCCAACGGGTCCAGCGGCATTGCGGTGGGCATGGCAACCAACATTCCGCCCCATAATGCGGGCGAGCTGTGTAATGCGCTGCTGCATCTGATTAAATATCCAAATGCGTCTATGGAAAAGCTGGTGACTTTTGTTAACGGGCCTGATTTCCCCACCGGCGGCACCATTGTGGAGCCACGGGAAAGTATCATAAAATCTTATGAAACCGGGCGGGGAAGTTTCCGCCTGCGGTCCAAATGGGAGATTGAGGATGTGGGGCGCGGCATGTATCAGATCGTGGTTACCGAAATCCCTTACCAGGTTCAGAAATCAAAGCTGATCGAACGGATCGCCGACCTGATGTTTCAGAAGAAACTGCCCATATTGGCCGATATTCTGGACGAATCCAGTGAGGATATTCGCATCGTTCTGGAGCCGCGCTCCCGGACGGTGGAGCCGGAAGTGCTCATGGAAAGCCTGTTTCGGCTAACCGATCTTGAAACCCGCATATCGCTCAACATGAATGTGCTGGAGGGCGGGCGGTTGCCGCGCGTCATGTCCCTGCGTGAAGTATTACAGGCCTTTCTGGATCATCGGCAGGTGGTTCTGGTACGCCGGTCCAAATTCCGCCTTGGCAAGATTGAACATCGTCTGGAAGTCTTGGGCGGTTATCTGATTGCCTATCTCAATCTGGATGAGGTGATCCGCATTATCCGTGAGGAAGATGAGGTTAAACCGTTCCTGATGAAGGCCTTTAGTCTGACAGATGTGCAGGCGGAGGCTATCTTGAATATGCGTCTGCGGTCCCTGCGCAAGCTGGAGGAAGTAGAAATCCGGACCGAGTTTTCCGCGCTGGAGGTCGAAAAAACCGGATTGCTGGAATTGCTGGCCAGTGAAGATATGCGCTGGGAGAGAATCGCCGAGGAAACCCGCGAAACCCGCAAGAAATTCGGCCAGAAGACCGCGCTTGGCGCGCGCCGTTCGACCTTTGCCGATGCGCCTGTGATTGATATAATTCCAGTAGAAGCCATGATTGAAAAAGAGCCGATTACGGTGATCTGTTCTGATAAAGGCTGGGTCCGGGCCATGAAGGGCCATGTGGCCATCGACGACAAGATCAAATATAAGGACGGGGACAAGCCAAAATTCGGCTTTACCGCCTATACCACCGATAAAGTCATTCTTGTGGCCAGCAACGGGCGTTTCTATACCCTTGGCTGTGACAAGCTGCCGGGTGGGCGCGGCCATGGGGAGCCGGTGCGGCTGATGATTGACCTGCCTAATGAGGAAGAAATCATGACCTTGTTTGTTCATCAACCGGGCAAGAAAATCATGATTTCCTCTATCGCCGGACGGGGCTTTATGCTGGAAAGTGATAATGTTATCGCCAGCACGAAGAATGGCAAGCAGGTGATGAATGTTGAGGACGGCAAGAACAAAGTGGCCGTTTGCCGTATTATCGAAGATGGGGACAATCATGTGGCCATCATCGGCACTAACCGGAAAATGCTGGTCTTTCCATTGGATCAGATGCCCCAGATGAACCGGGGGCGGGGGGCGATCCTGCAAAAATACAAGGGCGCGCATATGGGSGATATAATTTCCTTCAATGCMGRGARTGGCTTGAGTTGGCCCATGAAGGGCGGCAAGATGCGCACGGAAACAGAYCTGACCACATGGATTGGTCGGCGCGGGGCCGTYGGGCGTATGCCGCCTCATGGCTTTCCGACCACCAATAAATTCTCTTGAGAATTCTGTCCCCGCGCAAATCGCCCYTGCGCGTGGGCAGGCTGGTTTATATTTCGGCACCSATYMTRCAAWAYAARCRYRCTTATCWRRAKTTTATCMGGCGTAATGAGGRCTATCACAAACCRTGGGTCTATCATTCCTTTGACCTGAGYTATTTTGATCAATATYTGACCCGTATAAAGCGGGGRGTGACRCARGGTTTCTTTGTCTTTGAGAATGACACCGATAATCTGGTCGGTGTSATYAATATCAATAATATTYTGYTGGGGGCCATAAGCTCGGCAAGCCTTGGYTATTAYGGKGATMAGGATTATRCGGGCCGGGGGCATATGACAGAAGGCATGCGTCTCGCCCTTGATTATGCGGCGGTTGATTTAGGGCTGCACAGGATAGAAGCCAATATCCAGCCGGACAATATTCCATCCCTGAATTTTGTTAAAAATATCGGATTCCGGCGGGAAGGCTTTAGCCCCAAATATCTGAAAATTGGCGGAAAATGGCGGGACCATGAACGMTGGGCCATATTGGAWGASGAYATWWMAAGTAAAAAAAATCATACTTAATGTAAAAAATACTTTACATATAGTTAGATTTACATTACATCTTTCTCAACTTTAACAAATTGAAAGARATGTAATGTTTTTACAGGATATGTCYAAYCGGGAAAAAAGCYTGTGGAGTAAAGTGCTACTGGACGTAATCATTGCTCTATATTTCTTCCYGRAAGTTTTTGCCATGRAMGGRGGAATGGMRGCCAATGTGGATGARATTTCATCTCTTATCGGGTCTGTGATCGTAATTGCTATTGTGGGCAGTATTGTAATTTACTGGTTGCTTGATGCGGGGAAGGCTGAGAAGAAAGACGAAAGGGATTACCAATTTGAGGCCCGMTCATATCTTGTCGGTTATGCTGTGATGTTGACAGCGGTATCCATCTTTATTGGTCATATTATATTGAATGAGTTGACRATMAGATTGTTTAATTTTCAGTATGAGGATYTGACCAGTTTGCAAATTGTGATTTATTTACTRCTGTCATTAACGCTGGCGGAATTTTTCAAAGATGCRACAAAATTATTTTATTATCGTCGGGGATATTGACCGATGATTACYAATAATATCAGGCGATTACGCTTTGAGAATGATGAGATGAGTCAGGCGGAACTGGCCAGAAGGGCCGATGTAACCCGCCAGACCATTCTGGCGCTGGAAGCCAGAAAATATTCACCGTCCCTTGAACTGGCCTTTCGGATAGCRGAGGTRTTCGGAAAACCTCTGGAAGAAGTTTTTACTTATTTACCAAACAAGGATGTACATTAGAGGATTAAAATAACCCCTGAATCAAGCCATCTTCATCAACCTCAATTTGATTGGCGGCRGGGGTGCGGGGCAGGCCGGGCATGGTCATTATGTCGCCGCAGACCACCAGCAGGAAYTCTGCGCCGTTGGACAGTCGCACTTCCCGGATGGGAACCACGTGATCCTTTGGGGTGCCTTTCAGATTGGGGTCAGTTGAGAAACTATATTGAGTTTTGGCCATGCATACCGGGTAATGGCCAACGCCCTGATCCTGAAATTGCTTTATCTGGTCACGGAYTTTCTGGTCAGCCACGACTTCCGTGGCACCGTAAATTTCCTGGGCAACCGTCTGTATTTTTGTCCAGAGTGATATGTCATCATTATAGAGGGTATGGAAATTGCTTTCCTGCCCGTCCACCATATCAACCACATATTGKGCCAGATCAGYAGYCCCCGCGCCGCCATTGGCCCAATGGGTGGCCTCAATTGCGGTGATWCCCAAYTTGGCACATTCATCGACAACGCATTTGATTTCMGCGTCTGTATCCGTGGGGAAGCGATTTATGGCCACCACGGTTTTKACGCCGAATTTGGCAATATTCTCGCCGTGACGTTTCAGATTTTCCAACCCTTTTTGAACCGCCGCAATATTTTCTGTYCCWAGGTCAGCTTTGCCAACACCGCCGTGCATTTTCAGGGCGCGTACCGTGGCGACCAAGACGGCRGCRTCYGGYTTCAATCCGGCTTTWCGRCATTTGATGTTAAAGAATTTCTCGGCCCCGAGGTCRGCACCAAATCCGGCCTCCGTAACCACATAATCAACCATTTTCARGGCGGTTTTGGTGGCCACTACCGTATTGCAGCCATGGGCAATATTGGCAAAGGGGCCGCCGTGGATAAAGGCCGGGTTATGTTCCAGMGTYTGAACAATATTGGGCATCATGGCATCTTTCAGCAGGGTAACCATGGGCCCGTCGGCCATAACATCGCGGGCATAAACCGGTGTCCGGTCCCGGGTGAATCCCACCAGAATTTTAGCCAACCGCCGCCGCARGTCTTTTAGRTCRCTGGCCAGACAGAAACAGGCCATGACCTCAGAGGCCGGGGTGATGTCAAAGCMGCCTTCACGCGGATAGCCGTTGGCAACGCCGCCCTGTGATGTGGTGATCTGGCGCAAGGAACGATCATTCATATCCATGACCCGCCGCCATGTAATCCGGCGGGTGTCAAGGCCGCTTTTATTATCCCAATAGACATGATTGTCGATCAGGGCCGCCAGCAGGTTATTGGCCGCACTTATGGCATGAAAATCGCCGGTAAAATGAAGATTGATGTCCTCCATGGGGATGACCTGTGCATGGCCGCCGCCCGCGGCACCGCCCTTCATACCAAAACAGGGGCCAAGGGAGGGCTCGCGGATACAGATCATGGCTTTTTTGCCGATCCTGTTCAATCCATCTCCAAGGCCAACGGTGGTTGTGGTCTTGCCTTCRCCCGCCGGGGTTGGGGTAATGGCGGTCACCAGAATGAGCTTGCCATCTTGTTTGTCGGACAAGCTGTTTATATGCTCATAAGTAACCTTAGCCTTGTCATTSCCGTAAYGAATAAGCGCKGATGAGGGAATGCCAATTTTCCGGGCGATTTCTTCGATGGGCTTTGCAGTGGTAGCGCGCGCGATTTCAATGTCGCTTGGATATGAATTTGATGACATGTGTTACGACCTCTTTATTTCCAATTTCTTAAATATATTAGTACACTACCTAACCGACAGTTCAATAGGTGAATAGTCATAAAKTTTTYACAGGGGCATGAYCATTTAYGTTCTTTAAGAATATCCGGCAAAAAAYCRTATCATTTAAAAATTATAAGTATAAAGTGGTTTTTAAATTYCKTCGGCGTTTTCAGGRTAATGTATAATGCTTATCAAAATACTATATAAAAWWTTTCCRMGAGTRYTATTTGTAATTCGTAAATTTATTCGTGTAAATGAAGAGYCTGAAATGAAGTTTTTATATTTTTTGTGCCAAAAAAATATGACCAGTCTGGATGTAGGCGCAAAATTTGGTATGTATACTTATAGGTTAAATGATCATTCAAATAAGGTTGTYGCRTTTGAACCTATTRAAGAATTGAGTGATGCATTATCAAAGATATTTCGAAGAAATAATATTGATGTTATGCCATTTGCGCTTTCTGACAATATTGGTCAGGTTGCAATGAGAACCCCGCTGTATAAGTCGGGGAATCCTTGTTATGGAAGATCAAGTATTGAAATTGAGAATCCACTTGAATTTGAAAAAACAGATGGTTGGGATGAATTTACAGTAGAAACAATCCGTTTGGATGATTTGGCTCTGAAAGACATTGGCTTTATTAAAATTGATGTTGAGGGCCACGAGCAGTCCGTTTTGGCGGGGGGGATTTTGACTATACAAAAATATAAGCCAGCCCTGTTGGTTGAGGCAAATAACAGCCATTTACCTCAGGCTATAGAAAAACTGATTAATTGGGCAAAGTGTAACGATTATCTTGCATTCTTTGTGTATGATGAAAAAATATTGCCGATAGAAAAATATGATATAGAGTATCATCACCATCAAAAAGGTCTGGAAAACTTCATACTTCTACACGTCGAGGATGAATCGCGGATAGAAAAGCTGAAACAGGTTTCTTGAACCTATAAGTATTTGAACAGAATTAATTAACCTGATAGCATTGCTTGGCACGAAGAAAAATTTGTGCTTTTCTTTCCTTAATTTTTTTAGATACCAGATGAATGACACCAACAGAAGACAAAGAYAAGAAAGATATTGTGAAGGGKGCAGGGGTCAATTTTCTTGGCTTTATTATTCGCTTGAGCTCCCGGCTTCCTTTTATTCTACTGGTTATCGCTCTTTTTGGTAAAGAGCTTTATGGCCGTTATATATTTATCATTACCATTGTGGAATTGGGTGCGGCCCTCGCRGTTTTTGGCTTTAAGAGGTCTCTGTTTAAATTTATTCAGGATAAGGATTATCGTCAGGGTCACACGTCAGAGGAAGTGATCGTTGCGGCCCTTATTTGTTCTATGACGGTGGGCCTGTTSATGATTGGGCTTATAATCGCCTCATCAGATCAGCTTGCGGTCTGGTTTGATTATCYGGAAATGGTGCCGGGGTTGATCAAGCTTGTGCCGATCATTCTGATTATTTCCGCTGTGGATATTATACTTGCCGGGACCAGAGTATCTCGCACCATGAAATATGAAATGATCGCCAGGAGCTTTATCGAGCCTTATGCCTTGCTGTTCAGTATGTTGCTTCTCTATTATATGGGCTTTGGCGAGGCGGGCCTTCTTATMGCCTATTCATTCTCTATATTCGCCGCCTTTGCGACCGCATTATGGGGCTGTGCCAGATTATTCTCGCTTAGAAATTTTCTGGCGGCCCGGCCAAGTTTTTCCATGATTTGTCGCATATCAAAATTTTCGGCACCAACGGCCTTCCATGACCTTGCCCTGCTGGTCTTTATGCGCATGGATATTTTTACGGTAAAATTCTTTTTTGCCGAAGGGATATTGGGCATTTACAATGTGGCTCAGCAAATYGCCACTTCGGTCGAGAAGATTTATCAGAGCTTTTACCCCATACTTGCCCCGGTTATGGCCAAAAACCTTGTGGAGAAAGATTATAAGGTCGTTGAACGGCAAATGGTGATGGTCAGCAGATGGACATTGATGGTTCAATGTTTACTTGTCGTAATTGCCGTTTTTTATGGTGAGGCCTTCATGGRATTGATTGCCGGCGGTGATACGGAAAAAGCTCTTTTGGTATCCAGTGGCACTGTCCTGCTTTTCTTAATGATTGGCGAAACCATTAATGGCGGTTTTGGCATGACGGATATGCCTATTTTATACCGCTAYCCCATATTTAACCCGGTTATATCCATCATCATGGTTCCGTTTTATGTCGTAATAGCCGCATTTCTGGTTAAAGGCTTGAATATGGGGGTTGAAGGCATTGCCATAGCCTTATGCTCAATCTATTTCCTGATGAATTTAATCCGGGTCATAACCGTCAGGCGGTTAATGGGTATTAATATGCTCCAAATGAGYCTGCTGAAAGTAATATTGGCCGCCGTGGGATCAATTGTGATTTTTGAGCTGTTCATCACCCTGTCTCCCATAGACCTCTTGAAAGGGGCAGGTAGTGCTGTTGGCGTCCCTCTGTTAATAGTTCTTTATGTTGYATCAATTCTTGKCTATTGCCTGACAGCGGGGGACAAAGCAAAACTTTTTGCCAAAATCACCCGCAGACAGGGATAAAATATTCTTGCCCGTGGCTGAATACGTCTTATTTTCGCCGTCCGGGAAGCATTTTCTGTRCCGTCATTTCAGATTTTATCAATTGCGGCTTGTCAGAAATGYCAGAGTCTGGTCAATATAATTATTGCCCCATTCCGGTTCCTGMAGGGTCCAAAAGGCGGCATCATTCACGGCCTTGCTGGTCACCTTAGTGCCGGAYTCTATCCATGATTGAATGGTTTTTTGAGAGGCAGGTGACGGTCTCGCTGGATCATTCAGGGATGTTTCGATCCAGCTAATGGTTAAGCCCRGCGGCAATTKTATTTCATTCAAAGACAGCGCGGATAAACCATATGCAAGGTYTGGTGACAGACWATATCCGGCAATTTCCAGATTTTCYCCGGTGTCCAGTTTYGCCCATAAGTCTTTGAGCGTAAGGCGTGAGCTGGATCTTTGTCCGGTGGTCTCTGCGGCGAGCTTGATGCGCATAAATTGAGAGATAAATTTTTTGCCATTAATGACGGGTGACCATAATATCATATGGTTTGTGAGGKTCGGGTGTTTTTGAACCAGATCAGCYGCMAGCAARGCGCCGCTACGCATSGCCCAWAACAGGGGGGCTGTATCAGAAGTWTTMTTCAGCCATGMGCAGGCGGCAATAATATCCTGTTGCCAAAGAGATATATTGGCCTGYTCATATTGTCCTTCACTGTCGCCGGTGCCAAATARATCAAGAATTAACACGCCGTATCCGGCCTTTGCAAAGACGCGGGCCTGGCGGTTTATCATATGGCGTGACCGGTTTAATTCTTCACCAAAGGGCGGAATGAAAAGAATATTTCTTTTCACTTTGGTTCCCTCTTGTGGGGTGTGATAAAGGGCRAAAATATTGCCGGACGGGCTGTTGATAAAAAAAGGCTTCATGGATTGATCCTATTCGGCCMGTTTTTCTTCCACAAAATCGCACAGGCTRCCGAAGGTTTCAAAGGTTTCGGCGCTGATGTCATCATCATCCACAAAAATATCGAAATGTTCTTCCAGTGCGGTGATTAACATCGCGACGGCCATAGAATCCAGCTCTGGGATGTTGCCCAGCAGAGGGGTGTCATTTTCAATGTCATTTGCCCGGTCACCAATTTGMAGGGTAGTTCTTAATATTTCACGTATATCATTGATTATTGTCATTACTATYGCTCTGTGTGTTAGTGGGCATTTTTTTTAACATTTATTTTTGTGTTATGCTGAGTTTTTCATATAAATCTARAAATATTTAGATGTTTTTTATATTTATACACATCTCACTGCGAAATCCGAAAGTTTTGATGTGATATTATGCGGAAATTATCTGTAACTTGATCACCGAATTCGCGCCATTCTTTAGGTCTCCATCGTCAAATAAAATGGGCTAGTTTTAGTGTTTGCCGATTGGAGGCTTTGGCTTATTTTTTGGTTCATCTTCATTCCATATAATGATTACGATGAAYCAAAAACCCYYCAATATCAAATGCTACTATTTAGGGCCATAAGCCCTGATGGGGAACAGCTGRCTAATATTTACTGTAGCCRATWCCAATTAAATATTCCGMAAATTTTAGRTCATRTCTCAATATAGTCGTTAAAATGTCATGCTCTACCTCAACAAGACAATTTTTCCAGTCTTYAAGTGTTTTRTTTTTCCCGCATKTAACYTTAATATGTTCTATAATTTTTTGATGATGAAKYCGATGTKCCTTATTATCAAATCCTAAATCCGCCATTATTTGTTCTTCAGACGTAAAATGTCGCCGCAATGCCTGACCAAATATTTGCCAGCTTTCTTTACAGCGGAGTATATCTTTTGACCTATACCCTTCAATTGCATCATTCAGTATATCGACAAGCTCAGCATGTTCCGCGTCTATCACGTCATGCCTTATTAAAAACGCAGAAGATAATTCTAATTTATTCATAAAAAGCACTCACACAAGCAAAACCGCCAAGTTCTACCTTAGCGGCTTTCAAATTATTTTTCTACAGCTTAAAAAAGCATTGTACTTGGCTGAAATATAAGAAAATACGAATACAAGCCCTTTGTACTATTGATTTTATTCTTGCCCAATTAACCTTCAGTATAAAATTAGTTCCGTATCTAAGCCTAATCAAAATATTTTCTAATCCATTTGACGTAAGTCAATTATCACATATTTTTTCCGCCGCAAGCTATCATCACTGTGTCTGCCGCAATATCGCAACCCCTAATGTTCGTTGTAGCCTATTCCAATTAAATGTTCCGCAAAATGTAAATCATGCCTTAGTATTTGAGATAGTATCTCATCCCGTATCTGGTAAAGACACCCCCGCCAATCCTCTAGCGTTTCGCAATCCCTCCCAACCGCCAGTGTTTGCCCCAATATCTTTTGATGGCAATTATTATGCTCCTCTTTAACATAATTAAAACTTGCCATTATTTTTTCTTCACTGTCGAAATGCTGCTCCAGTTTTTCACAAAATAATTGCCAGCTTTCTTTGCAGTGGCCTATGTCTTTTGACCTATACCCTTCTGTCATGAACAAACATATTATCAAGAGTCTGTCTGCTGTTGCACTAGGACTCTCTCTAAATCT
>NVVY01000051.1 GCA_002749135.1 Alphaproteobacteria bacterium | reverse complement strand
ATGGTAACGACAGTATACACGAGGTCATCCTTTGCCGGGCAAAAGCGGAAGCGGGCAGGCTTTAAGCTTTTTGCCAGACAAAATCCTGTTCGCTGATCCATAGTTTGTGCATCAGGATCGCCAGTTTGCGGGCGACCGCGACCCGGGCGCGTTTGGGACCTTTCTGTTCGGCCAGTCTTTGACCCCATGTTTTGAGGGCGCAATCYTTCTTTAATCGCCCCAAAACACTGTTGGCYGCTTCATAAAGAGCACGCCTTAACAGGTGATCTCCCCGTTTGGAGATATGACCTGACACATCCATATCCCCGGACTGGAAACGTTTCGGTGTCAGCCCCGCGTAGGCCCCCACATCGCGCGAATGTTTAAATCTCGCCGGGTCTTCGATGCTGGCCTTGAACGTCAGGGCAACGATCGGCCCCACCCCCGGAATGGTCATCAGCCGACGACAGACCGGGTCGGTGGCGGTTCGTTTCTTCATCCGTTTGTTCAGCTTGCAGATTTCCTGTTCAAGGGCGTCCAGGGCTGTGATCAGGGGAATAAGCATTGGTTCTAGAGCCGGTTCCTGCTTAAACAGATAAAACAGCCGCTCATGTCTCTTGCCCGGCGTCGTCACTTGCCCCAGCTTCAGGCCAAACAGTTTCAAAAGCCCGCGCAACTGGTTGAGCATGTCGGCATGGCTTTTAACCAGTTGATGACGCACCCGCAGAAATGTCCGGTCCAGATGGGTATTCCTGTCCTTGATATGAACCGTCTTGTACCAGCCCGTACGGGCCAGTTGRGCCAGCCCCTCCGCGTCATTCACATCACTCTTGTTAAGCCGGGTCGACAGAACCCCTTTGGCATGACGGGCACAGATACAACTGACCGGAAGACCCCGCCGAAGCAGCCCATGATATAAAAAGCAGGATAAGGCACCGGTTTCAAAAATCACCTTGCCCAGAAACGGAGCACGTTTCTTTAACAGGCGGCTTAAAGCTTCCGGGTCGGTGGCACAAACCCCCTGCCAGCGAACCTTGCCTGTCCCGTCAACAAGGCAAATATGAGTTTTCTTGTCAGATACATCAAGTCCGGCGTATAATAAATCCATGGGTCATTCTCCTATCATTGGGGCAGCTTTGTTCATCAAAACCGACCCCGTTATATCATACGGAGAATGATCCTACTTCAATTACGCTATGTTCGCACAGAGGAATAATAACTTTGCCAGTAAGAACGGTTGTCCTTAAACTTGGTTGGTTTTTAGCAAAATTATCCCAATAATGGAAGCCTGTTGTGGTAAAATACAAAAATAATTCACAAATATTTTATATTTCAGGAATTGTGAGGGGCGACTGTAATAGATAAGATAAAATTAATATTCTATCAGGAGTACGACAGATTAATCCTGTGGATTCCGGTATTTTTTGCCGTGGGTATCGGGATATATTTTTCTTTGCCAGCTGAACCAGGCCTGATTTTGGCTGGCGGGGTCAGTTTTTTTCTGCTCATGATGCTATTGGTATTCTGGCGGTTTTTTCTCATACGTTTGATCCTGATAGCGGTTTTTCTGACCGCAGGTGGCTTCACAGTTGCAACCATGCGAAGCCAGAATTTGTCAACGCCGGTATTATCCAGGAAATTATCCCCGCGCTGGATCACGGGCCTGGTCTCGGATATCCGTCATTATGATAATGGAAAACTGCATATTATTCTCAAGAATCCCCAAATTCAGGGTGCCATATCGCTCAAAAAAATTCGGATCAAGGTTCAGAAATATGATCAACTGCCCTATCCGGGGGACAGGATTAGAATACGTGCCGGACTGATGCCGCCGCCGCCGCCCACCATGCCCGGTGATTTTGATTATGCCCGGCAAATCTGGTTTCAGGGAATAGGGGCCGTGGGTTATGGCATAGGCAAACCTGAAATTCTGAGCAGAGGCCCGCCGGCGCAGGGCCTTGGCGCGCGCCAGCGGCGGGAGATGGCGGAAAATATACGCCGCACCATCGCGGGGGATGCCGGTGGGCTGGCGGCGGCCTTGATTACCGGGATGCGGGACGGTATATCGCCGGAGGTTGCGGATAATATGCGCAATTCGGGGCTGGCGCATCTGCTGGCCATATCAGGGCTTCACATGGGGCTTTTGTGCGGCGCGGCTTTCTTCTTTTCCCGTTTTTTGCTGTCCCGGTCCGAATATTTAACGTTGCATTTTCCCATAAAAAAATGGGCCGCCGTAATCGCGATCGGGGCGGGGGTGGTCTATGTTTTTTTAAGCGGTGGCTCAACACCCACCGTTCGGGCCTTCATTATGGTCTCCATCCTGTTTCTGGGCGTGCTGACGGACCGTAAGGCTATCTCATTGCGCCTGGTGGCCATTGCGGCCATGGTGATTTTACTCTTTACGCCCGAAGTCCTGTTGTCGGTCAGCTTCCAGATGTCCTTTGCCGCCGTGATTGCATTGGTCGCGGCCTATGAGAAGATCAATATGCGGTGGGTGAAATTATCCGGTAACAGCCGGGGATGGACGGGGAAGGCGGGGCTGTATATAGGCACCATGCTGTTTACCACATTGGTGGCGGAATTGGCGATTGCGCCGTTTGCCCTGTTTCATTTTAACAAGCTGGTGCAATATGGCCTGTTGGCAAATCTGCTGGCCATGCCGGTGATGGCGTCATGGGTTATGCCCGGTGTTGTGGCTTATTTAATTCTGGCCCCTTTTGGTCTGGGTGAGCTGGCCCTCTATCCCATGTCATATGGGCTGGATGTGATCATGTTTGTGGCCAAAAATGTATCCCATGCACCGGGGGCTTACAGCCTTATTCCGTCAATGGGGCTGGCATCTCTTGTCATTATGGCTGTGGGGGCGTTATGGTTTGTGATCTGGCGCACCAGATGGAAATTATTGGGGCTTCCTGTGGTTGCGTTCGGCGTCACGGCGGCATTTTTCACAGCCCAACCGGATATTCTGATTGATAACAGTGGGCGGCTGGTGGGGGTGCGCAATGCCAATGCGGAAATCAGCCTGTCCAGTTTCCGCTCTGGCCGTATGACCCGCGCCCGCTGGGCTCAACGGGCCGGGCAGGCAAAGGCTGAAAAATGGGACTATAACGGGCGGAAATACACGGCGGGAAGCTGGATGACCTGCGATAAACTCAGTTGTCTGTATCGTCCCGCCCATAAAAATACCGATATATTAATCGCACTGGTCAAGGATGAACTAGCCCTGACCGAGGATTGCCGCAATGCGCAGTTGGTGATCAGCCTTGTACCGGTAGAGGTGGACTGCCCATCGGCTAAACTGGTGATTGATAAATGGGATTTTTATCACAAGGGGGGCCATGCCCTGTGGTTGCCCGATAAGAACGGGGACTGGATTACCGTAAAAACCGTTGCCGAAAGCCGTGGTGACAGGCCGTGGAGTAGGCGATATAGCAAAAAACGAGAGTTCTAAACAGAATACTTCCTTAATATTGCCGTAGCAAGCCCACAAGGCGGCCCTGTATGCGGACGCGGTTTGCGGGGTAGGTCTGGGTGTCATAATCCCGGTTGGAGGGCTCAAGGGCGATGTCCGGGCCTTTTTTGTACAGTGTTTTTAAAGTGGCCTCCTGCTCATCAATCAAGGCGACAACGATGGTCCCGTTTTCGGCAACATCGCACCGCTGAACCACGATGGTATCCCCGTCCAATATGCCAGCCCCCACCATGGAATCACCATCAATTTCGAGGGCGTAATGGCTGCCGCCGCCAATCATGGATATGGGCACCGGAATATTCTCAAACTGTTCCAGAGCCTCAATAGGTGTGCCGGCGGCGATGCGGCCATGAAGGGGAATGTCAACCGTTTGAGGGTCGGAAGGCGCGTTCGCCGTTTCCGTACGGCCAAAATCCGGTTTGAACAGATTRCCCGGCTGGGTATTTTCCTCATTATCAGGCAGSCGCARRATTTCCAGAGCCCGGGCCCGGTTGGGYAGGCGGCGGATGAATTGCCGCTCCTCCAACGCGCCGATSAGCCGATGAATACCYGATTTTGATTTCAGGTTCAGGGCATCYTTCATCTCRTCAAAKGACGGYGCAATRCCGTTYTCCTGAAGTTTTTCATGGATGAACAGCAATAAATCACGTTGCTTTTTGGTAAGCATATATAGGCCTCCTGATCGAACAAATCACTCTTTGTCCTATTTATGTTCTATTTATATTCTTTTGTCAAGGGCGCAGGAGCATAATTTTCACCTGGGTACCTTTGGTGATAGCAGGGGCGTTCGGCGCGCGGATCAACAGGCAATCGGCATTGGCCAAAGTGCTGAGTTTTGCGCTGTCYTGTYTGGGGGTGGTGGTGACGATTTTCTCACCCCGGTCATTTTCMMWATATTGSGCGCGCATATARTCCTGCCGACTGCCATTCTCCGGCAAATCATGATCAACGAAGGCATAGGATGTGGGGGCWCCGATGGCCGCACGCCCCAGCATGATATGGAGGGCMGGRACCATGAAATTGATGGCRCAGACRAAGGCAGAGGCCGGATTRCCGGGCAGGCCGATCATGGGACCATCGTTAAATTCGCCAAAGATCATCGGCTTGCCGGGCCGGATGGCAATCTTCCAGAAGGCAACCTTCAGSCCATGCTGGCCSAGAACTTTYTGAATYAGRTCATGGTCRCCGACCGATGCSCCGCCAATRGTRATGAACATATCCACHTTTTYYGTRTCYCKGAGCAGGRYRATTTTTTCTTCCAGTGARGCCACATTRTCACGGGCAATGCCAAGGTCWAYGGGCTCRCCGCCATTTTCAATRACCAATGTGGACATGAGCAGATTATTGGAATTGATAATYTGATCCGGCCCCACATCTTCGCCCACATTGACCAATTCGTCCCCGGTGGACAGCAGGGCAATACGTGGCTTGCGGTACACGCTAACTGYGGCAATATTGGCCGCCGCCATCATGCCGATRTGRCGGGAKGTGAGRACRGMCCCCGCYGTGACCAGCTTTTGATCYTTGGCRAAATCATTGCCTGCCGGGCGGATATTGCGGCCTTTTTCRGCCCCGATGTTGATGCGGACGGTATCTTCTGACAGGCGGTCGGTATTTTCCTGCATAATGACGGTGTCTGCGCCCTTTGGCACAGGGCCGCCGGTAAAGATGCGGACGRTGGTGCCGGGGGTAACCTCACCGTTATAGGCCTTTCCGGCGGCGACCTCACCGGTAACGGCGAGTTCCACGGGGCATTGGGCCACATCCACGGCCCGCATGGCRTAACCATCCATGGCGGACGCATTGAAGGGCGGCTGGGTCACGGCGGCGAAATGGTCACAGGCTGTGGTCCGGCCTAGAGCCTGAGCCAGCGGAATATCCTCRGCCTCYAGGGGGCGGAATTGCCGAGATATAATCTCAAGGGCTTGATCAACGGGCATCAGAGACATAGAGTTTTTCCTTAATCTGCATTAAATTCACCGGACTTGCCGCCGGACTTATGGGTTAGCCGGATGTYGCCGATCTTCATGCTCCGGTCCACGGCCTTGCACATATCATAGATGGTCAGGGCGGCGAGGGATACGGCGCAGAGGGCCTCCATCTCAATACCGGTGCGGCCATAGAGATTGGCGGTGGCGAATATGTCAACGCTGCTGTCTGCCTCATTACATTCCAGCTCAACCTGTATATTTTGCAGGGGCAGGGGATGGCACAGGGGGATCAGGTCGGCACATTTCTTGGCTGCCATAATACCCGCCAGCCGGGCCACGGAAAAGACATCGCCTTTTTTAACGCCGCCCTCCGCGATCAGGGCCAGCGTTTCCGGGGCCATGGTGATCCGGCCACGGGCATCGGCCCGGCGGTGGGTTTCGGCCTTCAGGGAAACGTCAACCATACTCGCCTTGCCCTGTGCATCCAGATGGGTCAGTTTTGACATTCTATTCTCCAATCAATTYGCGGGTGGCCTCGGCCACATCATCCTGCCGCATGAGGGATTCACCGATCAGGAAGCTGTTGATCCCGGCCTTGTCCTGTAACATGCTCAGGTCATCGGGGCTATAGATACCGCTTTCACTGATCAGCATTTTATCCTGCCCAGCCATTTTGGCAAGCTGTATCGTAACGTCCAGTGAAACCTCAAAAGTCTTTAAATTACGGTTATTCATACCCATAAGCGGGCTTTTCATGTCAAGCGCCCGCTCCATCTCCACCGCATTATGGCTTTCGATCAGAACGTCTAGGCCATAGTCCAGCGCGGTCTGTTCCAGCTCGCGCGCCTGTTCTATGTCCAGCATGGCCATGATCAGCAGGATACAATCCGCGCCCATGGCCCGGGCTTCTACCACCTGATAGGGGTCAATCATAAAATCCTTGCGCAGAACCGGCARTGCRCAGGCCGCRCGGGCGGCAATCAGATAATCGTCACAGCCCTGAAAATAGGGAACATCCGTCAGCACYGACAGGCAACTGGCCCCGCCGTCCGCGTAAGCCCGAGCTAGGGCAGGCGGGTCAAAGTCMGGGCGGATTAAGCCTTTGCTGGGGCTGGCTTTTTTGATTTCCGTGATCAGRCCAAAGCGGCCTGCTTKTTGYGYGCGRTRYARRCTGTYCGCAAAACCGCGCACRGGCGGGGCAGCTTTGGCTTGYCTGTCCAGATCGGCAAGACTTGTGCGTTTTTTACAGGCCGCCACATGAYCGCGCTTGTCRGCGGCRATATTATCCAGAATATTAGCCATGTGACATTTTGACCCAGTGGKTGAGTTTTTCAAGAGCCTTGCCGYTGTCGATGGCCTSTGCYGCAAGTWYKGCCCCCTGTTTCAGRTCMGCCGCTTTTCCGGCGACCARCARRGCCGCCGCGCAATTGAGCAGGACAATCTGGCGATAGGCATTTTGYGYRCCSTKYAAMATATCTGTCAGGGCGCGGGCATTATGGGCCGCATCACCGCCGCGAATTTCAGGCAGGCCATGGCGGGGCAGTCCGGCATCTTCCGGGGTGACTTCAAAAGAGGTAACCTTGCCGCCCTTAAATTCGGATACGAAAGACGGACCGGAAATGCTTAGCTCATCAAGGCCATCGGCCCCGTGAACCACCCAGACTCTTTTCGAGCCCAGATTGCCCAAAACTTCGGCCAATGGTGCGGTCCATTTCCTGTCAAAAACACCGATCACCTGATATTTGGCYCSGGCGGGGTTGGACAGGGGGCCAAGCAGGTTGAAAATGGTCCGGGTGCCAAGAGAGGTCCGCGAAGGGCCCACATGGCGCATGGCGCTATGGTGACGGGTGGCCATCATAAAGCCGATGCCAATATCTTTGAGGCATTTTTCCACGATSTCCATGGGGGCCTCAATATTRATGCCCAGRGTTTCCAGMACATCGGCGGAGCCGGATTTGGAGGAKATRGCCCGGTTRCCATGCTTGGCCACACTGACGCCGCAGGCCGCCAGYACAATGGCCGCCGCCGTGGAGATRTTATAGGTATGGGCRCCRTCACCRCCRGTGCCGCAGGTATCAACCGCATTGNYCGGGNGCCKTGATRAAATGRGCCTTGGCGCGCATGGCYTCGGCGGCRCCGGTGATTTCCGCGATGGTTTCGCCGCGMAGGCGCAGCCCCATGAGGAACGCCCCGATCTGTGCCCCGGTGGCATCCCCGCTCATCATGTAATTAAAGGCACTCCGGGCTTCCTGCTGGYYCARRGTTTSSCCRGAGGCGATTTTATGGATAAGCGTTTTGAAATCGGGGCTCATGGCTGATTAAACTTTCTGGCGATTTCGATGAAATTTTTCAACAGGTCATGGCCGTTTTCGGATTCRATRCTTTCCGGATGRAATTGGACGCCRTGAACCGGRTGGTCTTTATGGGACAGCCCCATRATCARCCCGTCTTSCGTTTGCGCTGTAATMTCAAGRCARTTCGGCARGCTRTCCCGSYCKACAATCARGGAATGATAGCGGGTGGCCCGRAACGGGCTGTCAAAGCCCTTGAAGATTGTCWGACCCTTATGATGTATATCRCTGACCTTGCCATGCATCAGRTAKGGCGCRYGGATRACCTCRCCGCCATAAATCTGGCCAATGGAYTGATGGCCGAGRCAAACSCCRAGAATGGGCAGRTTKCCAYSCGCTTGTTTGATCAGGTCAAGACAGATRCCGGCCTCATTNGGGNGTGCAGGGRCCGGGGGACAGGATSACGCCCTCAATATCGCCGGACGCCTTTTCGGTTAAAATCTGTTCAACCGTGATGGCATCATTGCGCACRACCTGAGTTTCTACCCCGATTTCACCCAGATAGTGAAACAGGTTATAGGTAAAGCTGTCATAATTATCGATCAGATAAAACATCAGGTTTTCTTTGYTGCCGTTATTTCCGAGCTTCTTGTACAAAAAAAAGCCCTATGACGTAAACAAATAAAAAATATTATGGCCGTTCGRSKRYAGSYTTGCCTATTCTGCCGAGGGTTTAAACYTTRGGATCACGYCTGAAGACTTCTTCRTCRAACTCGCCCTCAAATTTAGCCACGGCTGTCGCGACGGATAGATCACCGGTCACATTTACCACTGTTCGCATCATATCGAGAGGACGATCAAAGGGCAGWAGGAARCCCACCACCAGCGCCGTTTGCTCCGCRCTGACCCCGATCACGCCCAATACGGCGGCAAGCAGAAAGAGGCTTGCGCTTGGCACGGCGGCGGTTCCAATGGAGACAAGGGTTGTGGTAAGGGCGATCAGGCCATAATCCACGAGGGTAAGATCAATGCCGAGGGACTGCGCGGTAAAAATTGTCACCACCCCCACATAAAGCCCTGTTCCATCCATATTGATGGTCGCGCCAAGTGGGATAACACTGGAGGCAACAGGGGTCTTGATGCCCAGATTCTCTTCGGCAACCGCCATTGTCACGGGCATGGTGGCACTGCTTGATGAGGTGGAGAATGCGATAAGCTGGGCATCTATGATGTCCTTGAAAAATCGCGTTACCGGCAATTTAAGCATGAATTTTATGATGCCGCCATGGGTGATCACTATATGAAGGATAAAGCTGATGGTGAGGGTTATGGCCAGCGGGACAACATCGGCCAGCGCATTAATGCCCTTTGCCCCGGTGGTCGCCGCGATCAGGGCAAAGACGCCAAAAGGGGCCACTTCCATAATCATATGGATGATTTTCAACATGACTTCCGTCGCGCTGTCCATAACATCGGCGACGAATTTACCCTTTTCGCCCGCGAGCATGATCCCGGACCCGAAGATAATAGCAAAGAATATCACCGCCAGAATATCACCGTTTGCCAGCGCGGCAACGGGGTTTATGGGTATAATGCCCACTAGCCGTTCTGCCAGCGGCATGACAGGGGCCAGGGTTTCTGCTGTTGCGCCCATCATATCTATGCCCACACCGGGCTGAATGATCGTTGCCAGAACAAGGCCAATGACAATCGCTATCGCCGTTGTTCCAAGATAAAGCGCCATGGTTTTAATGCCGATTGAACCCAGTTTTTTAGGGTCTCCCATGGCGACGATACCGGAAACAAGTGTCACAAATACCAGAGGCACAACAACCATGCGGATCAGGCGAATGAATATATCGCCGATCCATTTGATGTTGGCCGCTCCGTCACCCCACAGGCTGCCGACGATAGCCCCTAAAATCAAGGCCGCTATAATGCGTTTCCAAAGTGGTATTCTGAACCAGAAATTGCCCTTTTCTGACTTGGCGTCAGAATCATCTGTAGAAGTCATTTATTTTCCCTATATATGGATATATTTTTCCCTTTATAGCATCTTTATACATCATTTTAGATTTAGCTAAAGAGGCAAAATTATAAAAATAATCTTCATGGGATGGATCCGGAGAGTGGATTCGAACCACTATTGATGGAGTCAGAGTCCATAGTTCTACCATTAAACTACTCCGGATCAGGTGCGTAACGCTGATGCGGCCCTTATATAAGCATATTTAAGGGCAGGTCCAGTAATATTTTTGGGTTTTTTGGTTGGTACTTGGTCCCTTTGCATTATATAAAAATACATCATGTATATTAAACACAAGAAAAAAAGCCAAAAGCCGGTATCAAAAAATATTTACAGCGCCATAGACCTTGGCACCAACAACTGCCGCTTGTTGGTGGCGCGGCAAACGGCGAACGGTTTTCAGGTCATTGACAGCTTTTCCCGGGTCGTGCGACTGGGGGAGGGCTTAAGCCGTAACGGGGCCTTGTCCCAGGCGGCCATTGACCGGACCATAGAGGCCCTTGACATTTGTGTGGCCAAAATAAAACGGCGCGGGGCGACCCATATGCGCAATGTGGCGACGCAAGCCTGCCGCGAGGCCAGCAATTGCGATGAATTCATCGAACGGGTCGAAAAAGAGGTGCGTATCAAGCTCAATATCATCGACCCGGCAGAAGAAGCCCGGCTGGCGGTTATGGGTTGCAAGGCCCTGTTGAAGCAGGAATATTCCCATGCCATCGTCTTTGATATTGGCGGCGGCAGTACGGAGCTTATCTGGATAAGGATAATGCGCGGCGGCGCGCCGGAAATTATCGACTGGACCTCTGTCCCCTTTGGGGTGGTTAACCTGTCGGAAAAATACGGCACGCAGGAAACGATCACGGGCCGGGCCTATGCCGAGATGCGCCAAAGCATCGCCTCGGCGATCACGTCTTTTGAGCAGAAAAACGATATGCAGGATCTGGTGCGGGCGGGCAAGGTGCAATTGCTGGGCACGTCTGGCACCATCACAACCCTGACCGCCATGCATATGGAGCTTGAGACGTATGACCGGGCAAGGGTTGACGGGGCTTTGATCCGCGCGTCCCATATCCGCGATCTGTGCAATATATTATCTGTGCTGAATTATGAGGAACGGGTGGCCCTGAAAAGCATTGGGCAGGACCGGGCGGACCTTGTGGTGGCGGGCTGCGCCATTCTGGAAACCATTATGGACCTGTGGCCCATTGCGGAAATCAGCGTTGCCGACCGGGGCATCCGCGAGGGCATGCTGCTGGACATGATGGACAAGCATAAACGCCGGAAAAACAACCACCGTCGCCGCAGAAACCGTAATAACAGCGGCAGGGCCAATGGGGGAGCGCAGATAAAATGATTAAGCGACCAAAATTAACCCGGACCGGCAAGGAGAGAAAGACCGATCCGCGGGGCCTGACACGGGGCGAGAAATTCCGGGTCAAGACATCGCGGGGGCGCAAGATTTCTTCGGTGCGCTGGTTGCAACGGCAATTGAACGATCCTTATGTTGACGCGGCCCACCGGGATGGTTACCGGGCGCGGTCGGCCTATAAGCTATTGGAACTGGACGAGAAATTTTCCTTTCTGCGTCAGGCAAGAACCATTGTTGATCTGGGTTCGGCCCCCGGCGGCTGGACACAGGTGGCCCTGAAAAAAGCAGGCAGGAAAGTCCGTGTGGTGGGTATTGACCTGTTGGAAGTGCCCCCCCTTAACGGGGCGACTTTCCTGCAAATGGATTTCACTACGGATGCGGCAGAGGAAAAGTTGTTTGAGCTGTTGGCGGGGGACCCTGTTGATCTGGTGATGAGCGATATGGCGGCGGCGACCACCGGACACCAACAGACCGACCATATCCGCACGTTGGCGCTGGTGGAACTGGCCTTTGACTTCGCCAAAAAGACATTGGGCGAGGGCGGCATTTTCGTGACCAAGGTATTCCGGGGCGGGGCCGATCAGGATATGCTGGCAGAGATGAAAAGCTGTTTCAAATCGGTCCGCCACTTCAAACCCCCCGCCAGCCGCGCCCAATCAGCAGAAACCTATCTTGTGGCTCAGGGGTTCAGGAAAGCAGATTAAGAGATCAAATGACTCTGACACCATTGATTTTATTTTTGCCTATTCAGTGTTGATGGTGGATTCTTGCTTTTAGAATATTTTTGGTATATCTATTGGTTATGTCATTAGTGGATGAATTGTCAAAAATTAGCGATAAAGAACTCGTGGAACTTCAAGGCGGCATCGGTGATCCAGATTATCGTGAAATGGTGCTTGCGGAAGAACGTAGACGTTCGGTAGAAAAAGTATTGATGCAATCTAAGCGTTCAAACTGGATTGCGATCGGGTCGCTTGTTATTGCTGTTCTTAGTCTTGTTATTTCCATTTTATTATAAAGGAGAAAATGGGGACAGTATACTATTGAAAAAATGAGGAAAAAATGGGAAAAAATGGGGAAAAAATGGGGACAGTATACTATTTTAGGAATAGATGTCTGAGACCCCTAAATAAATAACAGTATACTGTTGTCTAATTGAATTTTCTTTTTCTCCGGTGTTTTTCC